>NZ_CP028129.1:2483111-3103889 GCF_004011095.1 Rathayibacter rathayi | reverse complement strand
CCGAACTCATCCGGCTCGGCCGCGGCGGAGGCCGGTGCCGAGCACGTCCGCTTCGTCGCCGCGTCGGCCACCCGCGACGCCGCCGATCGCGAGGACTTCCTCGCCGCCGTCGAGCGGATCCTCGGGGTCGCCCCCGAGATGATCACCGGCGAGGAGGAGGCGCGGCGAGGAGGAGGCGCGGCTCTCGTTCCGGGGGCAGTCTCGGCCGTCGAGTCGCCCGCCCCGTGCTCGTCCTCGGCGGCGGCTCCACCGAGCTGGTCCTCGGCGGCGCGGAGCGTCGTCGGCGTCGCCGCCTGCGACGAACTCGCCGCACTCTCCCCGCCGAGACGGCGGCCCTGTCCTGGCTCCGCGCGGATCGCGAGGACGTGCTTGCGGCGGCGTCCGCGCGAGCGTCGGCGGCGAGCACAGCGCGCCGACGCAGCGGCCGCCGACCGGTAGCGTCGGAGCATGAGCGATGCAGGCGAGACCAGGACGATCCAACTCCGACGCTACGAGCTGATGGACGGGGTGCTCGACGACTTCCTCGCCTGGTTCCCCACGCGGATCGTGCCGGCGCGCGAGGCCCACGGCTTCCGGATCGAGTTCGCCTACGCCGACCGCGAGGTGAACGAGTTCGTCTGGGCCGTGAGCACGGCCGGCGACGCCGACGCGTTCGCCGAGGTCGAGCGGGCCTACCTGTCGTCCCCCGAGCGCGACGCCGCCTTCGCCGGCGAGCCCAGCGCGTCGCGGTCCAGCACGTACGGCTAGTCGAGCGGATCGTCTGACCGCTGTCAGCGACGGGCGCGCCGCACCGCCGCGAGCACTCCGCGCAGCACGAGCGTCCCGACCGCGATCAACCCGATCGCCCCGGTGAGCCGCGCCCAGACGTGCTGGTGGCGGTCGATCCCTTCGCGGTCTGCCGGCGAGGGGAGCGACGCGGGGGCCAGCGTGCGCCCGGCGGCTCCCGCCTCGGCCATGTGCGCGAGCCGGCGCACCGCCTCGCGGTTGCGGAGCCACAGGCCCGCATGCATCAGCGGCTTCGGGAGGAGCGTGCCCGGCCCCTTCACGGGCGCCTCGTGCATCCGCACCTTCGCGCCGCGCGCGTGCGGCTCGACCTCGATGCGAACGCGGGCCTCGCCGAGCGGCCAGCCGGCGGCCTGGATGACCATCCGTCGCGGCGGGTCCCACTCGAGCACCGTCGTGCGGTCGTCGATCACGAGCGGCCACAGACCGAAGGAGTGGTGCAGGCGCGAGCCGACGTGCGGGAAGTCGGCGTCGACCTTCCGCATCCGGGAGGCGCCGACGACCCAGCTCGGGAACAGCCAGCCGGAGGCGAGCACCGCGAACACGGACTCGGGCGGGCAGTGGACGACGCGGGTAGTGCGGGACATCGCGGACTCCTTCGTGGGGTGGTAAGGCTGTGGCCGCTTCCAGCCTGGCAGGCCGGCGACGGCGACGGGTGCCGTGGATCGCAGCGGCCTCGGATCCGAGCGGCCTCGACGTGCAGCGGCCTCGAATCGCAGCGGCCTCGACGTGATGGCGCATCAGACCGGGCGCGCCTCGGGTGAGAGATCGGGCGACTCGCGCACCCCGAACTCGTGCCGCAGCGCACTGCGCGCAGCATGCCAACCGGCCATGCCGTGCACGCCCGGTCCGGGCGGGGTGGACGACGAGCAGAGGTACAGCCCCTTCGCCGGCGTCCGCCACGGGTCGGTCGTGGGACCGGCCGGGAGAGCAGCTGCGCCACGCTCGCGGCTCCGGCGGCGATGTCTCCGCCCAGGTAGTTGGGGTTGTAGGCCTGCATGTCACGGGCGGTCATCGAGGAGGCGGCGAGCACCCGATCGCGGAACCCGGGGGCGAAGCGCTCGATCTGGGCGGTGATCGCCTCCTGCTGATCGGCCGGCGAGTACCGCGGGACGTGCGTGTACGTCCACAGGACGTGCCGGCCCTCGGGCGCTCGGGTCGGGTCGGCGATCGAGGGTTGGGCGACCAGAACGTAGGGGCTCCGGCTGTGCCGACCACGCTTCACGTCACGTTCGGCGGCCGCGATCTCGGCGCGGCTCCCGCCGACGTGCAGCGTGCCCGCGTGGGCGAGCTCGGGGTTCGTCCACGGCACGGGGCCATCGAGGGCAAAGTCGACCTTGGCCACGCCGTTGCCGTAGCGGAAGCGCTGCAGGGCGGCGGCGTAGGCGGCGGGCAGCCGCTCTCCCGCCATCGCGAGCAGCGCCGTCGGCGTGCCGTCGACGAGCACGGCGCGGGCCCGGGGCAGCTGCGCGAGCGAGGTCACCTCGACGCCGGTCTCGATGGTGCCCCGTGCGCTCGCAGGTCGTCGGCGAGCGCGTCGACGATCGACTGGCTCCCGCCGATCGGAACAGGCCAGCCGCGCGCGTGCGCGTAGGCGCCGAGCGCCAGGGCCGCGGCGGCGGTCGATGGGCTGGGCATCGGGCGGATCGAGTGCGCCGCGACCCCGGAGAACATCGCCGGGGCGACGTCCTCCCGAAAACGCAGGTTCCACCCGGGGGTGCCCTGCTCGAGCACCCGCAGTCCGAAACGGATCAGCACGCTCGGGTCGGTCGGGATCCGCAGCAGCGTGTCGTTCGTGAAGCCCGCCACGCGGTCGGCCCGCTCCGCGAGCGGACCCATCAGCCCCCGCCACGCTGCTCCGTCGCGGCCCAGCGCCTCGGCCGTGCGGTCGAGGTCGCGGTAGGCGATGCCCGCGCGACCCGCGTCGAGCGGATGTGCGTAAGAGATCTCGGGGACGACCAGCTCGATGCGCCGGTCGAGCCCGAAGGCGCGGAAGAATCCGGACGCGAGCGCCATCGGGTGCACCGCCGAGCAGACGTCGTGGTGGAATCCGGGCAGCGTCAGCTCGGCCGTGCGCGCGCCCCCGCCGATCGTCTCGTTGCGCTCGAGGACCGTAACGGAGAACCCAGCCCGCGCGAGCGTGACCGCGGCGGCGAGGCCATTCGGTCCCGCTCCGACGACGACGGCGTCGACCACGGTCACCTCCTCCGCAGGGTGGAGAGAACACCCACGGCTCCGGCGGCGACGGCCGCGGCGGCCCCTGCGTAGCTGAGGGCTCGGTGGCGGATCATCCAGATCTGCGGGGTCATCGTGTGCGCGCGATCGCTGAAGAGGCCGCGCGCGCCGTGATCGCCGGCGACCGGCTCGTAGACATTGTTCGGCAGCATCGGCTCGGTCGTGTCCGGCGCCTGCTGGCCGTCGAACGCACTGCGGGCGAGGTACCAGTCCATGAAGCGGCCGGCAAAGCGGTCGCCGAGGATCGTCCCTGCGGTCGGCTCACCCACCCAGGTGCGGCGGCGCGGCCTATCGGCCACGTCGGCGATCGCGATCGCGCCCACCTCCGGCTCGTAGATCGGCGGCACCGGCTGCGGGTGGTGCGGCAGCTGCGACTTCACCCAGGTGAACTGGATGGTATTGAGCGCCGGCATGTCGACCTCGGACAGCCGCACGCGGCTCCGGGCGTGCAGCAGCTCGGCGGTGACGGCCTCGGTGAAGCCGCGCGCGCCAAATTTCGAGGCGCAGTACGCCGCCTGCAACGGGATGCCCCGGTGCGCGAGCGCGGAGCCCACCTGGATGACGTGCCCGCGGTCGCGCGGAGTCATCCGTGAGAGCGCCGCGCGCGTGCCGTTGACGAAGCCGAAGAAGTTCACGCCCACCGCGCGCTCGAAGTCGGCCGGCTCGGTCGAGAGGAACTCGCCGAACACGCCGACCATCGCGTCGTTGACCCACAGCTCGATGGGACCGAGTTCGGCCTCGACCCGGTCGGCAGCGGACTCGACGGCCTCGCGGTCGGCCACGTCCGTCGGGATGCCCAGCCCGCGCGAGCCCTTCTGCTCGATCTCGGCGACCGTGGCCGAAAGTCCGTCCTCTCCGCGCGCCAGCACCGCCACGTCCCAGCCGCGGGAGGCCAGCTCCCGGACCGTCGCGCGCCCCAACCCGGCTGTGCCCCCGGTGACGACGGCGACTCCGCGGCTCATTCGCGGGCCTCGCGGACGTGAGCCTCGCGAGCAGGGGACTCGGTGCGGGGGTGCTGTGTCATGGTGCGGGCTCCTTCGTGAGGGCGCGGGATGCGTCGGGAGTCCTCACGCTAAGCGCGAGCGCCGCCGCGGCGCGCGGGGTTGCGCGGTATCGGTGGAGAACTCGGAAGATCCCCGCCTGGGGAGGAGAACCGCTCTCGCCACTCACGGCCATCCCCCAGAGAGCGCGGCCAGACTGACGCCCGCCCGAGCACCCCCGACCGGATCGACGCATGACCATTCTCCTCGACCTGAGCCTCGTCTCCGGTGTCCTCGTCGTCTCCGTCTACCTGCTCGCCGTCACCGCACTGCTGCTCCTGCTCACGGTCCACATCCGCTCCCGAGGCTCCGGCCGCACCCGCCGCGGCGTGGTCGCCGTCGCGACCCTGCTCCTGGGCCTTCTCGGCGGCATGGCCCTGGCCGCCCTCGTCGGCGGATCCGAGGGCCCCTTCGGCGTCGACTTCACCCCGATCACCCGCCTCTGGATCGGTCTCGGAGTCGGCGGCATCGCCGTCGCCCTGGTCGTGCTCGTGCACGCCGTCCGCCGTCGGCGCGTCCGGGCGTGCTCGCCTCCCTCGGCGTCGTGGTGCTGGTGGTCGCGACCGCCGCGATGAGCATCAACATCGACTTCGGCCAGTACCCGACGGTCCGTAGCGCGCTCGGGATCAGCGCCTACTCCGACTCCGGCGTCCCCGACGTCGTCCCGAGCGGCCCGCACGCCGAGCTGGCGACCTGGATCGCACCCCCCGGGATGCCCGCCGAGGGCTCGGTCTCAAACGTCACGATCCCCGCCACCGCCTCCGGATTCCCCGCCCGCGACGCCGTGGTCTACCTCCCGCCCGCGGCCCGCACCGCGGTCCCGCCGCTGCTGCCGGTGATGGTGATGCTCTCGGGCCAGCCCGGCTCCCCCTCCGACCCGCTCTCGACCGAGAAGCTCCAGCAGGCCCTCAACGCCTACGCCGCCGCGCACGCCGGCCTCGCGCCGATCGTCGTCTCACCCGACCAGTTGGGCGATCCGAACACGAACACGATGTGCATCGACTCGCCGATGGGAAAGTCGGCCACCTACCTCACCGTCGACGTCCCGAAGTGGATCCGCGCCAACCTCCCGGTCCTCGGCGACGCACAGCACTGGGCTATCGGCGGTCTCTCGCAGGGTGGAACCTGCGCGATCCAGCTCGGCGCAGGCTTCCCGGCACTGTTCGGCAACATCATCGACGCCTCGGGCGAGCTCGCACCGACGCTCGGCAGCGAGGCCGCCACCATCGCGCAGGGCTTCGGCGGCGACGCGGCCGCTTACAAGGCCGCGACACCCATCAGCCTCCTCGCGAAGAACGCGCCCTACACCGGCACTGTCGCGATCTTCGGGGTCGGCGCCAACGACGCCTCCTTCCTCCCCGGAGCGAAGACCCTCCACGCGGCGGCAGTCGCGGCCGGGATGGACGCCACCTACGTCGAGATACCCGGCAGCGCCCACGACGTCACGGCGTGGTCGGCCACGTTCGACAAGGGCCTCCAGGTTCTGGCCGACCGCTGGAAGCTCGTCCCCGCCGCCTGACCCGGGCCGAGCGCTCAGGCCCGCCGCCGGATCGAGGAGCTGCTCGACCCGCTGCAGGCCGAGGCGGCGCACAACGTCAGCTGAGAGGCCTCCTCATCCACCATCGTGGATGACAGGCACTCTCAGCTGACGTTGCGTCGTCCTCCCAGCGGATCAGCCCCGCGGACGCCGCGTGGACCACAGCGCCCACACCACCAGCAGCGGCTGGAACACCAGGCGAACGGCGCGCTTGCGGTCAGTGTCGAGGCCGAAGGCGCTCGTGTGGGTCCGCCACTGCGAGATGTTGCCGGGGAAGATCGCGGTGAAGAAGGCGGCGGCCGCGGCTCCGACCAGCGGCGCCCGGCGGCGCGCGAGCACCAGCGCGGCGCCCAGCCCGATCTCGACCACGCCCGAGGCGAGCACGACCGCGTCCTTGTCCAGCGGCACCCACTCCGGCACCTGCGCCTGGAACTCCTGCCGCTTGCGGGTGAGATGGTTCACCCCCGCGAAGACCAGGATGGAGCCCAGGAGCACCTTGGCGCCGGCACGGAGCAGGGACGAAGAAAAGGTTCGCATACGCTCCATCGTTCCGGATGCGGGCCGTCGACGACACACGGCGCGGCGGGAGCGCACGAACGTGCCAGTGTCGGAGGCGGCGCCTAGTCTGATCGGGTGACTGACCGCATCCTCGTCCTCACCACCGGTGGCACCGTCGACAAGGAGTACTCGCTCGCGGGCGAACTCGAGATCGGCGCGCCGATGGTGCCGCGCCTGCTCGCACCGGTGCTGACCACGCTCGAGTTCCGCATCGAGGAGGTCCTCGCCAAAGACAGCCTCGAGCTCGACGAGGCCGACCGGGCGCTGATTCACTAGCGCGTCCTCGCGGCCGAGGAGGACCGGATCATCCTCACCCACGGCACCGACACGATGACCGCGACGGCCGAGGCGCTCGGCGTGGTCCGCGACCGCGTGGTGGTGCTCACCGGCGCGATGCAGCCCGCGCGGATGGCCGACAGCGATGCGGCGTTCAACCTCGGCACCGCGGTCGCCGCCGTGCAGCTGCTGCCGCCCGGCGTCTACCTCGCGATGAGCGGGCGGGTGCTGCCGGCCGGCTCCGTCGTGAAGGACCGGTCGATCGGCGTGTTCCTCCCCGCCTAAGCGGCTCGTCCGGCGAGCCGTCACCTCAGGTCTCGGCGAGTTCCGCCGTGCAGGCCGCACAGAGTCCGAACACGTCCACGACGTGGCGCGCATCCGTGAACCCGTTCTGCGAGGCGACCGAGTGCGCCCAGGTCTCGACCTCATCGGCTGCGATCTCGACCGTCAGCCCGCAGCGGCGGCAGATCAGGTGGTGGTGGTGCGTGCCCGGAGTGCAGGCGCGGTAGAGGCTCGCACCCTCGGGCGACTGGAGCGAGTCGGCCTCGCCCTCGACGGCCAAATCGGACAGGGCGCGGTAGACGGTCGCGAGCCCGATCGGCGAGCCGGAAGCGTGCAGCGCGCTATGCAGGCCCTGGGCGCTGACGAAGTCCTCGCGGCGCCCGAGCGCCTCGCGCACCGCCTCGCGCTGCCACGTATTGCGCTTGACCACGGGCCCACCCCCACTCCTCACGACCCGCGCCACGCTACCGCCCCTCGCCCACCACGGCCCGGGAGCGACGCACGCCCTTGCGCCCGACGATCCGGCAGACGGCATAGATCGCAAACGAGATCGTCGTCACGTAGGGGCTGATCGGGATTGATCCGCCCAGCGCGAGCAGGATGCCGCCCACCAGCGCACCCACCGCGAAGAGCACGCTCAGCAGCGGCACCACGACGGGCGACGCGGAGAGGCGCAGGGCCGCGGCGGCGGGCGTCACCAGGATCGCCAGCACCAGCAGCGAGCCGACGATCTGCACCGAAACGGCGACCGCGAGGCCGAGGAGCAGCATGAACGTGATCGAGAGCGCCCGCGTCGGGATGCCGCGGGCGGCCGCCACATCGGCATCGACGCTCGCGAAGGTGAGCGGGCGCCAGATCAGCGCGAGCCCGACGAGGACCACCGCCGAGATGCCGATCAGCCAACCGAGCTGCGGATCGTCGACCGCGACGATCTGCCCGGTAAGCAGGCCGAACTTGTTCGCGCTCCGGCCCGGGTACAGCGCCAGGCAGAGAATGCCGAGGCCGAGACCGAACGGCATCATGACGGCGATGATCGAGTTGCGGTCGCGGGCGCGCGAGCCGAGCACGCCGATCAGGACGGCCGCGATCAGCGAGCCGACGATCGACCCCTCGACCACGCCCACCCCCAGCAGCAGCCCCGCGGAGGCGCCCGCGAACGAGAGCTCGCTGATGCCGTGCACCGCGAACGCCATGTCTCGGGACATCACGAAGACGCCGATCAGCCCGCCGACCACTCCGAGCACCGCCCCCGCGATCACCGAGTTCATCAGCAGCGCGAGTAGCGCCCCGTAGTCCGAGAAGTCGACGATCTGCGACCAGACATCGGTCACGAGTGCGCCTCCTCGTGCACATGCGAATGGTCGGGAGCGCCGACCACAATGACGCGCCCCCGCGCGCGGATCACGTCGACCGGCGCGGCGTAGAGCTCGCTGAGCACTTCCGAGCGCAGCACCTCGTCGGGCGTGCCGATGCGGAACCGGCCGCCCGCGAGGTAGAGCACCCGGTCCACCATGCCGAGCACCGGATTCACGTCGTGCGTGACGAAGAGGACGCCGAGGTTGCGCTCGCGGCGGTGCCGGTCGATCAGCTCGCTGACCGCCCGCTGGTGCGCGAGGTCAAGCGCGATCAGTGGCTCGTCGCAGAGCAGGAGCGCCGGATCGCCCGCGAGCGCCTGGCCGACGCGAACGCGCTGCTGCTCTCCTCCGGACAGGCTGCCGATGGGGGCGTCGGCGAACGACGTGGCGCCCACAGCCTCGAGCAGGGCGGCGACAGCCGCCCGCCGGGAACGCGAGGGCAGGGGCAACCCGAAGCGGTGCCCGTCGATCCCGAGGCCGAGCAGATCGCGGGCGCGCAGCGGCGTGCCCTCGTCGGCGAGCTTCTGCTGCGGGATGTAGCCGATGCGCCGATTGCCGCGGTGCACGGGCTCGCCGAGCACCTGCAGCTCTCCCGCGCTCAGCTGCTGCTGACCGAGTACGGCGCGCAGGAGGCTGGTCTTGCCGGAGCCGTTCGCGCCGAGCACCGCGACGAACTCTCCGGCGCGCAGGTCGAGGTCGACGCCACTCCACAGCTCGCGGTCGCCGAAGCGCAGCCCGGCGCCGCGCAGCCGCAGCACGGACGCCGAAGGGCCCGCCTCCGAGGAGACGGGCCTGATCGGGTCGGGCCTGATCGGGTCGGTACCGTTCGGGTCGGTACCGTTCGGACCGGTGCCGATCGGGTCGGTACCGTTCGGGCAGTCGTGCCTCACGGGGACAGGGCTCCCTCGATCGCATCGAGGTTGGCGGTCATCCAGCCGGTGTAGTCGTCGCCCTCGGGCAGCGTCTCGGTGACGCCGACGGTGGGGATGCCCGCGGCCTTCGCCGCGTTGAGCACGGCGTCGGTCTGAGCCCCCTCGGTTTGCTCGTTGTAGATCAGTGCGTCGACCGACGTGCCGGAGAATAGCGCCAGCGTCTCCTGCAGCGTGGCCGCGGGGACGTCGGTACCTTCCTCGACCGCCTCGCTGAAGGCCTGCGGGGTCGCGTCGGTAAGACCGAGCGCGTCGGTCAGGTAGAGCGGCACAGGCTCGGTGATTGCGATCAAGCGGCCGGAGAGCGCGCCCTTCAGCTCGCCTTCGCGGGCGATCAGGGCGTCGAGACGCTCGTCGAGCGCGGCGACGTTGGCGGAGTAGGTAGCGGCATTGTCGGCGTCGAGCGCGGCGAGTTCGTCGCCGATCCGCCCCGCGACCTCCTTCATCGCCGCCAGGTCGTACCAGACGTGCTCGTTGAACTCCGCGTGCTCGTGCCCGCCCTCCGACTCCTTCTCCGCGTGGTCGTGCACCTCCTCGAGCCCGGCGATCACGGTGGCCGTGATGACGGGGGCCTCGGTGCCGGCCGCACTGATCATGATGTCCAGGAAGTGGTCGTAACCGCCGCCGTTCTCGATCACGAGGGTGGCACCGGACACCGCGAGCTGATCGCGTGCGGTGGCCTCGTACTCGTGCGGGTCCTTGTCCGGGCTGTCGATGATGCTGGTCACCTCGACCAGGTCGCCGCCGATGCTCGAGACGAGGTCGCCGTACACATTCGTCGACGCGACGACCTTCACGGGTCCGCCCGAGGTGGCGGAGGCGGTGCCCGATCCGGAGCAGCCGCTCAGGGCGAGCGCGGCACCGCCGAGGAGGGCGGTGAGGGCGAGGAGGCGGGTCTTCACGATGAGCCGATCTGCGACGGGGGTGGGCGGGTGACACTACGGTAGTGGCTATTGATAACGATTGTCAAAATCGCTGAACGACCTGCGCCGGCGATTTCTGACGGAGCTCCGGTCGGCACGCGGAGTAGCGTGAGGCCCGAGCAGAGGGAGGACCGTGGCCGTCACGCTGCACGACGTCGCCCGCACCGCCGACGTCTCGATCAAGACCGTCTCGAACGTCATCAACGACTACCCGCATGTGCGCCCCGCCACCCGAGCACGGGTGCAGGCGGCCATCGCGCAGCTGGGCTACCGCCCCAACCTCTCGGCGCGCAGCCTGCGCCGCGGTCGCACCGGCGTGATCGGACTCGCCCTGCCCGAGCTGAGCCTCCCCTACTTCGCCGAGTTGGCCGACAGCGTGATGCGCGCGGCCGACGCGCGGGGGCTAACCGTGCTGATCGAGCAGACCGGCGGCGACCCCGAACGCGAGCGCCGCGTGCTCACAAGTGAGCGCCGGCAGCTCACCGACGGGCTGCTCTTCAGCCCGCTCGGCCTCGCCGACGAGGACGCGCTCGTGGTCAACGTCCCCCTGGTGCTGCTCGGCGAGCGGATCTTCACCGGGCGGGTCGACCACGTCACTATGCAGAACACGGCGGCGGCGCGCGCGGCCACCGCGCACCTGCTCGCCTCCGGTCACCGCCGGATCGTGGCACTCGGGACGCACCCCGACGCCGCAGTCAGCTCGGCGTCGCTCCGCCTCGAGGGCTATCGAGCTGCGCTCGCCGACGGGGGCATCGACGACGAGCGGATAATCGGAGTCTCCGGACCCTGGCGGCGCTCTGGCGGCGCAGAGGCGATGCGGCGCGTGCTGGCCTCCGGTCTCGACTTCGACGCCGTCTTCGCACTCAACGACACGCTCGCGCTCGGCGCGATGCGGGCGCTGCAGGAGGCGGGCGTGCGGGTGCCCGACGAGGTGGCAGTGATCGGCTTCGACGACATCGACGAGGCGCGCTACTGCTCCCCTAGCCTCTCGAGCGTGGACTCGGGGCGCGACGAGATCGCCCGGATCGCGGTCGAGCTACTGCAGGCCCGGATCGACGGCTCGCGCACGGGGCCGGGCACCCTGCACGAGGCGGCGTTCACCGTTGTCGCGCGGGAGTCGGCCTAGCCACCGGCCCCGCGGTGGCAGATCTCGCGGCGAATCCACGCTCCGGCGTCGGCGACGCGCACGTCGCCGCGGCGCAGGAGTCGACCCCACCGGAACGCTCACGAGGTCAGGCGGTCGGCGACCGATCCGCGCGCGTCCCCGCCGATCGTGCGCAGCAGGAGGTGGGCCAGTGGGCCACCGAGGTAGAGCGTGACGCCCCCGACTGCGATGACGTGCCGCGCCTGGCCACGAGTGCCGTCGTCGTAGGGGCGACGGAAGCCCCGTCCGCGGATTCGGTTGCGGCCGCCGCGCGTGAGTCGGAGCAGGACGGCTCTTGACAACGGCAAGAGCGAGGCGGAGCATCTTCTACAACGTTAGAAATTCTGCTCACCGCTGAGCACAGCCCGCGGGAGCCCAACGCCCGAAAGGCCCCCATGACCTCCGCCCCCGCCGCCACAGCGCGCATCAGCCTCGACCCAGCCGCGGTCGTCGCTCCCGTCACTCCGCGCCTCTTCGGCTCCTTCGTCGAGCACCTCGGCCGCTGCGTCTACGACGGCATCTACGAGCCCGGCCACCCCGCCTCCAACGAGGACGGCTTCCGCCTCGACGTCGTCGAGCTAGTCAAGGAGCTGGGCACCACGACCATCCGCTACCCCGGCGGCAACTTCGTCTCGGGCTACCGCTGGGAGGACGGCGTCGGCCCGCGCTCCGAGCGCCCCCGCCGACGGGACCTGGCCTGGCACTCGCTCGAAACGAATGAGGTCGGGCTGGACGACTTCGCGAAGTGGGCGACGCTGACCGGCAGCGAGATCATGTACGCCGTCAACCTCGGCACCCGCGGTGTCCTCGAGGCGCTCGACGTCCTCGAGTACGCCAACGGCACGGCCGGTACCACCCTCGCCGACCAGCGGATCGCCAACGGCGGGACCGAGCCCTACGACATCCGGATGTGGTGCCTCGGGAACGAGATGGACGGCCCGTGGCAGGTCGGCCACAGGAGCGCCGACGACTACGGGAAGCTCGCCTCCCGCACCGCGAAGGCGCTGAAACTCGCCGACCCCTCGCTCGAGCTGGTCGTCTGCGGCTCCTCCGGCTCGTCGATGCCGACCTTCGGCGAGTGGGAGCGCGTGGTCCTCGAGCACACCTACGACGACGTCGAGTACATCTCCTGCCACGCCTACTACCAGGAGTACGACGGCGACCTCGGCTCCTTCCTCGCTTCCTCTCTCGACCTGGAGTACTTCATCGCCACCGTCGCGGCGGCCGTCGACCATGTGAAGTTCACGCTCAAGAAGACGAAGGACATCACGCTGTCCTTCGACGAGTGGAACGTCTGGTACCTCAGCGAATGGAACGCGAAGGAGAAGGCCGACGCCGGGGGCGACCAGAGCACCCGCGAATGGGCGTACGCCCCGCGCCTGCTCGAGGACGTCTACTCGGTCGCCGACGCCGTCGTGCTGGGCAACCTGATGATCACGCTACTGAAACACTCCGACCGCGTCACCTCCGCATCCCTCGCGCAGCTCGTCAACGTGATCGCGCCGATCATGACCGAGCCGGGCGGCGGTGCCTGGCGCCAGACCACCTTCTTCCCGTTCTCGACGACCGCGCGCCTGGCCTCCGGCTCGGTGTTGCGCCCCCGGATCGACGTGGGGACCTACCCGACCGCTCGCCACGGCGACGCGCCGCTGATCGACTCCGTCGCGACCGTGGACGACGGCCGCGCGGCCGTGTTCCTGGTCAACCGCTCGCAGACGGAGCCGATCGAGGTCACTGTCGACATCAGCGGCCTCGGCGTCTCGAGCGTCGCGGAGGCGGTGGCCCTGTTCGATGAGGACCCCTACGCCAAGAACACCCGCGACGACCAGGACCGCGTGCGCCTTCGCGAGGCCGCCGCGTCGCTCGCCGACGGGGTGCTGACGCTGACCCTCCCGCCTGTGTCGTGGACGGCGGTCGCGCTCACGGCGTAGGGCCGGTCCCCGCAGTCCGCTCAGGATGCTGCGACAGAGGGGACGGATGAGCGCGCTGGTCCCCTGGCCTATGACCTCGAGGAACTGCGCCGGGAGGTGCTGCCGGACGGCGGCGGCGAGGTCGACGACAGCATCCCCGAACTCGCCGACCCGGCCTGTGCGGGATCGCGCTCGTCCTCGCGGACGGCTCCGTCCGAGCGAGCACCGACGCCGACACGGTGTTCAGCATCCAGTCGGCCGTGAAGCCGTTCCTCTTCGCGGGGGCCCCTGCTGACCGCCTCCCTGGTCGACGGGGGTGATGCCGACGGTCGGAGCGAGCGCATCCTCCGCGGCCTCTTCCGCCTTCGCCCGGGCGTGCGCCGTGCTGCCGCCACGGGCGAGCGGGCCGTGCCTGCATCCATCGCACGCGACGTCCCCTGCGCTCCTTCGCGGTGCCCACCGACACAACGTCAGCTGAGAGGGGGTCTCATCCACGATGGTGGATGAGACCCCCTCTCAGCTGACGTTGTGTCGTCCTCGATGCTCCGGGCGACGCTCGGATCCCGTGGCACACCCGTCCGTTCGCTCCGCGACGCTGCGGTGGGTGCGGCGGAGTTGGCGCTATCCACTGCCCCGCCAGGTCTGGCTGTCACCCCAGGAACCCTCGAGCGCGGGTGTCCCACCGTCCGGCGCCCAGCACTCGATCCGGAGAGCTGCCCGTCTGCCCGACAATTCGGGGACGGCGACTCCGGCTATCACCGGTTCGACGCAGTCCTCGAGCCAGGTGTCGTCCGGTCGGACATCAGTGTCCCACTCCTGGGGCAGCCGACGAGCGTGGGCCTCGAGGTCATGAAAGACCACGGACCGGTCGTACTCCATCCTGTCGAGCTCGTCGTCGAGCCTGACGAGGGGCTGCGCGCGCTGGACGCGAGTACCCGACATGGACGTCCGCGACTCCCGTGAGCGAGCGGACGTCGAGCGCGATCTCGATCTCCGGCCTTCTCGCGTCGGAGTAGAGGGAGGCGTGGCCGATCATCCCGGGGCCGTCCTGCCCCTGGGCGATGCTTCGACTCGCCACCGCGACGACGTGCCGGCCGAGGATCAGACCGTGAGCGTAGACGGCGCCGACGTCGCGGAGCTCCACTCCGGCCCGCTCGATGTCCTCCGCGCTCAGCAGGCCACCGATTCTGCCGCTCGGCCATCGGTGCGCCGCCGCAAGCGCATCCCTCGTCCGCCTTGTCGTTCCCCCTCCCACCGGGTCGAGCGAACCGTCACATCGCGTGGCAGCGATTCGGCGCAGCGGTACGCGACCCGCTCTGCGAAACACCACCCCCGCCCGGGCCGACCGCGGAGCGGACGACGACGCAGGAGGAGTCCGCTCCATGAGGCAACAGCCCGCTCAATCCAGCAACAGCGCCGGTTCCTCCAGCACGCTGGCGACGTCGGCGACGAAGCGGCTGACCACGTCGCCGTCCACCACACGGTGGTCGAAGGAGCCGCCGACCGTGGTGACGAAACGTGGGCGGACCTCGCCGTCGACGACCCACGGCTTCTGCTTGATCGTGCCGAGCGCGATGATCGCGACTTCGCCGGGGTTGAGGATCGGGGTGCCGGTGTCCATCCCGAACACGCCGATGTTGGTGATGGTGATGGTGCCGTTCTGCATGTCGGCGGCTGTCGTCTTCCCGTCGCGAGCATCGAGGGTGAGCTTCTCGAGGGCCTGGGCGAGTTCGAGGAGGCTCATTGACTGCGCGTCCTTGACGTTGGGGACGAGCAGGCCGCGCGGGGTGGCCGCGGCGATGCCGAGATTGACGTAGTGGCGGACGATGATCTCGGAGTCGGTCCAGGCCGAATTGACCGTGGGATTGCGGCGGACGGCCCAGATGATCGCCTTCGCCATGATCAGCAGTGGCGAGACCTTGACCCCGGCGAAGTCGGGCGAGTTTTTCAGGCGCTTGACGAACTCCATCGTCCGGGTCGCGTCGACATCGACGAAGACGCTGACGTGGGGGGCGGTGAAGGCGCTGGTCGACATGGCTGCCGCGATGGCCTTGCGGACGCCGCGGACGGGGACCCGCTCCTCGCGGTCGTCGCTCCAGGCGGGGGTCTGGATGTTGCGGAAGACGCTGGCCTGGGAGGCGTGGCGGATGACGTCGTCGCGGGTGACCTCGCCGGCGAGGCCTGTGGCCTGCACCTCGACGAGGTCGACGTCGAGGTCCTTCGCGAGCTTGCGGATGGGCGGCTTCGCGATGACCGGGAGCGCTGCGGCAGCGGGCACCGAGGCGGGACGGGCGGGCGCGGTCGGGCGCGTGGGCGCGGCGGTGGGTCCGGATCGGCGGCGGCGGGTCTGCACCTGGCCCCCAGCGGTTCCGTAGCCGACGAGCGCCGCGCCGGAGCCCTCGCCCGGCTCGGTGGTGGAGGGGGCGGGCGCCGTGGCGGCCTGGGAGGGGTGCGCAGGGATCGCGGGCACCTCGGAGCCGATCACTCCTGCTCCGGAGCGCACCGTGATGATCGCTGTGCCGACATCGACCGTCTGCCCCTCGTCAACGAGCACGTCGACCACGGTGCCGCTGAACGGCGAGGGCAGCTCGACGAGTGACTTGGCGGTCTCGATCTCGACGAGGACCTGGTTGACGGCCACCTCGTCGCCGACCTTGACCCTCCACGCCACGATCTCGGCCTCGGTGAGGCCCTCACCGACGTCGGGGAGGAGGAACTGCTCTGTCATCGGTGGACTCCTGAGGGCTCGTACGGGCGGATGTCGCGCGCGTCAGTACGCGAGCGAGCGGTCGACGGCCTCGAGCACGCGGTCGACATCGGGGAGGAAGAGCTTCTCGACCTTGGCGGGCGGGAAGGGGGTATCGAAGCCGGTGACGCGCAGGACCGGCGCCTCCAGCGAGAAGAAGGCGCGCTCGGTGACCGTCGCCGCGATCTCGGAGCCGAGGCTGACGTTCGAGGGCGCTTCCTGCCCCACGACGAGCCGACCGGTCTTGCGGACCGACGCGAGCAGCGGCTCCCAGTCGATCGGCGACAGCGAGCGCAGGTCGACGACCTCGACGCTCGTTCCCTCCTCGCCCGCGAGTTCGGCGGCCTGGAGCAGGACTGCGACCATCGGGCCCCAGCCGACGAGGGTGACCTCGGTGCCCTGGCGGACGACGCGGCTGGCGTGCAGCGGCAGGGCGGAGGAGCGGAGGTCGACGTCGCCCTTGGGCCAGTAGCGGCTCTTGGGCTCGAAGAACATCACGGGATCGTTGGAGGCAATGGCCTCCTGGATCATCCAGTAGGCGTCGTTCGGGTTCGACGGGCTGATCACGCGCAGTCCCGCGGTGTGCGCGAAGTATGCCTCGTTGCTCTCCTGATGGTGCTCGATCGCTCCGATGTGCCCGCCGTAGGGCACGCGGATGACGACGGGCATGGTGATGGCGCCCTCGTGCCGATTGGTCATTTTGGCGAGCTGCGAGGTGATCTGGTCGAACGCCGGGTAGACGAACCCGTCGAACTGGATCTCGCAGACCGGCCGGAACCCGCGCATCGCGAGTCCGATTGCCGTGCCGACGATGCCGGACTCTGCCAGCGGCGTGTCGAGCACGCGCTTCGCTCCGAATTCGGCGTGCAGCCCCTCCGTGATGCGGAACACGCCGCCCAGAGGGCCGATGTCCTCGCCCATCAGCAGGACGCGGTCGTCCTGCGTCATGGCGCGGCGGAGGCCGGCGTTGAGCGCCTTGGCCAGGGACATCGACTCGAGCTGCGACCCGGTGGGGGCCGCCTGCGCGGTCGTCGTGCTGGTGTCGATCGTCATCACTCGCCTCCGAACGATTCTTCGTAGCGCTGCAGCCACGCCTTCTGGTCCTCGACGAGCGCGTGCGGCTCCGAGTAGACGTTGTCGAAGATGATGCCCGCGGACGGCGCCTCGAGGGCGAGCAGGCGCCGACGAATGTCGGACGCGAAGTCGCGCGCCTCCTCGTCGACGTCGTCGAAGAAGGACTGCGGCACGCCCTCGCTCCGCAGGAACGCGGCGAAGCGGGTGATCGGGTCTTTCGCGACCCACGAGGCGAGCTCGTCGTCGGTGCGGTACTTGGTCGGGTCGTCGCTCGAGGTGTGCGCGCCGATCCGATAGGTCAGAGCCTCGATGAACTGGGGCCCGCCGCCGGATCGCGCGTCGTGGAGGTGCTTGGCGGTGACGGCGTAGCTCGCGAGCACGTCATTGCCGTCGATCTGCACGCCCGGGATGCCGAAGCCGGAGGAGCGGAGGTAGAGGGGACTGCGCGACTGCGTCGCCACCGGTACCGAGATCGCGTAGTGGTTGTTCTGGAGGAAGAAGACCTCGGGCGTCTGGTAGCTCGCGGCGAAGATCATCGCCTCGCTCACATCGCCCTGGCTGGAGGCGCCGTCGCCGAAGTAGACGACGACGGCCTCGTCCTTCTCGGGGTCACCCGTGCCGGTGACTCCGTCGAGGGTGAGTCCCATCGCGTAGCCGGTGGCGTGCAGCGCCTGCGAGCCAAGCACCAGCGTATAGATGTGGAAGTTGCCGTTGGCCGGATCGGTCGGGTCCCAGCCGCCGTGCGTCGTGCCGCGCAGGAGGGCGAGGACGCCGAGCAGGTCGATGCCGCGGATCTTGCCGACGACGTGCTCGCGGTAGGAGGGGAAGACGTGGTCCTGCGGGCGCATCGCGAAGGCGGAGCCGACCTGTGCCGCCTCCTGGCCGTGGCTCGGCACCCACAGGCCCAGCTGCCCCTGGCGCTGCAGGTTCGCGGCTTCGCTGTCGAAGCGTCGGACCACCGCCATCTCACGGTAGAAGGAGCGGTGCTGGGCCTCGTCCACCCCGTCGAGGTAGGAGGCGTACTGCTCGGCAGCGGGGGTCGGTGAGAACCGCCCGTCCGCGGAGAGGAATTGGACAGTCGGCGACTCCGTGCTGGTGGCTACCACTGGACTAACCTATCCGTCTCGCGGGATGGCCCTCGGGGAGGGAAGCCACAATCTCGGCCGCCGCGGAGAGGAGCTTGTCCACAGAGCTCGCCTCGCCGACGGATACGCGGATGCCCTCGGGCGGGAACGCTCGGACCACGACTCCGACCCGCGCAAACGCCTCTGCCGCCCGCGCCGTGTCCTCGCGGGTGTCGAACCAGAGGAAGTTGGCCTGCGACTTCGGGATGCTCCAGCCCTGGTCGAGGAGCGCCCGCCAGAGGTCGTCACGGAGGCGGGTGATGCGATGCACGCGCTCGAGCAGCTCCGCGCGGTGCTGGAGGGAGGCGACGGCCGCGGTCTCGGCGAACCGGGTGACGGAGAGCGGGATGGCGGTGGAGCGGGCGGCATCGAGGATCCGCGCGTGACCGAGCGCGTAGCCGACGCGGAGCCCGGCCAGCCCGTACGCCTTCGAGAAGGTGCGCGCGATCACGAGGTTGGGGTAGCGGCCGAGCAGGCGCGTGCCGTCGACGGCGCGCTCGTCCCCCACGAACTCTGCGTAGGCCTCGTCGAGGAGCACGAGGACGTCGCTCGGGACGCGCTCGAGGAGCGCCTCGACGTCGTGGGCGGTGGCGACGGTACCGGTGGGGTTGTTGGGGCTGCAGACGATGAGCAGGCGCGTGCGCTCGGTCACGGCCTGCAGCATCGCATCGAGGTCGTGGGTATCGTCGGCGCGCAACGGCACGCGGACGCTGGTGGCGCCGGCCGTGGTGACGAGCGAGGGGTAGGCCTCGAACGAGCGCCAAGCGTAGACGACCTCGTCGCCCGGGCCGGCCGCCGCGGCGATGAGCTGGGCGATGACGGCGACGGAGCCGGCTCCGACGATCACCTCGTCGATGGGGACGCCGTACACAGCGGCGAGTTCTGTGTGCAGCGCCGTGGCCGCCGCATCGGGGTAGCGGTTGAAGTCGTCAACCTCGCGCACCCGCTCGAGCACGGAGGGCAACGGGTCGAACGGGTTCTCGTTGGAGGAGAGCTTGAACGCATCGGAGGCGGCTGCGCGGCCCTGCTTGTAGGCGGGGAGCGCCAGGATCTCGGGTCGGAGGCGAACGGGAGGCTCCTGCTGGTCGGTCACCCGGCCCATGCTAGGCGGCACGGGCACCGGGACCGTTTCGTTCGGCGCGCGCCGTCGCCAGCCCGGGACGGTCGCGCGGAGGCGCCGTCCCCCGTCGGGGCGCCGCCTGGAACGCGGCTCGACGACACGAAGCGGTTTGCGGTCGGGTGTCCGCGGCGACCGTCCCCCGATTAGGGTACAGAGATGCGGAGTCGAGGGCGAACCGAGCGGTGCAGGGGTGCGCGAGCACTCCTGCGTGGCATCTCGGCGGCGATCGCTCTGCTCCTCACGGCCGGCGCACTCTCGGCCTGCGCACCCGGATCGGAGGGCGCTCGGCCGACCCCGACCCTCCGCGAGACCTCGATCGACGTGGCCGCTCCGCCCGCCTACACCGCCGCGCGTGAGGCCGGTCTCGCCCTCCGGGACGACGCGCTGGCGTTGCTGACCGCTACCGACGGCGCCGTCGCGGGCGCGGCACGCACTGACCTGCTCGTCGCGATCGGGATCCTCAACACCGCGCTGGAGGGAGTCTCGGCCGAGGCCATCACTGAGGCGACGGCCGCCGCGGCCGAGCAGCGCACTACTCTCGCCGGGCGGGTCCTCGGTCTTGGCGCGGCGGCGCTTGCCTCCGGCCGTGGGTCGACCGCTCGGCGGAGCACCCTGACCGACGCCGTCGAGCAGCTCCGCAGCGCCCTCGCCTCCGGAGCCACGCTCGCCCCGCTCGCCCTCGCCGTGATCGAGGCACGGGAGCCGCTGATCCCCGAGCCGGGCAGCGGAGTCGGCCCTCCCCCACGCCCCGCACCGCCCGCCGCTCCGCGGCCGAGCACCGCACCTGCTCCTACCCAGGTGCCGACACCCGACCCCGCCGCTCCGAGTCCCGCTCCTGAGCCGCCTGCCTCGCAACCGGCTCCGCCGCCGGCACCCCAACCAACCGCCGAGCCCGAGCCACAGCCCGAGCCCGCGCCCGCCCTCCCCCCGCGGACCTGCGCCGACGATCCCCGGCTCTGCACGCCCGGCCCGGAGCCGACCATTGGCGGGCCCCTCACCTGAGCCCCGACTCGCGACCTGCCCCGTCGGCGGGGATAGTAAAGGCATGCGCAGACTCCTTTTCGGCCTCCTGACCAACGCTGTCGCGATCTGGCTCACGACCCTGGTCGTGGCGGGCGTGCGCGTGGATCCGTACGACGGGGGCCCGGCCGCCGCGATCCTCACATACCTGCTGGTGGCGCTGATCTTCGGAGTGGTCAACGCCGTCGTGGGTGGGGTCGTGCGCGTGATCGCCTTCCCCCTGTACCTGCTCACGCTCGGCCTCCTCTCGTTCCTCGTGAACGGGCTCCTTCTGCTGCTGACCGCCTGGATCAGCGGGCTCTTCGGCTTTGGACTCGTCGTGGACGGCTTCTGGTGGGGCGTGCTCGGCGCCCTCGTGCTCGCCCTGGTGAACTGGTTCATTGGTCTCCTCCTGCGCCCCTTCCTCCGCCGCCGTCAGGACTGATTCCGCGGCCTCGGCACCAGCATCGACCTCCCCGCGACCGACCGAGCGGAGTCCCCTGACATCGGTGGACAACGGCCGGAATCGGCCTGCTGTGGAGGAGCTTCGGTGCGCCATGATGGGCGGGTGACCCCCGACTCCACTGCGCCCTCGGCCTTCGCCGTGTGCTTCGTCTGCACCGGCAATATCTGCCGATCGCCCATGGCCGAGGTAGTGCTGCGCTCGCTGGCGGAGCAGGCGGGGCTCGGCTCCGCGATCGAGATCAGCTCGGCCGGCACCGGCGAGTGGCACCTCGGCGAGCACGCCGACCGCCGTGCCCTCGACACGCTCGAGCGGCACGGATTCGACGGTCGCCGCCACCGCGCCCAGCTCTTCGATCCGTCGCGGTTCGCCGAATTCGACCTCGTCGTCGCGCTCGACCACGGACACGAGCGGGCGCTGCGCTCCTGGGCCCGCACGGAGGTGGACCGGCAGAAGATCCGCCGCCTCCTCGACTTCGAGCCGAGCCTCTCTCCGCAGGGCGACGTCCCTGACCCCTACTATTCCGATGCGGCGGCATTCGACTCGGTGCTCACGCTCATCGAGCGCGCCTGCCGAGCCCTCTTCGCCCAGATCGAACCCGGACTGCGCGGCAACCGCTCGGTCCGCCCCGACTCCACCGACGCGCGCGCCGCCCTCGCGCAGGACACCTGAGAACCGGAAGGCACCACCGCATGACCTCGCTCCCCACCCAGCCGCTGAGCCCCCTCGACGGCCGCTACAGCGGCGCCGTCTCGTCGCTCGGCGAGTACCTCTCGGAGGCGGGGCTGAACCGCGCCCGGGTACACGTCGAGGTCGAGTGGCTGCTGGCACTGACCGATCGGCGCCTCTTCGGCTCACAGCCCGTCGATGCCGCGACCGCCGAGGAGCTGCGCCGCCGCGCCCGCGACTTCGGCCAGCCGGAGATCGACGAGCTGGCGGCCCTCGAGGCCCGCACCCGCCACGACGTGAAGGCCGTCGAGTACCTCGTCCGCCACTGGCTCGACGAGCTCGGCCTCCAGCGGATCGCCGAACTCACGCACTTCGCCGCCACGAGCGAGGACATCAACAACCTCTCCTACGCGATCATGGTCCGCCGGGCCGTCGGCGAGATCTGGCTGCCGAAGCTGCGGTCGGTCGTCGACTCGCTGCGCGAACTCGCCGTCCGCTACCGCGACGAGTCGATGCTCAGCCGCACGCACGGCCAGCCGGCGACCCCGACCACGATGGGCAAAGAGTTCGCCGTCTACGCTTACCGGCTCGAGCGGGTCGTCGTGCAGATCGAAGCCACCGAATACCTGGGAAAGTTCAGCGGAGCGACGGGCACGTTCGCGGCGCATCTCGCCGCCGATCCCGGCACCGACTGGCCGGCACTCGCGGAGGAGTTCGTCACCTCCCTCGGCCTCGTCTTCAACCCGCTGACCACCCAGATCGAATCGCACGACTGGCAGGCCGAGCTCTACGGCAAGGCGGCGCACGCAAACCGCATCCTGCACAACATCTGCACCGACGTCTGGACCTACATCTCGCTCGGCTACTTCCGGCAGATCCCGCAGGCCGGGGCGACCGGCTCGTCCACGATGCCGCACAAGATCAACCCGATCCGCTTCGAGAACGCCGAGGCGAACCTCGAGCTCTCGAGCGCCCTGCTCGACTCGCTCGCACAGACCCTGGTCACCTCGCGCCTCCAGCGCGACCTCACCGACTCGACCACGCAGCGCAACATCGGAGTCGCATTCGGCCACTCGCTCCTCGCGCTCGACAACATCGCCCGCGGCCTGCTCGAGATCGACCTCGACCCGAGCGCCCTCGCCGCCGACCTCGACGGCAACTGGGAGGTGCTGGCCGAGGCGATCCAGACCGTGATCCGTGCGGAGGTGGCGGCCGGCCGCTCCTCGATCACCGACCCGTACGCGCTGCTCAAGGACCTCACCCGCGGCAAGCGCCTGGGCGCCGACGACCTCGCCGTCTTCGTGCAGGGTCTCGACATCGGCGACGCGGCGAAGGAGCGCCTGCTGGTGCTGACGCCGGGGGGCTACACCGGGCTCGCCTCGGCGCTGGTCGACCGCCTGGGCTGACGCTCGGCCGGTGCGGCTCAAGCGACGAAACAGGGCGACACAACAGACGGAGTGACGAGACAGACGGAGTGACGGGCCGGAGTGCGGCCCGCGCGATCACGCCCCGTGCGCATCCTGTTCGTCGATGTCCGCGATCTCGGCGGCGTCGGGCTTGAAGGTCAGCGAGAACATGGCGATCGCGACGAGGACGACGATGAACGCCACTCCGAACGAGATGATCGCGACGACCGTCTCACGAGTGGACAGCAGCACGACAAGGCCGACGAAGGCGGACATCACCGCAGAGAAGCCGATCAGTTCGAGCGGGCGGAGGCGGTCCTTCCGGGTCGGCTGGAACGTGCGCGGCGTGAATTCGCCGGGATCGCGCGGGTCGGCCCCGGAGGCGGGGTCGGGCTGCTGGCCTTCGGCGGTCATCGGTCTCCTCCGGAGGTCGGTGTCGTGGGGGCGACGGGGCCGTGTCCGGTGGAGGCGCCCGTGGCCCATTTGAGAGAGAACGCCGCGATCCCGAGGTACACCGCGACCATCACCGCGTAGGCGCCGAGGAGACCGACCGTGACGACGGGATGCGGCGGAAGGAGCCCAAAGGCGGCTCCGAGCAGCATGGTGCCGATGCCGACAATCACAGCGTCGCGCCCGGTGAGACCCTGGCCACGGCGTCCGCTGGAGAACTCGAAGAAGCCGGAGAGCAGCGCCCAGCCGGCGACGAGGGCGACGAAGGAGAGCAGAGTGGCCACGGGGAGCGCGAGGAGCGCGGCGACACCGGCCAGCAGGGTGAGCACCGCCGCGGCGAGCGCGGGCGGGCGGGCACGACCGCTCCAGCGGGACAGCCCGAGGGCGAGCGAGGCGGCACCGGTCGCGAGCGCGAAGCCACCGAAGAGAGCAAGACCGAAGGCGGGACCGTGGTCGGGCGAGAAGGTGACGACGCAGCCGGCGACCGCCGCGATCGCAGCGCGCGCGAGGGGCAGGGTCCACAGGCGGCGGTCGGAGTCGGCGGCGATGGCCACGTCGAGCCTCTCTGGGAAGTGAGGAGGAAGGCGTCCGGGACCGGACGGCACAGCGCGCGACGGCAGGGCGCCGCAGACGTCAGCGATTTTACGCTCCCCGAACCCCGCCCCGCCCCGGAGAGGGGCGGCAGGCGGGATCCGGGGCGAAGTCGCAGGCGGCTCAGCCGAGCCAGACCTCTTCGACGCGCGGGAATACCGCGTCGGCCGAGAAGCGCTCGCGGAAGCGCACTCCGGCCTTCTCGACGACCTCAGCGCGGGCGTCGGCGTCGGTGATCAGCTCGGTCAGCGCGGCGGCGAGGGCGTCCACGTCGCCGGGTGCGACGACCCGGCCGCAGCCGTCGCCGAGGACCTCGGGGATGCCGCCGACCGCTGTCGAGACGACGGCCGCATCGCGGGCGAGGGCCTCAAGGATGAAGATCGGCATCGCCTCCTCGCGCGAGGGCAGCACGGCGATCGACGCCTGGTCGAGCAGCGCGAGCAGGCGGGCGTTCTCGAGCGAGTCGAGGAACTCGATCCCCGGGACGCTCCGGTCCACGACCTCGGGCTCGCGGATCGGTCCGGCGATCAGCAGGCGCCAGCCCTCGGCGCCCTGGAGCTTCGCCCACGCCTTCTGCAGGACGTCGACACCCTTGCGGTGGCTGACGACTCCGCCGAAGACGACGGTGCGGGTCTTCTCGCGCGGCGTGCCCTGCTCGAGCGCGTTGGGCACGAGATGCACGCGATCGGCAGGGACGTAGCGGCGGCAGATCGCCGAGGTCTCCTCCGAGAGCGAGATGACCTCGTCGGCGCTGCGCAGCACGTCCTTCACCAGGCGCGGGTGCGCGGCGGTGAAGGCGGCGAACTCGCTGCCGTGCAGGTGGGCGACCGTGCGCAGTCCGAGGCGGTGCGCCAGGCGCAGCAGCGATCCCTCGCGGAGGAACGAGCCGCGCTCCGAGAGGTGCACAACGATGACGCTGCCGAACTCGCGGCGGGCGATAGCGACGATGCGGGCGGCGGCGCCGGCGGCCAGGCGGGCCGCGGCGACGTGCTCGCCCGGCGCGGTGCGCGAGAGGATGACCCGGACGTCGGAGCGGGCGAACGGCCAGCGGAGGTATCCGTTGACGACCTGCGTCATCCCTCCGGGGACCTCGCCGCTGCGGCCGACGTGGTACACCGGCGTCGTCGGGCCCGCCGGGGCGGCCGGGTGGCTGCGCGGCGGCACCGCGAGCAGCGCCTGGATGTCGTCGCGCACCCCGCGGAGGCGACCGCGCGCGACGAGCAGCTTCTCGAGCAGCTCGCTGCGGCGGGCGAGCACTGACCCGAAGGTCGCGACGCCCGTTGTCGGGGTCGTCCGCGACATGTCGACCGTGACGTCGTGAATCCCGATCGTCTCGAAGTGACGCGATGCCTTCGTGGATCCGTCCATCTGCACGCTCACCGGGGCCGCACCCTCGGTGAACGCCATGATGATCACATGCAGCCGGTCGCTCATCGCGATCCGGGCCCGCTTGTACAGCTCGCGCAGCAGGATCTCGTGCTCGTCGTGGGTGTGCGCCGGATCCCAGTCAAGGATCTCGGCGTCGAGATCGGCGGCGAGTCGGCGGGAGCGCTCGGCGTCGACGGCGACCTGGGTCACGACGACGATGTCGAGGTCCTCGCGCTCGGCGAAGCCCTTGATCGCGGCCAACCACTCCTGCTCGGGGTAGGGCCGCGCATCCACCTCGTGGTCCTCGCGGAGAGAGAGGACGAGCACACGCCGCTCCTCGTCGGGCTGAGCAGCGAACGCACGCAGCTCCTCGTCGCTCGCGCCCTCGCCGTAGCCGAGGTCCGGCATCGCGGCGCCGACGCGCAGGTAAGCGGCCGTCTTGTCGTCGCGCCAGCGGGTGTAGCTGGAGAGTGCCATCGAGGGCCACATGATCGCGCGCGGCAGCGGAGCGAAGTTGCGGGTGCCGACACCGGCGCGGATCACCCGACCGCCGCCCAGACGCACCAGCGCGATGCCCGGGAGCATCACGAGGTGCTCCTTCATCCCGATCAGGGTCAGTTGGATCTCTCCCGGCTTGAACACCGAGTTCGCCCGGCCCGCCAGAGCCTCGCGGGCGAGCGCCGCGTACCACCGCAGCAGCGAGCGGTAGACGGTGTCATCGGGTCCGAGACGGAGGCCGTCGTCGTAGCCCCACGGCGAGTGACCGACGTAGACATGCAGCGGACCGGACTCGCGCAACCAGTCGAGGAGCTGGCGGCGGAGGATGATGTCGCCGATGTTCTCGTACTGGCCGCGGCCGACGGCGAAAATCAATCGGGCAGGTGTCACGGGCGGGCCTTTCGGAGGAGTTAGCGAGCGGGCTCGGTGCCGATGGCGCTCTCGGCAGACTAGCGTAAGCCGACTCAGCTTTCGGAAACCTCAGCAGTTATTGGTGACCAGGAAAGCCTTGAGGAATCCGCCGGTCTGATAGAAGTACTGACCGACGAGGTAGTCGAGCCCCATCGGCTCTCCCGAGGGCACCATCGAGAGGTCGCCGGAATAGCAGCGCTGGAGGATCATCTTCGCGCGGACGAGATGGGGGGAACTGGTGATCACAATGACGTGGTCCCATCCGTATTCGGCGGCCAGGTCGCGCAGCTGCCGAGCCTCTCCCTGAGTGGTAAGCGGATCGGCGGAATAGCAGAGGACATCGCCGCCCGGCTCATTACACTTCTTGTACTTCTTGTCCTCGTAGGGCGCACCCATCTCGCCAGGGCCGACCGAGAGCACCATCGTGTCGGTCGCTCCGGAGGTGATGATCCGCCGGGCGAACTCGACGCGCGCCCTCGTCGAGGGCCCAAGCACGAACACCGCGTCCGCCTGCTCGGGGATCGGGTCGATCGGCGGCGTGACATAGAGCGGGATGCCCGCGCCGAAGACGGCGAGCACGACGAGGGGCACGAGCAGGAGCCGAGCGATCAGAGTGCGGGCGCGGCGGCGGCCCTGTCGCTCCGGGGAGGGCAGGGTCGACGGGCGGTCGTTGGTCATCGCCGGGTCCATCGCGTCCTCTCCACTGTCGGAACCGCCCTTCACCAGCGGCGGATGATTCTCGACGCAAGTGCGACAACGATCACCAGTAGACAGTTCATCCTCGCAGTATTTCGGCCGGAGGTCGGACCGGTAAACGGCCGGTCAATTCTTGTGGGATAGGGCCTCGCTCAGGATCGCACCCAGAGTCGGCGGGTAAGGTCGCCGCTTCTTGCCCGAGCAGCACTCCTCCCTCGTCCACGTCGCAGAGGCGTTCCCGACGTCTTCTCCCGACCTGATCCGTGGCTCCGATCCGCCCGTCGACATTGCTTGTCACCATCTCTCTCACACACGTCGTTGGCGATACGCCAGCCGTTCAGCCATAGTGCCATTACGACCCGAGAACCACGCCCGAACGGGGCACTAGGACATGAATCCCTCTCAACCAACCGGCACTAGCACGGGCCGTATATAGCGTCAGGAGGACCTTCGCTACCCCCTTGAGCAGCGCCCCTCCAGCCCCCTCGAACCGCCCCAAAGCCCCCCCGATGACCCGGAGCCGATCGTGAACCCCCAGAGACCAGACGCCCAGACACCGCCAGACATACAGACACCGCCAGATATACAGACACCGCCAGACCTGCAAACGACGCCACACCCGAACCGCCCCCGACGACGACGCACCCGCAGCACCCTCGCCACCGCCCTGATCGCCCTGGGCATCCTGGTCGCTCCTCTTACGGCACCGGCCGCCTCCGCCGCCACCCTGGACCCGGGTGCCGGGCAGAGCACGCGGATTCAGGAGACCAACTCCTCGCTCACGTACAGCGGCTCGTGGCGCACAATGAGCGGCGGCGACAGCGCGGGCGGGATCACGTTCCTCAACAGCACCGGCTCCGTCTCGTTCAGCTTCCGCGGCACCGGCTTCAGCTGGATCAGCCGCACCACCGCGTCCGCCGGCATCGCCACCGTCACCGTCGACGGCGCGAGCACCTCGGTCGACCGCTACACCACGACGACCGCGTACCAAGTCCCGGTGTTCTCGAAGAAGGGCCTCACCGACACGGTCCACACAGTCACGATCGCGTGGAGCGGGCGGGCGAACAGCGCCGCGGACGACGAGAACCTGGTCATCGACGCGCTCGACATCACCCGCGCGACCGGCTCCGTCGAGCAGCCGGTCAACGAGACCGGCGGCGGCGGCCCCGTACTCGACCCCTCCGGCGCCACCAGCCTCACCGTGCAGGAGACGGACCCCGCGCTGGACTACACGGGATCGTGGAAGTCGATGGCCGGCGGCGACAGCGGCGGCGGGATCAGCTACCTGACGTCGGCCGGCTCAGTGTCCTTCACCTTCATCGGCACATCGTGGCGCTGGATCAGCCGCAAGACCTCCTCCTCGGGGATCGCCGCGGTCTCGGTCGACGGCGGCCCCGTCACGAGGGTCGATCGCTACAGCTCCACCGCGCAGTACCAGGTGCCGGTCTACGAGACGACCGATCTCTCCGAGGGCACGCACACGGTGACCATCTCGTACACCGGGACGAAGAACGCGAAGTCGACCGACAGAAACCTGATCATCGACGCCTTCGTGCTCGCTGACGACGGTCTCGCGACCGACGCCGTGGAACTCTCACCCCTAACCGACGGCTACACCGTCGCCTGGGACGCACCCTTCAGTTCGCGGATCGTCTCGTACGAGGTTCACCGCTCCAACCAGGACGGCTCGGGAGACACGGTCATCGGCAGGGTCGCCGATCCGGTACGCCAGTATCGCGACGAGTCCGCCGAGGCCGGCCGCCGCTACACCTACTCGGTGGTCGCCACCGACGATGCCGGCCGCCGCTCGCGGCTGAAGGAGACGGCCACCACCAGTTCCGACCTCCTCGGCTCCCGCGCCTCACTGCTCGACGCCTTCGATTGCCCCGCCGCCACTAAGACGGTGTCGAACTCGGCGCAGCTCGTCGCGGCGCTGAGCAACCCGTCCTCCGGTGACGTGATCCACCTCGCCGACGGCTGGTACACCGGCAAGTTCGCCCTGCGCGGCACGGCCGCCCAGCCCGGCTCGATCTGGATCTGCGGCTCACCCCGTGCGGTCCTGTCCTCCGGATCGACCTCCAGCGGCACCGCCCTCATCCTGAACACGGTGAGCGACGTGCACCTGGTCGGCTTTTCGGTCCGCAGCTCCTTCCAGGGCATCCAGGTGCTCGCCAGCAAGGGCGTCCAGATGGCCGGCCTGACGGTGACCGACATCGGTTATGAGGCGGTCCACTTCCGCAACCAAACCACCGATTCGCTGATCGTCGGCAGCACAATCCGCCGCACTGGCCTCGTCGCCACTAAGTACGGCGAGGGCGTCTACATCGGCACCTCGGACCGCAATTGGTGCGAGTACAACGGCTGCGACCCGGACCGAACGGCGCGCATCGCGGTAGTCGACAACTCGATCACCGACACCGGCGCGGAGCCGATCGAGGCGAAGGAGGGGACCCTGGACGGCAACATCGTCGGGAACACGGTCCTCGGCGGATCACGGCTCTCCTCGGAGGTCGTCTCGATGATCCTCGTCTCGGGGAACGGCTGGCTCGCCGCCGGCAACTCCGCCTCCGGCACCACCACCTACGGCTACCAGGTGATCACCCGCGCCGACGGCTCCGGCAACGACAACACCATCAGCGGCAACCTCGCCCTGAAGACCACGGATGCCGCGGTCTACCTGCACCAGCCGTCGAACTGGCAAACGAGCGGCAACTCGCTGGGCTGCTCGAACTCGGGCAAGGACAAGATCGGGAACGTGGCGTGCACGCCGTGACCTGACCGCCTCCGGGGTGGGACCGCCGCCGTCGTCCCCTCGACGGCGGCGGTTCTGCGTTGGGCAGGCCCCGACCTACGACGCGTATGTGTCAGGCAAGGCTGCTCACCCGTGTCGTTGCCGTCGGAACCGCGGTACGCAGGCCCGGTACTTCGAGCTCACCACGCCGCCATCACTGATGCCCGCCTGGTCAGCCTCGGACCCGGGCACAGATTATCCCTTTATGGCTTCTCTCTCAGACTTACCTATGGTTTCTCACCCGTCGCGCCACATGCCGCCCATGCCACGACACCCCCGCAGGACCCTCACAATAGGGTGGGGTTCGGCTTCACAGCGCTTGCCAGATGCGGACTCAACTGCTTGCAAGAGCGTCACAACACGCTTCCCCAGCAGCCCAACTTTGTCACAACGACACACAGTTGACTTCGGAGCCTCCCTTCCGATAAATTATCAGCATCACATTTCTGAGCGTCTCTCAGGTTCACAAATGGTCCAGTAGCTGATTAGTCCGGAGGGTTCCCTTGCGTCCGAGCCAAGAAGAGCGCGAACTGCGGTCACAGAAACGCAGAGCGACGATCGCGTGCAGCGTGATTGCTGCTGCGGCGTTGATAGTCATCACCAGCCTCGGTGTCGCATCTGCATCGGACGGGCGGTCGCGCCCTTCAGGTGACTCACCGCCACCGCTCCCAGGGACTACGAGTCCGTCCGATCCCTCCCCTGCTGGCACCGCGCCGCTGCCTCAAGAGACCACCGTATTGCTGCCTCGCGACGACGGGTCAGGTACTCCCGTTTACGACCGTCTTAGCGACCCCGAGAGCATTACCTATCCAGCCACCTTCTCGAACGAAGAAGTTGCGAATGCGAAGACGTGGGTGCAACAGAACGTTATTATCGGACAATGTATGGCTGACAAGGGCTTCGACTACACATTCAAGTTGTGGTGGCAGCGTACCGACGCGCTCAACAAAGCCCCCGCACCGTATCCAGTAAATTCACCAGGCGGCACAGCGCTCTGGGGTGAACCACAGGCCACCGGATACGACTGGACGGCAGCCGGTTGTACTGGATATGCAACTCACGCGACAGGCATGGATAGCTCGGACTGAAACACCGACTTCACAAGTGTTAGGTTAAGTCACAGCTCGACCGCTTACCGGAACTCCTTGACGCTAGAAAAGCGTAACATTATGATTTCAAGACGCCAATTCTTCGTATCGACATCCGTGTCGGTCTTTGGCGGTGTCACTGCAACTTCTTCAGCCTCGGCAGGGACGCCGCGTCCAGGAGATTCATTGCACGACGCGTTTGACCAATCCGCATCGCGGGCACTCACCGCCACTTCTGACCCGACGTCGGTCACATTTCCCTCGTCTTTTACCATGGCGGAACAGAAAAATGCAGAGGAGTGGGTTCGACAGAATTTCCTCATTGCAGCTTACATGGCAAGCGCAGGTCGAGAATATGCCTTCACGCCCTGGTGGGAGCGAAGCAAAGCAGATAATAGCACAATCGTTTCCGCCTTCCCAAGCGAAAAAGACAAAAAATTATTGGTCGGCAATTCACTTGAAGAATTTCATGAATACGAGTGGACATCGGCGGGCATAATCGGCCGAGTCGTCCATGAAACCGGTAAAGATCAAGCAAACTGAGGAAGATAAATATGACTACATGCGATGAGGCCAATCAACAAACACGCGACGTTAGGATTGCCAACCCCGGGTATCCTGATCATCGCTACGAAGCGGATTATGTCGTCACGGTTGCGCACTGGCAGGCTGAGCTTGTCTGTCGTGGCTTATACGATGGTTCTGCCGATGGACATTGGGGAGCGCAGTCCCGACGCGGCGCACAATTGTACGTACGAGACTTCGGTTACACGGGACCAATCGACGGGGACTGGGGGACAAATACATGGAAAGCTATTCAACGACTTGCTGCGAACCGTGGCGGTTATGGCGGCCCTATTGATGGAGAACCCGGACCGAATACGTGGTGCGGAATATTTATGTCTTTTGTGCCTTGGGACTGATAAGTGTATAGCCGACGGCAATTCATTGGTACATTCGTAGCGTCGGGCGCAACAGGAATGATGACGGCGACGTCCTCCTACGCCGATCCAGCCTCGGCAGCTTCCATGACTAGGCCAGAATTTTCGCTAGTAATCGATGACTCGAGACCACTCCAAGTAATTTCTGGCGACTACACTGCATACTCGAACGTACATTTTGCGCTGAACCAAGTTATGCAAATAAATAATCCCGCGCAGTTCAAAGTTTCGATTCAATTCGACGGGCGACTTTTCGCTGCCGACGACACAGCCATGCTGTCGTATCTCGATAAGTATGAGACGGCGTCGACGGTGATCACACTCGCTGACCCGCCGGCCTTGTCATCCGTAACCTACGACATCCCAGATATATTTAATGGTACGTCCACAGCGTCGACAACCATTTTGTTCCCTTTGACAGTAGTCGACCGCTACCCGGAAGAAGGTGTAGATCACCCTTTACCGCTGATATTAACAATACTTGCCAGAGACGGCTCGGAGCTCGCACGCGCAGAATGGCTCCCCGACGACACGCGAGTTCCCGTGTCCGCATGGGGCGCCGAGGTAACCGCTGTCTGGTCCGAAACTGGAGTGGTTGACGGAGTTAAGACGACAGTAAGCAAATATCGGTATCCTTCTACGATTTGCTGTATGAGTACCGGTCCACATCCTATCCCCGCCGGATCTACATTAGCCATCGAGCTTGATAGCTTGGTTCTTGAATCGTGTGCTGTTCAACGGATTGCCACGATAGCTTCAACGGCGTCCGCAGCGACGACGATTGCACCGGGCGATTTGGGAATCGCGGTGGTTTCGCCTCTGACGCAGGCCCCTTGGCCGGCTACCTCCTATCTAGTGATGTTGGAAGAAACGGAAGGTCGCTTGCGGATGACGATCACGCTCAATGACGAGGTTCCAGCGGGAGCGGCGGTCGAAGTAACCCTACGCGCCGTCGAGATTCCGGCAATTCCGGTCATCACCTCGGTTACTTACGCTTCAGCGTTCCTCGCCGGCCCAGCCCAAGATGGATACTGGCAACGAGCAACGCGAAAATATCTAGTCACAGACTTAACGGGCTCAGGAACGCCGCGAATTACCAACGTCGCTCAGGGCGAAATATAGAGGTATAGATAATGGTTGATGCATGGGTGCAGAAGTCCCAGACATGGGTGAACGACAAATATAGCGGCGTGCCGGGCTTCAATCCTGCGCCTACCGACGGGCGGACTGGGTGGAAAACAATGTTTGCGCTCACCAGAGCCCTGCAGCACGAACTGGGGATCACGAGCTTGTCGGACAACTTCGGTGAAACAACATTTGCAAGGCTCGCCAAACAGTTCCCAACAGTTTCGTCGAAGACTGTGAACAAAGGCATCCTCGGAATCGTTCAAGCTGCGCTGTGGTGCAAAGGGTACGGGGGAATGTCGAGTCCCGACGGTAAATGGACCGTATGGGACTCTACTACCACCATTTCTATCGCAAGATTGAACACGAATATAGGGCTACCTGCAGCCGCGGAAATTATTCCTAAGCTATTCAAGAGTCTGCTCACTATGAGCGTTATTCATAAGGGGTTACCAGCCGAGTCGGTAGAGTTCGAGTTTGGTGATGGCGCGGATGAGGTTGGGGAGTTCGTGGAGTCGGCCGCGGTAGCCGGTGGCGAGTATTTTCCAGTTCTTCCAGTGGGCGATGCATCTTTCGACCGCTGATCGGATGATGGAGAGTGTCCGATTGCTGGTTTTCGTGTTGTCGTCGAGTTCACCGCCAGTGGGCTTCTTTGTCGGTGTTGTTGCGGTGGTGCCTTGATATCCGGGATCCGCGATCCATTCGACGGCGTCGAGGACAGGCTCCCAGCCGCAGAGCGTGATCGCAGCTCGATCGTGGCGCGCGCCGGCCACGGGCTCCGAGACGCACAGCAGCGAGCCTTTCAGGTCGGACGCGATCTGCACGTTCACGCCCTGCCGGTGCCGTTTCCCGGAGTAGTTCTCCCCCGCGCTGGCACGGTTCCCGGTGGGCACGTCGGTACCGTCGACCAGAAGGACCCGGCCGATCGCGGCTTCCTCTAGTGGCACGCCGGACAGGCAGCACGCTTGTTCGATCAGCGGCACGATCCGCCGGTAGATCCGCGACACGGTCGGCTGGGAGACGCCGAACAGGTCACCGACCGTCATCTGGTTCAGGTTCTGCCGCACCAACATCACCGTCACAACCACCTGCTCCCGAAGATTCAGGATCGCCACTCGCCCCGCCGACGCCGGACGGGACTGCACGATCTGCCAGATCCGGGAAACGAGTTCCGTGATCTGCTCCGAATCAAGCCCTGTAGTAGAGTCGTAACGCATCGGCCTCTTGTCCCGAGAATAGTGAAGTGTGATAACTTCTATTCTCTCGCACGAGGGGCCGATGCCTTTCGAGCGACACGCGCAAATCAGACCTTATGAATAACGCTCTATGGACGCATACATTCTTTTGCCAAGGGGAAGTCAACTGATTCGCTCCATCCAGAGGTCTCTTAACGCTCGTTATAACGGGCGAAGCGACTTCTTTCTCATTCCCTGCGATGGGATTTACTCCCGTGACGTTCAGGTAGGACTTATGTATGGACTGCAATATGAGATAGGAATGGCCGACGGCACTGCCAATGGCTACCTCGGCCCCGGCACTAAGGCCGGATTGAGTTCCAGTGCTGCGAATGTCGGACGAGGATCAAGCGATTCGTCACAATACTTCGTTCATCTCTTCCAGGCGGCGCTAGCTTTTAATGGATCGTACGACGGAGAGTACGACGGCGTCTTCTCCGAGAAGATGACGGCAAACGTGAAGTCCTTTCAGGACTTCACGATGCTGCCGCAATCTGGACGCGCGGACTGGAAAACCTGGGCGTCACTGCTTGCTTCGACAGGCGACCCTGAACGGATGGATAGCGCGAAGGCCGTCGACTGCATCACGACCATCACGGCCGCACGAGCTAGCACCCTGAAGGCGAACGGCTATTCTATAGTCGGCCGCTACTTAACGAATACCCCGAATACGCCCGACCCAACAGATAAAAACATTAAGCCTGGTGAAATATCTACTATATTCGCAAGCGGTTTGCGGGTATTTCCGATCTTTCAGGAAGGCGGAGGTAGTGCCTCGTTTTTCGACGCAGAAAAGGGGCGAATTTCGGGTAGAAGAGCTCATTTTGAGGCGCTCAAGTTTGGGTTTAAGCCGGGGACGGTGATTTATTTTACGGTGGACTTCGACGCTGTCGAAGATGAAGTCGACGGTAAAATAGTTCCGTATTTCGAAGCAATATCGATGGCATTCCGCGGCAGCCAATACCGTATTGGCGTCTACGGTGCTCGCAACACATGCTCTATTGTTTCCAGCAAGAACTATGCGACCTATAGCTTCGTAAGCGGCATGTCCACTGGTTACAGTGGAAACCTTGGCTTCCGCCTTCCAGTGAATTGGGCATTCGACCAGATCAAGGAATATACTGTTGGCTCAGGAAATGGAGCGATCGGTATTGACAAGGATATCTATTCCGGGCGAGACGCTGCTCAACCTGCCGTTTCTCGCGTTCCCAATAAATACACGTACGACGCATCAACTAAGGCTAATAGCCCTGCGGGCTACGATGACCTCTTTTACGGTCGGATTGCTCGGATGCAGTACTGCGCGAGATATTCTCTGAACGGACTGACAACCGAGTATAACGTCAATCACTTTGTCCTGACAAAGCTGCAAAAGCCGAGATTTTGGTATAACGGTGGTGAGTCGGGCAACGTATGGGCTGAACACTTGGCGCCCGATCCAGCGGGGCGAATCGGTGTCTCCAACTCAGACAAAGCCTCGTTTGCAATCAAAGCACAGGATCTATTTGAGCAAATGTTAGCCGACGCTGCGACCTTCCCGGAACCCGATGCCTCAACATGGTTTCGGTTTGGCAAAATCGACCACTGGGCTGTTTCAACGAGGACTTATATGATTCGCGGGGAGGCGAACGATATACCGTCTAATTCCGATAATCTGACGACGGGCGATCTCGCGTCATGGGCCCTCGATTTGGTAACGCTGTGGAATGATTATGAGAAGGCGCGAGTGGCGGCGAAGGGAACTCTCGGGAAAGGTGTACGCCAGTGGATCGCGGAAAACTGTGGGGTTGGATCCGCTAACCACTTTGCTGAAGGAGACCTTCGTGCGGATATGTCCGCCTACCTGATTGCGAAGGTTCTGGTGTCGGACCGTAATCGAACTCTCGACGATGTCGTACGCGAGCATTCGGTGGCGATGGAAGACGACCCGGGCTGGCTGGCCAAACAGTTCGTAGGCTCGCGATTTGGTGGTTCCTCGTCCAAGGTTGTCGCGGCGGCGAAGAAGGCATTCACAGAAGATTGGCTGACGGTCGTCGGATGGGAGAGCGCAGTCGCTCGGAAGGTTTTCCTCACAGAGCGCGCACCTGGCTCAACCGGAGGACACTACGACCCATCCGCCACCGTCCGTGCCACGGAGATTCAGGATATAGCTGATGGCTTCGCAGACGCGCTCGACGCCGCGAAGCGCTGGACTCGGCGATGACGGGGGTTCGCCGTCCCGCCGGGACGGTATCGGCTCAGATCCTACTCTGGGGCGTGTGCCTCGGCTTATGGGGGTTGAGCAGCCTCCTTTTCGTCGACACAGTCTTGCGCTGGCAGCGGTGCGGGTCCGTTCTCGCCGATGGCGTGGCGGTCGATCTCGCCGCCTCATCGCTCCTCTCGGCCTGCGCAGCACTAAGCTGGCACTTCTGCGCACGCAGATTCATGCCGCCCACCTACTACGTGATCCAGATGCTCATCCTTCTCTCGCTCGTCGTGGGCGGAGGCTGGCTCGGAATGTTTGCACTGTTCCTGAGTGATCCGATTACCGACTACATAGCCGAGTTCAGGGCTTCCTGCGGAATCACGACCTTCCTCACCCTCTCCCGGGTCTCGATCATCTTCTTGCCGCTGCTCTCCGCGGCATTAGGAGCGGCGGTGTACGCGAAACCGCACCGGGCACGCATGCTCCTGATCATCAACGGAGTGTGCCTCGCAGCGGCGCCCCTCCTCGTCGCGATTGTCGCTCCTTAAGCCGAGACGGACGAAGAGACGCGGCGGATGTGCTCTCTCCTCGCACTGTCGGGCCCTGTGCCTCGCCGGGCGGGACGGGTCTGCGTATGCCGGGGGCGTCCAGCCTCGGTGCGATCTGCAGGAGTTTCGTCTGGGAGAGCGCTTTCCGGCGCTTCCGATGCCCGGCCCGAGTCGAGTCCCCTTCACATCGCACGGCATCCTGCATACCTCACGCAACCCTGCACAGCGCACGTAGCTGCCCAGTTCGGGCCGTCTCGGCCGGACTTCGGTGTGATCTGCAGGGGATTATGACGGGAGAGCGCGATCATGCGCATCCGTGGAGCTGAGCCGATCGAATCCCCTGCAAATCGGACCCGGGCCTGCAAATCGGACCCGGGCCTGCAAATCGCACGCGGGCCTGCAAATCGGACGCGGGCCGGCACGACAGGGCGCCGACCCGCGGGCGCGCGTCACACGATCGCGGGGGCCTTCTGCAGCTTGTGGCGAGCCAGGAGGACCGCGCCGACCACGGGGGTGCCGGCGGTCTCGATCCAGTGCACGTCGGCGGCGGCCTGGGGCGCGTCGACCTTGCCCTCGATCAGGACGAGGACGGCGCCGTCGGCCACGCCGCGGAAGGTCGGCGACTGCTCGGTCGCGCCGAGGGTGCCGGTGACGATGAGGACGATGTCGTAGACCTTCTCCAGCTCCTCGACGAGCGAGCGGAGGGCGTCCGTGGCCATCGGGGTGCCCGCCTGGGCGCTGCCCGCGGGAAGCAGGTCCACGCGGTCGCTCGGACGCTTGAGGATCGCGTCGTCGAGCGAGGCGGCTCCGGCGAGGACCTCGCGCAGGCCCGGGCGCCCGCCCGACGCCGAGGCGAGCGCCGAGCCCTCGGCGGTGCCGTCCACGATCACGACGGAGGAGCCAAGCACGGCGAGCGCCTTCGCCAGCAGCACCGCGCTGGCGGTGTGCGGGGTGTTCGCCGAGGCCGGGGCGACCGCGAATGAGGAGAACGAGCGGGTGCGGGCGATGGCGGAGAGTTCGAACGCGACGGCCGAGTAGCGGGCCGGGATGTCAGGTGAGTTCAGCAGTTCGTCGAGCTTCGTGGACTTCGCCGGGACGATGCCCAGCAGCGGGCGGTCCAGCGAGGAGCGCACGTCGTCGCCGCTGCGGAGGCGGCGGTCGAGGGCGGTCAGCACGATCGCCACGCCGACTCCGACCACGGCGCCACCGAGGAGGCCGAGGGCGAGCAGCACGAGCAGGCCACCGGTGACGGGCAGCTTCGGCGGGATCGCCTGGCTGAGGACCTCGAGCTGGATCTGCGGGACGGCCACCCCGGTCGCCGTGGTCGTCGGGTCGGTGCCCTGCACGGCGGCGTCGAGCTGCGCGGCGACGGCGTTCGCGATGGTCGCGGCCTGCTCGGGCGAGGGGTCCGTCGCCGAGATCGTGATGACCACCGACTCCGGCTCGGAGAGGACGGAGACGCGCTTGGAGAACTCCTCGATGGTCTCGTCGAGGCCAAGACCGTCGATGACGCCCTGAAGGACGGCGTCCGAGGTGCCCAGGGCGACAAAGGTCACCGTGGCCTGCGCGGCGGCGCTGTTCGCGGCCACGCGGTCGGAGGTGGAGAGGACGCCGGTCGAGGAGACCGCGACGTAGACGCGCGCGTCCGCCTTGTACTGCGGCAGCAGCACGGCGTTGAGTACCAGTGCCGCCACGGCGCCGAGCAGAGCGAAGGAGACGAGGACGACCCACCTCCGGCCGATCCCGGCGAACAGTCCGTTCAAGGTCATGGTTTCTGGTGTCCCTTTCGTCGCCTACACCGCGGTGCAGGGGGGTCTGTCTGGAGCGTCGTGAGGTGTCGTCCGCCGTGCGCGGAACCGGCCGCGCGGGTGCGCGGGTGCGGTGGATCAGAGGTGGGCCTGCAGGAAGGCGAGGATCGCCTTCCTGTTGTTCGGGGTGTTGTTCTGGAGCCCGTGGTGGCCGGAGCCGTCCACACCGACCTCCGCCGCCACTCCGGCGTCCTGCAACGCGACCTGCATCTCATCGGCCTGCTCGACCGGGACGAGCTCGTCCTCGGAGGTGAGCCAGAGCTGCGGAGCGTCGCTCGGGTCGACCGACGTGATCGGCGAGGCGGGGACGCTCTGCGGGCAGGTCGTGGGGTCGATCTCGTCGCAGTGCAGGTAGGCGAGGATTTGCTTCTTCGCCTCGGGTAGCGGTGTGCCCAGCGACATCCCGGCATCGGTCATGTCGGCGACCGCCGAGAAGGCGACGACCGTCTTGACCCGCGAGCCCTCGGTGAGGGAGCCCTCGCCGAGCGTGCCCAGCGTGGCTCCGATGATCGCCCCGGCGGAGCTGCCCATCACGCCGATGCGCGCCGGGTCGAGGCCGAAGCGGGAGACCTGCGCGGGGTCACGCAACCACTCGACGGCGGCCTGCGCGTCCTCGACCTGGCCCGGGTACCGGCTGTCCTGGAGCAGGCGGTAGTCGACGGTGACCGAGACGAAGCCGCGCTGCGCGTAGTACTCGCACAGCTCGGTCATCCCGCCCTCATTGCGGGCGCCGTCGACGAAACCGCCGCCGTGCAGCATCAGCAGCGCGGGACGGTCGGTGCCGCCGTCGGTGGGGAGGCAGGCGTCGGCCTTCAGCGAGAGGCCGTCGACGGAGCGGTACTCGATCGCCTTCTGCGTCGTGAAGCCGTCGGGCGTGCGGACGGGCTCGGGCTTCGGGGTGCAGCCGGCGAGCCCGAGGGCCACGGCCACGACGGCCGCCAGGACTCCGGCTCTGCGTGCGCGTGTCGTCTTCACTCGTGGGACTCCGCCTTCTTCTGCTGGTAACTGGGTGAGGTGCCGGGCTCGTCCGCCGGCACTGCGGCCGGATCGGCCGTGACGCCCGCACCCCGCGCCGGGACTGCGACCGGCTTGCGCTTTCTGCCGGGACCGCCGAGGGCCGCCGGTGGGACGTAGATCCAGCGGATCTTCGAGAAGTACCGGGTGACCACGATGGACAGCACGACGGCGATCGCCAGCACGACCAGCAGCAGCGGGATCTCGAAGCCGGCGATCACCGACCGGTCCGCGGGCAGGAGGAAGCGCAGAGCGGTGACGCACAGCACGATCACATAGAGGTGCAGGAGGTAGATGTGCAGACTGCGTTCGCCGCAGACCGCGACGAAGTTGAGCACGCGCACGCGCGAGAGCGCACGGGCCACGAGGACGCCCATCGCCACCGCCGCCATCTGGCCGGCAAGAGCGAGGAACGGCACCCAGCGGATCGGGAAGAGGAAGAGGACCGTGCTCAGCAGGATGAACACCGGGGTCACGTACAGGAACCCGCGGGCGCTGTTCTTCTCGACGACGTCGATGATCCGCTTCGAATAGAGCGTGCCGACCAGGTAGAAGACGAAGAGGGCGCCGATGCGGTTCCAGCCCACATTGGTGGTGTTCACGAGCCCGGTGGTGAACATCGTGCCGAGGATCGCGGCGAGCGCGACCTGGACGCGGTGGTCGACGCGGCGCAGGAGCCACGCGCCGAGGGTGAAGAGGAAAAGTCCGTAGATGAACCAGTAGCTGCTGCTGGGCCAGAAGAACAGCAGGAGCAGGTTGAGCGGATCGGTCGCAGGCAGCTCGCCGAGTCCGCCGTTGGCCAGCGGGACGATCACATAGAAGACCATCCGCAGGAGCGACCAGATCACATAGAGCCACAGCAGCGGATAGAGCCGCCGGCGCCAGAGGTCGCGAAAGCTCCAGCTGGTGATGCGCGAGCCGAACAGACCCGAGACCAGGAAGAACAGCGGCATCGGGAACAGCTCGAAGACGATCTTGATGCGGCCGAGAGTGTTTTCGACCCCGATGTCCCCGAGGTACAGCGACGTGTGGTAGTACACCACGAGCAGAATGGCGGTGCCCTTCGCGAAGTCCACCCATTCACGCCGGGCCCCGCCCGACGGCTTCAGCATCTTCATGTTCTCCCCCTTGCGGTGCCCCGAACCCGTCGTGCGTCCGCCAGGAGATGCTCGTCTCTCTGAGAAACACGGTGGCGCGTTCGCGGCACGCGAGCGCTTGATAAGCCTAAAGGGTGTATGGTCCGCGCCGCACATCGCACGGAGGGGGCGGGGAGGGCGATATCGCCGGGTCCCGTCGCGATCGCGGTCACCGGCGCCCGTTCCCGGCCTGCATCGCGGCCCGGTAGAGCGCGGGTGCCGCGACGGCGAGCCCGAAAAGGACGGAGCGTTTCGCATCCCGACGGCGGACGAGGGCGGCCAGGTGCCGCAGTCCCGCCTCGTCGTGCGCATCCCGCCAGAGCCGCTCGGCCTCGTCGGGGCTGTGCGCCCCCGAGGTGGCGTCCTTGAAGCGGGAGAGGAGGGAGAAGCGCGCCCGGTAGTAGGCGTAGTCCTGCGAGCCGAGCAGACGCGGATCCAGCGCGCGGGCCGTCCGTTCGATCACCGCGGCGAGCCCGGCGAGCGAGTCAGCGCGCTGGGAGCCCGAGCGGATGATCGAGCCGGCGCGCAGTCGGTACTCGTAGACGGAGTCCGGGATCACCACGACCTCGGTTGCCGCGGCGAGCAGCTGGGCGACCTGCGCCTGGTCGGAGTGCTGACGGATGCGGGTGAAGTCGATGCCCGCGAAGAGGCTCCGGCGGAAGAGCTTGTTCCAGAGGTGCCCGGTCAGCTCGCCGACCAGGAGCGCGGTGAAGGCGCCCCGGCCCGAGAGCGCGAGCGGGCCGCGCAGGGAGCCGACGGGCGTGGATCCGGTGTCGTGGACCGTGACCGCCTGGGCGACCACCACGTCGGCACGGCCGCTCTCGCCCGCGGCGAGCATGACCTCGACCGCGGTCTCGGGCCACTCGTCGTCGGCGTCGACCAACCAGACCCACTCGCCGGAGGCCTCACCGACTGCGCGCTCGCGGGCCGCTGCGACGCCCTGGTTCTCGTCCTGGCGCAGGTAGCGGATCCGCTCGTGCTCCTCGGCGAACGCGCGGCCGATGGTTGCCGTTTCGTCGGTCGAGGCGTCGTCCACCACCAGGATTTCGAGCTCGGCGTGGGTCTGCCGCAGCAGGCGCTCCAGGACATCGGCGAGGTGCGCCTCCTCCTGGTGAGCCGGCACCACCACCGAGACGAGGGTCACTTCTGCCCCACGACCCGGCGCAGCACCGTCTCGAGGTCCCGGCCGCTGGAGGCGAGCGAGAAGCGGTCGAGCCAGCGGTCGATGCCGGTGATCTCGAGCTCGCTCGCGCGGATCAGCGCGTCGGCGAGGTCGCTGGCGGAGGGGGTGAGCGCGAGTTCGCCGGTGAGGCCGGGGACGATCGCGTCCGCGACTCCGAGCGCCCCAGACACGGCGACCGAGGGGACACCGGCGGCGGCGGCCTCGACCAGGACGTTGCCGAAGCCCTCGCGTAGCGACGGGAGCAGCACGACGGCGTTCTCGTCGAAGTGGTGGAACCAGTCCTCGACCCAGCCCTTGTCCTCGAAGTCCACGCCGCGCGCGGACGCCTCGGCCTTCATGCTTGCCAGCAATGGCCCGCCGCCGAAGGAGACGACCTGCGCGGGGATGCCGCGGCGCTCCAGCTCCTCGGCCGCGAGGATCGCGAGCTCGGGGCGCTTTTGTACGACCAGGCGGCAGGGCAGCACGATCTGCAGGCCCGCGGCGGTCCCGGGGGTGCGCGCGACCTGGCGCGAGCGGTCGACCTTGGCGGTCGCGGGGTTGGCCACGACAGTGCAGCGCTCGCCCGAGACGCCGAAGCCGGCGATGAGTTCCCCCGCGACGGGGTGTGAGATCGCGATGACGTGGTCGGCGCGGCGGTAGAGCGTCTTGGCGAGCGCGAGCTGCACCTTTTGCGTCCTCGAGAAGCCGGGGATTCCGAGCGAGACGAGGTTGCGCTCGCTCACGATGGTCTTCGGGCGGTCGGCGCGAGCCGTCATCTCGGCCGAGGCGAGCAGCACGAGGTTCGGGTAGCCCTGGAAGGCGATCGCGACGTCGGGGGTCCGCCTGCGGAACAGCTCCTTGAGCAGCGTCGCCTTGCCGACGTGACCCGCGCCCGCGCCGATGCGATGCAGGACCGCTCCCTCGGGCAGATACTCGTCGGTGCTCTTGACCGAGGTGGTGACCACGTCGACGTGGTGGCCCTGCTCGAGGAGCCAGCCCATCCAGGTGCGAGCGACGAACTCGGCCCCGCCGCCGTGCAGCGACGTGACGACGAACATGATCCGCATCCGCGGTCCCTTCTCCTGGGGCGCGCTCATCGCACGACCTCCGCGCCGAGGCCGCGGGTGTTCAGCGCCGAGAGGCGGCGCACCTCGGGCAGGGCGTTGTCGATGGTGGCGCGCACGCCCGGCTCCGCGAGGATGCGGTCGATCACCGGGAGGACACGGTCGGCGAAACCGGGGACCGGCTCGACGCAGAGCTGCGGCAGGCCGATCAGGCGCATGATGCCCTCGACCTTGCCCTGGGTGGCCAGGGTGATCGCCGGGACGCCGAGCGAGAGCGACATGATCGCGAGGTGCATCCGGCCGGTCACGGTCAGCAGAGCGTCCTCGGCCAGGCCGCGGATCTCGGCGGGCATCAGCACGCGGTCAACGACGGTGACCCCCTCGGTGCCCACGCGCTCGGCCACGGCGCGAACCGCCACCTGGTCGTCGCCGAGGGGGCGCGAGACGTGCGGGAGGAGCACGACGTGCACACCGGCGGCGCGGAGGCGGTCGACGATCCGCTCGTACTCGGGCACCTGGTCGAGCATCCCGGCGACCAGGGCGCTCGCGTTCACCAGGGCGAACGGGACGCCCTCGGGAAGTCCCAGGCCCTCGCGGACGCTGCGGTCGCGGGTGCGGGCCGAGAAGACGATGTCGGTGACCTCCTCCACCCGCTGCACCCCGATGCTCCGGGCGCGCTCGGCCGAGAGCGGATCGCGGAGCATCGGGACGACACCGGCGCGCGACGCGGCGATCAGGGAGCGGCGGGCGGCGAGGCGCGCCTTCGCGTTCCAGGAGAAGCCGAGGATGCGCGTGGGCACCCCGGCTTCGGCGGCGGTCTGCGCGAGCAGGGAGCGGCGGACCGAGCCGCGGAGGCTGTACTTGCCGTCCATCATGTCGGCGCCGACGACCGAGACCGAGCGGGAGCGGCGGATCAGCGCCGCGGAGGCGCGGAGGTCGGCGGCGTGCGCGTCGCCCACTCCGTAGACCAGGTGCGGGAGTTCGACGACCGTGACCCGCTCAGCCTGCTCCTCGGGGATCACGACGTCGCCCGCGTACCGCTGGACGACGACGACGGGGCCGGACGTGTTCTCGAGGAACGCCTCCAGCATCGCCTGATCACCAATGTTGCCGCTGCCGGGGGCGGCGATCACGAGGTGGAACTCGGGCTCGGGGCGGAGGGTCGCGAGGCAGTCGCGGAGGACCCTGCCGTCGCGGCGGGCGGGCAGGCGGGTCGTCGTGACGAAGTCCTTTTTCCAGGACTTCACGACGCCGAGCTTGAGTGTCATCAATCTCTTTCGGTGGGGGGAACGGCGGGGCGGCTTCGGCGGAAGTGGTGGCGTAGGTCGGCGAGGCCGAGGATCTGGCGGCGGAAGGCGGGCAGGATCAGCATCCAGAGCCCGACTCCGACCAGGACGGCCGCCCCGCCCACGAGCAGGCGCAGGATCGGCTGGTCGGCGGAGATCGCGACGGTGGAGAAGGACGAGCCGACCGTGATTGATCCGAACGCGATGCCGCTGCGCAGGCCGTTGGTGAACATCTCGCGCACCGGGGCGTCGGAGGAGCGGCCGATCCAGATCAGCGCGATCGGCCAGGTGAGCGCGAGCGAGGCGGCGTAGGCGATGGCGACACCCGTCACTCCCCCGTTCGAGCCGACCAGGATGAGCACGACCATCAGCGGGCGGGTCGCCAGGCTGTACCAGACGCTCTGGCGCACCAGGCCCTTGGCCAGGAACACCCACCACGAGCAGTACGCGGTGGCCTGGAAGAACCCGGCCACGAGCAGGACCTGGAAGATCGGCACCGAGGCGAGCCAGCGCTCCCCCAGCAGGATGCGGATGACCGAGTCGGACTGCGAGCCGAGCACGGCGAGCACCAGACCCATCACCGTCAGCATCGCCGACTGGCCGAAGAGGATGAAGGTGCGAAAGCGCTCGCGCTCGTCCTGCAGCTTCGAGAGCACCGGCAGGGCGACCCGCTGCGCCGGAGCGTTCACCTGCTGCAGCGGCAGCATCATCAGCTGGAACGCGCGGTTGTAGAGGCCGAGGTCGACCGGGCCGAAGCGCGCACCGATGATGACGGAGTCGACGTTCTTGCTCGCGTAGGTGAGCGCCTGGGTGGCGAACACGCCGCCTCCGTAGCGCAGGAAGTGGCCCATCGCCTCGCCGCGGCGGTAGCGGCCGGGCCGCCAGCCGGTGATGACGACGAGCATCAGCACGCCGATGAGCGGCTGCACGACCTGGCTCGCGGCCAGCGCCCAGTAGCCGGCGCCGCCGAGCGCCATCAGCACGCCGACCGCGAGGCCCAGCACCTGACCGACGAGGTCGACCAGGGTCAGCTTCACGAAGCGCAGGTGCCGGGCGAGGTCGGCGCGGAACTGCGTCGAGATGCCGTTGAGGAGGAAGGTCGAGGAGAGCACGACGGTCAGCAGCTGGAGGCGGTCGTCGCCGTAGAGCGCGGCGATCGGCCAGGAGGCCGCGATGACCAGCAGCGTCAGCGTGAGGCCGATGCCCGCGTTCATCCAGAACAGATTGCTCTTTTGGCCCGGAGTGATCTCCTTCGCCTGGATCGCGGCGGAGGAGAGGCCGAAGTCGCGGAAGATCTCGCCGATCCCGATGATCGCGGTCACCATCGCAAGCAGGCCGTAGTCGGCGGGGGCGAGCAGGCGCGCGAGCACGACGATGCTGCCCAGCTGGACGGCGATGCGGATCGCCTGGCCGCCGATGGTGACGGCGGCGCCGCGGCTCGCCGAGCGGCCGAGGCTCGGGGACGGCTTCTGCGTGGTCGCGCTCATCGCGTCGAGCCCTTCTTGGCGGCGATCGCGCCCTCGTAGGCGTTCTTGAGTTCGCGGCCGAGCACATCCCAGTCGCGCCCGGACAGCGCGGGGAGCCCCTCGGGCGCTCGGGTGCGGGTGGCCTCGAGTGCCGAAGCGATCAGCTCGGGGGTGAGGTCGCCGTCGTACTCGATCACCCAGTCGCTGCCGACCTCCTCGGCCAGGGCCGTGTTGGCGGGCGTGCGCGGCACCAGGATCGGCCGGCCCAGCGAGAGAGCGACCAGGATCGAGCCGGAGTTGTGCATCTCGCGGTAGGGCAGGACGATCAGCTCGGCGCGACCGATCTCATCGACCATCTCGGCGTCGTCTACCCGGCGCAACGTCGTGTGCACCCGCGCGTCACGGGCGGCGCGCTCCTCCACCAACTCGCGCTGGCCCGTGCTGGGGCTGCCGACCACATGCAGCGAGAGGGAGTCGTCCGCCAGCCGGCGGAACACGTCCATCAGCTCGACGACACCCTTGTAGGGCCGGATGATGCCGAAGTAGAGCACCCGGCCGTGCTCGTGCTCGGGCAGCGGGTGCTCGGCGAACTGGTCGCGGTAGTGGCCGTGCAGCACGGTCACGGCGGGCGCCCGGCCGGGCGTGACGGTGGTGGGGTTGAGGCGGACGAACAGGTCGGTCGCGCGGTCGATCCTGGCGAGCGAACGGCGTTCGGCGGCCGGCCCGAGCTCGTGCGGGTGCAGGTTGTGCACGGTGCGCACCAGCGGGATGCGCTGGAGCGCGAGGCGCACGAGCAGCGCGTCGAGGGCCCGGCGGCGCAGGAACCGGTGCAGCGGGTTGCGGCCGCGGATCATCAGCTCGGGCCAGTGCACATGCAGCACGTCGTAGTCGGCGAGCAGCGCGCTGCGCCAGGAAAAGAAGAGCAGCTCGACGCCGGGCGCGAGACCGTCGACGATCGAGTCGACGTACTGGGTGGTCGAGTCCGGCGGCGCAAGCGACTGCTGCACGACCAGCGCGGCCGGCGAGGAGGCGTGCCTGCGCGAGCGGCGGCTCATCGCTCGCCCCGCAGCCCGAGGGCCATCGGCGCGTCGAAGATCTGCGCACCGAGCGGCCGGCGCATCCGAATGCCCTGGGAGAAGTCGGGGACGTGCACCGGGTTCAGGCAGATGATGACGAGAAAGCCCAGCAGCAGATGGCTCGGGCGGACCGCGTCGATCGCGTTGTAGCCCGCGAGGCAGACCAGGAAGCCGAGCAGGCCGGCCGCCGGAGCGACGTCGCGGCGGCTGAGCGCGCTGCCGAACAGCGCGATCACCAGGATCACGAAGAACAGCAGGCCCGGGACACCGACGCTGATCAGCAGCTGCAGGAACGAGTTCTCGATGACCACGTCGGAGAAATTGCGGCCGCTGATGCCCGAGGTGGCGGCTCCGGAGCCGAGCCAGTTCGAGAGTTGCGCGGCCTTAACGGCGACCGTGACCGCGAGATCGCGGGCGCCGGCCGAGATCGACGCATCGAGGTTGTTGTTGCGCGCGGTGACCGGCTCGAAGTTGAGCACGCCGACTCCGGCGATCAGACCGGCGATAAGGATCGAGCCGGGCCGCAGCAGCGAGCGGTTCGGGTTGAGGAAGCCGACCGCGACGAGTCCGACGACGACCGCGACGGCCACGGCCGCCATCGGTCCGCGCGAGACGGTCGCGACGACTCCGGCCGACGCCAGGATGCCCAGCAGCAGATCGGAGCGGCGCGAGCCCTGCAGCCAGGCGCCGAACGCCAGCCCCGCACCGACCGTGAGAAAGGTGCCCGCGAGCAGTGGGTGGCCGAAGGTGATCTCGGCGCGGTAGAGCGACCAGTGCTGGTCCTGCTCGGTGCCGAGCGCGGCGTAGATCGGGCCGATGACCGGGGAGCTCTGCGCCACCAGTTCGAGGCAGGCGTAGAGCGCGAGCAGACCCGAGAGCCAGACCCAGGTCTTGCGCAGCAGCACGGCCTCGCGCTGGGCGTCGAAGACCAGCATCGGCAGGCCGACGCAGACCGCGATGCTGACCATCCACGAGACACCGGCCGAGACGAAGGAGCCGCGGACCGTCGCGACGGCCGCCCAGACCAGGAACGCCGCGAAGGCGAGGATCGCAACGGCGCGCCACGGGCTCAGCACCAGCTCGCGCATCCACTCGCGGATCGGCGCCCGCCACAGCTGCGGCGCGAGCACCCGACGCACCGCCCAGACGATCAGGAAGACCGCCCACAGGGTCATCCGGAAGGTGAAGCTGGACGGCGTGAGCGGGGTGGGCACGATCGCGAAGAACGCGAGCGCCATCGCCGGCAGCCAGTGCGCCGGCACCCTCAGCAGTACGAAGGCCCCGACGATCCCGGCGACGCCGAGGGCGATCACCTGAGCGCCGGTGCCGGGGGGTCGCGTGGTGAAGATGTACCCCATGCCGGCAACGATGATCACGGCGACCGTGAACAGCGTGCCGACGACGAGGCGCCGCGGGAGGAGATCTATCACGTCAAGGGGTCCTTCTGGCATCGAGAGGAGGGGGCGCGTCGGTCCTCCCGCCGATCAGGCGGGACCCTCCTGCAGCCAGCGCTGGAAGGTCAGGACCATATCGGTGTTCGTGAAGCCGGGGACCACATGGCCCAGCTGTCCGCCGTTGCCGCTGTGGTAGACGATGGTCGCCTCGCGCGCGACGGGCAGGGCCAGGCGGCGCAGACGTCCGCCGTGAATCTCGGCCGGGACGAGCGAGTCGGCCGAACCGGCGGTGATGCGCAGGCGCGTGCCCGCCCAGACCGACTGCGGCAGACGCGACGGGTTGCCGGCGCGCAGGGCGTCCCTGTCGCCGCCGTACGCGGCGACGACGCGGCCCGGGTCCCGCGACTCGGTGTCCTCGATGTCGTAGACGCCACTGGAGTGGTAGGCGCCGTAGATGTTCGGCACCAGGCGATTCGCGTACGCCCAGCAGAGCAGGCCGCCGCCGCCGGAGTTCGAGCGGAGGACGCTGGCGCTCACGGACCACAGGCTGCTCACCCAGGTGACGGCGGCCTTCTGCGCGGCGACCGCTGCGGCGTTCGTGTAGGCGCTGCTGCCGCTGTACTGCGGGCAGATGCTGACGACGCCCTGATCGACGAGCTGATCGGCCGAGTACTGGTAGGCGCCGGAGAGTGCCGTGTAGTTGCTTCCACTGGCGTGGTAGTACCAGAGGACCGGCACCGAGAGGTTCTTGCGGGGTACCGCGCTGTGCGGGACGAACAGGCGCGCGGGGTCGTTGCCTATCCTCACGTCGATGATCTCGTAGGGCTTGCCGTCGATGCGCGAGCGCGCCGTATCCCTGCGAGAGAACTCGCCCGGGAGCTTGGGAATCACGGAGTAGTTCGCCGCGGCGAATGCGGGAGTCGCCACAAGCGCGGAGGCAGTGGCGGCGACTCCGGCGGCGGAGGCGGCGAGCACCTTGCGGCGCGATACTCCGCGCGGGATATCAGTCATATCGAGGTTCCTTCGGAGCTTTCACCATCAGTGTCGAGTCGGCCGACCAGTCCGATATCGACGCACGAGAAGTCACGTCCGGCCCCCCAACCCATTCCGAAGTGTACGGGCCGTAGATGACGCTGGGATGACGTTCTCATCACGTCTCATCGCTCGGCGGTCATTAACGAGAAGAGGGGAACAGTCGGCGGGAGAAGACCGAGGACTTCTCGGCCGAGTCGTGCACGACGAACGGCACGGCGGAATCGGCGGAAACAATCGTGCGGGCCGCAGCCTTCTCGAGCGTGTCGCGGGAGAGGCTCTCGATCTCGACGCTGACCGCGAGACCGGACTCGGCCAGGCGAGTGGCTATCTGCACCTGATGGTCATCGACGTGCTCGCCGAAGGAGGCGCGTCGCGGCACCAGGATCGGCACCCGGCCCTGCTCGATGGCGCTGAGCGCCGTGCCCACTCCCCCGTGCGCGATCACGACGTCGGCCGCCGCCATCGCCTCGTTGAGCTCGTCGTGCGGCACCGAGTGGCGACCCTGAATCCCGAGCCCCGACACGTCGTTCGCACCGGTCTGCCAGAGCACCTCCACGCCCTCCAGGAGCTGCGCGAGCGCGGCGAAGAAGCGGGGGAAGGGATAGCCGTCCTGCGTGCCGACGGAGACGACGGCGCGGCGGATGGGCCGCGGCACGACGTCGTCGACGCGGTAGGTGTCGAAGATCGAGCCGCCGAAACTCCACTGCTCGTCGGCCCAGGAGCGGTACTGCGTGTAGGTCGAGACGCCCGGAAAGCGGGCGAGGATCCGGCCGGTCACCGACGGGCCGAGCACGCGCGCGGCGCTCTCGATGTAGTGCGCGGGGATGCCGCGCGAGGCCGCGAGCGGGAGGAAGGAGAGGGCCGGGCTGGCGCCGGTGCTGAAGACGGCGTCGAAGGAGCCGCGGGCCAGCAGAGAGCGGCCGATCCCCGCATTGCGCAGCACCGGCGCAACGGCACGGGGCGGCGGATCGGCGAGGTGCGTGATTCGCCGGTCGGCGAGGAGGGTGCGGCTGAGGGCACTGTCAACCGTCGCCCAATGCTGCTCCTCGGGGTTGACTCCGAGCAGACCCGAGAGTGCGAACATCTCTTTGAGATGCCCACCCCCGGAGCAGACGAACAGATACGAAGCCATACGCGCCTTCACTGGTGATGATCGAGATAACAGGCGTGTGGATGATCGATCGCCCGCCGAGAACGACCACCGATCCCTGGTGCAGAAGTCCCCCTATCGTATCAGGAGCAGAAGTCAGCGAGTAATTGCTGAGTGAATTCTTCGGCATCAAAACACGATGTCTCCTCAAGTAACTCAGTCTATGAAAACGAAAGCATCTCAGATCGAGAGGAAAAGCGCCCTCACTGCCGACGGGAATGAGAACCCCTTATCCGTTCGGCCGCAATCCCCTACCGGATCGCCCGATTCTCCTCAAGCATCTGCACAGCCCCGGGGGCGCGCGTAGCGTCAGAGCGCCGGCGCAGACGCCGGTCGACCGAGGAGGAACGCCATGAGGGACGACGAGCACAACAGCACCGATAAGCAGAACGGCCCCGTGATGGACGGGGCCGAGGACGCGAGTAACGACGAGAAGCTCAGCGGCCTGATCGACCAGGTCGAGCACGACCACGGGGCCGAGGGAGCCGGCGCGATGGCGGACGCCCTGCGCGACCGTGCCGAGGAGACGGACATCGACATCGCCGACGAGTCGGAGGCGACCGGCTCGGTCGAGGACAGCGGCACCGCTCAGGTCTGAGCGAGGGCCGCCTCGGCGCAGCACCCTGTGGCGTCGTCGACACCCGCGTACACGCCTCAATCACGAAGACCTCCGGCGGCGAGGCGGGTCCGGTGCCCACCTCGTTCCGGAGGTCTTCGTTCAGACGCCCCGCGCGACGGGGCGGGGAACGGCGGCTACGTCGTCAGGGCGACCGCCGGAGGCGTCCGGGCCGCGGTGATCGCCGGGTAGGAGCCCGCGATCATCCCGACCACGACGGTCGCGCCCAGACCCGCGAGGACAACCCCGACCGGGATAGTCAACGGAGCACCCGTGGTCGCGGCGAAGAACGCCACCGCTGCCATGCCGAGAGCCGCGCCCCCGATCCCGCCGAGGAGAGAAAGGAGGAACGCCTCGACGAGGAACTGCGCGCGGATGTGGCCGCGGGTCGCGCCGAGGGCCCGACGGAGGCCGATCTCGCGCCGACGCTCGAGCACCGAGATCACCATCGTGTTGGCGATGCCGATCCCTCCGACGAGCAGAGCGACCGAGCCGACTCCGAGCAGCAGCCCGTCGAACGAGGAGTCGACGGTATTCTTGGCCTGCAGCACGTCCGACGGCCGCGCCACCGCGACGGTTCTGGGCTTCACCGGGTCGATGCTCGGTGCGAGCAGCTGCTGGATCCGGGGCACCGCCTCATCGGCGGACCGCTCGTACACGGTCGTCGGGTTCCCCTTCCAGCCCAGGAGCGCGCGCGCCGCTGATCCGGGGACGAGCACGGTGCTGTCCAACTCGGGCGCAAGCGGGCTGCGGGCGAGCACACCGATCACGGTGAGATCCGCCTCGCCCACATGGATCATCACACCGGGTTCCTCGATCCCGAGGGCGCTCGCGGCGCTCGCGCCGAGGACCACTGTCGGAAGCTCGGACGACGCCGCATCGAACCACCGGCCGCTGGCGAGGGGTGACTCCGTCACGCTGAGCAGGCGCTGATCGGCGACTCCGACCGCGAGCCCGTTGGTATTGCCCAGATCGACAAGGCGATTGCGATACGCGGAGACCGGGAGGACCGCCACGGACGCCGCCGACTCGACCCCGTCGATCCGCAGGACCCGCTCGACCGCGTTCGGGGCCAGCGGCACCGGGGCGCTCATGACGCTCGCGGCGGAGGTCGCCGTGAGCAGATTCGTCCCGAGAGCGTGGAGCTTCTTCTCGACCTGAGCCTGCGAGGTCGCGGAGACACCGACCACCGCGATCATCGCCGCGATCCCGATCGCGATGCCGAGCGCCGAGAGGATCACGCGGAGGGGACGCAGCCGCAGCCCGCCACTGCCGATCCGGAGGAGGTCGCTCGCGAGCAGGCGCGAGCGGCTCATGCGGCTGCTCCCGCGGTTCGGACGTCGGACTCGACCCGTCCGTCGCGGATCGCGACCACCCGCGGAAGGCTCTCGGCGAGCGCCCGGTCGTGCGTGATCACGACGATGCTCGTGCCCTGGGCGTTGAGCTCGCGCAGAACCGCCACGACCGCGGCCCCGGAGACGGAGTCGAGAGCACCGGTGGGTTCGTCCGCGAGCAGGAGCGGTGCCTCCGAGACGATCGCTCGGGCGATCGCGACCCGCTGCTTCTCCCCGCCCGAGAGCTGGTGGGGCCGGTGGTGCAGGCGGTGGGCCAGCCCGACCCTGTGCAGGGCCTCCTCCGCCGCCTCCCGGCGTCGACGCAGCGGCGTGCCGACGTACAGCGCCCCGTCCGCCACGTTGTCCAGGGCGCTGCGGGTCTCGTCCAGGTGGAACTGCTGGAAGACGAAGCCGAGCATCGTCGCCCGCACGCCGGAGAGTCGCCGGTCGCCGACAGTCGCGATGTCGACGCCATCAATCAGGACGGTGCCGGTGGTCGGACGATCGAGCAACCCCATGATGTTGAGCAGGCTCGACTTGCCGGATCCGCTCGGCCCGACGATCGCGAGGAGCTCGCCGCGGTCCACGGAGAGCGTGACACCGTCGACGGCGCGGACCGGAGGGCTACCGTGCTCGCGCGTCACATCACGGAGGTCGAGGAGGCTCATGCGCTCGCCGCCCCGACGGTCAGGGCCTCGTGCAGCCCGTCCCCCGACACTTCGGCGACACCGTCCGCGACGAGCCCTACCGTGACCGGGATGCGATGTCTCGAGGAGTCATCGCCGATCACGTCCAGCTCGTACCCTCCGCCGGCGCGGGCGAGGAGCGCGTCGACCGGCACGGTGAGGACGTTGTCGTGGCGGTCGCCGATGAAGGCGGTCTGCACCGACGCCTCCTGGAGGCCATCTGCGACGGCCGGATCCGAGAGGGCGATCTCGACGGGGACGACGCGGCCCGCCGTCGGATCGTCCTGGCTCTGGCTCTGGCTCCCGGAACTCTGCCCGCCCGACACCTGAGCCCGACCGATGGAGGTCACGGCGGCGGGCGCCACGGTGCCGTCGGGCATTGTCACGCTCACCGCCGCCCCGACCGAGGCGAGACCCTGGTCGGCGAGCGGCAGCATCACCTGCACCGACGGAGCGTGCGCGGTCAGCGTGAGCACCGTGGTCCCCGCCCCGACCGGCGTCTCGACGGCGACCGGAGTGGCGCCCACGCGCACGACGTCCGGAGCCACGACGACGGCGGACTGGGGGACTTCGCCGGTTTCGGGAATCTTGAGGGCCTTCTGCCACTTCCGCACCGCCTCGGCCGTGGGCTCGAGGAACTCCTCGTCCGGCACTCGCGGGAAGTACCCGAGCTGTGACAGGTTCTGCTCGAGCTGTAGGACGTCCGCCCCCTTCGCGCCGACGGAGAGGTCGCGCCAGACGGGGACCGTACCCAGGAGCAGCACCGTGGGGACGGTGTCGACCTCATATACGGTGTCGCCGCGTCCGAGGGAGGTGCCAACGGCGGGGACGGCCGTGAGTGTGCCGGACGCCCGGGAGGTCGGCGACTTGACCGCGGGATAGCGCAGGGTGCCCTTCTCGATGGTCGTCTTGGCGACCGTGCCGGTGGTCACCTGGACCGTCCGCCCGACCGGCGCCGCCGTGGACTCCTGGCCGCTCGAGGACGCCCCCCAGGGGGCCCAGAGCACGAGGCCGCCGATCGCGACCAGCACGAGCACCGCCGAGCCGGCCAGGACCAGCCGATGTCGCGTCACCATCACTGGGCGAGTTCCTCGTAGCAGGCACCCGCGTCCTGGTTGAGCGTGGTGTCCGTCTTCATCAGCTTCGTCATGGCCTCCGCGTCCCACTGCCCGTCGGCCTGGAGATCCGGGACCTTGTGTCCCTTCGCGATGATGCACGAACGAATTTCGGAGTTGTACACCCGTATCGCTGCGGACTCCTTGGCCGTGGGCTGCGGCTCCTTACCGATCTTCTCGGCGCAGGCGGCATCCGCGGCGTCCCTGACGTCTTGCGACACACTGTCGCCCTGGACGCCGTGGTCACCGAGGCACGAGGTCAGTTTGTTCAGGTACTCCTCCTGGCCGCTCTGGAAGGTCCCGAATGTGGCGATCGCCTCCTTGAGGGACGGGGTTGCCTCGGCAGCGGCACCGTCCGTCGGCGCGGAGGAGCAGCCGGCCAGGAGGAGAGCGCCGAGGGCGAACGAGCTGGAGATCATGAGGATCTTTGTCACCGGGGTCGAGGGGCGAGTGCTCATCAGGGGTTCCTTTCGTGGAATGTCATCGGCGCCGTTCTGGGACGACCGCTGCCGGAGACCCTAGATAGCGAGTCGTGACGATCCGTCGAGTCGCGCCTTTCTCGGGAGCAATTGCGCCGTTTTCGAGGTCGCGAGAGCCCAACTTCCGTCCAGAGGATGAGCGGTCGCCTCCGGGAGGAGGACCCCCGACACCGCGGTAGAATCGGGTTCGCCTCGCCCGGTCGATCCTGCGTCGAGGCGTGAAGTAACGCTTCGGGCGGCGACCCGAGATAAGACGAGGTATGCTCGTCGCAGCGGTTCCCCGTTCCGCTCGCACTACCAAGGACTGCATGGACCCCTTCCCCCTCCCCGACGTCCCGGTCGAGACGCTGCTGCCCGCGGAGGAGCCGCACATGCGCAGCCTGTCGATGACCAGCGTCGTGCTCGGGCTGTGCTCGATCGTGGTCGGCGCGGTCCTGATCATCCCGATCGTCGGGATCGCCCTTGGCACGGCGGGACTGCGTCGGGAGCCCTACCGGAAGCTGGCGCGCACCGGCATCATCCTGAACTGCGCGATGCTCGCGCTCTTTCTGGCGGTCCTCGTCGCCGTGGTCCTGCTCCACGGGACATCCGACGAAGCGCGGTGAGCGTGCAGCGGAGCGCCGTGAGCGGGCGAGCGGCGGGCTCCCGGCCGTGATTCCCCTCGCCATCCTCGGAGTGGTCCTGATCGGCGCGGTCGCGCTCCACGCGATCCGACCAGCACGGATCGCCCTGCACCGACTCGCGCTCGGACGACCGGCGCCCTCGCCTGCGCGACCGCACGCAGTGCCCGCCGCGCCGGGCGACGACCAGGAACCGTACGCCGGCCCTCGGTGACCCGGCGGCCCCGGCCCTCTCGACCGAGTCGCAGAGCTCATCGGTGAAGATCACACCGACCGGCTCGCGCTTCTCGGCCTGGAAGCGGTCTTCGGCCCGGCCCACAGCCCACCCGCCACTCCCTCGTCCCCGTGCACGACGAGGTCGACGGCGACCGAGCGGACGGTGGAGGTGCGGCGCACGGGCAGCTGCTCGGGGGCGACGCTCGCCCGGAGCGCGTCGAGGTCGAAGGGCGGCGGGAGGTCCGAGCCGCGCGGCGGGAGGAGGAGCTTCACGTCGCGGTCGGCCGCGGCGAGGCGCTCGGTCCGCAGCACGGTGAGCAGGTGCTGGCTGCGGGCGCGGCGCGGGCGGTCGGGGGACGGAACGGCGTCGGTCATCCTCCATCATTCCCACCCGGGTGCGCCTTGCACCGAGCGCGGCCCGCGCGCTGCGGCTCGGGAGTGTCGATCCGTCGCGGACGCCCCGCGCTGTCAGGTGTGCCGGGCCGTCAGCGATCCGTCGCGGGCGGAGGGCGAAGGTGAGGCGCTGTACTGGCGCGAGGCGGGGGCGGGCTGGGCGGGAAGACCGGGCGCACCTACTCTCGCCGCATGACTGCGATGACTCCGCAACTCCGGCACGACCGCCTGGTCGCTCCCGACGTGCTGCGAGGAGTGGCGGTGGTCGCCATGCTGATCGCGCACGCGATGCCGCTCGTTCCAAGCCAACGGACGGGAGCGATCGGTCTTCTCGCGTGGAACGTCAACGATCTCGCGTCGCCGCTGTTCGCGCTGGTGATGGGGATGTCCGCGGCGCTGGTGCTCGCGCGGCCCGGCGCCTCCCCCGGCCGGGTGCTGCTGCGGAACGCGATCCGCAGTGCGGTGCTCGTGGCGCTCGGGGTGTGGCTCGACAACTGGGGGAGCTGGATCGCGATCGTGCTGCAGTACCTCGGGGTCGTGCTGGTGCTCGGCACCCCGCTGCTCCTGCTCCGCTCCCGAGTGATCGGCGTGGTGGCCGCTGCGCTGGCGCTCGTCGCCGGGCCGCTGAACGCCGCGGTGACCGCCGCGGCACCCGACTCACCGCTCACCCTCTGGCTCTTTACCGGGCCGAGTTACCGCGCGACCAATCTGCTCCCGTTCTTCCTCCTCGGCGCTCTGCTCCTGCGTCACGGCGCCCGGCGCGACCGGCTGCTGCCAGTGCTCGCGGCGGTGGCGGTCGTCGTCTACCCGGTGCGGCTCGTGGTCGAGCAACTGCTCGGAACAGAGGCCCTCTCCGGTAGCCTGCCGGACACCCTGCACGACCTCGGGCTCGTGCTCGCCGCGTACGTCGCGGTGGTGCTGCTCACCACCGCGCGCTCGGCGGCCGTCCAGCGCGCGCTGGTGCCGCTCGGGGCGATCGGCACGGTGGCTCTCTCGGTCTACGTCGTGCAGGTCGCCCTGGTCGCGGCGCTCGCTCGCGCGGGCTTGGGCTACGCGGCCGACGCTCCGCTCGCCGCTCTCGCCCTGGTGCTCGGGCTCTGCGCGGCGGCACTGCTGTGGAGGCGCATGCTCGGCGCTGGCCCGGTCGAGAGGCTGACGGCGCGGCTCACGGGGCTCGTGCCGGGGTGAGCGGCGGAGGACTCTGCCATCGGCCGCGCCTCCTTCATCACCTCGAGGGCATATCTCCTCACTTGTGGTGTTGGTTGGCGGCAGGGGTGGTGTGTGTCTCGTACTCAGTTGTTGTCGGATGTGGCGTGGGCTCAGATCGAGCCGTTGATGCCGGTGGCGTCACGGAAGGGGGGCGTCCGTTTCGGGATCATCGTCGGGTCGCGGAAGCGATCGCGTGGCGGTTTCGGACGGGCTCGCCATAGCGTGTGAACTCCCGCTGACGCTCCCCGGCGCGCGCATCCGTCCGCTCCTCGGGACCACTTCAGCAACGCTGTCACGACGACAGCGCCTTCCGAGCCGACCGAAGCGCTCGGAGCGAATGGAACCCGGAGCGTCGTGCAGCCATCTCCCGGTCCTCACTGGTTGGCGCGAGCAGGATCGCGAAATGCCGATCTGCGGCTCGCAATCGCTCACGTCGAATCTCAGTGAGAGGTGTCGTCCCCCTCGCTGCGAATGCGGCATGCAGGATGTTCGACGACACCGCGAGATCGGCGCGCAGTCTTGCCACGGTGAAGGCGGGGTCGTAGTACTGCGATTCGATGACGCGCTGCGCCTGCTCGAACAGCCTCTCCGCAGCAGATTGAGGCGCGGACGGCGGCTGGGTCTCAATCTCTGAAAGCACCGCCGCCGTCGCATTCTCAATACACCCTCGCACAAACCTCCACGCTCTTTCGCTAATGTCAACAGCCATAGCTAGCGCGCTGGCCGCAGATGCCGTCAGAATTCTCAGAGTTGCGATCTCCCGAGGAACCCGCCGGAGACTCTGCGGCGGTACCACTTCCAGCCGAGACCCCCCCCCCGAACTCTAGTTCAAGAGTGGCAAAAGGAGCAGCGCTTCGCATGACGACAGAAAGGCTTTTCGGGTACACAAAAGCTTCCCCCTTGCTTGCTGCGAAGTACTCGTCGCCATGCGTGACATCAATGTTTCCGTCGAGAACGACAATAAGCATATGTCTTCCAACGGCTATTGCAGACGTGACGTCGGGTGAATTATGATAAAATCGACTAATGTCTAAGTCGCTCAATTGCACGCGATCCGCGTGCACTCGGAGCGTGTCTGTCGAAGATACGTGTCGTCGATGATCTGCCATCCACGCGGCCGCCTCCTCTCCGGCTAGCGAAATACCCTTCTCCTCCACTACAGCAATTCTAGAAAATTCCACAAGAGCAGCTTCCGAGAGTAGCCCGGTCGAACAGGCACGCGAGGCGGTCCCGCACATCTACATCGTGCAACGGGCGGTCACAACATTCACGATGTTACCGATTTCTGCGAGGCGCTGCTACCAAATTCTGCGAGATTTCGGAAGTTGTCCCTTCGAGCGACGTTTGATTCTTGATCATGTGACGACCCCAATCATCACAAGTCTGGAGTACTCATGAACAACCCTCGTAAACCGCGTGGCAAAGAAGTCATCCTCTCGGATGGCTGGTCGATCCCGAATGAGAACGGCGTAGGACGTCGCGTTCTCGTCAAGGGCGCCGCCTGGACCATCCCCGTCGTCGCGATGGCTGCAGCGACACCGGCCGCCGCCGCCTCAAACACCATCACCCTGAAGTTCACCAACGGCCCCTACACCGCAGACGCCTGTGCGACGGTGAAGACGATGGTGGTCCAGGCGACGGACGCGTCCGGCGCGCCCCTTCCCAACACGAAGATCACGATCACGCTGCCAGCAGGATTGACCTGGAGTGACGGAACGACCGCTCCCCGCAGCTTCACCACGGACGCCGACGGAAACATCTCAGTGAGCGGCCTAAAGGCGCAGGCCGGGAGTGGCACCCGGACCGTGTCGGCCACGTCCGGGACCGCCTCGACGTCCGCAGGGGTGAAGGTCACCGACTCAAAGGCGGGCGCATACCTCAGCATCGAGGGTGGCACGCCCAAGAAATACGACAAGCTCACCGGTTCGGAAACCCCGATCGGCAACCAGTACTTCCTCGACGGCACCGATCTCTACTACGCCAACACTAGGATCGCGACAGGAGTCAAGGCCGCCGCCACCTATACCGACGGAGACGGTCGAAACGACGTCACCTACACGACGAAGGATGGCGCATACCTCAGCATCGAGGGCGGCACTGGCAAGAAATACGACAACCGCACCGGTTCGCAAACCCCGATCGGCAATCAGTACTTCGTGGATAACGGCAAGCTGTACTACGCCGGAACTCTCGCCGAGACGTCGGGCGACGTCACTCAGTACTCGACCTACACCGACGGCGCGGGTCGCAACAACGTGACCTTCACGACAAGCGACGGTGCCTACCTCAGCATCGCCGGCGGAACCCCGACGAAGTACACCAATCTCCTGAGCACCGACGTTCCGGTCGGCAACCAGTACTTCACTCGCGACGGCAAGCTGTTCTACGCGAACACTGAGATCTCGACGACCACGATCGGATCGGTCACCGCCGCGAAGGGGTACACCGACGGCGACGGCAAGAACGACGTCACCTTCACGACAGATTCTGGGGCATACCGGAGCATCGAAGGAGCCAAGCCGACGAAGTACGACACGCTCACCGGAAAGGAGAAGCCTGTCGGCAACCAGTACTTCACCATCGACGGAAAGCTTTACTACGCGAGTACCCTGCTGACTACTGCCGGCTATGTGACGGACGCCGTCGGCTACACGGACGGCGACGGCAAGAACGACGTCACCTTCACCACGCAGTCCGAGTGCTCGTAACCTATCGGCGTAGTCCCGCTGCACCGCGCAGCTGACGCGCCCTCCCGATTGATCCGTCCCGGACGGCCCATGTCGCGCACGCGCACGGGCCGTCCGGGACGGATCAATTGCACACTCAGCGAGTGGAAGCGGGGCCGTCGGCGGGCGGCAGCGGGTCCGCTTCCGGGGTCAGTACGAGTGGGGTCGCGACCGTCACAGCGCGGACGCTTGTTCAGGGAGTCTTCGCTCCCGCTTTGCTCATCGAGCGCGTTCCCTCATTATCGCGGGCGGCACTGCCGGTGATGGACGTTCGCCACCGCCCGCCCGAACAGGAGCATCCTCAGAGGAGTGACGATCTCCGCCGCCCGGCGTTTCGAACGATCGACCGTGCGGCGCGCCCTCATTTCTTGACGTACACCCGCACGATACGCCCGTCGTGCTTCTCCGCGTGTACAGGTACCTACCATCACCCCAGGCCGTGCTGAATGCGACCCCGGCTCCCGCAGGGCCCTTCTCGAACGCAAGTTCACCGTGTCCACCTCTCAGCGTCGAGCGACACGCGCCATCGTATGAGTGGTTGAACAGGGCGCCTTCGTCGCGTTCGATATCCCCTACGATTGCGAACGGCTCTCGTTTCCACTCTGCGTCGATGTAGCTGGGATCAGTGACCATGAGCTGACCGCTATCAACGGCCACCTCGCCAATAAGCTCGATCTTTGGCAACGAATTACCAGTCTCACTCTCATCGTCGCCGGCGACGGGCTCTGAGTCCTCCTATCTTTCTTCCTCCAGTGCGAGCATCGCTCGAAACCCCTGCGTCCGAAACAGATCCTGCTCCAGTTATGCCTTGTCGATGTCGAAGGTGCGTACGGCGATGGCGTCGAACTCCTTGTCGGCTTTTAGACGCGCAATCTCTCCATCTCTGATCTGGATGCGGTCGGCGAGCACCTTCTCAACGACCTCGGGACTACGCTTTTCCAGCTCCTGTGCCTTGTCTTTCCGTAAATCGCGACTCTTCTCAACGGTTTCGATAGTCGCATCCTTCGCTGTGACCGCAGCGCACAGGTTCTCGACGTACAGCCTCCAGACAACAGCACCACCGATGATCGCCGCCGCGTTCACGATCAGTTGCACTGCGTCTACCGTTTCGCCAATCCAATCCGGTGCGGTTCCACCTTCCCCTTTTACACGATCTGCACGCCGTGCGGACGACGCTGCTTGCGGTGCGTTGCTCAGCGTCGGGCGACGCAAGCGCAGTCAATCGTCGGGCACACCTCAGCACGCGACTCAGAGGCTTATGCAAAATTCCCTGGCGCGCCCAGCGAACAGGCCTCTGACCAGGGTTTTGTGAAGCCCTACCCGAATTTTGCATAAGCCTCTCACTCTGGTCATTCGGGACAAGCGCTGGACCAACAACAAGCGTCGAGCGACTCACGATTGAGCACTTCCTCACCCAGAAGGAGCTGCGCAACGAAATGCCCTTCGAAGTTGTTGGAAGCCTCGGGAACCTTCTCCTCGTGAACGATGCGCTCAACATACGGCTCGGCGACAAAGACTTCGAGTCCAAGAAGCGCATCCTGCAGAGCGATGGACTCAACTATGACAGTGGAGGAGTTCTCGATGCGGCGGAGTGGACCAAAGACTCGATCGTGGCCCGGACATGTCTTCTTGCCGAACGTGCATAGGACGATGTATGGATGCTCCCGCTGTCATCGAGACTCACGTCCGCCAGGGGCTTGCCGCCCGCTTCACATCACGCGACGATCAGTTCCCGGCCGGTCGCTTCACGATCGAGGTAGCCGAGCTGACCCATCAACGTTCGGACCACGGCTTTGCCAAGCTCCAGGGGGACGGCATTGCCGAGCTGGCGCTGAACGTCGGCGCGGGGCCCGTCGATCATGAAGTCGTCGGGGAAGGACATGAGCCGCAGCATCTCGTTGACGCGGAGGCGTCGTGCACGTTCTTCGCCAGAGGCGGTGCGGACGTTCTCCCAGTGGAACGGGCCAACCCACGGGCCGGGCTGAGCCTGGAGTGTGGTGGATGGCCGGTTAGGGTCGAGGCGGAGCAGGAAGGTCCAGTAGCGACTGCGCCATTCGAAGTGGTTACGGCCGCCGTAGCGTTCGGTATGCCACAGGTAGTTCTGACCAGGCGGGATCTCCGCGGCAAGTTCTCCGTAGTTGCCGTCGACGATCTCGTCTTCGGCCGCGCGCACGAGTCGGGGCAGTCCGGCAAACGCCTGAGAGGTGGTGATGTGCGGGATTTTGCTGGCGTCGACGGTACGGCTGTGCTCGCTCCATCCGGAGTGGGTGGGCTCGGGGAACTCGAACTTCTCCCCGTCACGGCGCCCGACGACGAAAACACGGCGACGAAGCTGCGGGACCCCGTAGTCCGCGGCCAACAGCACCTTCCACTGCGGGTTATAGCCGAGTTCGCCGAGTCCCCTAAGGAGCCGGTCAAACTGAGCCTTGTGGGTCTTGTACGTCAGGCCCTGCACGTTCTCCAGGATGAACGCCTCTGGGCGCGACTCCCGCACGACACGGACGTACTCGTCCAGCAGCGAGGCATTGGGGTCGCGGCTCTCGCGCTTCTGCTCCAGCCAGAACCCGGACTTGCTGAATGGGGTGCACGGGGGGCCGCCAACGACCAGCACCGGCTCCTTTGCCCGCAGCCCTGCGGTGGCGAGGATCTGCTCGGTGGGGACCTGTCGGATGTCGCCGGTGAGGGTCGTGGCGCCGTCGAAGTTCGCTTTCAAGGTCTGCAACGCGGGCTCGTTGTAGTCCGTCGCGACCGACACGCGAAGGAGGCCGCTGCCAGGGTCGCCGGCCGCGAGGGGTTCGGCGTCGGCACGTTCGACGGCGAGGTCGAGCCCCCCTGCTCCGGAGAACAGACTCACCACCGGAAGCTGCTCGCCCATGTGCCACCTCTTCCTCACCGTGCACGCACGGCCCGGCCTCTGCAGGCAGTGCGTGTCCAACCAGTATCGTCGAGACGAGTATGCCGACAGCCACCGACATGCCCACCGTGACCAAGGACATCGGTGGACAACCCGAGCCGGAAGGGGTTCTGTGGAGGAAGAGACGCTCGCCGGACGCGCCTTCGGCGAGGTCTACCGCGTCCAGGGGCGCAGCGACTTATATGCGTTCCTCCTCGACGCCGTACGTGCCTCCGGCGGCCGTGTGCTGTACGCGAGCGACCGACACCGCGCGCCGGTCTACCTCGGCGTGCAGCTGGACTCCGACGAGCGGATCGGGATGCTCATCTACCCCTTCCGCGTCACCGGGAATTCGATCAAGAACCGCCCAGACGACGAGGTCCGCGGACAGCTCCGCTACGGCGCCGAGGAGTCCTGGAAGCGAGAGCACCCCGTCGGGCGGGATGTCGCCGGCGTGGACGTGACCATGATCCTCGGCGTCGACCTCGCCGACGGCGTCATCCTCGGCCTGGACGCCAACCTCTGGGACCCTCTGCCGATGGGCATCTCCTTCTATGCCAAGGACGCGGAGATCCAACAGGCCACAGCGTCCGGCTGGCACGTCTGGGAGAAGATCAACCGGCCAGGAACGAAACGCTCCGAGCCCCGCTCCCCCACCAGCCTGGAGACAGTCGTCGCGTTCACCCCCGACCGGCTCATCGACTACGCACGCCTCGAACGACGAGCGACCTCTCTGCGCTTGGACCCGCCGCTGCGCTACTCGGCTGCTGTCGCACTCGCAGGCAAGACGGCGGTCGACGAGCTGCCACGTCGGCACCTATTGGAGGAGCAGTTCGCACTCACCAGCGAGCAGATCCTCGACATCATCGGTGGCCGTAACCGGCTCTCGGTCGCCGTCCGCGGTGGGGTCGCCGAATACCACCTGGAGCGCCTGCTCGACAGTTCGCCCGACATCGCCGCCGTCGAGCGGCTCGACGTGGACGCGATGCACGACTTCACCGTCACCCTCTCGGACGGCAGGGTGAGGAGAGTCGAGTGCAAGAACGCAAGCCCGAAGACCTCCGCCAGCGGCAGCTTCAAGGTCGAGGTTCAGAAGACCCGGGCCTCCAAGGGAGATCCCGCCTCGCGCTTCTACCCCGTCGACGGGTTTGACGTCGTCGCGGCCTGCCTCTTCTCACCGGTTGGACGATGGGAGTTCCGTTACGGGCTCACCTCACGTATGGCGCGGCATAAAGACTTTCCCAACCGGCTCGCACCGATCCAGACGATCACCGACGACTGGGCGGAGAGCCTGTTTGCCCTCAGGGGGTGACCTCTCGTCGGTCACGCGCGACGTCCACGATGCTCGTGGCGATAGACGTGGAAGCTTCGTGTTCTCAGAACCGCACCACGCGCCATCCTCGTTCCTCAAGCAACTCGGTGGTCTCGATATCGCGGAGTCGGTTTCGACCGATCTTGCCCTCCCAGTAGTCGCGGTTTGTCGACGGCGTCTTGAAGCGCTCGGGACAGTCGTGCCAGTAGCATCCGTCGATGAGCACCGGGCGGCATTGCTGGAAGCCCACGGCGTGTACATGGCTCGAGGCTACGGGCCTCGCTGCCATGTCAGAATCCAGCCCGCGTGCCCTGCCGCCGCCCCACGCGGCGGGTGGGTCTCATGACGCAAGAACGATCCTCACGGATATATTCAGCCGCAGGAGGCTGTTTTCGACGAGGAGCACCAATGACTGCACAGACCCTGGGTGAGCGGTCATGCAGTTGCGACCCCGACGAGGTCGACCTGCCGGTGGCGCTTCTTTCCGCTTCAGTGCATGAGACCCCGCACTTTCACCTTCATTGATGGCGTTGACCGTCGACGACGAGCTGCCGCGCTGCTGCCCTCACGACCCAGGTCGTTGACTGGGCGCTCGACTTCGCTCTACGACGTTCCGAACGCGCTGCGCTCACCCCGGGTCGAGCGACAAAGCTGGTGCGCCGAGCAGTCACGATCGGTTTCGGAAACGGCGGGTTGACAGGGGCCGAGCGTCCCGGCAACGAGGAACGCCCGGACAGGATCTGGAATATCCGAGCCACCAACTCCGTCACCTGTCCAGAGCTCAAACCTGTAGTAGAGTCATAGCGCATCGACTTCTCACTTCAAGAATGGTGTGTAGGAACCTCCATTCTCTCGCGCGAGAAGTCGATGTCTTTACAGCGACACGCGCGGATCAGACCTTATAAATAACACTCTTCGTATTTGTGTTTATTTTGCTTTTCGTAGTCATGAAATGAGCGCCGCGCTTTATGCGCATGTCGGCACAAGAGGGGAGTGATCGGGGGACAAGGCTAGCAAGCGTTAGCTGCACCGCCCGGGGAGGTTGGTTGCGGTGAGGCGACTCGCTGTAGTCCGTGGAGCGGGACGAGGACCTCCTCGTCGCGAGTCGAGCTGCTACCGCCGGCTCGTCAACCGGCGTCGTGGTCCCGTTCCGGGCCGGATCGGAGCGGAGTGGGTCGCGGCCGTGTCGGAGCGGCTGCAGGTCCACCCGATCCTCGTCGTCGGCCGGCTCCAGAACGACAACGTCCTCACCTGGCGGACCGCGCTCGCCAAGAACGCTCCGATGGTCGAGGACCGACTCGCTCGCTGGTCGTGAGCACCCGCCGCAGGCGGGTCGCCCGCACATGCGGCGCGGGCCGCCAGCGTCAGCGGGCGAGCGCCGACGCGGCCGTGGCGAGCGACGGCCCGTGCGCCGCGAGCACCAGATCGCGCACCGCGGTGGCCGGGAGCGACGCGGCGCCGGCCGGCAGCAGGTCCGCATCTGAGGTCAGCACGAGCGGAGTGTCGGCCGACGAGGACGGCAGCCTCCCGTGCGTGCCGCGCACCAGCGTCGCGTCCAGCGGCACTAGGTTCATCGCGTAGCGCAGCCCGAGCGCCTTCTTGGCCAGGTTGCCCGCCGCCTTCGCCTTCACCAGCGGGTCGGCCGGGTCGAAGAAGAGCTCGGCCGGGTCGTACCCGGGCTTGCGGTGGATGTCGACACCGCGCGCGAAATCGGGCGCGCGGTCGTCGTCGAGCCAGTAGTAGTAGGTGAACCACGCGCCCGGCCGAGCAACCACCACGAACTCCCCGGAGCGCTCGTGGTCGAGGCCGTAGCGGGCCTGCGCCTCCCGGTCGAGCACCTCATCAACGCCGTCGAGCGCCTCGAGGAGCGAGCGCACCCGCGGCAGATCGGCCGCACCCTGCACGTAGACGTGCGCGACCTGGTGGTCGGCGACCGCGAACGCGCGCGAGGTCCACGGGTCGAGCTGCTCCCGGCCGTCCTGCACATACACCTCGAGCAGGCCCTCGCGACGCAGCGCCCGGTTCACGTCGACCGGGGTGTCCGCAGCGGCGATCCCATACTCGGCGACCACGATCACCGAGGCGCCCAGCGCCTCCGCGTCATCGAGCAGTGGAGCGAGCACCCCGTCGAGCTCCGTCGCGGCCCGGCGCGCCTCGGGCGAGTCCGGCCCGAAGCGCTGGAGGTCGTAGTCGAGGTGCGGTAGGTAGGCGCAGGTCAGCTCGGGCGGGCCGGAGCCGTCGCCGGCCAGCACATGCCGGGTCGCATCGACCATCCACTGGGTCGAGCGGAGCGACGCGGTCGGCCCCCAGTACTGGAACAGCGGAAAAGCGCCGAAGCGCGACACCAACTCGTCGTGCAACGCCGTCGGGCGCACGTAGGCGTCGGGTGACTTACGGCCGTCGGCGTGGTAGATCGGGCGCGGAGTGACGGTGACGTCGGTCGTCGCCCCCATCGCGTACCACCAGCCGACGTTCGCCGCGCGGTACGGCTCCCCACTGCGCCGACGCGCGGTCTCCCAGACCTTCTCCCCCGTGACCAGGCGATTGTGCTGGCGCCAGAGGTGCACCTCGCCGAGGTCGCGGAAGTACCAGCCGTTGCCGACGATCCCGTGCTGGGCGGGCATCGACCCGGTGAGCATGGTGGACTGCACGCTGCAGGTGACCGCGGGCAGCACCGTGTCCAGCGGGAGGCGTCCGCCGCCGCGGGCGAGGCGGGAGAGGCGGGGCATGTCGGCGAGGGCCGTCGAGGTCAGCCCGACCACGTCGAGCAGCAGCACGGGCCTCACAGCGCAACCGCCTGCGGAAGCAGCGGCGCCAGCAGCGCATCACGGGAGGCGGGGGTGAGCAGGTGCTCGGCTGCCCAGGCGAGCTCGGCGCCGATCCCCGTGGAGAGGTCGGCTGGCGCGTCGGCGAGTACCGACCAGGTGTAGGTCTCGACGTCGAGGTGGATCTCGTCGTACGGCCAGGCGGTATCGACCGCCGAGACCGCCTCCGCCAGGACGGCCGTGGTCGCCGAGAGCGGCGCCTCGGGCCGGTGATGCAGCGGCACATGGAAGTGCACGCGCCAGGGTCCGGTGCCGGGGAGCGTGTCGAGCGCCTCCGGCAGGTCGTCGACGCGGAGCACGCCGTCGATCCCGTTCTCGCGGGTCTGGTGCAGGTAGCGCTTCTCGACGAACGGAGCCAGCGCGGCGCGGTGAGCCGGGTCCTCCAGGTGCAGCGCGGCCGAGGCCTGCACCTTCACCACGCGCAGGCCCGCGTCGCGGATGCGGCGGACGGCGGTGGCCGGGTCGGCGAAGGACACGGCGAGGTGGCAGGTGTCCAGGCAGACGCCGACGAACGCCGGATCCACCACTCCGATCCGCGGGTGCAGCCACTCGACGACATCGTCGACCGTGTCGAGGATGCAGCCGGGCTCGGGCTCGATCGCCAGGCGGATCGCGTGGCCGGTGGAGCGGCGCAGGTCGCGCAGCTCCTCGACGAGACGGGCGAGGGTGCGGCAGGCCGCGTCATCCTGCTCCCGGCCCCAGCCCTCCCGCCAGCCCAGCGGCAGCGTCGAGATGCTGCCGTCGGCGCCCGCCGGCAGCAGGTCGGCGAGGATCCGCGCGCAGTCGATCGTGTACTCCAGGCGCTCCGGGGTGGTCCAGTCGGGCCGGTAGACGTCGAGCTTGACGACGTCGGCATGGAACGCGGCGTAGGGGAAGGCGTTCAGCGTGCGGACCTCGAGGCCGTTGCGCTGAAGCGCCGCCCGCAGGACCGCGCGGTCCTCGGCGCTGGCGACCAGGCGGGCCGCGAGATCGCGCGGGATCCACAGGCCGACTCCGACCAGCGCGAGCCCGGCGGCCATGCGCGCGGGCCCGGCGTACACGTCGAGCTGGCGGACCACTCCGGCCAGGTCCTCGGCGGGGTGGACGTTGGTGCAGTACGAGAGGTGCATCAGACGACCTCCGCCACGCGCGGCGCGCCCCGCAGCACGGAGTTGCCCTCGAAGGTCCCGCCGGCCCGGGCCCTGTCGAAGCCCGCGACGGGCGAGAGGTCCAGGCGTCCGCTCTGCCCGTAGAACTCGACCGGGTTCTGCCAGAGCAGGCGGTCCACGTCGGCCGCGCTGAAGCCGGCCACCAGCAGCAGGCGGCCGGTCTTCGCGGTCGTGAGCGGATCGGAGCGGCCCCAGTCGGCGGCGGAGTTGACCAGCACGCGGTCCAGCCCGATCCGCTCGACCAGTGTCACCAGGCGGGTCTCGTCCATCTTGGTGTCGGGGTAGATCGAGAAGCCCATCCAGCAGCCGGAGTCGCGGACCGCGTCGACCGTCACCTCATTGAGGTGATCGACCAGCACCTGACCGGGCGCGAGCCCCGAGTCCGCGACCACCTCGAGGGTGCGGCGGGTGCCCGACTCCTTGTCGCGATGCGGGGTGTGCACCATCGCGGGGAGGCCGTGCTCGCCGGCGAGCTCGAGCTGCTGGCGGAAGACCTGGTCCTCCTCGGGCGTGAGCGAGTCGTAGCCGGTCTCGCCGACCGCGACCACGCCGTCCTTGGCGAGGTAGCGGTCCAGCTCGGGCAGCACGGCCCGGCAGCGCGGGTCGTTCGCCTCCTTCGGGTTCAGCCCGATGGTGCAGTGGTGGCGGATGCCGAACTGAGCGGCGCGGAAGCGCTCCCAGCCGATCAGGGCGTCGAAGTAGTCGGTGAACGAGCCGACGTTCGTGCGCGGCTGGCCGAGCCAGAAGGAGGGTTCAACGACCGCGCGGACGCCGGCGTCGAACATCGCCTGGTAGTCGTCGGTGGTGCGGGAGGTCATGTGGATGTGCGGGTCGAAGATGCGCATCGTCGCGCCTTTCTCATCGGTGGTAGCGGCCCCGCGGTCGGGGCGACGTTCGGGGGCGGTCAGCTCGGCAAGAGCACCGCCAGATCGGTGGGGAGGGGGCGCCCGGCCGCGCGGCGTTCGTCGGCGAAGCGAGCGGCCATCGCGCGCAGCTCGGCGTCGCTGCGCTCCTGGATCCCGGCGACCGCTGCGAGCGGGATGCCGAGGAAGACGAGCTTGAGCACCCCGTGCCGCCAGGCGTGCGCGTCCAGGTGGCGGTGGGCGAAGGAGCCCATCGCCGCGGCAACGAGTCGGGTGTCGTTGGCGCGCAGGGCGTCGGCAGTCAGCTCGAGGCCCGCGAGGGTCGTCGCCGGTCCCGGGTCGCCGAGGACGTTCAGCCCGGCCAGCACTCCCCGGCGCTCGGCGCCGTCCCCGCCCCGGTAGAGACGGAGGAGAAGAGCGGCCAGGTCGTCGTCGCCGAGCGCCTGAGCGGCGGCGTGCACCAGGGCGGCGCGGGCCGCGTCGTCGTGCGTGCCGTGGACGAGGCCGTGCGGATCCTCGGCGGGCCGGAGCGGCTCGCGTCCAGCTTCGCGCCCCGCCGCGGGGAAGAACCGTTCGATCCGCGACGGGCGCTCCAGGACCGCGGCGCGGGTGGCCGTGGTCCACGGGTGCTCGACGCGCGCCGAGGCGCCGCCGAGCGCCTCCTGCATCGCGGCGAGGCTCGCGAGTGCCAGGCGGGGCGCGTCGTGCGAGTGCCGGGGCAGCTCGACGGCGGCGATCCCCCGATAGCCGATCTCGGCGAGGGTCGCGAAGGCGGCCGCGAGGTCGAGCGAGCCGGTGCCGAGCTCGAGGTGCTCGTGCCGCTGCGCACGCGTGTCGTCGACCTGCACGTTGAGCAGCAGGCCGGCGGCGCTGCGGAGGGCGCCGACCACGCCCTCGGGCTCGACCACGACGCAGTGCCCGAGGTCGACCGTCAGCCCGAACGACTCCGGATCGCCGAGTTCGCGGCGCAGAAGCAGCGCGTCGGCGACCGTCTCGACCAGCATCCCCGGCTCGGGCTCGAACGCCAGCCGTACGCCGTGGCGCTCGGCCGCAGCGACGACTCCGCGCATCCGCTCGACCAGGAGACGCCAGGCCGCGGCCCGGTCGCCGCCCGCGGGCACGACGCCCGACCAGAGCGAGACTGCGTCGGCACCCAGCAGCGCGGCGATCTCGATGGCGCGCTCCAAGAACCGCAGCCGGGGTTCCGCCTCCTCATCGACCAGCGTGGGGCGGTGCTTCGTGAAGGGATCGAGCAGATAGCGGGCGCCGGTCTCGATCACGACACGCAGGTCCAGCGCCTCGAGCCGCGCCCGCAACGCGAGGGTCTGCTCGCGGCAGTCGGCAGCGAACGGATCCAGGTGCGGATACCCGAGGGTAAGCGCGACGGCGCGGTAGCCGGCGGCGTGGATCACGGTCAGCGCGTCCTCGAGAGTGTGGTCGGCGAAGCCGTTGGTGCCGTAGCCGAGGACTAGGCCGCTCATGTGATGTCCCCCTTCCGTGGGCGGCGGAGCAGGAGGGAGCCGAGCGCGTCGAGCGCGAGGAGCGCGACACCCAGCTCCGGCCGCTTCAGTCCGGCCAGCGCGGCCTGCAGCGAGATCATCCCGGTGATGCCCGCGCGGGTGGCCGTGCGCGCGGCCGCGGCCGTCGGCCTCCTGACCGCATGCAGCTGCGCGGTGAGCACGAGCAGGAGCCAGCGACCCAGGCCCGCGGCGACCACCACCGCCGGGGCGGCCCGGCACTCGGCGAGGGCGCCCACCACGGTGGACAGCGCGATCGTCGCGGTCCCGACCGCCGCCGCTCCCGCCGCGACCGGGGTGGTGCCGTGCACCTCGCCGCGCGAGAGCACGGTGACGCCCAGCGTGTGGGCGGCGACGGCGGCGGAGGCAGGGGCCGCCGCGCGCACGCCGTCGACGCCCGCGCCGAGCAGCACGTCGAGTCCGCGGCAGGCCGCCATCACGAGCGGACCCAGCGGAGTCGGCTTCGCGAGCAGATCGTACGACCAGATCCCGGCCGCGAGCGGCAGCGCGAGCGCGAGCGAGCGCCGTCCGTCCACCACAGCCGCGACCGCGATCCCCGCTACGGTCAGGGTGGCCGCCGTGCCCAGCGCCGCCGAGCGCCGGATCCGCCCCGACGGGATCGGCCGTTCGGGCCGCTCCTGGGCATCGAGCTCGGCGTCCGCAGAGTCGTTGAGCGCCATCCCCGCCGAGTAGAGCAGCGCCGAGGACAGCGGGAGCGCGAGGATGCGCGCCCCGACTCCGCGGCCCGCCCAGGCTCCGCCCGCGACGGTGTCGCCGATCACGGTCAGCGCTGCCTTCGCGCGGACCAACTCGAGATAGTCGCGCAGCTCAGCCATCGCCCCGCGTCCTGCTGCTTACCGGCGTGCGGCGCTTGGCGACGAGCACGCCGGTGCGGGCAGCCCAGGCCACCAGCTCCGCGGTCTGCTCGGCGAAGCCGTGCACGTCGCTCCCCCACGGGTCCTTGAAGAAGAAGCCCAGCTCGCCGACCGGGCCCGAGACTCCGGCCTCGTCCGCGAGCGCCAGCAGGCGGGCGAGGTCGAGGATCAGCGGGGCGGCGAGGGCGGAGTCGTACGCCGACCAGATGGTCTGCACGGTGATCCGCGAGCCGAGGAAGCCCTCGGCGTGCGCGTGGTCCCAGGCCGTCTTGACGTCGCCGAGGTCCGGCACGTTGTCGATGTGCAGCGGAGTGACGACGTCGTCGCCCAGCAGGCTGCGGAGTCCGCGGTTCTTCGAGACGAGCTTCGAGCGCACCGCCTCCGGGTCGGCGAGGGTCTGCCCGTCGCCGCCGCCGAGCAGATTCGCGCCCGCCCACGAGAGCACACGCATTCCACGCGCCGTGAACATCGGCGCGAGCACGCTGCGCAGCAGGGTCTCCCCGGTCTTGCCGTCCTGACCGGCGATCGGGACTCCGGCCTCGGCCGCCCATTCCTCCAGCGCCGGCGGGGCCAGCGCGGTCGACGGAGTGAAACAGGCGTAGGCCGCGCCCGCGACGACGGCCGAGAGGGCGGCGATCGAGCTCGGCGGCAGCAGGCGCTCACCCGGACGCGCGAGGGCGGCGCGCAGGGCGGCGAGGTCGTGGAACTCGGGGCGGTCGGCGGGCAGGACCTCGGTCGAGGCGACGTCGATCACAACGACCCGCGCGAGGCCGTGGCGCTCGCGGAAGGCGACGATGTCGGCGGCGCGCCGGTCGATCTCCTCCTGCTGCGAGGCCGCGTCGGTGGGAGCGAGGCGGATCTCGGCGTCGGTCGCGTCGATTCGCTCGGCGACCTCCGCGACCACTGAGGCCGGGAACATGCCGCCGGCCGCGAGGCCCATCGCCTTCTCGAGCAGCGGGGTCGGCGCGACGTCGTGGCCGCCGACGACGATGTCGGCAAAGCCCGCGAGCGGGACGTCCTCGAAGGCGGGGGTCGTGGTGGCGCAGCCCGAGCTGGGCGCGGTGCCTGCGGCGAGGGCGTGCAGGCCCACGACGGCCGTGGTGGCGACACTGCCCCGGGCCCCGATCAGCCAGAGGCCGATGCGCTGGCCCGATCGGGGGGCACCTGTGCTGGTGGTATCGGACGAGGTCATCGTTCTCTCCTGTCGGGAAGGGCTGGTGGGCCGGAACGGGCCGGCGGGGCGGAAGGGGTCGGAACGCCGGGCGGGGCGACGATCCTCGCCGCGCATCCCGGCGGTCGGAGTGGGGAGGGGCCTCGGCGCGACGCGCGGCGCGCCTGCGACCGACCGTCTCGCGCACAACCCGCACAGGGGGCGCGCCGAGATTGCGCGACCGTGCGGTGACTGGTTTCCTCAGGTGTGCCGTCCCCCGAACCCGCCAGCCGGGCCGAGCGAAGGAGCTGAGCGTGGCTGAGCGCGCGGGTACCGCGACCGGCGACCTGCTGAGGCTGTTCGCCGACGGTCGGCCGCGCACTCGCGCCGAGCTGGTGGAGGAGACCGGCCTGGCGAGGACCGCAGTGATGACGCGGCTGGAGCTGTTCTTCGAGCTGGGGCTGATCGCCCACCTCGATCGCGCGCCCTCGACCGGCGGACGCCCCTCCGCCCGCCTCGTCTTCGACCCGGCCGTGCGCTCGCTCCTGGCCATCGACCTGGGTGCGGCGCACTCGACCATCGCGCTGACCGACTTCGACGGGCGCGTCATCGCCGAGCGCCGCGAGGAGCTCGACATCGCGCAGGGTCCGGAGGCGGTGCTCGGGCACGCGCTCGACGTCTGCGGGGACCTCCTCGCCGGAGCCGGCGTCGAGCGCTCCGTACTCGCGGGCATCGGAGTCGGTGTGCCTGGACCCGTCGAGCACGCCAGCGGCCGCCCGGTACGCCCGCCGATCATGCCCGGCTGGGACGGCTTCGACATCCCCGCCTTCGTGCGTCGGCGTTTCGACACCACCGTCCTGGTCGACAACGACGTGAACCTGCTGGCGCTCGGCGAGCGGGCCTCGCGCTTCCCGCACGCCCTCGACCTGATGTTCGTGAAGGTCGGCACCGGTATCGGTGCGGGCATCGTCTCGTCGGGCCGGCTGCAGCGCGGCGCTCTCGGCTCGGCCGGCGACCTCGGCCATGTGCAGGTCCCGCGCACGGCTCCGGCCGCGGCCGGTGGTCAGGAGGGGGACCTCGAGGCGGTCGCCGGCGGTTCCGCCCTGGCCGCCGGGCTGGCCCGGGCGGGACGAGACGTGCAGTCGGTGCGTGACCTGATCGACCTGCTCACGGCGCGCGACCCCGACGCGGTCGAGGCGGCGCGGATCGCGGGGCTCCAGCTCGGCGAAGTGCTGGCCACCTGCGTGAGCCTGCTGAACCCCTCCGTCATCGTGCTGGGCGGATCGGTCGCCCTGGCCAGCCCGGAGATCCTCGCGGCCGTGCGCTCGGTGATCGACGAGCGCTCGCTCCCGCTTGCGACCCAGCGGCTCGACCTGGTGACCGCCGAGCTCGGCGGCAGCGGAGGCGTGCGCGGCGCGGCGCTGATGCTGCGCGGGCACCTGCTCAGCCCCGCCGTGGTCGACGGCTTCCTCGAGCAGCTGCGCGCGGAGGGGCGGGCGGGCGGCTAGCGCCGGCGTGCGCTCTGCAGGAGCCGGTGTGATTCGCAGGGGCCCGTGCGATTCGCAGGGGATCCGGCATGCACGGACGGCGCGACGGGCAGAAACGGGCCCCGACGGCGCGATCCCCTGCGAATCGCACCGGCCGCACCCGGTCAGGAGCCAACCTCCGCACGGTCGGCCGCCTCGGGCTGGGCGCTCAGAGCGGCGGCCACGGCGGCGTCGATCCGCGCCTGCTCCCCGGCGGCCCGGCGGCGGCGGCGCACCACAGTCAGCACGACGAGCCCGATCAGCAGGGCGAGCAGGAGCAGCGCGCTCCACGGCATGGCCGCGGCGGTGGACTCGGCCGTGGCGACCGGCACATTCGGAATGACGACGGCGGAGTCGGCCTGAGCCGCCTGGTCGGCGGTGACGACGGTGCCCGAGAGCGCGGCTCGGGCGGTCGCGACGAAGAGCGGCCAGACGCCGGCCACGGTCAGCGTCCGCGAGACGGACGTGCCGGGCAGCAACTCCGGCAGCGGCTCCGGATCAGTCGCGGACACCGGCGCGAGGCCGAGGAGGCCGGCGACGCTGATCTCGGCGCCCGGAGCGATGCGGGTATTGCCCGCGTTGGTCACGGTGTAGTCGACGGTCGCTGAGCCGGGGGCGAAGGGATTCCAACCGCCGTCGTACGAGACCGCGAGGCCGTCGATCGACAGGCGCGGAACGAGGTCGCCGCCGACACGCAGGTACATCCGGGAGCCCAGGCGCCGGTCGACCGACACTCCGGTCTCGCCCTCCACCAGGATCGAGGAGACGACACCCGCGGCGTAGTCGCCGGGTGTGACGTCGTCGGGGACGACGAGCTCGAACGGCACCTGCACGCTCTCGCCTGCGGGGACGGTGACCTCGGGCGCTTCGAACGAGATCCAGCTGCCCAGTTGGGTCGAGGGCTTCGCGGCGGGCAGTAGGTCGAGCTGACCCGCTTCGGTGATGAAGCCGTCGGCCCCGTAGACGCGGAAGGTCTGCGGCTCGTCGTCGTAGTTCGACACGATCAGCGCGTCGCTCAGCTGCCCGCCCGGGTCGAGGGCGTAGGCGTAGTTCGGTCGCTCGCTCCCCTGCTCGGTATCGGCGGGGCGCACGCCCCAGGTGACGGCGGCGTCCGCCTCCTGAGCATCCGCCTGGCCGGCCGCGAGGAGCGTCACGAGCAGCAGGGCGGCGGTGGTGCGGGAGGTGCGTGGCATCAATCAGGCTTCCCTTGCAGTGCGGATACCCCCCCCGCGAGATGCCACTTATGACGGCGACGCGCCGAGCGCGGGCGTCATAAGTGGCATCTCGCGGGAGACGAGGGGTGGGGGGAGGGGGAGGGGGAGGGGGAGGGGGAGGGGGAGGGGGAGGGGGGCGGGGCGGCCACGGGGGCCGCCCCACGGGGCTAGCCGAGCGCGGTGAGCGTCAGCGTCGCGGTGTAGGTGCCGGTTCCGACCGAGAGCGGGAGCTTCAGGTCGAGGTCGGCGCCGAGGACCGAGGATCCGGTCGGGTGCTCGGCCGCGGCCGAGCCGAGGACGCGGGCGGTAGCGAGGCCCTCCCCCGAGTCGAAGCCGGAGGGAACGGAAGCGCCGGCGACGGCACCACCGTCGTTCTCCAGGACCTCGGGGGCCCAGCCGAGGTACTTGCCCGAGACGGTCTGGCTGCCTGCGCGGAAGTCGCTCAGCTGCCCGGACACCGACCAGGCCGGCCCGTTGAGGCGCGAGTCGGTCACGCGGACCGGCACGAGCTCACCGGAGGCGGCGAAGTGGTCGCCTTTCTCCTCGGCGACACCGAGGTTCACCAGGTTGCTGGTGCCCTCGAGCGTCCAGGTCAGCTCGCCCTCGCGGGCCTCGGGGACGATGACGGCCACGGACTGGTCGCCCTCGGCCGCAGCGCCCGCCGCGGTTCCCGTGAAGTCGCCGGAGACAGCGGAGGCGGAGTTGCCCGCTCCGAAGTTGACCGCCGGAGCGTTGCCAGCAAGGACGATGCGTCCGCCGACCGTCGAGCCCGCGAGCTGGACGTTGCCGGAGTTGCCCGACAGCGTCACATCGCCGCCGACGGTGTTGCCCAGCGTGCTGGACGAGCCGTCCGCCTCGGCGCCCAGGAGCACGCCGCGCGAGGAGCCGGTGACCGAGAGCGAGCCGCCGACGATCGCGCCGTGGACGCTCACGCCGAAGTCGCTGTCCGCGAAGACTGCGTCGCCGCCCACACTCGTACGGTCCACGTCGACGTAGTTCGCCGCCGCGGTGCTCACTCCACCCGCGACCGAGAGGTCGCTGAACTCGACGTCGATGCCGCCGGCCTCGACCATCCCGCCGACCGTGAGGTCGCGCAGGTAGAGGAAGCCGTTGCGGCTCCCCTCCGAGAACGACACGACGTCTCCGCCGATGCTGGTGCCGTCGATCGAGATGCCGTAGGCGTCGGTGCCGATGACGTCGCCGCCGATGGTCGCCGAGGTGGCGTCCAGCCAGGCGTCGTCACCGACGGTCACGGTGCCGGTGACGGTCACGCCGCCGAGGACGCAGGTGTCCCCGGCGGCGACGTTGAGGTCGCCGGTGATCGTCTGGTTCCCCAGCTCGGTGCTGCAGTCCGTCGTCGCCGCGAAGGCGGACGGTGCAGCGACCATCGCGAGGGATGCGGCCGCGAGGACCGCCGTGGGCGTCTTCCACTTCATGGGGATTCTCCTCGGTGCGCTCGTGCGCGTCGTGCTGGTGGTGGTGCTGTCGGTGCGGCGCGCGCGGCGCGGCCTGCGCTCAGCCACGGAGCGCTGCGATCGCGGAGTAGCTGCGGGAAGCGGCCTCGAGGGAGTTCCCGGTGCTCGGCGGCGTCGCCAGGGTGGGAGCGGTGTCCTGCTCCCAGACGCCGAAGCGCTGGCCGCGGTCGCGCAGCTCCGAGAGGAACGCCTGGTAGGGCAGGTTGCCCGCACCGAACTCGACGATGTCGTAGCCGTTGGTGTTGGCGTTGTTCGTCTTGCCGTCCTTGAGGTGCAGGATCGGGTAGCGGCGCGGGTTGCGCGTGATGTAGTCGAGCGGCTCGAAGCCCGGGTAGAGCTTCTTGCCGACGTACGCCCAGTAGACGTCCATCTCGAGGTACACCTGGCGCGGGTCGGTGTTGTCGTAGAACAGGTCGTACAGGCGGGTCGCCGGGTCGTCCGAGGCAAAGGCGAACTCGCCCGCGTGGTTGTGCTGGTAGAGCTTCATGCCCGCGGCCGAGACCTGCTGGCCCCAGCGGTTCCACTCCTCCGCCGCGGCGAGGTAGCCCGCCTTGGTGGTGACGGTGGTGGGCGCGTTGCCGGTGCCGAGGTGCGGCGTGCCGAGGATCTGCGCGATCTCGATCTGCTTGCCCAGCTCCGAGCGGAGGAGGTTCGTGCCGACGTGCGAGCCGACGGCGCGCAGGCCGTTGTCGTCGAGCAGCTGGCGGATCTGCTGCGGGGTGATCGCTCCGACGGTGCCCTGGGTGTACCCGGCGAATTCGATCTCGCTGTAGCCGATGCGGCCGAGTTCCTCGAAGACGGCCCGGAAGCCAAGGGACGAGACCTTATCGCGGACGCTGTAGAGCTGGATGCCGATGCGGTTGATCGGGACCAGGCGCGTGGATCCGGACGAGGGCGCGGGTGCGGCCCCGGCGGGCGCCGCGAGGGCTCCCGCTCCGACGCCGACCGCGACCGTCGATGCGGCCAGGGCCGTCATCAGCGAGCGTCGGCTCATCGGCTTGGCTGTGATGGATGCGTGGTGGTGGTGCATCATTTCTCCTTCGAAATGGCAGGTGGTTCGGGAGGTGGGGCCGGCCCGGTCGGGCCGGCCCCTGCACGGTCGCTACTGCTGGACGGTGAGGTTCAGCAGAGTGGACGCGGCCGTCGTGTTCGCCGTAGCGGTGTGGGTGACGGTGAGCTTGTAGCTGCCCGCGGCGAGCTTGGGCAGCGTCACGACGACGTCCCCGTTCTCGTCGAGGGTGCCCGTGAGCATCGCGACGGTGGAGAGGTTCCTCTTCACCATCACCGTCACCTCGCCCGTGCCGGCGACGCCGGTGGCGGACTCCGCGCTGATCGAGACCTGCGCGCTGGCGCCGGGCTTGACCGGGTTCGGCGAAACGGTCGCGGTGAGCACCGAGGCGGCCTTCGAGACGATCAGACGGGCGGTGCCCTCCGACGCCGTGAAGGTGTCGTCGGCGCCGTAGGCGACTCGGAGGGTGTGCGTGCCGGCGCCGAGGGTCTGCGGCAGGGCGAAGGTCGCCGTGCCGTCCTTCAGCGCGGAGCGTCCCAGCTCGGTGTCGCCCTCGTACAGGACGACCTCTCCGCCGGGTGTTCCGCCCTCACCGGTGACGGTAACGCTCGCCTCTCCGGGTGCCCCGAAGGTCACGCGGGGAGCCGAGAGCGCCACGGTGGTGGTCGACGCGACGGTCGGGGCGTTCGCCGCGGCCAGGTCGATCGTGAACGACACCGTGCCGACGGTCGAGACGTTGCCGCCCGTGTCGGTGGCGCGGTACTGGATCGTCCGGGCGCCGTTCGTGGTGAACGGAACCGTGTACGCGCCGTTGGCGGCGCGGACCGTGGTCCACGTCGCGCCGTTGTCGGCGGAGTACTGGACGGTGGAGAGCGCTCCGTTGTCGGTGGCGGCGAGGCCGAGCGTCACGGGCGTGTTGTAGACGCCGCCGACTCCGGTGGGAGCAGCGGGGTCGAGCGTCGCCGTGACGGTCGGGGCCGTCTTATCGCCGGCTCCGGCGCCCTGGAAGGTCAGGGAGTCGAGCGACAGGCCGCTGGGCGAGGTCACGTAGAGCGACCCGGTGCCCTGGGGAGCGGCGGCGAACGGGACGAGGACGTCCTGCCAGCCGGCTCCGGCGGGGATGGTGGCGGTTCCGAAGGGAGCCGCGTCGGCGGCGTTCCAGCGGAGGTCGACGGTGCCCTCACCGGTGGCGCGGACCACGACTCCGGTCAGGTTCGCCAGGTTCACCGGGTCCCAGCGCAGGAAGGATCCCGCACCGAGTCCGCTGACCGCGTTGCCGCCGCTGGCGGTGGTGTCCGCGTAGGGCAGGACACCCTCGCGGGCGGCGTGCTCCGCCTCCTGCGTCTTCGGGTTCAGCCGCAGCGTCGCCTCTGCCGCGGCCGGGGGCAGTCCGTTGAAGCCGGCGTCCGTGTAGGTCACGACGACGGTGCCGTACAGCAGCGCGCCGGGGCCGTGCTCGGGCGAGTCCTTCGACGTGGGGAACGCTCCCGTGGCGCCGGTGCCGGTGACCTCGGGGTGGGCGTGCTCGTCGTGGCCGAGGCCGTAGGTCCAGCCCACGCGGCTGCTGACGATCTGGTTACCGTCCTCCGCGTCCGTGCCGGTCACCCGGTAGGGGATCGCGTCACCCCACGAGAAGAACGAGCCGTTGCCGGGCGTCTGGATCTGGATCTGCGGCGCCTGGTTGCCGACCGAGATGACCCGCGAGGTCAGGCTGAACGTGCCCTTGGCGTCGGTGACGCGCAGTCGGGCCGTGAACTGTCCGAGCTCGGTGTAGGTCTTCGTGGCCGTGACTCCCGTGGCGTCGAAGGTGCCGTCGCCGTCGAAGTCCCAGTCGTAGGTGAGCGTGTCACCCTCGGGGTCGGTCGATCCCGTGGCGTCGAAGCTGACCTCGAGCGGCGTCTGGGACGCCGACAGCGGAGTCGCCGTGAAGCGCGCCTGCGGGGCCTTGTTGCCCTCGGCGTAGTCGATCCGGTAGAGGCCCGCGTCGGGGTTGGCGCGGAAGAATCCGTCGCCGTACTCGAGCACGTACATCGACCCGTCAGGGCCGAACTCCATGTCCATCGGGTTGTCGTGGATCGGCTGCGCGGCCTGGCTGAGCGCCGCGTTGGGGAGGAAGTCCTCGATGTGCGTGACCGCGCGCTTCTCATCCAGCGTGAACGCCGCGATGTAGTCCTGCGAGAACTCGCCGAAGAAGGTCTTCTTGTCCCAGTAGGCCGGGAACTTCGACGTCGAGGTGGTGGCCTCGTCGAAGTGGTAGACCGGTCCACCCATCGGGCCCTGGCCGGTGCCGGTACCGAAGTTGACGAGCTCGTCGAACGGCTGGTCGCCCGGGTTGTCGCCGTAGTAGACGGTCGCCGGCTTGGCATCCGGGATGTCGACGAGGCCGGTGTTCCAGCGCGAGTTGTTCTTCAGGTTCTCCGGGTCGAAGAAGCCGCGGGGCGTCGACGTCTCGAAGTTCCACTCGTTGTACGGCGCGTTGGGTCCGTGGACATAGGGCCAGCCGGAGTTGTGCGGCTGGTCCAGTCCCGTGGCGTTCCACTCGACGAGACCCATCGGGCCGCGGATGCCGTCGGCCGCAGCGGCCTTCGTGGCGTCGGGGCCGTAGTCGCCCCAGGAGAGGGTGTTCGTCTCGGCGTCCACGTCGATCTTGAACGGGTTACGGACACCCATCACGAAGATCTCGGGGCGGGTCTTCTCGGTTCCCACCGGGAAGAGGTTGCCGTCGGGAATCGTGTACGACCCGTCCTCCTGCACCGTGATCCGGAGGATCTTGCCGCGGAGGTCGTTCGTGTTGCCGGCGCCGCGACGGGAGTCGAAGCCCGGGTTCATCCGGGGCGCGTCGTTGTTCGGCGCGAAACCCGCGGCACCTGGCGCGCTCGCCGGAGTGTTGTCTCCGGTCGAGAGGTACAGGTTGCCGTCAGCGTCCCAGTCGAAGTCGGCACCGACGTGGCAGCACTGCCCGCGCTGGGTCTCGACCTCGATGATTTTCTGCTCGCTCGCCAGGTCCAGGCCCGAGCCGGTCCATTTAAACCGGGAGAGGCGGTTCGCGCCCTTCCACTGGTCCCAGTAGCTGTCGTCGGCGCCTTCGGGCAGCATGTTCGGGGCCGCGCCGGTCGGCGTGTTCCCGGGCGGTGCGTAGACCAGGTAGATCCACTGGTTCTCGGCGAAGTCGGGGTCGATGCCCACCGATTGCAGCCCGTCTTCGGAGTTCTGGTAGACGGGGATCGTGGCCACGACGCGCGTAGTGCCGGTCTTCGGATCGGTATGGCGGATCTCGCCGTTCCGAGCGGTGTGCAGGACCGACTTGTCCGGGAGGACGGCGAGGTCGAGGGGCTCGCCGACGTTCTTCGTCAGCAGGACCTTCTCGTAATTGCTCCAGTCGAGCGCGGACTCCGCGCCCGGCTCGGAGCCGTGGTCCACTCCATCGTGGGCCGAGGCGGGCAGGCCGAGGGCGGTGAGTCCGGAGACCGTCACCAACCCGGCGATGCCGAGTGCGAGAAAACGCCTGATGCTTTTTCTCGAGGGTCGCTTACCATTCATGCGTGATGTGATTCCTTCAGTGAGGTGTTCATCGCAGAGGCCGGGTCCGTTGCTGTCCGCACGACGATGCGGATCCGGTCTCCTCCTGTCCGGCCCGTGGGCCGGCGTCGTGCACTCCCCCTCTCGCGGATGCCGATGACGCGGTGGCCGGATCGTCAGTGATCCGGGCGGCGCCGAGGTGGGGGCCCGCACGGGATGGTTCCCGCGCCGAGCCGGGCTGGTGGGGTCAGGACTCGAAGGCCGACGGGAGGTACTCCGAGACGTTGTCCTTTGTGACGACCGGTGCGAAGAGCTGGATCTGGCGGGGAACGCCGAGCGAGCTGGTGTCGGCCATCGACTTGTTCTGCTCGACCAGGCGGGCGAGCTTGATGCCGTCCGCGGCCTGCGTCGAGGGGTAGACGACCGTCGCCTTGACCACGGAGTCGTCGGCCTCGATCGAGCGCATCACGTTGGCCGAGCCGGCGCCGCCGACGAAGAGGAACTCGTCGCGTCCGGCCGTGTCGATCGCCGCGAGCACGCCCACACCCTGGTCGTCGTCGTGGTTCCAGATCGCGTCGATCTTCGGCGCTGCCTGGAGGAGGTTGGCCGCCGCCTGCTCTCCGCCCTGGACGGTGAAGTCCGCGGCGACGCGGTTGTCGACGTCCAGCCCGCAGCCCTCGAGCGCGTCCGAGAAGCCCTGGCTGCGCTCCTGGGTCAGCGGGAGGGAGTCGATGCCGGCGATCTCCGCGACGACGGCGCCGGGGTTGTCGCCCAGCTGCTCGCAGATGTAGGTGCCGGCGCTGACGCCCATGCCGTAGTTGTCGCCGAGGATCGTCGAGCGAGCGGCGAAGGGGCTCGAGAACTCGCGGTCCACGTTGATGACGGTGATGCCCGCCTCCATCGCCTGGGTGGCGACCTGGGTGAGCGCCGCTCCGTCGATCGGCAGCAGCACGATCGCGTCGACGCCGTCATTGATGAAGGTCTCGACCTGACTGATCTGGAGGTTGACGTCGTTGGTGCCTTCCGCCGTGCGCAGCTCCACGTCGTCGTATTTCTCGGCCTCGGCGATGGCGGCGCGGCTGACCGCGCCCATCCAGCCGTGGTCGGCGGCGGGAGCGGTGAATCCGATGACGACGGTGTCGCCGGAGGCGTCGTTGTCGGAGGCGGCGGCGGCCGCGGCGGTGCCGCCTGCGGCAGTGCCGGTCTCGACGGGGGCATTCGAGATGCAGCCGGTGAGCATCAGCGCGACGGCGCCGAAGGCGATGCCGGCCGAGCCGAGTCTGGCGGTGCGGGTGAGTCGGCTGCGGGTGAAGCGGCGTGCGGGCATGGAAGTGATCTCCTTCGATCGATCCGAGGGGTCCGCGGGCACAGGTGTCCTGCGGGAGGTGACCTGAGTGGTCGGCTGGGTGCTGGGTGTGGAGGAGCGGGGCCGGAGCCCCGGGGTTAGGACTTCCTGCCGCGGGCGGCGAACCGCTGCTGCAGCAGGACGGCGGCGACGATGATCGCGCCCTTCGCGACGGCCTGCGTCGAGGTCGACATGTTGTTCTGGGTGAAGACGTTGGTCAGGGTCGTGAAGATGAGGACGCCGAAGACGGTGCCGACGATGGTGCCGCGGCCACCGGCCAGCAGCGTGCCGCCGACCACGACCGCCGCGATGGCGTCGAGCTCGTAGAGCAGGCCGTTGGTCGAGCTGCCCGCGGTGGTCCGGGCGAGCATCATGACGGCGGCGATGCCGGCGGTGAGCCCGGCGAGGCCGTAGACGTACATGGTGTGGCGGCGGACCTTGATGCCGGCGAGGCGGGCCGCCTCCGGGTTTCCACCGACCGCGATAGTGCGGCGGCCGAAGGTGGTGCGGTTGAGCAGGATCCAGCCGGCGACGGCGACGACCACGAAGATCAGCACGAGCACCGGGATGCCGAACACGTCGGCGCGGAAGAAGTCGAGGAACGGCGTGACGGTGACCACCTGGGTCTGGCGGTTCGAGATCAGCTCGGCGAACCCGCGCGCGGCGACCAGCATCGCCAGGGTTGCCATGAAGGCGACGACCCGGCCGTAGGCGATCAACGCGCCGTTGATCAGACCGCAGACGAGGCCGACGACGACCGCGGTGAGCACGATCACCAGCCACGAGGTGTTCGCCGCGTAGTACTGCGTCGAGACCGTGCTCGCCCAGACCGTCGCGAGCCCCATCACGGAGCCGACCGAGAGGTCGATGCCGCCGGAGGTGATGACGAAGGTCATCCCGATGCTCAGCACGCCGATCACGGCGGCGAGTCGGAGGATCGTGAGCACGTTGTCGACGCTGGCGAAGCGCTCCCCCGCGGTCGCGAATCCGACGATGCAGAGGATCACCAGCGCCAGCAGCAGGCCGACGTTGCGACCCAGCGAGCCCTGCATGGTCCTGGCCAGCCCCGAGCGGGCGTCCTTGGACGGGGCTCCGCCCGAGGTGCCCCCCGCTGCGGCCGACGGGTGACGGGCGGCGTCCTCCTGCGGTCCGCCGAGCGACGGGGCCGCGGTGTCGAGCTGTCCGCTCACGCTGCACTTCCTTCCATGACGAGATCAAGCACGCGGTGCTCGTCGATCGAATGGGCTGGGCCCTCATGGACCACGGCGCCGTCGGAGATCACGAGGACTCGGTCCGAGAGTCCGAGGACCTCGCCGATCTCGCTGGAGACCACGAGCACGGCGGCGCCGTTGGTCGCTAAGTCCCTGATCAGGGTGTAGATCTCGGCCCGTGCGCCGACATCGACCCCGCGGGTCGGCTCGTCGAGCAGCAGGACGCGGCAGCCGCGCACGAGCCAGCGGGCAAGGAGCGCCTTCTGCTGGTTGCCGCCGGAGAGGGTGCGGGCGTCGCGGTCGACTCCGGAGGGCCGCAGGTCGAGCGAGACCGCCTGCTCGGCCGCCGCCGCGCGCTCGGAGCGCTCGTCGAGGAAGCCGCGCTTGGCGAAGCGGCCGAAGGTCGAGAGGGTGATGTTGCGGTACACCGGCTCGTCCAGAAGCAGGCCTTGGCTCTTGCGCTCCTCCGGGCACAGGCCGATACCGGCGTCCACGGCCGAGGTGACGGATCCGGCGCGCAGGCGCTTGCCCGCCACGCTGACCGTGCCGGTGCTCGCGCGGCGCGCGCCGTAGATGGTCTCGAGGATCTCGGAGCGGCCGGAGCCGACCAGACCCGCGAGGCCGACGACCTCGCCGGCGCGGATCTCGAGCGACACGTCCGAGAAGGAGCCCTGCAGGCCCAGCTTCTCGACCTTCAGTAGCGTCTCGGCCTCGGTGTCCAGCTCCTGGCGGTCCGGGAAGACGTATTCGACGGCGCGGCCGGTCATCAGGGTGATGAGCTGCGCGGTCGGAGTGTCGGCGACGGCGAGGTTCTGCGCGACGGTCGCGCCGTCCTTGATCACGGTGATCCGGTCGCCAATGGCGCGGATCTCGTCGAGGCGGTGCGAGATGTAGACGATGGCGACACCGGAGGCGGTCAGCTGACGGACCACATGAAAGAGGTTCTCGACCTCCTCGGAGTCGAGCACGGCAGAGGGCTCGTCCATGACGATCACCCGCGCGTCGTGCGAGAGGGCGCGGGCCATCTGCACGATCTGCTTGCCTGCGGCGGGGAGGCTGCCGACCTCGCGGTTCGGCGAGATCTCGGAGTGGCCGAGGCGCTCCATCAGCTCCCGGGTGACTCTCGTCGCCTTGGCGCGGGCGGTGAAGCCACCGCGGGAGAGCTCGTGGCCCAGAAAGATGTTCTCGGCGACCGAGAGACCGTCGACCACGTCCAACTCCTGGTACATCGTCGCGATGCCCAGGGCGAGGGCGGCGGTGGGGGACGGGATCGTGACGACGTTCCCGTCGACGAGGATCTCGCCCTCGGTGGGCTGGTGGGCCCCGGCGAGGGTCTTGATGAGGGTGGACTTGCCGGCGCCGTTCTGGCCGAGGAGGCAGTGCACCTCACCGGGTCGGACATCGAGGTCGACGCCGTCCAGGGCACGGGCGCCGGGGAAGACCTTCACAATTCCGCGCATCTGCAGAAGCAGCTGCTGAGACTCGTCGGACGGGCGGGGAAGAGGCTGTGCAGCAGGGCTGCGGGGGTCTGCGGTGACCATGCGGACGAAGCTACTTCCACTTACGTCGCGGGTCAAGCAAAAGTTCTGAACCGATTCGAAGGTGGTTCGGGCGATCGCCCAGTCGCCCGGCGGCCTCCCTGCTACCGCACCAGGTCGGGGATCCGCGGGATTACGCCACATCTGACGGCGTCAGTTGAGACATTCTGTCCGTGGTAGAGCGCTCTCCGAACCTTATGAACACGCTCATGTCCGTGCAGCCCGGGCGCGTCGCCTCACTGAGCCCTGGGCACGCCGTCTTCCAGCGCCTCGTGGGCGGTCGTCGGCCTGTCAATATGCGTTGCTTCCGGTTCCGCTTCTGCTAGCGGCCGCACCCGGCCTCGCGGAGCGCTTGCTCCGCTGCCACAGAGACTTCGGCGAGGAGATTTTTGACCTTACTCTCCATCATTCGCGCGGTTCGCAGTCGAAGACCCTCCGAGATGACTGGGTAGACCTCACGAAGAAAGACGTGCTGGACGATCGTTCCGCTCCTGTCCAGCACGATGAAATCAGCGCCGTCCGTGTCTGGACGAGCGATCTGAACGAAGAAGCTTTGCTCGGCTGTGGCCCTTGCAGGGGAACCGCTTTCAAGCTGCAAGGTAGGGGCTTGCGCGGACCGGGTCTGCCTGTATCCCTCCCTCAGGCCCCTACGACTGGACGACATGTACGCCTGAAGCGCCAGGGGTGGCCGTAACACGGTCGAAGTGACAACGACCTGTGCGCAGTCCGAAAGAAGATTCACCAATCGACCCGCCGTCTCATCGAGAATCTCATGCTCGAGACCTCCCCGACCCGTGAGGAGGGATTCGAACGCCGTAAGCTGGTCGGCGACGTCGGGCGTCCGGGCGGATTCCAGCTCGGTCCGGATGAGGTTAATAGTATCGATCACACAGTCGCGGAAGAACGTTGTGAATCGGCCTCCCCTACCGGCATCTGCAGCTTCAAGACTGTCGAGGTATCGCGCCTTCTGGTCGGAGAAAATGACGATAGGGACACCGTAGGCCCGATAGAGATACACGGAGGCGAGCGCGCGGGAGACCCGGCCGTTCCCATCCGGAAACGGATGAATACACACGAACGCGTAGTGCGCATACGCCGCTTGCACGACTGGCGGCGCATCGTGGAAGCGGGGCGAGCGCAACTCTTGAATGAGCCGATTCATTTCGGGAACGACGTCGTTGGGGGACGCGTAGCTATGAACACGGTTCGAAGCGAGGTTGAGCGGGTTGTTCGGGTCCTTTTTGTATGCGCCTGTCTGAAGAGGGCGCTCCTGCCAGCCGACCGACGTGAGAACACGGTAGGTCTCTTGGGAGCGACATAGGACTTCGTGGAGACCTCGAATCCAATACTCGCTAATCGGAACATTCTGGGTCGCCGCGTCGAGAACATGCTCGTATCCGGCGAGTTGATCGGCAATTACGCGAGCAACGTCGTCGCCCTTTTGCTCGGGTATACGAGCCCAGGCGACCGTGGTGGCAGCTACTGTGAAAGTGAACCCGCGATCGACCTCGTATAGATTCTCGATGGCGCCGGTATCAACCGCCGCCCACTTGTTCGTTATGTCCAACATCCGTTGCCACAGCTCCCCTGGAGCGTCGGCGCGTTCAGATGCGAGCATCTCCGCGAACGTGTCGACCAGTGCGACGTCCGCCCCTCGCCCCTCCCACTCGTCGAAGGAGGGAAAGGGCGTGTACGGGTCTGTCACAGGACTTGCGTCGTCATACATGTAGTCTCCACTCGATGGCGTGCTGGATGCCGTGCAGGGATATGCCTCCGGTAGTTCAGTGTCCCAGCCGCGCTCCCGTTCGTACCGAAGCTCGCCGCTGGTCGAGACCGATCCGGAGGTAGCCGGACGAAGCCGACCCGTGGCAGGGTCGTACGGCCGACGAAAGGACGACGATGTCGAACGACCGAGCCCTGCGCGTCGCGATGGTGGGGACCGCCTTCATGGGCCGCACCCACTCGCACGCCTGGCGCACCGCCTCCCGCTTCTTCCCCCTCCCCCTGCGCCCCGAGCTCGCCGTGCTCGTGGGGAGCAACCCCGACTCGACCGCGGAGCGCGCCGAGCGGTTGGGCTGGAGCGAGGCCTCCACGGAGTGGCGCGCCGTGATCGCCCGCGACGACATCGACCTCGTCGACATCTGCACCCCCGGCGACACTCACGCCGAGATCGCGATTGCGGCCCTCGAGGCTGGCAAGCATGTGCTCTGTGAGAAGCCGCTCGCCAACTCCGTCGAGGAGGCGGAGCGGATGGTCGCCGCGGCCGCCGCTTCCGGGACGATCGCGATGTGCGGCTTCAGCTACCGCCGAACCCCCGCACTCGCCCTCGCCAAGCGCTTCATCGGGGAGGGCCGCCTCGGCGACATCCGTCACGTCCGCGCCCAGTACCTGCAGGACTGGCTCTCCGACTCCGAGGCGCCGCTGACCTGGCGCCTGCAGAAGGAGCGCGCCGGCTCGGGCGCTCTCGGCGACATCGGCGCGCACAGCATCGACACCGCTCAGTGGCTGACCGGCCGCGACATCAGGTCCGTCTCGGCGACGCTGCGCACCTTCACTACCGAGCGCCCCGTGCTGAGCGAGCAGGTCGGCCTCGGCGGCCACGCGGGCGCCGACGCACCCCGCGGTGCCGTGACCGTCGATGACGCCGCAGCCTTCACCGCTGCATTCGAGGGTGGTGCCCTCGGCGTCTTCGAGGCCACCCGCGTCGCCACGGGCCGCCGCAACGCCAACCGCATCGAGGTCAACGGCGAACTCGGCTCGATCGCCTTCGACTTCGAGCGGATGAACGAGCTGGAGTACTACGACGCCCGCGACCCGGAGGAGGCGCAGGGCTTCCGCCGCATCCAGGTCACCGAGCCGGCGCACCCCTACATGGCCGCGTGGTGGCCGACCGGACACGGCATCGGCTACGAGCACCTCTTCACGCATCAGGTCGTCGACCTGATCGAGGCGATCGCCGGCGGCACCGCTGTCACGCCGACTTTCGCCGACGCTCTCGACGTGCAGCGGGTCCTCGACGCCGTAGCCACCAGCGCCGCCGCCTCCTCAGTAGCCACTCCCGTCCCGCGCTGACGTCAGGAACCCACGTTCCGCCCGGCGCTCACTTCGCGGTGAGGCGCTCCGTGAGGTCATCGGCCCAGGCTTTCGCGACCGCGCTGATGTCAGCGTCGGACGGCGAGGTCGAGCCGTCGATCCGGTTCTCGTCGCGGGCGAGGAAGGCCGCGCGGACGTCGGCGATAGCGGAGTCGGACGTCGTGAACCAGTGCACCGCGGCGGCGGAGGCGTTCTCGGCGCGCCCACCGAAACGGGCGTCGAGGAACTGCCGGTATCTCGTGTGATATCCGTCGGAGTAGTAGCGGCGCACCGCCGACGCGACCGAGGTCGCCCCTCCCGCCGTCAGCAGGCCGAGCACGCAGCCATCGACGTCCGCCTGGTGAGCGCCGCTGTCGAACCGTCCGCTGCGGCCGATCGTGGCCCGGGCGAACTGGTACGGATCCGGCTGCTGACCTGCGTTCCGCGTGCGCAGGAACTGCACGAGGATCCGCGTGAGGTCACCGGCCCACCCCAGCAGATCGCCGGCGCTCGAGGTCCCCGGATCGGCGGGCACCCCGTAGCGGCGGGCGCCGGTCATCGCCAGGGCCAGGCGCTCGACGGGCATGAAGGTGGACACCTCCGGGCCGATCGTGTGGAAGACGCGCTCGTGCTTCTCGCTCTCCACGACCGAGACGAAGTCGCGATTCACCGGACCGGCGACGCGCTCCCACAGCCCGTCCACATAGCAGGGGGTACGCAAGAACTGGAGCACCAGGTCGTCGGCCCCGACTCCGCCGGGGGACGAAGCAAAGCCCTTGGCGCGACTGGAGAGCCAGTCCGCGTAGTCGGGGAAGGTCTGCGCAGGATCGAAGGACTCGGCTCCCGGATCGCGGCCGGAGGCGATGTTCTTGTCGATCTCGATCGCGTCGGAGCCCGACCCGAGTGTCAGCGTCTTCACCTGGTCGAAGGCCCAACCCTGCGGGAGCGGGAAGCCGAGGTTGCCGCTGTATCCGGTGGACATTCCGCTAATGAAGCTCAGGCTCGCAAGGCCCTTCTCACGCACAATCCGGCAGGTGTTGCGGGCGCCGTAGATCCCCACCGCGAAAGGGCTGCTGACGCTGGCGAAGCCGTCCTTCACTCCCTGAAAATGCGGCACGACAGCACTGTTCACCTCGGATTCGAGCGCGTCGACATCGACAGCGAAATAGATCGTCACACCGGCCGTGAAGCCGTAACCGCGGGCTGCAGCATGGGCCTTCTGGCCGGCCGTGAATCCGCGCGCGTACGAGAAGTCCTCGACGGCCTCGCCTCCCTCCTGGAAGATCGGAAAGACGCGCAGACCGGCTCCGGTGATGACCTCGAGTTCGCCGGGCTGGATCTTCTTGTCGCGGTAGTCGGAGACAGGCGTGTTCGAGAGGTAGCGCCCGATGATCCGGTAGCCGTTCTCGGTGAGCAGGCGCGCACGGGCCTGGGTGACGTGATCGGAACTGCAATCGGCCGCGATAGCGCCCTGCTTCGCGGTCCGCTCCGGGTCGCCGGAGCTGACGAAGAGCGAGCACCACGTCGCGTAGTCGGCATTCCCGGACGCGGGTAGCGCCGCGAACTCCTGAAACGCCCGCACCGCGGCGACCACTGCCGGGCTGTACGAGCCGTCATAAGGGCCGTCGGTGTAGTAGCCGTTGCCGATCAGTACCGCCTGGAGGAGATGGATCAGGTATGCGGAGGAGTCGACGGTGCCCGGCGTCGTCGACCCGGCGGCGTCCTTAAGCTTCGCCCGCGTCATCGGGCCGAACTCGCCGTTGGCCACTCCGTCGCCGATCCCCACTTCGAACTGGAGCGCGAAGATCAGACCCTGCTGCATTCCGCGCGAGGCTGTGCCGTCGCAGGGGAGGACGAAGAAGTCGGCGTGGTCGATGTACCGCTTGTTCAGCGACTGCTGAATGCTGCGGGTCAGCGACGAGCCGCCGGACGCGAGGACGTACGAGTCCATCGTGAGCAGGCTCTTCATGATCTTCGGAGTGACGTCCGCCGCGGCAGCGAATCCCATGTCGGTGCGCAGAGTCGCTATCGCCGACGAGGTTTTCTGGTCGAGCTTCTTCCACTGCGTTCCACCCCAGTACCCCTTGCACCAGAGGGCGCACTGGAGAAGCGCGACGATGTTCTTGTTCGTCGTCCCGTCAGTGATCGACGGGTACTTGCTGGTGAGCGCCGCAAGCGTCGCCGAGCCGAAGCTGTCCGAGTGTTCGGACATTCCCAGCTCGATCTGGAGCGCCCGCGTCAGAGCGAACATCGTGCTCCAGCCGCTCGTCCCCGTCTCGGGTGCGGGCGAGAAGCCATCGGCCCCCCGATAGGTGGAATTGACCCACTGCTGCGATTTCAAGACCCATTCATCCGACATTGCTCTCCCTCTCAGACTGTTCCCGTGGTGACGCCGCTGACCTGCGGCAAGCCGGAGTACGTGAGATCCGTCGCGCTAGAGCGTCCCGTCGTCCGCGCCCCCGCAGGGCCCGAGAACGCGGCCGATGCGTAGACGACACTCGATACCGCCGCGGGCACCGGATCCACGGGCGACGCCGAGACAGCGACGTCGAGGGACGCTCCGGCGTCGATGGCCCGGTTCAGCGTGATGCGGAGCGTCCGACGCTCACCGGTCGCCGACTCGACGATGTCGAGCGCGGAGGAGTCCCAGGGGACGAGAGCGCTCGGTTTCCCCGCGCCGTCGTCGCCCTGCGGCTGCGCCGGGACCGGAGTGACGCCGGCCACGCTGCACGCGGCGATCATCCGCGCGTCGAACTCGACAGTGAGAACGGAGCCGGCGGGCACGGCGGCCGGGCCGACGCTCGTGCAGCGGATCGAGCGCGGGACGCGGTATTTGCTCTTCGAGTCGGAACCCCCGACGGTGCCCCAGGAGGCGTCCAGTTCCACGCCCCACGCCGCTGCGACCGCGGGCGCTTCGTCGGCACTCCACTCGATGCTGGCGAGCACCGCGCCCGCCTCGTCCTGAATCGTCACCGAGAGGGGCAGCGGAGCATCGATGTTCTCCGCCGGGTAGGCGTCCCGGATCGAGAGCGGCACGCCGACGCAGAGCAGAGGCGACGAGTCGCCGTCGGAGAGGTCGGGAACCGAGTAGGAGGCACTCGAGCGATCCGGCGCTTGCCGCTCCGAGCGCTCGGTGGGGCAGGACGTGAAGTGCTCGCCGTGCGAGACGACGGCGCTCTCCGTCGCTCTGAACAACCGGCTGTCGTACTCGACGACGACCCGGATCGCGCTCGGCCTGCTGAGCCGCACCTGCTCGGACAGCGAGTACGCGACCGACCGGCGCTTCGAGAAGTCGGCGCTCGGGAAATGGAGGGTCGTCACCTCCCCCGGCTCGATCGTCGCGGCGAGAGCGGATGGAGCGGAGGCGGTGGCGGCTGCGGCGGGATCGGCCACCGCGGCCGCCAAGACGACGGGCGCGCTACTGATGGCGGTGACGAGGAGTTGTCGTCGGCTAAAGAACACGGGAGACGGTCCTCTCGGATCGCGCCGCCTCCTCGTCCAGGACCTGCGGGGAGCGCGGATGTGCTCGACCCTAGGTATCAAACCGACGACGTTCATGTGAGATCTGCCCGTCTCTTTTCAGAGTCACCACGGGCCAGCCCCGGTAGAACTCGCCCCCGGTCGGCGCAGGGCCCGGACCCACGTCATAATGCGCCTATGAGCAAGAAGATCGATGCGGCGCATCGCGCACTGGTAGAAGCCCTCGACAAGCACGCCCTACTCGTCTTGGATAAATCGTCGAAGCCGCGGAAGGTCGAACGGGCAGGAGCCGAACTCCGCGCCGCGACGAAGACGTACGCCGCGCTCGTCTCGGCGCGCACCGGCATCGCGAGCCCCTTCGCCGACCTCGCCGACCCGCGCCTGGACAAGCCGACCATCGCGTCGCTCCGGGCCGAGCGGGATGCGATCGCGATGCGGATCGCCAAGCACGAGGCCTCGACGGGCCGGGACGGCTCGCTCGCAGGGTGATCGAGCGGCTCCGAGTCGCCGTGTTACGGAGGGGATTCGCGCGGCAGGGACCACCTTCATAAGGTGATCACGCTCTCCACGGAAGGACCCCCACAGCCATGACCCTGCGCACTCGACTCCTCGCGAGCACCGCGATCGCCGCCTCCGCCGCCCTCCTCCTCGCCGGATGCTCCGGCGCGCACGGCGGCGGCGACACCGTCCGCATCGGCGTGGTCGGCGCGAGCGATCCCTACTGGGCCACCTACCAGAAAGCCGCTGCCGACGCCGGGATCGACGTCGAGATCGTCGACTTCAGCGACTACAACCAGCCCAACCCCGCGCTCACCGAGGGCGAGATCGACCTCAATCAGTTCCAGCACATCGCCTACCTGGCGCAGTACAACACCGCGGCCGGCGCCAACCTGGTGCCGATCGGTGCGACCGCGATCTACCCGCTCGGCCTGTACTCCTCGCAGTACGACGACATCGCCGACATCCCCGCCGGGTCCACCATCGCGATCCCCAACGACGAGACCAACCAGGCCCGCGCGCTACTCGTGCTGCAGTCGGCCGGACTCGTGACGCTCAAGGGCGGCGGCGGAGTGCTCTCGAACGTCGACGACGTGGAGCCCTCCTCGAAGGTCACGGTCACCGCGCTCGAAGCCTCGCTGACCGCCACATCGCTCCCGGATGTGGCCGCCGCGGTCATCAATAACGACTTCATCGAGAACGCGGGTCTGAAGGCCGAGGACGCGATCGCGCAGGACGACCCCAGCGACCCCGCCTCCGTGCTCTACACGAACATCTTCGCCGCCCGCGCCGACGACGCCGAGAACGCGACGTACACCAAGCTGGTCTCGCTCTATCAGGACAGCCAGGACGTGCTCGACGGCGTCTCGAAGCAGTCCGGCGGCACGGCGGTCTTCCTCAAGACCGCACCCAGCACGCTGACGACCTCGCTCCAGTCCGCCGAGAAGGACATCGCTGCCGCTTCTTGACCCTGGCTCCCCGCAGGATTGCGCCGGTCGATACTCCCTGAGCGAGTCGACCGGCGCGATTCCGCGTTCGCACGCAACAGAAAGGGCACCTCGTGCCGCTGATACGGATGACCGACGTGCACAAGGTGTACCCCGGCAGCGGGCGCCGTGCGGCCCCGACCACGGCCGTAGACGGAGTCAGCCTTGAGATCGAGGCGGGTGACGTCTACGGCGTGATCGGCTACTCCGGCGCCGGCAAGAGCACGCTCGCCCGCCTGATCAACGCCCTCGAGCCCGCCACCAGCGGGAGCATCGAGATCGACGGGCGTGAGACGGTCGGGCTGCCCGAGCGGGAGCTGCGCCGTCTGCGACTCGGGATCGGCATGGTCTTTCAGCAGTTCAACCTGTTCGGCTCGAAGACCGTGCGCCAGAACGTCGCATACCCGCTGCAGGTCGCGGGCATGCCGAGGGCGGAGCAGCGCTCGCGCGTGGACGAGATGCTCCGCTTCGTCGGGCTGAGCGAGAAGGCCCGCAGTCATCCGGAGCAGCTCTCCGGCGGGCAGAAGCAGCGCGTCGGAATCGCCCGCGCCCTCGCCGCCTCCCCGCGGATCCTGCTGGCCGACGAGGCCACCAGCGCGCTCGACCCCGACACCACCGGCGAGGTGCTGGCCCTGCTCCGCCGGATCAACGAGGAGCTGGGCGTCACCATCGTCGTGATCACCCACGAGATGGACGTGGTGCGCCGGCTCGCCACGAAGGTCGCGGTGATGGAGTCAGGTCGCATCGTGGAGCGCGGCCCCGTCTTCGACGTGTTCTCGGCCCCGCGCGAGCCGGTCACCCGCCGCTTCGTCTCCACGGTCGTCCGCTCGGTGCCCTCGCCAGCGGAGGCGGCGGTGCTGCGCGCGCGCCACCGCGGCCGACTCGTCACGCTCTCGTTCTCGGACGACTCCGCCTCGCAGGGCGACGTCTTCGCCGAGGTCGCAGCGGCCGGAGTGCCGCTGGAGCTGGTCTACGGAGGCATCACCGACGTGCGTGGACGGGCCTTCGGCCACCTCACCGTCGCCCTCGACGCGCCGGACGACGACGTCGATCCCCTCCTCGCCCGCCTCAGCGGACACGTCGCCCTCACGGAGGTACCTCGATGAACGAGCTGATCCCGCTCCTGCCCAAGCTCCGCGACGCCACCGGCGAGACGCTGTACATCGTCGCGCTGAGTCTCGTCTTCGGCGGGCTCGGCGGCCTGCTGATCGGCCTGGGCCTCGCGCTCACCCGCGCCGGCGCGCTCTTCGCGAACCGGGTGGTGTACGGGCTGCTCAACGTGATCGTGAACGTGTTCCGCCCGATTCCGTTCATCATCTTCATCGCCGCAGCCCAGCCGCTGGCCCGGCTCGTGGTCGGCACCGGCATCGGCCCGAATGCGATCGTTTTCACCCTCTCGCTCGGCGCCGCGTTCGGCATCGGGCGCATTGTGGAGCAGAACCTCCTGACCGTGCAGCCCGGCGTGATCGAGGCCGCGCGCTCGGTCGGAGCAAGCCGGTTCCGCATCGTGCGCACGGTCCTGCTGCCGGAGGCGCTCGGCCCGCTGATCCTGGGCTACACGTTCGTGGTCGTGGCCGTCATCGACATGTCGGCGGTGGCCGGTGCGATCGGCGCGGGTGGGCTGGGCGACTTCGCGATCCAGTACGGCTACCGCCAGTTCGAGCCGGTCGTCACCTGGGCCGCGGTGCTCGTGATCGTCGTGATCGTCCAGCTCGTCCAACTGCTCGGCAACATCCTGGCCCGCCACATCCTCCGCCGCTAACTCCCCCCTCGCCCCGCCCCCCTCCGCTCCCCCCTCCGCGAGATGCCACTTGTGAGGGCGACACGCCGGTATCGGCCCGCATAAGTGGCATCTCGCGGAGGGCGTCAGTAGCGCGGCTTGCGCTCCGGGCGCTCCGTGGTGCGGCTGGGGCCGGCGGGGCGTCCGCCGCGGTCAGCGCCGGCGCGGCTCGGACGGCGGTCCGGCTTGAGCTCGATCAGCTGGCCGCTGATGCGGGTGTCAGCGAGGCGATCGAGCACCTCCTGCGGCAGGTCGGCGGGCAGCTCGACGATCGAGAAGTCCGGGCGAATGTCGATGTGGCCGAAGTCACCGCGATTGAGGCCACCCTCGTTCGCGAGCGCCCCCACGATCTGGCGGGGCTCGACGCGCTGGCGTCGGCCCACCTCGATCCGGTAGGAGACGAGGGTGCTGTTGGCCGGGCGCTGCCGGCGCTCGGGGCGCTCGCCTCGGTCACCGCCGCGGTCGAAGCGGTCGCCGCGGTCGGGCCGGTCGCCGCGATCGGGCCGGGAGTCGCGGTCCTCGCGCTCGCGCCGGGCGAAGCGCGGGTCGTCCGGCGACAGCAGCAGCGGTTCTTCGCCCTGGGCGACGATCGCCAGCGCGGCGGCGACGTCCGACTCGACGACATCGTGGTGCTCGACGTAGTGGCCGATGATGTCGCGGAAACGCTGCAGGCGCTCGGTATCGGCCAGGGCCGCGGTGATCGCGTCGTCGAAACGGGAGAGGCGCGTGACGTTGACGTCCTCGACGCTCGGCATCCGCATCTCGGTCAGCGGCTGGCGAGTGGCCTTCTCGATCGCCGAGAGGAGGCGGCGCTCGCGCGGGGTGACGAAGCTGATCGCCGCTCCGCTGCGCCCCGCGCGACCGGTGCGGCCGATGCGGTGCACGTACGACTCGGTGTCGATCGGGATGTCGTAGTTGACGACATGGCTGATCCGCTCGACGTCGAGTCCGCGGGCGGCGACGTCGGTGGCGACCAGGATGTCGAGCTTGCCCGACTTCAGCTGCTCGACGGTGCGCTCGCGCTGGGCCTGCTGCACGTCTCCGCTGATCGCCGCCGCAGTGTAGCCGCGGGCGCGCAGCTTCTCGGCCAGCGTCTCCGTCTCGCTCTTCGTGCGGACGAACACGATCATGCCCTCGAAGTTCTCGACCTCGAGGATGCGGGTGAGGGCGTCGACCTTCTGCGGGTACGACACCATCAGGTAGCGCTGGGTGGTGTTGACGGAGGTCGTGGTCTTGTTCTTGACCGTGATCTCCTCCGGCTCCTTCAGGTACTTACCGGAGATACGGCGGATCTGCGCGGGCATCGTCGCCGAGAACAGCGCGATCTGCTTCTCCACGGGGGTGTCCGCGAGGATCGTCTCGACGTCCTCCGCGAAGCCCATCTTGAGCATCTCGTCGGCCTCGTCGAGCACCAGGTACTTCAGCGCCGAAAGGTCGAGGGTGCCCTTCTCGAGGTGGTCCATGATGCGGCCGGGCGTGCCGACGACGACGTGGACGCCGCGGCGCAGCGCGGAGAGCTGGGTGCCGTAGCCCTGGCCCCCGTAGACGGGGAGGACGTGGACGCCGCGCAGACCTGACGCGTAGCGCTCGAACGCCTCGCAGACCTGGAGCGCGAGCTCGCGGGTCGGAGCCAGCACGAGCGCCTGCGGTGTCTTCTGCGCGAGGTCGAGGCGCGAGAGGATCGGCAGCGCGAACGCCGCGGTCTTGCCGGTGCCGGTCTGCGCGACGCCGAGGACGTCACGGCCGGAGAGGAGGGACGGGATCGTCGCGGCCTGGATAGCCGAGGGCGTCTCGTAGCCGACCTCCTTGAGGGCCTTGAGGACCGGGTCGCTGAGACCGAGGTCGGAGAAGGTGAGCGTGGGGGCGGTGTCGGCCTCGGGGGCGGAAGCGGGGGTATCAGTGGACGCCATGAGGTAACGGTAGTGCTCCGGCGGCGCCGCGGCCGAGGCGAGGCCGAACGCTCGGGCGGTTCCAGGCCCGGCGGCAGGGGTCAGGAGGTGAAGTCGAGCAGCACCTTGCTCGAGCGCGAGGCATCGCGGGCGAGCTCGAAGGCCTCGACTGCGCGCTCCAGCGGCAGCACCTGGGTGACCACCGGCTCCACCTCGAGGCTGCCGTCGGCGAGCGCCGCCAGCACCTCGTCGAGTTCGTCGACGAAGCGGAAGGAGCCGATGAGGCGCAGCTCCCGCGTGATCGCGAGCGAGATCAGCGCCGGCTGCTCACCCGAGGGCAGGAGCCCGACCATGACGACGGTACAGCCGCGCGCCGCGCCGCGGACGGCCGACATCAACCCGCGCGGGCTACCCGAGGACTCGAAGACGACATCGGCGGCGACCTCCGCGATCGCGTCGGCGTCGGTCGCGCGGATCGTCCGGGTCGCTCCGACCGCGCGGGCGATGGCGAGCGGCTCCTCCGCGAGATCGACCGCGACGATCTCGGCTGCACCGGCCCGCTTGAGGACCGCGACGATCAGCGCTCCGATCGGGCCGCTGCCGATCACCAGCGCGCGCCGTCCGGACACCGCGCCCGCCCGCGACACCGCGTGCCAGGCGACACTCGCCGGCTCCGCGAGCGCCGCCTCTCGGAGCCACAGCCCCGGGGGCAGCTGGCGGAGCATCCGAGCCGGCAGGACCGCGTGCCGGGCGAACGCCCCCTGAGTGTGCGGCATCCGCGCGGCGCTGCCGAGGTAGGTGCCCTCGGTGGCGAGGTTGGGGCGCCCGTCGGGCCACTCGCCGTGGGCGGTCGCGGGGTGGACGGCGACGGCTGTGCCGGTCGCGGGACCGGTGCCGTCGGCGGCGGCCTCGACGACCGTTCCGACGACCTCGTGGCCGAGGGTCAGCGGCTCGCGGAGGATCGACTCGCCCGCCGCGCCGTGCGTCCAGTAGTGCAGATCGGAACCGCAGATCCCACCGTAGGCGACGGCGACAAGGGCGTCGGAAGGGCCGCGCGCCGGCAACGGCGCCTCCTCGACGCGGAGGTCGCCGGCGGCGTGCACGACGACTCGGGTGGTCGAGGCGGGGAGGGAGAGGGGCATGCGAGGTCCGTTCGATGCGAGGGGCGGGGCGGGGCGCGGGGGGCTTAGACGACGACGGTCATGCCGCCGTCGATGAAGACGACCTGCCCGTTGACGTAGTCGGAGCCGTCGGAGGCGAGCCAGACGGCCGGGCCGATCAGGTCCTCCACGCGGCCCCAGCGCGCGGCGGGGGTGCGACCGAGGATCCAGGAGTTGAATGTCTCGTCGTCGACGAGCTTCTGGGTCATCTCGGTGTGGATGTAGCCCGGCGCGATCGCGTTGACCTGGATGCCGTGCTGCGCCCACTCCGCTGTCATCGCCCGGGTGAGGTTGCGGATCCCACCCTTGGACGCCGTATAGGGCGCGATCGTCGGGCGCGCGAGGTCGGCCTGCACCGAGGCGACGTTGACGATCTTCCCGGCGCCGCGCGGGATCATCCGCTTCGCCGCCGCGCGACCCACCACGAAGGCGCTGGTGAGGTTGGTGCGCAGCACCCGCTCCCAGTCGGCGACGTCGAGGTCGAGCAGTGGCACGCGATGCTGGACCCCGGCGTTGTTGACCAGGATGCGCAGCGGACCCACCGCCTCCTCGATCCAGGCGACTCCGGCCTCCGCGGCTGCGTCGTCGGTGACGTCGAAGGCGCGGGCGTGGATCCGCGGGCGGCCGTCTGCGCCAGCGAAGCGCTCGGCGAGCTCGGCGCGGGTGGCCTCCAGGCGGACGGGATCGAGCCCGTTCAGCACGACGGTGGCGCCCGCCTCGGCGAGGCCGGTGGCGACGGCGCGGCCGATGCCGCGGCTGGATCCGGTAACGAGCGCCACGCGGTCGGTCAGGTCGAAGAGCACGCTTCCTCCAGGGGTCGGAGCGGAAAAAGGGGTCGGAGCGGGAAAGGGGTCGGAGCGGAAGGGGAGTCGGAGCGGAGGTCAGGGCCGCGGAGGCGCCGCGCGCCCGGTCCCGGCGACGGTGCGGTTCACGAGCTCGCCGACCCCGGTCAGCGCGATCCGCACCTCCTGGCCGGGCTCGACCGGGACGGCGGTGCCGGGCGAGCCGGTGAGCACCACGTCGCCGGGGTGCAGCGTCAGGTGCGCGGTGAGGTGCACCAGGATCTCGGCGGCGCGCCAGCCGAGACGGTCGGTGGAGGAGAGCGCGCGCTGCTCGCCGTCGACGATCACGGCGATGCCGACCGTGTCGGGATCCACTCCGGTCTGGATCCACGGGCCGAGCGGGGTCCAGCCGTCGCCGTTCTTGCCCTGGAGGAAGAGACTGTCGGCCGCGATCATCCCGGGGGCGGTGACGTCGTTGGCAACGGTGACGCCGAGCACATGCTCGAGCGCGCCCGCAGGAGTGAGGTGGCGGGCGGTGCGCCCGATGACGAGGGCGAGCTCGCCCTCGACGTTCACGGGGCCGATGCCGGCGTCGAGGAGAATCGGATCGCCGGGCCCGGCCAGCGTGTGCGCGGTCTTCTGGAACGCCTGCGGGGGCAGCTGCCGATCGGCCGCGGAGCCGTTGTGCGCCATCCCGAGGATCACGCGGGGCACCACGGGAGCCAGGAGGCGAGCGCCCGCGACCGGCCAGCGGCGGCCGGTCTCGACCGGTTCCGCGGCGAAGGCGTCCTCGATCTCGCGCCATTCCTCCGCGACGAGAGCGACGACCGCGGCGCCGCCGTCGGCCTGGATCCGGGCGATCCGCATCAGCGGCCACCCCGAGGCTCGCCGCTGCTGCGGGGCTCGTCGCTCGTCCTGGTCGCCACGGTCCCTCGCTCACTCCGGCCCGCGCCGGCGGGATCAGGCAAGCATAACAGCCCAGTGAACGGCATCCAATGGAGTGGACGGGCGCGGCACGGTCAGGCGGAGGTGTCGGAGACGAGAGGCGGGCGACTCAGCGCCGCGGCGGCCACCCGCAGAGCCGCGACGACCTCCTCCTGATCGCCGACGATCGGGCGCACCAGCGAGACGCCCATCGCGAGGGAGAGGTCGGATCGAGTAGCCGCCGGGACGGCGAAGGCGAGGCCCAGGACGCTGGGGTGCAGCTCGCCGTCGTCGATCGCGTAGCCGCGCTCGCGCGCCGCCCGGATCTTGTGCAGCAGCTCGCGCGCGGAGGACGTCGAGCGGTCGGTGAAGACGACGATGTCGTGGTCGTCGGCGAAGCGCGCGGCGATCTCACCGTCGTCGAGCTCGGACAGCAGGGCGGTGCCGACGGCCGTGGCGGAGGCGGGATACCGATCACCGACGCCCGCCGAGAGCGTGAACCGCTCACGGCCCTCGTGCACCGCGAGGTAGAGGACGCGGGTGCCGTCGAGCAACGCGATCTGCACCAGCTGCCGGGACAGCACGGGCGACTCCTCGCAGAGCCGGTAGAACTCGCGCACCGGGTCGAAGCCAGCAAGGTAGTGGCTGCCGAGCTCCACGGTGCGTCGGCCGAGGAGGAAGCCGGAGCCGGCGCGGCGAATCAGCCGCCCTTCCTCCAGCGCGGCGCAGAGGTTCGAGGTGGACGACTTGGCGATGCCGAGCTCGCGGGCGATATCGGTCAGCGTGCGCGGACCGCGGGCGTCGGCGAGGAGGTCGAGGATCCGCATCGCGCGAGACACGGCCGGGGCGCCCGACCCTCTGTCGGAGTCGACCGTCGTCGGGAGCGCATCGGGGCGGGCCATGTCATCCTTTCGCGGGAGGCGGTGTCAGTAGAACTCCACCGTATCGACCCGGTTGATCAGCGGCTCCCCGTTGAGGAAGCGGGTGGCGTTGCGCGCGAACAGCTCGGCGATCAGCCGGTCTTCGGCGACATTCAGCGCCGCGGTGTGCGGGCTGATCAGGACGCTCGGGTGGCTCCAGAGCCGGCTGCCCTGCTCAAGTGGCTCCTCGGCGACGACGTCGAGCGCGGCGAATCCGACGCGGCCCGCGTCGAGCGCGACGAGCAGCGCCTGCTCGTCGACGACCGTCCCGCGTCCGACGCTGACGAACGAGGCCCCGGGGCGAAGCGCGGTGAAGAACCCGCTCCCGACCAGCTTCTCGGTGGCGGCGGTGCCGGGGAGCGTGACGACGACTCCGTGGACCCGGCCCGCGACGTCCGCGATCGCGTCGGGGGCGACGATCTCGTCGACGTGCTCGACCTGCGTCTCGTGACGGCTCGTGCCGATCACGCGGGCACCGAGCTGCTGGAGCTTGCGGGCGGTCGCGCGGCCGATCGTGCCGAGCCCGATGATCAGAATTGTCTGCTCCGAGAGGAGCCCCATCGTCCACCGCTCGCCCCAGACCCGCTCGCGCTGGAGGGCGTGCAGGCGCGGCAGCGACTTCGCCCCCGCCAGGAGCCCGAAGACTGCGAACTCGGCGAGCGGCTCGGAGTGGACTCCCGCCGAGGTCGAGAACGCGATGCGTTCGAGCTGCGCGTCGTCGAGACCCGCGGCCTTCACCTGCGCGCCGCCGCCGGCCGGCATGGTCTGCACCCAGCGGAGCCGCGGATTCGCCGCCGCCGTCCGCGCGAGCGCGGCAGGAGTCTCGTCGGGCACCCCGTAGAGCACGTCGGCGGAGTCGACCAGCTCATCGAATGCGCGCTGCTGCTCGGGGGTGCGCCGAAAGGAGGGATCGCCGGGGTGGTCGCCTGCGTGGCGCATCGGCGGGAGGAGGCTCTGGTCGGCGACGACGTCTAGGCGCGGTTCGAGTTCGACGATGCGGGCGATGAGTTCCGGGCTGAGCGGCGAGGCGATGACGACGCGGAGTCGATCGGTCACGAGGGTCCCTTCGCGGGACGGCGCGGGAGACTCTCCCCCGGATCGGCCCGCAGAGCAGTGTACTTCACTGCTGTGAACCCTGTTCGATATGCTGGGCGTATGCCCGCTACCCCGCCTCTCACCGTCCCGCCCGTGCAGGCGGGATTCGTCGGACTCGGGAGGATGGGCGCCCCGATGGCCCGGAGCCTGGTTGCCGCCGGGATCCCCCTCGGAATCACCGCACGCCCGGCCTCCGCCGACCGCGCCCGCCGCGCCGTCCCCGAGGCGCAGTGGCACGACGGCGCCCGCTCGCTCGCTGCCGCCTCCGATGTGCTGATCGTGATGGTGCCGGGCCTGCCTGAGCTCGACGAGCTGCTCGCGGGCGAGGAGGGCGTGCTCGCGGCGGAGTCGGATGTCGTGCTCGCCGTCTGCTCGAGCGTGTCCGCCTCCGGCCTCCGCGAGCGTGCGCAACGCCACCCGGGGCTCCGCCTCGTCGACGCCCCCGTCACCGGCGGCATCGAGGGCGCGGAGGCGAGCACCCTCTCGATCATGGTCGGCGGGGCGGAGGAGGACGTCGCCCGGGCGCTGCCCGTCCTGTCGGCCTGCGGAACCGCGGTCCACCTCGGGCCACTCGGCTCCGGCGATGTGGCCAAGGCCTGCAACCAACTCATCGTCGCCGCGACCATGACCGGGATCGCCGAGGCCGCCGTGATCGCCGAGCGCTCCGGCCTCGATCTCGACACCTTCCTCACCCTCCTGCAGGGCGGCTACGCGGGGAGCCGCGTGCTCGAGACCAAACGCGCCGCCCTGGTGTCCCGCGACTACACGCCGACCGGCATCGCCTCCTACATGAGCAAGGATCTGCGGGCCGCCGCCGATGAAGCGGAGGCGACGGGCACCTCCGCGCCGCTGCTCGCGACCCTCCGCACCGTGTTCCGCGACCTGCTCGACGCGGGCCTGGGCGAGGAGGACCTCGCCGTCGTGCACCGCTTCGTCGCCGAGCGCTGAGCGCCCGCGCGCTCTGCACCGAGGAGCCCCTGCTCACCGAAGCGCCACCGCTCAGGCGGCGTCGGGGCGAGAGCACGGCGCCTCGGCGCTCCCTGAGGCGCGCGCCACGCGAGAGCAGCCTCCACGCATCCGCGCAAGGGCCCCCGCTGCGTCCGCGCCCGACTTAGCGTCGGAGGACGAACATCATCGAGCGAAGGAGCACGACATGGCATCAGGAGTCGCAACAGTCTGGGTCCCCGTCACCGATATGGAGCGGGCGGTCGCGTTCTACCGCGACACGCTCGGCCTCGAGGTGAAGGACACCTCCGCCGACTGGTCAGAGCTGGACGCCGGCGGGTTGATGATCGGCCTCAACGCGCGGGAGTCCGCGACAGTGGCGGAGCAGGGCGGCGCGGTCATCTCGTTCCAGCCCGACGGCTCGATCGAGGAGGAACTCGAACGCCTGACGGCGCGCGGTGCCTCGGTCGAGGGGGAGATCAGCGACCACGAGTGGGGGCGCATCTTCCCGTTCAAGGACTCGGAGGGCAACGACCTCCAGTTCTACTCGCCACCGCAGAGCTGAGCGCGGCGCGCCGCCTCCGCACGTCTCGGCGCCTCACCCGTCAGCGGAGTCAGGAGGCGGCGTCGCGCGTCGTCGTGCGGATGCGGTAGAGCGATGTGCTCGCGGCGATGAACAGCTCCGTGCCGTCGTCGCCGCCGAAGCAGAGGTTGCCGACCACCTCGGGCACGGGGATCCGGGCGAGCACCGCGCCGTCGGCCGAGAGGACCTGCACCGCGTCGGCGCTCGAGGTCCAGATCCGGCCTTCGACGTCGACCCGAAAGCCGTCGGGGACACCCGGCTCGATCACGGCGAATACCCCGAGCGGGGTGAGCAGCCACTGGTCGTCGACCGAGAAGACGCGGATGCAGTGCTCACCCGTGCCGTCGGTGCGCAGCGCGACCGAGGTATCCGAGACGTAGAGGAGGCGCTCGTCCGGCGAGAAAGCGAGGCCGTTGGGCTCCTCGACGCTCGTCGCCGCGACGCTCAGCTCACCCGACTCCGGGTCGAAGCGGAAGACGTAGCAGCCGCCGTACTCGGGCGCGCCGAGGTGGCCCTCGTGCGCCTGCAGAATCCCGTAGGGCGGATCGGTGAACCAGATCGCGCCGTCGGAGGCGACGACCACGTCGTTCGGTGAGTTCAGCCGGGCGTCCCCGTACCGGTCGACCAGGACCTCGACGACGCCGTCGACCTCACGCTCGACGGCGCGGCGACCGTGCGAGCACTGCACGACGCGGCCCTCCCAGTCGAGCGTGCGGCCGTTGGTGAATTCGACGTGCTCGCGGTGCACCCGCGTCTCCCCCGTTCGGGCGTCCCACTCGAGGATCCGGTCACCGGGGATGTCGCTCCAGCGCACTACGTGTTCGCGGGGCAGCCAGACCGGGCCCTCGCTCCACGCGGCTCCGGTGGCGACCCTCTCCAGCCGCGCGCCAGGGGCCAGCAGAGCATCCAGCATCCGTGCCCCCGGTTCAGCGACGGTCACGCGCACCTCCTTCGATCGACGACACCCGCACCGGCCGGCGCGGGCTCCTGCTGCATCGGGCGGTCAGCGCCTTCGCGCCATCCTCCGCACGACCGCCGCGATCGAGCACGATACCCGCATGACCTCCTTCTCCCGCGCGGCCGCCCACCGCCCCGGGACGGTCGCCGAGGAGCGCGACCTGCTCCTGCGCCGCATCGCGACCCTCTACTGGGTGGAGGGCCTGACGCAGTCCGAGATCGCAGAGCGCCTGTCGTTCGGTCGCGTCTCGGTGTCGCGAATGCTCGACGAAGCGCGCTCGCGGGGCGTGGTGCGGATAAGCATCGGCCCGCCGGAGGACCGCGTGGCGCCGCTCGAACGCGAACTCGCGCGAGTGTTCCCACTCTCGAACGTCCGGGTCGCGGTGTCGCTCCCCCGCGGCGCGACGGCGGACGAGGCGCGCGTGGGCCGCGTCGCCGCGCGCCTGCTGACGGAACGGCTCCCGGCGAACGGTATTCTCGCCGTCGCCTCGAGTCGGTCGGTGCTGCCCACGGCCGAGGCCGTCGGCCGACTCGCCGAGGGTGTCCGGGTGGTCGAGGCTCTCGGCTATCACTCCCGCTCCGCTCCCGAACGCTCGGCCGCCGCCGTGCTCGCCGCCGACGCTGCGTTCACGCCGCTGCCGGCCCCGTTCGTGACGCGCTCGGCGGCGCGGGCGGAGCAGGTGCGCCGGCGTCCCGCGGTCCGCGACGCGCTGGCCCTCGCCCGTCGCAGCACTGCGGCTTTGATCGGACTCGGCTCCACAGCTCACTTCGACGGCACCGGCGCCGTCGCCCCGGTCTCGGAGGCGCTGCTCGAGCAAGCCCGCGCCGACGGAGCGGTCGGCCATGTGGTCGGGCAGTTCTTCGATTGCTCGGGTCGGCCGGTCGCCTCCGCCCTGGACGAGCTGCGAGTCGGCCTCGCCCTGAAGGAGCTGCGAGCGATCCCGCTGCGGATCCTGGTCGCACACGGCAGCGCGAAAGCGGAGGCGATCGCGGCGGCCGCGACGGGCGGCATCGCCTCCGCACTGGTGACCGACGAGGCCACCGCGCGGGAGCTGCTGCGGCGGCGGTGAGCTGTCCGCCGCCTGGCTGCTTACCTGTCCGCTCAGGTCGTATGGCACCGCTCGTTCGGAGGACACACGCGACGCAGGAGGTACCTATCCCTCTCCAGATCCGACGGGAGCAGAGCGGCGGCGCGACCGCTGAGATCGAACGCCGTATCGCCGCGGTGGTGCTCGATCGCTGTGAATCGTCCGGCGCAGGAGGAGCACAGCCGACACCGGAGCCGACGGGAGCAGAAGCGGACCGATCTCGGCCTACCCGGTGAGCACACCCGCGAGGAAGATGACAATAATTGTCGATATCGCCGTGATATTGACGGCAACGAGAAGAGCCGGCAGAAGGGTGGGCGCCGAACTCGTTATCATCTCTCGAACGAGTCGCACGACATTTATTGCGGCGATGAGGGCGGTAAAAGCGAACCATATCGGCGAGACCACGACAGCTAAGAACGCCACCGCAAAAACCGCTACCACACCCACGACCGGTGAGCCGCACAGTTCTTGAGCGCTTCGACGCGGGGATGTGGTTGTTATGGAACTGCGACCGCTTCGGCGAATCACCCGAGACCCTAGGCTATACCGCAACGATCGTCACCGTGTGATGCGGCCAGCGTAAATACGGAGCGTGCACAGTAAGAAGGCTGTTGAACATCGACGCCGGCGATAGTGAGCCTGAAGTGGTGACTGCCGTAAACGAATCCGGCGCCGTCAGAGACGCCCTGCCCCGCATCACTTCCAACATAACCCCAACCGAATGCGTCGGTACGGCCACCTCCATCAATATAATCTGCCGTGACGATCGACGAGCCGTCGGTGCAAGCCTGGCCTGTTGTCCAGAACTCTCCTAGCGTACTGCCGACTTGATTCGAGAAGCTGCCTCGCGTTGTGTATGTTCGACAGTCATCCAGAGCGGAAATAGTTGACACACTACTTTGCGTTGTTGTGATATGGCTCGATGTAGGCGTGATCCAGATCTCGAACAGTGACTTTTCTTCTGGCGAAAGAGATCCAAATTTTGCTTGTGGTTCAGGGGAGGTTGCTACCGAGTCGTAAACGAATTTCGCTTCGACGGCGATGGTTCCCTCATTGGCGATTGCCGCCGGCGAGAGCATGATTACCGCCAATAATGCGGCAGCAGCAGCCACGAGCCTCCTCCTGACGATCTTTCCCATTGGCATACTTTCTCCTCAGCGCATCTCCGAATTCGCCTATCATTATCTAAGACGTCAACGACGGTGTCAAGAAGTCCGCCACATGCGAACGCGGAAGCTCACTCACAAGGCGCTACCCGCCACTCCACACTTGGGGGTCGATCTGGGATTTTTCGTTACCCAGAGAATGCTGATTAGCCTCTGAAACTCCGTCCACATCGTCCCAGACTGTCCATAGACGACGAATATTCGCAGATACCGAGCTTGTGCGCGAGCCGAATGGTGCGCCATTTTTCCGGGTTCGCCCGGCCCTGGACAGCCATCTCGCGACACACCCCCGACAGACAGCAGGCCGGCTCAATCAGCGGCACGACCCGCCGATGCGGACGAGAGATTGTAGGCTGCGACACACCGAACACATCCGCGATGCCGAATGAAGCACACCCGGACTCTCTATCCTCAGAGGGACCGCAGATACGGCATTTCCTGCGCGGCCGACTTCGCCGTTCAGCCGCAGCAGCCGGATGCGAAAGCCACCCCCTCGCCAGCCCGCCGCTCACGCCGGCGTCCCCGGCAGCAGGTACCAGAGCACGGTGGTCAGGGTCGCGCAGACGACGCCCATCACCGTGACGCCGACGGTCCAGGTCGACAGCATCGTCCGCTCGGGGATGCTGAAGTAGCGCGAAAGGACCCAGAAGCCGGCGTCGTTCACCTGCGACAGGCAGACGCCTCCGGCCGAGACGGCGACGGCGAGCAGGGCGATGTGTGTCGGATCGACGGCGGTCGTGTCGACGGTCGTAGCCAGGAGGGTCGCGACCGTAGTGACCGCCGCCGTGGTGGTGCCGAGGGTCGCGCGCAGCACCGCCGCCAGGACGAAACCGAACACGACCAGCGGCAGGTGCGCCTCCTGGAGCCGCTCGACCAGCTGGCCGCCGATCCCGGAGGCCGCGATAACACCACCGAACGCCACGCCTCCGCCTGTCGAGAGCACGATCTCCCCGACCGGTCGCAGCCCCACCCGGCCGACTTCAGTCAGACCCCCGGTGCCCCGCGCCGACCGGGGCAGCAGCAGGACGTAGGCGACGACCGTCGTGATCATCAGCGCGACGACGGGGGTGCCGAGGAAGCGGAGGACGTCGCCCAGCGGAGTCGACTGCGGGGCGACGAGGGCGGTGAGCGTCGCGAGCAGGATCAGCAGCACCGGCAGGGTGAGCACGACCAGGAGCCTGGGCAGCAGGCGGGTCGCGGTCGCGGGCGCCGTGGCGAGGGCGGTGCTTCCGCCGGCGAGGGTGGAGACCGCGCGCGTGTCGGGCTGGGCGACGGTGCGCTCCGCGGGCGGGTCCTCGACGGGGATCGGCAGCCCGCCGCGGGCGTCGATCCGCGCGAGGCGACGGGACGCCCAGAGGATGCCGACCGCGGCACCCGGCAGCATCGTCGCCAGGCCCAGCACGGCGAGCAGCCCGTAGTCGACCCCGAGAGCTGAGGCGACCGCGACCGCACCGGGGTGCGGCGGGAGGATCGCGTGGACGGCGAGCACCGCGATCGCCATCGGCACCGCGAAGAAAGCCGCAGGCCGACCGGCCCGCCGAGAGATCGAGAGGACGACGGGGGCGAGCAGGATCACGGCGGTGTCGAAGAAGATGGTGCTGCCCACCAGCAGGCCAGCCAGCACGACCGCGAGCACACCGCGTTGCGTCCCCACCTTCTCCAGAAGGACGCGGGCCAGCAGCTCGCCGCCGCCGGAGCGCGAGATGATCTCGCCGATGATGCAGCCCAACCCCACCAGCGGCAGGATGTGCGCCAGCGACGGCCCGAGGACCCCGTCGACCACGGCGAGCACGCCGAACTCCCCATCGATCAGCGGCAGGCCGAACGCTAGCCCGAGGACGACCGCGACCGACGTCATCGCGATGTAGGGATGGATCCGGAGCCGGACGATGAGCACCAGCAGCGCGACGACGCTCAGCACGATGGACAGGACGGCGAGAGGGAAGGTCACGCGGATGCTCCTTTGCAGTGACGATTGCCGCCAGTGAAGGGGACGACCGGGAGCGCGGCGACCGATCGTGTCTCGAGAGCGGCGAGAGCGGACATCCGTCCGTCTTCGGCGCTGCGGCGACGGCACGCTCGACCGCGGCGCGTTGGCCGGGCGACTCTGGGGGCCATCCGTACCGCTGCCTCGACGACGAGAAGGACGACTCCGCATGACTCTGATTGCTCACCTGCACCATGTGGCCCTCGTGGTCTCGGACCTCGACGCGACCCGCGACTTCTACGTCGGCGTGCTCGGCTGCACCGAATTCACCCGTCCGAGCGACTTCGTGTTCCGCGGCGCCTACTTCCGGCTCGGCACGGCCGAGATCCATGTGGTGCAGGAGAAGACGCCGGGGCGCCTCGCCGCGAACCCGCCGCGGTGGGAGGAAGACGAGTTGCAGACGGGGGTCGTGCACCACCTCGCGATCATGGTGGAGTCGTTCGCTCCGTTCCTCGAGGCGCTCGTCGCGCGCGGGCTGGAACGCTGCGGTGGCTATCGAGTCCGCGACGACTTCGTGGAGCAGGTGTACCTGGCCGACCCGGACGGCAACGTGATCGAGCTGCTCCAGCAGCACGGGCCGGAGGCAGGGCGGCTGCGGCGGCAGGAGATCCACGACCTGGGGATCGCGGTTCCGGTTGCGCCCGGCTTCCCCCTCGTGGATCCGCGCGTGCGCTACGGGGCGGCCTGACGCAGGTGAGTCTCTAGGATCGACTGGGCTCCGCAGGTGCGGAGTCACGATCTGGAGGTCCCCGTGCGTCACCGCCTGCTCCCCCTCGCCCCGGTCGCCGCCGCGATGCTCCTGCTCGCGGGATGCTCGGCACCTGTTGGCCCCTCGGTGTCCGGCGGCTCGATCACCGTCTTCGCCGCCGCCTCGCTGAAGGGCGCCTTCACCGAACTCGCCAGCGAATTCGAGGCGTCACGGCCCGGTTCGCACGTCGAGCTGTCCGTCGCGGGTTCCTCCGACCTCGCGACGCAGCTGGTGAACGGCGCCCCGGCCGACGTCTTCGCCTCGGCCGACGAGCGCACCATGTCCACGGTCGCCGACGCGGGGCTCGTCACGGGCGAGCCGGTCGACATCGCTACCAACACGCTCGAGATCGCCGTACCGCCCGGCAACCCGGCGCAGGTCGCGTCGCTCGCCGACCTCGCCCGGGCCGGCACCGCTACCGTCGTCTGCGCCCCGCAGGTTCCGTGCGGAGCGGCGGCCGTCGCGGTCGAGCAGGCCGCCGGGATCGACCTCTCGCCGGTCAGCGAGGAGTCGTCGGTGACGGACGTGCTCGGCAAGGTGTCCTCGGGCGAGGCGGACGCGGGCCTCGTCTATACGACCGACGTCCGCGGCTCCGGCGGCTCGGTCGTCGGGATCCCGTTCGCCGAGTCCTCGGCGGCGGTGAACACGTATCCGATCGCGGCCCTGACCGGGACGGGCGACGCCGACACCGCGGCGGCCTTCGTCGCCTACGCCGCCTCCGACGCCGGGCGGGCAGTCCTCGCCGCGGCCGGTTTCGGCGCGCCCTAACTCCCCCCTCCCTCCCTCCCCCCTCCCCCTCCCGCGAGATGCCACTTGTGCGCGCGACACGCCGGGCGACGCTTACACAAGTGGCATCTCGCGGGAGGCGACGGGGGGGGTGGGGCGGGAGGGGCGGGAGGGGCGGGAGGGGCGCAGGTGCGGACGTAGGATCGGGGGCATGCCGCAGATTCGGGTGAGGGATGCCGCCGCCGCGCTGGGGGTGAGCGACGACACGCTGCGGCGCTGGATCGAGAACGGGACGCTCGCGAGCGCGAAGGACACGTCCGGGCGGCGGGTCGTCGATGGGCTCGAGGTCGCACGGCTCGCCCGCGCCAACGCGGTACTGCCGGAGGATCCGTCGCCGATCGCGCGCTCGGCCCGCAACCGCTTCGTCGGGATCGTCACCGACATCGTGATGGACACGGTGATGGCGCAGGTCGAGCTGCAGTGCGGGCCGCACCGGGTGGTCTCGCTGATGAGCAGCGAAGCGGTGCGCGAGCTCGGGCTCGAGCGTGGATCGCCCGCGGTCGCGGTGGTCAAGGCGACGACGGTGATCGTCGAGACGCCGCTCGCGCGGGGCTGATGCGCACCGGCTCCGGTCTGCCGCGCTGGGTCGTGGCGGTCGCCGCGCTCGGCGCCCTGCTCGTGGTGCTGCCGCTCGTCGCGATCCTCACCCGGGTCGACTGGCCGCAGTTCGTCCCGCTGATCAGCTCCGACTCCTCCGTCGCCGCGCTCCTGCTGAGCCTGCGCACCTCCGCCGCCGCGACCCTCCTGTGCCTGCTGCTCGGGACGCCGATGGCCCTGGTGCTCGCGCGCACCGCCTTTCCCGGGCAGCGCCTCCTCCGCTCGCTGGTGCTGCTGCCGCTGGTACTACCGCCGGTCGTCGGCGGGCTGGCGCTGCTGTACACCTTCGGCAGGACGGGCCTGCTCGGGGGTGCGCTGGAGGCGGCCGGCATCCGCATCGCGTTCTCGACGACGGCCGTAGTGCTCGCGCAGACCTTCGTGGCGCTGCCTTTCCTGGTGCTGACGCTAGAGGGGGCGCTGCGCAGCGCCGGCGCCCGGTACGAGGCGGTCGCCGCGACGCTGGGCGCCTCCCCTGCGACGGTGCTGCGGCGGATCACGCTGCCGCTGATCCTGCCGGGACTGGCCTCGGGCGCTATCCTCTCGTTCGCCCGGGCGCTGGGCGAGTTCGGCGCGACGCTGACCTTCGCGGGCAGCCTCGAGGGCACGACGCGCACCCTCCCGCTCGAGATCTACCTGCAACGCGAGAGCGACCCGGACGCAGCGGTCGCCCTGGCGCTGGTGCTGGTGGTGGTCGCCGTGCTCGTGATCGGGCTCGCGCACGGCCGCTCGGCCCGGGGGGTGCCGCGGTGAGCCTGCGGTTGGAGGCGCGGCTCGCGGCACGCGGGATCGACGTGCGGATCGACGTAGCCGAGGGCGAGACTCTCGCACTGCTCGGCCCCAACGGCGCGGGCAAGTCGACTGTGCTCGAGCTGATCGCCGGCCTCGTCCACGCCGATGCCGGCCGGGCGAGTGTGGGAGCGGCGGTGCTCTTCGACGACCGCCGCTGGACGCCTCCGCACCGCCGCCCTGTCGCCCTGCTCGCGCAGGATCCGTTGCTGTTCCCGCACCTCAGCGTGCGCGAGAACGCGGCGTTCGGGCCGCGCAGTGCAGGGGCAGGGCGGGCGGAGTCGCGCGCGCGGGCCGAGCGCGAGCTGGCCGCCGCAGGGGTGGCCGACCTGGCCGATCGGCGCCCGGCGAGCCTCTCCGGCGGGCAGGCGCAGCGGGTGGCCCTCGCCCGGGCGCTCGCGACCGACCCGCGCCTCCTGCTCCTCGACGAGCCACTGGCCGCGGTCGACACCCGGGTCGCTCCGGTGCTCCGGCGGATGCTGCGCGAGGTGCTCGCCGAGCGCTCGGCGATCGTGGTCACCCACGACGTGCTCGACGCCTGGACGCTCGCCGACCGGGTGCTGGTCCTGCACGGCGGCCGGGTAGTCGAGGAGGGGCCGACCAGCCGGGTCCTCACCCGCCCGCGCACGGCGTTCACCGCGCAGCTCTCCGGGCTCGACCTGCTCGCGGGCGTCCGCACGGCGGCGGGACTGCGCACCCACGACGGGTACGAGCTCGCCGGAGTCGCGGCCGAGCCGGTCGCGGTCGGTGCCGCGGTGCTCGCGGCGGTCCGCCCCTCCGCCGTCTCGGTCACCGAGGTGAGCGAGGGGCGCGAGGGGAGCGAGGGGAGCGAGGGGAGCGAGGGGAGCGAGGGCAATGGCGGCGGCGCGGGAGGCGTGCGCGCCGTGATCACCGACGTGGAGCAGCACGGCGACGCGGTGCGGGTGCGCAGTGCGCTCCTCGGCGCCGACATCGCCCCGGCCCACGCGGCGAGGCTCGACCTCGCCCCGGGCCGAGAGGCCCGCTTCCACGTCGCTGCGCAGTCGCTGCTGATCTACCCGGCCTGAGCGTCGGTCTTCACCGACGCCCCGTCGCAGATCGGGAGTCGCACTCGCAGCCGCGCACCCGCGAGCACCGGCGAGTCCGAGAGCGTCAGCGAGCCTCCGTAGACCGCGAGCTGCCCGTCCAGCCGGGTCAGTCCCGAGCGCGTCGCGCCCGCAGCGACCCCGCTCCCGTCGTCGTCAAGGGTGAGCACCACCACGCCCGCCTGCAGCGCACCCCGGACCCGCAGCGACGAGGCGCCGCCGTGCTTCAGCGCATTGGTGAGGCCCTCCTCCAGGAGCCGGACGAGCAGCAACCGCTGATCCAGCGGCGGCTCGCGGCCCTCGGCGGCGGGCTCCGAGATCCGGCCGAGGTCGAGGTCGACGGCGATCTCCGGCGGGAGGCGGGCGAGGAGGTCGCGCACGGCGGCGACCAGGCCGTGGTCGATCTCGACCGGGTAGAGGGCGTGTCCCACGCTGCGCACCTCCTCCTCGCGCAAGCGATCAAGGCGGGCGGCGATCGCGAGCAGGCGGGCCGAGACGTCCGGATCCGCCGCGCTCGCGACCGCGTGCAGTTCGGCGGCCAGCACCACGAGGCCGTTCTGCAGCCGGCCGTGCAGGCTCTGCGCCACGTCGCGCCGCACCCGCAGCTCCTCGCGCTGGAGCGCCTGTACCGCCTCGACCGCCTGCACGCGGGCGTGGGCGTGCTCCCGCTCCTTCTCGCGCACCCGCCGCGCGGCTCTCACCAGCAGGTAGCCGTAGCCGCAGATCAACGCGATCACCACGGATCCCACCACCAGCTCGATCACGATCGCGAGAAGGGCGGCGATCGGGTAGATACCCGTGAGCACCTGGAGAGTGCAGCGCACGACTCCCACGCCCACCGCGATCAGTGCTGTCCGGGTGACCCGGTTGCCACCAGAGAAGCGCTCCGGACGCAGCAGCGCGACCAGTGCGATCGCGAGCGCGATCGTCGAGACGTTGACCAGCACCCGCGTCGTGACGTCGAGCAGCGGGCCGGCATCGACGCCCCGGAGTGTCTGCGACAGGATGCCGAGCGCGAAGACGGCCTGAAGCGCGGCGAGCAGCGAGAGGACCCCGCCGAGGAGGGCCATCGCGCCGAGGACGATCCGGTTGTCCTCGCGCACGTCGCCCGGCTCGACGTTCATCCGGTGTGCTCGAGGAACTGGAGGGTCGCGTCGACCCGCGGGTTCCGCTCACCGTCGGAGCGGACGCCGAGGGCGGAGTAGACGGCGTTGACGTGGTTGTCGACCGAGCGGACCGCGATGCCCAGGCGCTCGCCGATCGCGGCGTTGGTCAGGCCGGAGGCGAGACCCGCGAGCACCTCGTACTGGCGCGGGCTGAGGGCGGCGACCGGGGAGTCGCGGCGGGCGGACCGGGCGGCGACCAGCGCAGGATCGAGCACGGTGCGGCCGTCCGCGGTCGCGCGCACGGAGCTGAGCAGCGCGGGCGCCGAGAGGGAGGAGCTTTTCGAGAGGTAGCTCCAGCCGCGCGCCTCTGCGCGGTCGAGGCGGAGGAAGCGGTGCATCGCATCGACCGCCGAGAGCAGGACGATGCCCAGCTCGGGCGCGGTGGTCCGGAGCCGGCGTCCGAGGTCGATGCCATCTCCGTCGCCCAGCTCGATGTCGAGGATCGCGACGTCGAGCTCTGCTGGTCGCAGCACCGACCGCGCCTGCGCGGCGGAGCAGGCCTCCACGACGCTCTGCACGCTCGGGTTGGAGCGCAACAGCGAGGTCAGCATGTGGCGGTAGAGCGGCTGGTCGTCGACGACGGCCAGCCTCAGCTCCGAAACGCCCCCCACGGATGTCATTCGCCCATCTTCACCCACACCACGGAGGTCGGGGCGTACCTCGAAGAGGGGGGTTTCGCCCGCGGATCCCCTGCGACCCGCGGAGCGGGACGGCCTCTGGCCCGCGAGCGGGGGATTCAGGAGTGACGGGGCCGGGTGCACGAGGCGGGCGCACGGGCCGGGTCACGCGGCGGAGTGGGCCCGACTCAGGAGAATCGAGCGCCCGTCAGCGCGAGCCCCGCGGCCGCCGCAGCGATGGCGAGCGCTGCCGTGCCGATCCCGTAGCCCAGCCCGGCCGCCCAGCGCCGCTCGAGCAGCAGCCGCGCGGTCTCGACGCTCGCCGTGCTGAACGTGGTGAAGCCGCCGAGCACGCCCGTCCCGAGCACGGCCCGCCAGACCGGGTCGAGGACCCCGGCCAGTACGAGCCCGGTGACCACCCCGAGCAGCAGCGACCCGCTGACATTAATCAGCGCGGTGCCAACCGGCCAGCGCGCGGGCACGAGCGAACGAGCGATCGAGTCGACCACCACCCGCGCCGCGGCGCCGACTCCGCCCGCGAGAGCGACCGCGAGCAGCAGACCCAACGTCACCCCGCTCGCCTCCGGCTCCCTGCGACCGCGATGCCCAGTGCGGCGGCGAGCACGCCCACCACGAGCGAGCCACCGGTGTACGCGAGGTACTCGACACCGTGCTCACCCTGCAGCAGCGCGACCGAGTCGAGCGAGAAGGTGCTGTAGGTGGTGAAGCCGCCGAGCACACCGGTGCCGAGCAGGAGGCGCAGAGTGCGGCGGCTCCCGTCGTCCGATCCGCGCAGCGCCAGCGCCTCCAGCAGCAGGCCCAGGAGGAACGCGCCGGGCAGGTTGACGACGAGCGTCGCGATCGGCACAACCCCCCACGGGGGCAGCGCGGCGCCGATCGCCGCGCGAGCCGCGGTACCGACCGTTCCGCCCGCGGCGACCAGGAGGATCTCAGCGGGCCGCAGGTGGAGGGGTCGCGTCACTCCGCGAGGTCCCAGGGCGCGGGACGCGAGGTGTCGCGGTCGGCGCGCGGGACGACGAGGACGGGACGGCGCTGACGGTGGGCGAGGTGGGCGGCGACACTGCCACTGAGGAATTCCGCGATGCTCGCGAGCACGCCCGCATCGCGGGTGCCGACCACGATCATCCGCGCATCGACCTCGTCGGCGACCTCGGCGAGGGCCAGGGCCGGCTCTCCGCGGGCTGCCCGCAGCGACCACGCCACAGGACTGCCGTCGAGCTGGCGCTCGACCGTCTCACGCAGGCCGGGCGGGAGGGTCGGAGCGTCGCCTCGATCGACGGCAGCCCCGACGAAGCCGATCGGGATGCCACCGGTCATTGGATCGACGTACTCGCCGACGAGGTAGGGATCCGCCGAGACGGACAGGAGCAGCAGCGCGGCTCCGGCATCGGCGGCGACGCGCTCGGCGGTGCGCAGGACCTCGGGGCGCTGGCCGTCGACGACGCCGACGAGGACGGGCCCGGTCGGCGCGGCGGCGCTGGGGGTGGGTTCGCTGGGCGTGGGTGCGGTCATGAGAAGCTCCTTCACCGGTTGCGCCCCATCCTGGCACCGCAGGGGCGCGCGGAGCCGAAACATCCCTCCTGATCCGCCGTGATCGTTCCGTGATGTGCGGGCCTCGGGCTAGAGTGGCTCCTCGCCGGATGCCGTTCAGGCACCCGGTCACCACCGCCACAATTGTCAGAACTGTCACCGAGGAGAACGCACGCGTGTCGAAGCCAGGCATTCCCACCCCTGAGGAGAGTGCCGGCACCCGGACGAGTGTGCCCCGGACGCGACGAGAGGCCCGCGAGGCCGAGCGTCGCGCGGTGGCGGCGGCTAATGCGGCGGCGGCCACCACTGCTGCGCCTCACGACACTGCGCCCGCCGTCGCTGCGCCTCACGACACTGCGCCCGCCGTCGCTTCCGATGCAGCCGCCGTCACGACCGCTCCGACCGTCTCGGTCGACGTGCCCGCCGTCGCCTCCCCCGCTTACCATTCGAGCCTCGCCGCGCCCCGCCGCTCCGCCTCGCGCTCCGTTACACCCCGCGCTGCCGAACCGGCCCGGACCCGCGGCCTCAGTCGCCGCGCCCTCGCCTTCGGTACCTTCTCGGTGGTCGGCGGCCTCTTCGCCACCGCTGCGATCCCCGCGTATGGCGCCCGCAGCACCGCGACCGGCCGCGCCGCCGTGGACCGGGTCGGCCTGCAGAATCTGACCGTCTCCTCCGACGCGAGCGGCCAGACCGCCGTCCGCGACGCTTTCGCCGCTCCGACCCAGACGCAGCTCGACGAAGCCAGCCGCCAGGCGGCCGTGCTCTCCGGCTCCAACGGCGGCGAGTTCGCGACCGTGCAGACGCGCGCGGTCGGCGACGACTACCCCTGGCCCCACGAGACCATCGACGACAACGGCGGCGGGCTCTCGCCGCTGGGCTACTACTACCGCGAGTGCGTCGACTTCGTCGCCTGGCGCCTGAACCGCGACGCCGGCCGCACCTCCGCGCCGTGGAAGTACACCTGGGGCACCATCACGCCTCTCGGCGGCAGCGCCTACGAGTGGCCCGACAACTGGGCCGCGAAGGGCTGGGCGACCAGCAGCGTCCCCATCGTCGGCTGCGTCGCGTGGTGGACCTACAACCACGTCTCCTACGTGCAGAAGGTCAACGAGGACGGCACCGTGCTCCTCGAGGAGTACAACTACGGCGGCAAGCACAGCTACGTCACCCGCACCTTCCCCACGGCGCAGGTGCCGCTCTTCCTCTACCCGCCGGTCCTGTAGCGCGTGCTCCCCTCGCCCGGCGTCAGCGGGCGAGCGCGGCGAGCAGTGCGGCGAAGGCAGGCCATGTCGGATCGACGAGGTCGAGGTGGTTGGTGCCCGCGAGTTCGCGCAGGCGCACGCCGTGACGGCGGCGATGTGCGGCGAACGGAGGGGTGGCCTGTGACCAGACGGCGAGATGCCCGCCTGCGGAGTGGCCGACGAGGTCGCCACTCCGGCGCCGGGGAGCAGGGTCGACAGCGCAGCGATCAGAGCCAGGATGTCGTCGCCGGTAGCCGGTCAGCCTCCGCCCGCGTCGCCGACCCGCCGGTATTCGGGGAGGAGCACGTCGTACCCTCGGTCGGCCAGCGCCCCCCGTCCCTCTCCGCCCCCGCCCCCTCCGCCTCCCGCCCGCCCCCTCCCCTACCTCCCCGCGAGATGCCACTTATGTAGGCGACACGCCGAGGGAAACGCGCGTAAGTGGCATCTCGCGGCGGGTGCGGGTGGCGCGAGAGCACCGTGGCGCGGCGGCTACGTCGAGGAGGGACGCCGTCGCGACGCGGTCGTCCACAGCGGTTCGTTCCACGACGAGATCCTGGAGAACGAGCAGCCCACGTCCTGTGCCCGCCGCGCGTCAGGCGACGTTGATGAGCGTGCGCTGCCAGCCGGAGGAGCCGTCGGGCGCGACCGGTGCGCGGTCCTCGATCTGGACCAGGCCGTTCTTGTCGACCGCGCGCACCGCGACGTAGTGCGAGCCGGGCTGGGCCTCCCAGTCGACGTACCACTGCACCCAGGTGTCGAGGTTGACCGGAGTCGAGAGCGTCGCCTCCTGCCAGTCGCCGCTGTCGATGCTCACCTCGACCTTCTCGATGCCGATGCTCTGCGCCCAGGCGACACCGGCGATCTTGGTGGCACCCGACGCGACGGGCGCGCCGATCCGCGGGGTGTCGATCCGCGAGGACATCTTGATAGGGGCCTCGGCGGAGTAGCCGCGCGGGGTCCAGTAGGCCTGATCGGCCTCGAAGGTGGTGACCTTCAGCTCGGTGAGCCACTTGGTGGCCGAGACGTAGCCGTAGAGGCCGGGCACGATCATCCGCACCGGGAAGCCGTGCTCGAACGGAAGGGGCTCGCCGTTCATACCGATGGCGAGGATCGCGTCGAGGTTCTCGTCGGTGACCGCGCTGATCGGGGTGGACGCGGTGTAGCCGTCGCTGCTGGTGGAGAGGAGCATGTCGGCTCCGCTCTGAACTCCGGCCATCTTCAGCACGTCGCGGAGCGGGACGCCCAGCCACTTCGCATTGCCGACGAGGTTGCCACCGACCTGGTTCGAGACGCAGGTGAGGGTGATGCCGTACTCGTCCAGGCCCATATCGAAGATCTGCTGGAGGGTCAGCGTCATCTCACGCTCGACCATCCCGGAGATCTTTAAGGACCAGGCCGACGGATCGAGATTGGGGACGGTGAGGGCGGTATCGACACGGTAGAAGTCGGCGTTCGACGTGTAGAGCGGGGTGATGCCGTCGATGTCGAGTTCGGCGCTGGCGGGCACCGAGACGGAGCTGCGGGGGGACGGCAAGCGCAGGGCGTTGCGGACGCCGGCGAGCGAGGAGGTCGCCACGTTCACCAGGCGGGCTCCGGTGCCGACGACGGCCGCGCCGACGGCGGTGATCAGCGCGATGCGGAAGAAGCCGCGGCGCTCAAGCGCTCCCGGACGGGCCTCGGAGGATGTTCCCCTCCCCTCCGAGACCCGTGCTGCACGCCAGCCGCGCAGGCGAGTAAAGAGCAGATGCATGACAAGGATGGCGACGACGAGGCCGACGAGAGTGGGCACCGCGGACAGCGGAGCGGCTCCGGCGCGGGTGACGATGGCGGCGATCGAGAGGCCACCCGCGATGATCAGCAGCACCTGGCCCAGCGGTGGGCGGATCAGCTGGAGCACACCGGCGATCGCGGCCGCAACGACGACGGCGGCGCCGATGCTCGCGAGGAGGAAGGTCTTGTCGTTCTCGCCGAAAGTCTCGATCGCGAACTCCTTGAGGGGGCGCGGGACGATGTCGACGACGAAGGAGCCGAGCGCGAGCACGGGGCTCGCCGTCCGGGCGACCGCGAGGGCGACGACCTCGGCGACGGCGAGGAGGACTCCTCCGGTGACGATGCCCGCGAGCGCGGCGAGCAGGAGATATTGCGCTCGGTGCTCGCGCACGGGTGCCACTGTCTGGTTCATAGGAGAGAGTTTTCACCCGCGACCTGCCGATTCCCAGGGTGTCCCTGGTTTGGTCGTGTAGCCGATTTTCTTCGTAACGAAAAGGTAACGCGCAGGCGCCCGCTCATCGGTGCCGGTCGAGAGCCCCCGGAGGTACGCAGCGGTGCGGCTGCCGCGGGGTGCAGGCCCGACGTGGGCTCGTCGAGCAGGGAGAGGGTGAGGGACGCAGAGCCGGTTGCGTTTGGCGCTGATGTGCCGACTGTCGAGGTCGAACTGCTCCTTGAGCACATGCGGAGCCGTCGAGCTAGCGATTGCCGTGATGCGGGCGCTGACGGCTGTGCTATAAGCGCAGCGCCGGGTTGAGCGCGAGGTCGAATGCCTGGGTGCTACCACACCCCTGGCTCCTGCCGATCCGTTCATAACTCAGGATGGATCGCCGACGCTTGCCGGAACGACGCGGACCGGCCGCGCCGCGACGGCCATTCATCCGGAGTTCCGCACCGAGCACCGCCCAGCTGCGCTCCCCGATCCGCGCGGACATCCGTACCGGGCTGCAGAGCCTGCTCGGGCACGGGCTGGTTCGGCGCGGGCCGCGAGTACGTGCCGATGGCGGCCCTCTTCGTGCTGATCATCGGCGGGGCCGACGCCGAGGACTACTTCCTCGGCTACCTCATACAGATGGCGGTGGGGCTGCTGGTGAACGTGGTCGTCGCTCCCGGCTCGGCGCCACGCTGGAGAAGACCTGGCCGCCCGAGCACGAGGCTTGGGCGCAACGGCGAGGAACTGGCCCGAACGGCGGAGGAGGTCCGAGCGGTGCTCGCGGAGGCGGACGAGAGCCGCAGGGGCAACCCCCGCGCGCTGCTGCACCGCCGCGACTCCGGGCCCGACCACCTCCGCCTCGAGACGCTCGACGCGATCCTCGTCCACGCCCGCGACCTCAGCGGCGCCCTGTCGGACGGTCGCCGACGCGATCGACCGCGACGACCCCGGCTCCCCCGCCGCGCACCGAGCGATCGGAGGCGCAGCGCGCGGTCCGGCACCTCGTGCAGGTCATCGACGAGCGCACCGCCGCCACCGCCCGCGCCCTCGGCCCGGATGTTCTCGCGGCGATGCACCTCCGCCGCGTTCTGGTGCGCCTGCACCACGACGGCGCCTGATCGCGCCCGTCACGGCCTGGGGTCGCTCGATCGGACAGCGGGTCGCCCGCCTCGGAGGCGCTGCTCGGCCGGAAGCCGGAGGACGAGCAGCCGCGTCCCGTCGAGCGCTCATCGCCCGAGCACCGGCGCGGTCAAGGGTCTCCCGCCCGGCGCCGGGATGTGCGGGAATCGGCAGAGCGTCCACCGCGGGCGTCGCCGGAGGAGGATCCATGTCGCTCAGCGTGCTGTTCATCGGCGGGACGGGCATCATCAGCGCCGCTTGTGTCCGCGAGGCACTGCGGGTCGGCCACGACGTCACCGTGCTGACCCGGGGCCGGACGTCGCTCCGGCCGTTGCCCGACGGCGTCCGCGAGCTGCAGGCCGACGGCCGCGACCGCGACTGCGTCACCGCCGCCCTCGGCGACCGGAGCTTCGACGCCGTGATCGACTTCGTCGCCTTCATCCCCGAGCATGTGCAGCAGGACATCGAGCTGTTCGCCGGCCGGAGCGGCCAGTACGTCTTCATTAGCTCGGCCTCGGCGTACCAGAAGCCGCCGCGGCACCTGCCCGTGACGGAGTCGACTCCGCTGCGCAACCCCTACTGGCAGTACTCGCGCGACAAGATCGCCTGCGAGGACCTGCTCGTCGCCGAGTACCGGGCGAGCGGCTTCCCGGTCACGATCGTCCGCCCCTCGCACACCTACGACCGCACCGCGCTGCCCGTCGACGGAGGCTGGACGGTCATCGACCGGATGCGCCGCGGTCAGGAGGTGGTGGTCCTGGGTGACGGCACCTCGCTGTGGACGCTCACGCACGCCGACGACGTGGCGGTCGGCCTCGTCGGGCTCCTCGGCGCCTCCGCGGCGATCGGCGGGGCGTTCCACATCACCGGCGACGACACGCCGACCTGGGACGAGATCCACCGCTGCCTCGCCGCCGCGGCCGGAGTCGAGCCGCGTCTCGTGCACGTCGCCTCCGACGCGATCGCCGCGGCCGACCCCGAACTCGGCGCCGGCATCATCGGCGACAAGGCGCACTCGATGGTCTTCGACACCGCGAAGATCCGCGCGCTCGTCCCGGCCTACTCCCCCTCGGTGCGCTTCAGCGACGGCGCCCGCGAGATCGTGGAGTGGTACGACGCGGACCCGGCGCGGCAGGTCGTCGACGAGCGGATGAACGGACTGTTCGACGCGCTGATCGAGCGGTACCGACCGCGCCCGCTGTAGGCGGTCCGGTCGAGGCTGCGGGTCGGCGGGGACCTGCGGGGGCTAGCCCGTCGGCGAGGGCGCGCCGATCGGCTCGAGCCGCACCAGGAACCCGCCCGGCACGCCCGGCTGCAGCTCCTGGTATTCGGATGGCACCCGGTAGGAGCCCTCGCCGACCGCCGTCACGGTGAAGGTGTCCTCGGTCCTCGTCCCCGCGAGGAACACCGTGGAAACGGTCGTGCCCTCCTCCGTCGTGCGTGTGCCGGCTGCGGCGCCGACCCAGCGGTGCCCGCCCGGGTCGGCGGTCGCCGTCTCCCCGAGCGTCGCGTCGATGGTGGCCGGGTCGACGCCCTCGGTGCGGATCCCGTCCTGGCACTCGCGCCAGAGGCCCGTGAATCCGGGGTCGACGTCGGAGTAGCAGAACAGCATCGAGCCGTCGGGGGCGACGTGCAGATCGCCGTAGCCGCCGACCACCTGCCCGAAGACGGAGACGGAGGCGGCCGTGGTCGTGGTCTCGGGCCCGGGAGCGGGAGCGGCCCTGGGCCCGGGCTGCGGCGTGCACCCGACGAGCGCGAGGACGAGCACCGCCACCACTCCCGCTCGCCACCTCATCCTCGCAACCTACTCCGCGACTCAGGCTCGCAGCAGCTCCAAGACAAGCGTCTGCACACGCCGCTTGATGTCGTCGCGGATCGGGCGTACCTCGTCGAGGTCCTTCCCGCGCGGGTCAGCGAGGTCCCAGTCCTCGTAGCGCTTGCCCGGAAAGACCGGGCAGACGTCGCCGCAGCCCATCGTGATCACGACATCGGACGCCCGGACCTGCTCGGTCGTCATCCGCTGCGGCACCGCCTGCGAGATGTCGATGCCCTCCTCCGCCATCGCCCGGATCGCGACCGGGTTGATCGACTCGCCGGGCTCGGAGCCACCGGAGCGGACCTCGACGGCGCCGCCGGAGAGCGCGCGGAGGTAGCCGGCGGCCATCTGCGAGCGGCCGGCGTTGTGGATGCAGACGAAGAGGACGGTGGGGGTGGCCATCGGGACTCCAGGGGTCGGGTGTTTGGGGGAGGGTAGCGCGCGGGCGAACGGCTCGCGGCGGTGGGAACCAGCAGGATGCTTGCCGGTCGAATAGCGCGCTGCGGCGGCTCCTCTACCAGTAGGAGCCGGGCGCAGCGGGATCGCCGGCGTCAGCCCCCCAGGCGGCGATAGTGGCGGTTGCGGACCACGAGGATCGCGCCTCCGATCACCGCCGCGAGGAACGAGCCGGCCAGGACGCCGACCTTCACATGGTCGTCGGACTCGCTGCCCGCGCCGAACGAGAGCTCGCCCACGAGCAGCGAGACCGTGAATCCGATGCCCGCCACGAACGCCATGCCGATGACGTCGATCCAGCGCAGCGTCGGGTCCAGGCCGATGCCGCGGAACCGGGTCAGGAGGAACGTGCTGCCGGCGATGCCGAGCGGCTTGCCGAGCACGAGGCCAGCGATGATGCCAACGGCGATCGAGTCCTGGAACGAGTCGACGAGGCCCGCGACGCCGCCAAGCGTAACTCCGGCCGAGAAGAACGCGAACACGGGCACCGCGACCGCCGTCGACAGCACGCTCCAGCGGTCGGCGAAGTGCGCGGCGAGGCCGTCGTACACCGGCCGGCCCTCCGCATCCGCGCCCACCTGCACCCGGGCGCGCGTCGTGGCGACGACCGGCACCGTGAAGCCGAGCAGCACACCAGCGACCGTCGCGTGGATGCCCGACGCATGCACGAGCGCCCAAGTCGCGACTCCGAGCGGGATCAGCACCCACCAGGCGCGCACGCCGCGCTGCACGCAGACCGCGAAGACCGCCAGCGGCACCAGCGCGAGAGCGAGCATCAGCCCGTCGATGCCGGCGGTATAGAAAACGGCGATGATCGTGATCGCGATGAGGTCGTCCACCACGGCGAGCGTGAGCAGGAACGTCCGCAGCGCCGGCGGGAGGAAGCGGCCGACCACGGCGATCACCGCGACCGCGAAGGCGATATCGGTGGCGGCGGGGATCGCCCACCCCTCGAGCGCCGCACCGCCGCGGGGCAGGTTCACGGCGGTGAAGATCAGCGCGGGGACGGCCACGCCGCCCACGGCCGCGACGATCGGCACGAGCGCCGTCCTGGGGTCACGCAGCTTTCCCGCAACGAACTCCTCCTTGAGCTCCAGGCCCACGACGAAGAAGAAGATCGCGAGCAGTCCGTCGGCAGCCCACGATCCGACGCTCAGCTCGAGATGCAGGGCCTCGGGGCCGAAGCGAACATCGCGGACGGCGGTGTAGAGCGCGGAGGCGGGGCTGTTGGCGACGATCAGCGCGAGCAGGGTCGCGGTGAGCAGGAACGCCCCGCCGACAGTGTCCTTCTGGAGGGTCTGGCGCAGTCCCCTCCAGATCGAATGGGGGGCCTGGTCGGCGGGCAGGGACTGGTGGGGCATGAGGGGTTCCGTCCGGAGGGGTGGGCGAGCGCGGGACGCGGCCGCTGACTCCGGAGGAGGGGCGGTCGCGGGTCAGGCGGGCGGCGGCGGGCAGCCGGCGATCTCGCCGTGCGCATTCGTCCCCCACGAGCTGAGCCAGCCGTTGGTGCCCGAGGCGCGCTTGGTCAGCAGCAGCCGGTTCGGGTACGCCGCGGCGGCACGCGCGCGGGCGCGCGGCAGCGAAGGCGGGGAGACGGGCACCCTGTCAGGGTACCGGCGGGCCCTGGACGCCACAGGATGTTCGTTACTCAGGAAGGATGGCGGAACAGGGCCCGCGATCCGCCTGTTCCCGCCGGTCGAATCGGATCCATCCTGCGTTATGAACATAAGGAGCGTCCGTCCGCCTCCGAGGCCGCACGCAACCCCGTCCCCGCGCGAGCGCGCGAGCCTAGGGTGAGGCCATGACCGATCCCGGCGCAGCCCGCCACGACGTCCTCATCATCGGCGGCGGCAACGCCGGCCTCTCCACGGCGGGGCGACTGCGGCGCTCCGGAGTAGTGGACGTCGCGGTGATCGAGCCCCGATCCACCCACGTCTACCAGCCGATGCTCTCCCACGTCGCCGGCGGCACCGCACCGGCGTCGGCCGCGACCCGGCCCCAGGGCTCGGTGACGCCGAAGGGGGTCGTCTGGATCCAGGACCGCGTCGAGACGATCGACCCGGTCGCGTACTCGGTCACCCTCCTCTCAGGCCGCCGCATCGGCTACGGGCAGCTCGTGGTCTGCCCCGGGATCCAGAAGGACTGGGCCGCGGTACCCGGGCTGCAGGAGGCGATGGACTCGCCGTTCGGAGTGTCGAACTACGAGTACGAGTACGCGCGCAAGGCGTCCCGTGTGCTCCGCGAGGTCCGCTCGGGCACCGTGGTCTTCACGCAGCCCGGCGGCCCCGGCACCTGCTCCGGCGCCTCGCAGAAGCCGATGTACCTCGCCTGCGATTACTGGCGGGCGACCGGGGTTCTCGACCGCATCCGCGTCGTGCTCGTCGTGCCGACCCCCACCCTGTTCGGGATGCCGCTGATCGACTCCGAGCTGGAGCGGAAGGTGGCGGAGTATGGGATCGAGGTCCGCTACGGACGCGAGCTGGTCGAGGTGGACGCGGGCGAGCGGAGGGTCGTCCTCGCCGTCGACGAGCGCGCCACAGCGCTCCCCGGCCCCGACCGGGCACAGCGCTGGACCGACGGCCCGCGCGAGACGATCGCCTACGACGTGCTGCACGCCGTCCCCCCGCAGTCGGCCCCCGATTGGCTGGCCGGCACCGGACTGGCCGCCGAGGGCGACGAGGGCGGCTTCGTCGAGGTCGATCCGCTGACCCTGCGGCACCCGCGGTTCCCCGACGTCTGGGCGCTCGGCGACGCCGCGGCCACGGTCAACTCGAAGTCAGGAGGAGCGCTGCGCCAGCAGACCACCACGCTCGCGAAGAACCTGGTCGCCGCGCAGAAGGGCCGCCCGCTCCCCCGTGTCTACAACGGTTACTCGGTCTGCCCCTTCGTGGTCTCGCGCTCGAGCGTCGTCTTCGCCGAGTTCGACGACCGCTACCGCCCGAAGCCGACGATCCCCTTCTGGACGGGCCTGGCGAAGGAGCGGCGCGTCACCTTCATCGCCGACCGCCGCGTGCTGCCGTGGGTGTACTGGAACCTGATCCTCCAGGGCCGGGCCTGAGCGGCCGTCGGAAGAACGCCTGTGCACGATCCGAGAGAGGGGGTGCGCCTCGATACCGTCGACCGGGCCCGGCCGGCACTGCGGGCACTCAGAGTCGGACGACCAGGTTCACCGCTGAGACGCCCCGGTGCAACCGGTCGAGAGCGGGCTGCAGCGCGGCGAGCCGCCCTCGTCGCCTCCGCCCTCGTCGATTTCTCTCTCGAGCGCTGGCTCGCCGCCCCCGACACCACGCTGCTGGTCGATGTCAGGACCGAGTGCACCCGCCTCGGCGCGCTGCTCGCGCGCTGAATCGGAACGGCGACCCGGGAGGGCCCCGCTCAGCCGGGCAGCGCCCAGGGGAAGGCCTGCGCATTCGAGCGGGCGCCCTGCGCGGCCTTCGAGCGGCCGGGCTCACCGAGCTCGGCGAGCAGCGACTCCGACTCGCCGACAAGGATCGCGAGCGCGCCGGGGGTGAACCAGTCGGGGCGCAGGGCGAACAGGAGGTCCTCGGTCGCGGTGTTTCCGCTGGCCCCCGGAGCGAACGGGCAACCACCGAGGCCGCCGAGCGCGCCGTCAACCACCGCCGCCCCGGCCTGCACGGCCGCGATCGCGTTCGCGACCCCCGAGCCCCAGGTGTCGTGCCCGTGGAACACGATCTCGCGGGGCGGAGTCTCGGCGGCGACGCGCGAGATGAGCGACGACACCTCGCCGGCGTGGGCCTGCCCGAGCGTGTCGCAGACGACCACGTCGGCCGCCCCCTCCGCCCGCGGATCGCGCGCGATCGCGAGCACGCGCTCCGGATCGACCGGCCCCTCGAACGGGCAGGTGAACGAGGTGGCGATGCACAGCTGGATCCGCCCGCCGACACTCTCGGCGAGCGCCACCGCCTCCGGCATCGCGGCCAGGCTCGCCTCTGTCGGCCGGCCGACGTTGGCCAGGTTGTGCGAGTCGGACGCCGAGAAGCAGTACTGGAAGCGTCGCGCCCCCGCGGCGGCGGCCCGCTCCACATGGCCCGGAGTCGCGACCCACACCCAGCACCGCTCCAGCTCCTCGGGGGTGAGCGCGGCGATCACGTCGAGGGTGTCCGCCATCGGAGGCACGAGGTCGCCGCGCGCAAGCGACCCGATCTCCAGCTCGGGCACCCCCGCGGCGAGCACCGTGCGCGCGAGGTCGACCTTGCGCGAGGTGGTCAGGAGCTTGCCGGTGAGCTGCAGGCCGTCGCGGAGGGTGACGTCGCGCAGGCGCGCAGCGGCGAGCGCGGTCATCGCCCGGCCTCCTCGGCAGCGGAGGGAGAAGCAGGATCGGCGCCCCGCAGCATCCTCAGCACCTCCTCCGTATCGCCCCCCAGCTCCGGCGCGAGCGAGCGGATCGGGAGCGAGCGCCCGCCGAGCACCGGCACGATCCCCGGGAAGCCGACGCCGCGGAGCGTGCCGCCGGGGTCCTCGACATCGAAGGGCTGGATCATGCCGCGCGCCGCGTACTGCTCGCTCGCACTGATGTCGGCGGCGGTGTAGATCGGGCCGGAGGGGACCCCCTCGTCGTCGAGGACCGCGAGCGCCTCGGCGCCGGTGCGGCCCGCCGTCCACTCGCCGATCGCCGCGTCGAGCTCGTCGCGCCGCAGCCAGCGCTGCTCGTTCGAGGCGAGCGCGGGATCCTCGCCCAGGTCGCTGCGGCCGATCACCACCATCAGCCGCTGGAAGATCGCGTCCGCGTTGCCCGCTATCACGATGCTCGACCCGTCGGCGCAGGTGTAGGCGTTGGTCGGGGCGATGCCCTCCATCCGTCCGCCGACGCGCTCACGGACGATCCCGTGTGCCTGGTAGTCGGGGATCAGCGACTCCGTCATCGAGAACATCGCCTCGTGCAACGCCACATCGACCACCCGCTCCGCCAGCGGCGCCGGGCCAAGCCCCGCAGCGCCGCGGGTCTCGCGTTGGAACAGCGCCATCATCACTCCGTAGCCCGCGTATAGACCCGCGATCGAATCGCCGATCGAGACGCCCACGCGCACGGGCGGCCGGTCGGGGTCGCCGACGAGTTCGCGGAACCCGCCCATCGCCTCCGCCACCGCCGCGAACCCGGGACGGGCCGAGAGCGGGCCGGTCTGCCCGAACGCGGAGATGCGGCCGATCACGATCCCGGGGCGGGCCTCGTCGAGCACGTCCGGCCCGATCCCCCAGCGCTCGAGCGTGCCGGGGCGGAAGTTCTCGAGCACCACGTCGCACTCGGCGACCAGCCGGCGGACGGTGTCGCGGCCCTCGTCGGTGCGCAGGTCGAGCGTGACGGAGCGCTTGTTGCGGTTGATGGTGTGAAAGAGGAGTGACGTCTCGGAGCCCTCGTGCAGCCGCCAGCGGCGCAGCTCGTCCCCCGTGCCCGGCCGTTCCACCTTGATGACCTCGGCGCCGAAGTCGGCTAGCAGCCGCCCCGCGGTCGGTGCGGCGATGAAGTTGCCGAGCTCGAGGACGCGGACGCCCGCGAGCGGGAGGGGTGCGGTCATGGCCAGGCCTTTCGCTCGCATCGAGGCTAGCGCGGTGGGTAACGCCGCCCCTGCCCTCCCGCGCACCCCCGACCTCCACCGCACCCCCACTTACAGACGAGGTCGGCTTCAGCTTCTACGATCTCCCCGCCGAGGGCGGGCGGCCGTACTGGAACGAGTCCGCGGCCTACTCCTTCACCCCGGCCGAGGTGGACCTCCTCGAGCGCGCGACATCGGAACTCTTCGACCTGTGCATGGAGGCGTGCGAGCGCGTGGTGCGGCACGGCCGCTTCGATCTCGCCTACGACAACGCGGGCACCGTGAAGCTGCTCGAGTTCAACGCCGACACCCCGACCTCGCTGGTCGAGACGGCCGCGGCCCAGCGGCAGTGGCTGCTCGAGACGCAGGGGCCGGACGCCGACCAGTTCAACAGCCTGCACGAGCAGCTGATCCAGCAGTGGCGCGGCTTCGGCTCCTCCGGCAAGTCCGGCTTCGGCTCCACCGTCGGCGGCTGACCCCGCCGCTCCTGCAGTCCGTCCCCCGCGCCTGGGCGCACGCGAGGCGTCCGCCTCCTGCCGGGACGGTTCGCCGCGGCCCGCTCCTGCCGCTGCTCCCCGACCTGCTGGTCGTGGTGGTCAGCTCGGCCGCGGGCAGTGCGCTCAGGCCGAGCGCGCCTCCCGCAGCACGTCGGCCGCCTGCTGCGCGGCGCGGCGCACGTCGCGGTCCGGGTCACGGAGCATTCCCGTCAGCGTGCCGTCGACGCTCGCCGCGAACTCGCCCTTCTCATCGCGACCCGACGACATCCCCGCCACGGCCGCCGCCACGAGCGCTCGCGCTCCCGCCGCACGGACCCGCGGGTGCTCGTCGGTGGTGAGCCGGGCCAGCTTCTTCTGCCCGCCCAGCACGCGCTCGGCGCAGACGCGGGCGCACATCTCGCGGACGCGCCAGGACGGATTCGCGAGTCCGGCGGTCACCGCGTCGGCGGCGGCATCGTCCCAGACGTAGAGCAGCGCGCGGGCGCCCCAGAGCTCGGGCCAGTACAGCGAGGGCGCCCCTTGGAGGATGCCCTCCGCGTGCTCACCGCCCACGGTGAGGAGGAAGGATTCGCCCTCGTAGCCGCCGGTGAGCAGGGCCGCGGAGCGCAGGGCGACCACGCGCTCCCCCTCCCGGGCCACCTGCGCGCGCAGGCGCTCCTCGAGCGGATCGGTGAGGGTGACGGTCGGTTCGTTGTCGCGTGCCATATGGCTCCCGACAGTACCCGCCGCGCCGCCCGCCCGCAGTCGATGAGCGGTGACCGGCACGGGAATGGCCGCAGTCATGCAGGGGGAGCGGTGATGCAGGCATGTGCGCAACGGAGTGTCGCCACAGCAGCGGCCGCTTGCGCGCCAGGTCAGTCACCAGCGGACAACGTTTGATACCGTGACATCACTCGGCCCCCTCCCCAGGCTCTCCGCGATGCTCACCTGGGAGGGGCCTTTTTTGTGGGCGTCCAGGTTCTGGTGCGTCCAAGTTCTGAGCTGTCTGGGGTATCCCGATGGCGCGGAAGCCGAGCCTGTCGTGGGAACAGCAGGTCCGGCTCCTCCTTCGCGAGCACCGGCGCCAGCCCGTCGGCCCGGCGATCTACCGCGCGCACGGCATCGGCCGCCGCGGCGCCGTGGGCCCGACCGATCTGGAGCTGCACCACGGCGAGATCGTCGGCTTCGCGGGCCTATTCGGCTCGGGCCGCACCGAGCTGGCGTCGCTGGTGAGCGGAGTGGAGAAGCCGGACTCCGGCGAGGTGCTGATCGACGGCGAGCCGGCCCGCATCTCCGACCCGGTCTCGGGACTGCGGCACCGCATCGCGCACTCGAGCGAGAACCGGCGCGAAGACGGGATCATCGGCGATCTCTCCCTCCGCGAGAACCTGGTGCTGGGCCTGCAGGCCCTCCACGGATGGGCGCATCCGCTCTCGGCGGCCGAGAAAATCGGCGAGGTCAGTAACGGCCCCTGGCTCACAGTCGACACCATCGTCGAGATGATCGCGGCCGATCGCGACGACGACGACCTCGACGACGACTGACCGGCCGCCCGAGGAACTCCACCAGCCCCGGCCGCCCGCAGCGCTCCGAGTCCTCAGAGCACACTCCGGCTCCTCTGAGAGGACCACTCTGGACTCCCCGACGCGGTGCTGTCAGCGTTGACGGCTGGTGACCTCGGCCTGGCGAGGCATCAGTACCCCCTCGAAAGGTCGCATGCCCTCGGTCTCCGCGCACGTCGCTCACAGCCTCGCCTTCTCCGTCCGCCACGTCTTTGGAGTGATGGGCGCTGGCAACGCTCACCTGATCGACGCCGTGGAACGCCATCCCCGGGCACAATTCATCCCACTCCGTCACGAGGGCGGTGCCGTCGTGGCGGCCGACGCCCACTTCCGCGCCGGCGGCGGTCTCGCAGCGGCCACCACCACCTGCGGGCCCGGCTTCACCAACACCCTCACCGCCTTGGCCGAGGCAGCGCTCGCGCGCTCACCGCTCCTCCTCGTCGCGGGCGACGAGCCGAGCACCGGGAAGCGCCCCTGGGGCGTCGACCAGTCGGCGATGGCGCGGGCGGCCGGGGTGCGGACCTTCACCGCCGGCACCCGTGACGCCGCCTACACGACCGTCCGCGCAATCGAGCACGCTCTCGCCGAGCGGACCCCGGTGGTGCTGGCGATCCCCGCTGATCTCGCCGCCGCGGACGCCGCAGCGCTGCCGGAGGTGCAGGTCCTTCGCCGGGCGGCGCCGATGGTACCCTGCTCCACTGAGATCGACCGCCTCGCCTCGATGATCGCGGCGGCCGAACGCCCCCTCCTCGTCGCGGGCCGTGGTGCCTGGCTCGCGGACGCCGGGGCGCTCTGGGCGAACTCGCCGACCTCACGGGGGCCGTCACAGCGTCGAGCGTCCTCGGTCTGGGAACCTTCCCCTCCCGCAGCCACGACGTCGGAGTACTGGGCGGCTTCGGTGCGACGGGGGCGCTCTCGCTCGTGCACGACGCCGACCTCGCGCTTGTGGTCGGTTCCTCGTTGGACCGCCACTTCCTGCGGTCCGGTGGACTGTTCGCCCCCGGCACCCGCGTCATTCAGGTCGACATCACCGCAGCCGCGACGGACATCCGAGTCGACGACTACATTCGGGGCGACGCTCGCCTGGTCGCCGAGGCCCTGGTCGCGGAGCTGCGCACCCGCGGCCGCTCGCAGGGCGTGTGGCGCGACTGCGTCGATCCGGACATCCACCTGGCCCGGGACGAAGGCGACCAGCGGGCCGCGGACGGCCGGCTCGATCCGCGTTCCACAGCCGTCGCGCTGGCGGAACTCCTGCCGGAGGACCGCGTCGTCGTCACCGACGGCGGGCACTTCCTCGGCTGGCCGATCATGCACTGGCCGCACACCTCACCCGAGCGCTTGGTGACCCTCGGCACCGCGTTCCAGGCGGTCGGCCTGGGGATCCCGGCGGTGGTGGGGGCAGCGCTGGCGAGACCGGAAACGACGGTGGTCCTGGTCACCGGCGACGGCGGCGGCCTGATGGCACTCGCCGATCTCGAGTCCGCCATCCGCGTGGCGGCCGGCCGGGGCGTCGCCGTGGTGTGGAACGACGCCGCCTACGGTGCCGAACTCAACGTCTACGGAGCGTTGGGCCTCGCCGAAGGCCCGATGCTGATCCCCGAGGTCGACTTCGCGGGAGTCGCCGCGAGCCTCGGCGCCGAGGGCGTGGTCGTCCGCACGATGGCGGACCTGGGCGCCCTTGCGGTGTGGACCGGACGAGACCCCGTCGAGCGGCCGTTCCTCCTCCTGGACCTGCGTATCTCGCCGCAGATCGTGGCGCCGTATCTGCTGGATCTGCTTCACGCCGCCGCGGCGTGCTGACGATCGGTTCGCAACCGAGGCCCGCATCGACATAAGGTGCCGGTTCCGGCCTTCTGCCAGTTCTCAACCTCGGTTGCGAACCCTCGGCCTGCGAGAATCCGGGGGTGGACGACCGAGGTAGGGACGAACTCGCCGAGTTGAGGCGGCGCGCTTACGGCCGCCGCCCGGATATCGACCGCGATCCGCTCGCGCGTGCTCGGCTGGTCGCGCTCGAGGCCGGGGCTCGGCCCGTCGCACACGAGGCCGCCCCGCCCGACGTGGCAGCTCCCGCGGTCGAACAGCCCGACTCCGAGCACACCCCTGCTCCGCGCTCCGCTCGGGCCCGGACCGTCCTCGGCTGGACGACGGCGCTGCTGCTGACGGCTGCCGTCGCCGCCACCCTCTTCGTCACGAGAGCGCCGGAGCCGCCCGGCCGCGAGATCGCCGTACTGCCGCTGACCAACGGGACCGACATCCCCGGTTGGGAGGGACTGGGCTTTGACGGCTCGGTCACCACGGAGGACTTCGGCGGGCTCACCGTCGTGAGGCAGAGCCGACCCGGCGACGCGGGTCTCACCGTCGTCCGGCAACGGCGTTCCCCGAGTACCGGCTCGTGCCTGTACATCGTGCGCACCGTCGATCCGCAGGATGGCCCGTTCTTCCAGGGCTGCACGGCCGGTGCGTTTCCGGCGGTCGCGCAGTTCACCGTCACGTCGGACGCTCCGGAGGCGCTGCGCGAGCGATTCCCGGTGGGCACCGGCCTGCGCTTCTCTCTGGAGGGCGATGAGGTCCGTGTCCGCGCCGACACCCCCTGAGCGCTTGGATCGCGGTCCACTGCGCCTCGCGCCGGATCGTCACCGAAGGCAGCCGGCGCACTGTTGCGCCGCTGGAATTGTTCGCGGCGGCATTGTGAGCCGGCGCTGCGCCAGCGGGCGCCCACTGCACCTCCTGCACAGCAGGAACGAACGTCGTAACGACGCGGCATGGTGTGGCTTGTGGAGCACCGAGCGTTTCCGACAGCTCATGCTGAAGGTGAGTGCGTGGCGGTTTTTATCAGAAGCGGGCCTGGCGATTTTGTTCTCTCAGAGCAACCGCCATCTTGTGTTATGCCATGCGCGCTAGCATTCAATCGGTCGAGTGTTTTGAGAGGCATCCCGGTTTCAACGAAACTAGACCAACAAGAGAAGTAGGCACGCCCCAAAAACACTAGCGCTCATCCACACGCAGATCCTCAGTGAGAGGAATCGCACCCGAAGAAGAATGCTCAACGTGAAAAACGCAATCCCGAGACCAAGAGCGATGACAATCATCGCAGTGACTCCAGGCCCAACAAGGGCCGATCCATTTTCGCAGAAGACGTTCACTGGAAGTGTTGAACCACCGACTACCGATCCCGCTCCTTGAGAAGAACATTCCTTGTCGGGTCCCAGAAAGCACCCGCAAAGATGTTGATCGCAGCTCCCGCGACAACAAGTAGTCCGCCGAGAACGAAGCCCAGTCCTCTCCACAAGTCCCGCGCCTGCTCTTTAGCTCGATTCACATTTGTCCCAATCCGCACGAATCAAAAGTAGGAAGAGAGCCGAGGCCGGCGGAGCGAACGTCGGCGTCGAAAGCCGGACCGTTTCCGCGCGATGACCCGCGTGACCGGCGAGGTGGCCCCTCCTTCTCGATCGAGGACTTCGCCGGCGACGACCGCCTCTCCTGAACCCGTTCCAACCCGGCTCGCTCCCGCTCGTCGCCGACGTGGTGAACACGGGCAACGTGCGCCTGCTGCTCGACTGGCGAGCGCCCAGGGCGCCTCCGCCCCCGTTGTCGCCGACGACGCCCCCAGCGTACTGCCGGGCGACCGGCGCAGCGTGTCTGTGCAGCTCGACGGCATCTGGCCGCTCTTCGGAGTCGGCGCCGGCCAAACGATCACGCCGACGCCGTCGCCCCCGACCGCCACCGCGCCCATCACGGTCACGGCCGTACCGGTCCCGCAGCTGCTCGGGCTGGTGGTCGCCGCCCTCATCCAGCAGGTGAGGGAACCCCGAACCGTCGAGACCGCCCCCTACTCGTGGCTCCCTCGACGGGCCGGGGTTCCCTCGGTGCGCGGCGATGCGCCAGAGTGAGCGGATGACCACCTCCCGGCGTCTCGGCTTTATTGCGCTCGTTGCGACCCTGGGAGGGCTGCTGTTTGGGTACGACACGGGGGTGATCAACGGCGCGCTGGAGCCGATGTCGGCCGAGCTCGGGCTCACCGATCTGACCGAGGGAGTCGTCACCAGCTCGCTCCTGTTCGCGGCCGCGATCGGCGCAATTTCCGGCGGACGACTGTCCGATGCCATCGGCCGGCGCGGCACGATCCGCCTGCTCGCGGTGCTGTTGCTGGTCGGAGCGCTCGTCTGCGTCGTGGCGCCGACCTTCGCAGTGATGGTCCTCGGCCGCGCAGTGCTCGGCCTCGCTGTCGGCGGCGCCTCGGTGGTCGTCCCGGTTTACCTCTCCGAGATCTCGCCGTCCGAGATCCGCGGCTCGCTCGCCGGTCGCAACGAGCTGATGATCGTGATCGGCCAGCTCGCCGCGTTCGTGAGCAACGCCGTGATCGGCACCGTCTGGGGCGAACTGCCCGGCGTGTGGCGGATCATGCTCGCCGTCGCCGCACTGCCGGCCGCGGCGCTCCTGGTCGGTATGACCCGCGTGCCGGAGTCGCCGCCGTGGCTCCTCGCGCACGGCCGCCGCGACGAGGCGCTCGGCGTGCTCAGCACCATCCGCACTCCCGAGCGGGCCGAGGAGGAGGTGGAGGGAATCGAGCGCTCGATCGGCGCCTCCGAGGGCCCTCAGGTGCCGCTGTTCGAGGCGCTGCGCGAGCGCTGGGCGGTGCGCATCCTGCTGGTCGGCATCGGGATCGGAGTCGCGCAGCAGCTCACCGGCATCAACTCGATCATGTACTACGGCCAGTCGGTGTTGAAGGAGGCGGGCTTCGACCACGACGGCGCACTGGTGGCTAATATCGCCCCCGGCGCAATCGCGGTGATCGGCGGCCTGATCGGCCTGCGGCTGATGCAGACGATAAATCGCCGCACGACGCTCCTGCTCGGCTACTCCCTGACCACAGCGATGCACTTCCTGATCGGCATCGCGTCCGTCGCCCTGCCGGTCGGCACTCCCGCGCGGCCGTTCGTGATCCTGGTGCTGGTCGTGGCCTTCGTCGGCAGCATGCAGACGTTCCTCAACATCGTCACCTGGGTGATGCTGTCCGAGATCTTCCCGCTGCGGATCCGCGGAGTGGGCGTCGGCATCGCGATCTTCTGCCACTGGATCACGAATGCGGTGCTCGGCCTATTCCTCCCCACCCTCGTCTCCGGAGTCGGGATTACCGGCACGTTCTTCCTCTTTGGCGCCGTCGGCCTGCTCGCACTGGTCTTCCTCCGGAAGCGCGTGCCCGAGACCCGCGGCCGAGCCCTCGAGGAGGTCGAGGCCGACGTCGTCTCCGGCGAACTCCTGAGCCGCTGAGCGCCCCTCCTCCCTCCCTCCCTCCCTCCCCCTCCCGCCCTCCTCCCCTCCGCGAGATGCCACTTATGCGCGCGACACGCCGAAGCGGACGCGCACAAGTGGCATCTCGCGGAGGGAGGGAGGAGGGCGGCGGGGCGGCTACTGGTACGTGACGAGGTCGGGGAGGGGGCGGACCTCGGCCATCGTCTCGGCGGGGGTCAGCATCGGCTTGTCTTCGTCGTAGAAGTTCTTCCAGCCCCAGGCGATGTCCTTGGGGGCGCCCCCGTGCAGCGCGTCCCAGGTCGCCTGCTTGTCGGGCTGCGAGCCCTGGCCGTCGACATGGATCAGGAACTCCAACTCGGGGCGGTCGCGACGGATACTCTCGCGGTCCTGCAGCATCGAGAGCCGGAACTGGTGCAGCACGAACATCTTCGGCGGCAAGCCCTCGCTCTGCACGAGGTCGGCCAGCCACTCCGAGACGCTGTCGACCTCGGCGGCCGAGACGCGGCCGATCTGCTGCAGCGGCTTCTGGTCGGGCAGCAGCCGCCACTCCGGGTCGAGGGCCAGACCGACGTTGGGCAGCTTCACCAGGTCCGCATACCGTTTCGCCTGCGTGAGGAAGTCGGTGAGCCCGGACTGCAGATCGAGCACCACGTACATCCCGGCCGCCTGCGCGGCGTCGATGTAGGGGCGGATGTCGGCGACGTCGAGTTCGTTGGAGTAGTCGCCGTCCTTCCCGGGGTCGCCCGCCGCGACCGTGGTGATGATCTCTAGGCTCGGCACGACCTGCTTGTCGGTCAGCGCCCGGTAGGGCTCGGCCACCGCCTCCGCGCGCGATATCGTCGGCTCAAGGCCCTGCTCCCCCAGCACACCGAGGACGGGCGCACCCGGCGTGCCGTAGATGGCGACGAAGAGGTGCCCACCGAACAACCTCTGGCCGCCGCCCGGCAGCTGCCAGCCGCTCGCCGCCGCTCGTACGGCCCACTCGGGCTCCGCCTGCGCGGCGAGCACAGGGCCCAGCAGCACGGTGCAGGACGCGTCGGCGTCAGCGATCGCGCTCACCGCATCGCCCGACGCGAGTAGATCGTCGCCGTCGACCACCGTCACGGGCACGCCTGCGGCCCGGGCGGTCGCCAGCGCGGCGACGTCGGCGTCCTGCGCCCGGGCCAGGCCGTGCACGCCGGTGAGCGCGTCGGCGCGGGCGGGCACGGTGCCGAAGGGAGCGTCGGAGGCGGTGGACGGCGCGACGGCGGCGAGGTCGGCGAGCGCGAGGTCGGCGACGGTCACGCCGGATGCGGTGCTGAGGGAGGCGGCGTCGGGGGCCGAGACGACGACGTCCACTCCCTCGGGAGCGGTGACGTCGCCGATCGCGAGCGCGCGGGTCACGCCCAGGCGTGTGAACTCGGCGGCGAGGGCGTCGGCGGTCGGGGTCGCCGATCCGGTCGCGTTGGCGGAGTCCGTCGAATCCGCCGCCGCACTCGCGGTCGGCGTGGCCGTCGCTCCGGAGGCCCCGGGCGAGCCGACCAGCAGCGGCACACCCCACGCGATACTCACCTGGGCCGCGCGGAGCCGCGACTCCGCGACGTCCTCGACCAGGACGACCAGCGGGGCCGACGTGAACAGGGCCGCGCTCGCGGCGAGCGCATCTGCGGCGAGCACCACCGGCGCCGAAGGAGCCGCCGTGCGGGTGCGGGGCGCCTTCTCATCGGCGTCCGGGCCGGAGGAGTCCGGGGTACAGCCGCTGAGCAGCGGGAGCACCGCGAGTCCGCCGATCACGACGCTGCGGCGCGAGAGGCCAGAGCGGGAGGGGAGGGAACGGGGTGACGAGGGCATGGCGGACCTCTCCTCTCGGGGCCCGGTCGGGGCTCTCCGGTGCGTGGCTGGTCCTGTGACTATGGCATCCCCCGCGCGAGCGCCGCGGTCGCCGTCGGGACGCGCTCCCCGCTGAGCCGGCCGACACAACGTCAGCTGAGAGCACCTCTCAGCCACCATCGTGGATGAGACGGCATCTCAGCTGACGTTGTGTCGCCGGCATCCCCGCCACACCCCGCCATACGCAAGAAAGGGGAGCGGTGCCGAAGCACCGCTCCCCTTCACAGGCGGTTTAGACCGTACGCGGGGCCTTCGCGAGGTTCGCCTCAAGCTCGTCGCGGTTCTGGCGTACCACGTAGGCGGGGCGGTCGCGCTCGACGCGCCACGACTCACTCAGCGGAGTAATCGCGACGGTGTCAAAGCCGATCCGGTCGTAGAGGTCGGTCACGAAGTGGATCGCTTCGGGGTAATCGCTGGACGTTGCGAGCGCGCGGCGGTCGGGCGTGTCGGCCGGGGTGCCGTCCGTGGTGATGTCGGCGGCCATGATGTGGTTGAACGCCTTGACGACCTTCGACTCCGGGAGGTGCTGCTGGAGCATCTCGCTGGTCGTGGTCTCGCCCTTGTCGAGCGCCTCGATGCGGCCGTCGCGCTCGAAGTAGTAGTTGTTGGTGTCGAGGACGATCTTGCCCGCGAGGGGCGCGACCGGCACCTCCTCGAGGTTCCTCAGTGGCACGGTCACCACGGCGACCTCCGCGGCCTCGGCCGCCTCCTGAGCCGTCGCGGCGTGGGCCTTCGGGCCGAGTTCCGCGATGAGGTCGGCGAGGGTCTCGGGGCCTCGCGAGTTCGCGATGACCACCTCGTCCCCGAGGGCGATGACCGCCCGTGCGACCTGGCTGCCGATGTTGCCTGCTCCGATGATTCCGTACGTCGTCATGCAGAGGTGAACGCCGCGGGTGACGAGGCATTCCGCCCCGTGGTGTTCTCTCACTCCGCACCCAGGTCGGCCCTCCAGTAGCCTCGGTTCTCGGGCATCGGTGCCCGAGAAGGAGTCCGTGATGCCGCAGTTCGACCTCCCGCTCGACCTCCTCGAGCAGTACGTCCCCGAGATCCCCGAGCCCGCCGGGTTCGCCGAATTCTGGCGCGACACGATCGCCGAGGCGCGGGCCGCCGCGACGGAGCCGCGCGTCGATCCGGTCGACGCCGGCTTCGGGCTGCTCAAGACGTTCGACGTCACCTACTCCGGCTTCGGCGGCCACCCGATCCGCGCCTGGCTGATCCTCCCCCGCGGCGTCGAGGGGCCCTTCCCCGGGCTCGTGACCTTCATCGGCTACGGAGGCGGCCGTGGGCAGCTGGCGGAGTGGACCGCGATGTCGGCGGCCGGCTACGCGCACCTGGTGATGGACACCCGCGGCCAGGGCTCAGGGCACCGATCCGGAGCCACACCCGACCCGGTCGGCAGCGGCCCGCACGCCTCCGGCTTCATGACGCAGGGCATCGAGTCGCCCTCCGAACACTTCTACCGCCGCGTGTTCACCGACGCGGTCCGCGCCCTCGACGTGCTGCGCGCGCATCCCGCCGTCGACGCCTCCCGTGTGGCTGTCTCCGGCGGCAGCCAGGGCGGCGGGATCGCGCTGGCCGTCACCGGGATTCTGGGCCTGCTCGGCGAGTCGGAGTCGGCGCGCGCCGCGATCGTGGACGTGCCCTTCCTCAGCCACATCCCGCACGCCGTGCGCCTGGTCGATACGATGCCGTACGGCGAGATCGTGCAGTACCTGCACACCCATCGCGGCGCCGAGGCTCGCGTCTTCGACACCCTCTCGTACTTCGACGGCACCTCCTTCGCCCCGCACGCACTGTCCCCGGCGATGTTCTCGGTGGCGCTGCGCGACGACATCTGCCCGCCGTCCACCGTTTACGCCTCCTACAACCGCTACGCCGGTCCGCGCGAGATCCGCGTCTACCCCTTCAACGGGCACGAGGGCGGCGAGGCGTTCCAGATCGGCGAGCACATGCGCTTCCTGGCACGCGAGCTCGCCTAGGAGGAGCCGCCCGGTCGGCGGGCGCGGCTACTCGACGAGGCAGAGGGATCACTCCGCGGGCGCCGGCCCGGTCGGCGCAGGCGTCGCATCGTCGTTCGTGACGATCCGGCCCTTGTCCCCGCCGAACACCTCCACGCCGAAATCGGGATCGGCAGGGTTCACCTGGTGGTCACGGCTGCACTGGCGCCCAACCCACGCCGCCTCGTCGCCGCTCTCCGTCTCGAACGGCAGCTTGTTGCGCGCCTGCCCGGCGTCTATCGCCTCGACGTGCAGATCACTCGCCGCATCGACGCTGTCCGGCGGACCCGAGAGAGACGAACGTCCCCAGCTCGACCTCGGACCGGGAAGCGGCGAGGGCGACGACCGCCGTTCCGGAGGAGTGCCCGACGATACCGGGTTTCGGGATCGAGTCCCCCGAACAGCGGAAAGGCCGAGGAGGCGAGAGGGGAAGCAGCGCCTCCCGTGGGATCCAGACGCCGCTGCTCCTCCCGCTACGCCTGACGAGCCTCCCATGCCGCCAGCGTCGACAACCGCTCTCGCTCCGCGTCGGCCTGGACGATCGCCACGAGCACCATCTCCGAGAGCGTGAAGAGCGCCGAGTCCGGGCGCGATCGGTTGGATTCCTGCGTGAGGTGGGCGAACCAGGACACCTGCGCGGAGGGCCCCTCGAAATCCTGCATCGCCTGCTCCGCGGCAGCCCCGCGCACCAGCGGCAGCCCCACACAGTACGTCCGCCACCGTCACCAGCTTCTGCGCGAACTGCCGAGCGGTCTCGTCGTCGAACCGAACCGTCTCCATGCCAACCGTCCGTGCGTATTTCTCTGGCACGGTACTCATGGCTGCCGTTCAGGTGCTCCGCCCGAGGAGGCGCAGCTCATTCGGGTTCCGGCGCCGTCCCGACGGGCGTCACTGTGTGACGCCGTGCGTCGCCGCTGGTACCCGTCGGTGGGTCGGCTCGGCACTATCGACACCATGACCCGACAGATCCGCTTCAACGCCTTCGACATGAACTGCGTCGCCCACCAGTCCTCCGGCATGTGGCGCCACCCGCAGGACCAGTCCTGGCGCTACAAGGACCTCTCGTACTGGACCGACCTGGCGAAGCTGCTGGAGCGCGGCACGTTCGACGGCATCTTCATCGCCGACGTGCTCGGCACCTATGACGTCTATGGCGGCTCCAACGAGGCCGCGATCCGACACGGCGCGCAGGTCCCCGTCAACGATCCGATCCTCCTCGTCTCGGCGATGGCCGCCGCGACCGAGCACCTCGGCTTCGGCATCACGGCCGGCACCGCCTACGAGCACCCCTACCCGTTCGCCCGGCGGATGTCGACGCTCGACCACCTGACGAAGGGCCGTGTCGGCTGGAACGTCGTCACCGGCTACCTCCCCAGCGCCGCCCGCAACATGGGCCACGAGGACCAGCTCGAGCACGACGACCGCTACGACGTCGCCGACGAGTACCTCGAGGTGCTGTACAAGCTGTGGGAGGGGTCGTGGGAGGACGACGCCGTGATCCGCGACCGCGAGTCCGGCGTCTTCACCGACCCGGCGAAGGTGCACGAGATCGGGCACCGCGGCACGAACTTCACCGTCCCCGGCATCCACCTGTCGGAGCCGTCGGTGCAGCGCACGCCGGTTATCTACCAGGCGGGCGCGTCGCCGCGTGGCATCCGCTTCGCGGCGGGCAACGCGGAGGCGATCTTCGTCGCGTCCTCGACGAAGGCGGGCCTGAAGGCGACCGTCTCGCGGATCCGGGATGCACTGGAGGCGGCGGGCCGCGACCGCTACTCCGCAAAGATCTACACGCTCCTGACGATCATCACCGCCGAGACGAGCGAGGCGGCGCACGCGAAGCACCGCGACTACCTCTCCTACGGCAGCGAGGAGGGGGCGCTGGTCTTCATGTCGGGCTGGATGGGCATCGACCTCTCGCAGTACGACCTCGACGAGCCGATCGGCAACGTGAAGAGCAACGCGATCCAGTCGGCCGTCGCCAACTTCCAGGAGGCGAACGCGGACGGCAGCGAGTGGAAGGTCCGCGACATCGCCAAGCTCAGCGTGATCGGCGGGCTCGGACCGTTCGTCGTCGGCTCGCCGCCGGAGGTGGCCGATCACCTGCAGGAGTGGGTCGAGGAGACCGACGTGGACGGATTCAACCTCGCCTACGCGATCACGCCGGGCACCTTCGAGGACGTGGTCGAGTTCATCGTGCCGGAGCTGCGCCGCCGCGGTGCGTACCCGAAGGAGTACGTCGAGGGGAGCCTCCGCCACAAGCTGCACGGCCGCGGCGATCGCCTGCCCCAGGAGCACCTCGGCGCGGGCTTCCGCTACCGGAGCACAGTGAACGCCTGATTCCGGCGTCTTCGGAGGCTGTCCTGTTCGTCATTCAGGATGAATGGTCGGCGCGCACCGTGGATCCGCGGGTCCGGGACGTGCGTCAGGAGATTCATCCTGAGTTATGAACGGCACGGCACCCGACCGGCGACGGAGACAGGGCGCTCGACCGCCCGCACCCGAACCGGAACGCAGAAGCACCCCGCCGCGGCCTGCGACGGGGTGCTTCTACGACGTTCAGCCCTCGAAGGTGGCCTCGAGCGTGATGTCGACTCCGGTGAGCGCCTTGCTGACGGGGCAGGTCTCCTTGGCCTCGTCGGCGGCCTTGAGGAAGGCGGCCTCGTCGATGCCGGTGACCTCGCCGCTGACGACGAGCGTGATGCCGGTGAGCTTGAATCCACCGGCCGAGTCCGGGCCGAGCGAGACGTCGGCGCGGACGTCGAGCGCCTCGACGGTGCCGCCGGCCTGGCCGAGGACGGCCGAGAACTGCATGGCGTAGCAGGCGGAGTGGGCGGCGGCGAGGAGCTCCTCGGGGCTGGTCGAGCCGTTGGCGTCGTCGGCGGCGCGCTTGGGGAACGAGACGTCGTAGGTGCCGATCTTCGAGCTCGAGAGCTCGACCTGGCCCTCGCCGGTCTCGAGCGAGCCGTTCCAGGCGGTGCGTGCGGTACGAGTGGGCATGAGTCCTCCTTGGCGGGCGGGGAGAGCAGTAGAACGATCGTTCTCCCCTGGTGGGCCGAGCCTAGGCGGAACGCGCCACCCCTGCAACCGCCCGCTGCCGGCCTTCGGCGAGATGCCAGTTGTGTCCGCCTTGGACGGCGTGTCGCCCTCACAAGTGGCATCTCGCGGAGGGAGGGACGGGGGGACGGGGGACGGGGGCACACCGCGGAGGCGAGGCCGGCCATGCTCGCGACGACTCCGAAGACCATCGACGGGCCAGCCGGGTGAGTCCCTCGGCTTGCCGAGGGCGGTGGCCCATACGGCCTCGAGGACACCGGAGAGGATGAGGACGATCCAGGACATGACAGCTCCGTCGAGTCGGTCTTGTCGCGTTCCGGGTACTGCTCTCCTCGTCCGGTCGCCGTCATCGGCTCCCGCAGTCTGCTCGCGCAGCTGGGCAGGCCCTGGGCAGCGGAGCGACAGGGCGGGCGCGTGGGCTGGCCGCGTCCTGCGCGTCGCAACGACACGCCCTCCTGCGCTCGAGACACCGCGGTGCGGCCGGTGTCTCGAGCAGGGAAGGTCGACGCACCGGCCGGCGCGTCAGGGCGAGACCATGCCGCCGTTCACGTTCAGGGTCTCGCCGGCGACGAAGCTCGACTCGGCGGAAGCGAGGAACACGTAAGCCGGGGCCTGCTCGGCAGGCTGCGCGGCACGTCCCATCGGCGCCTCGCTGGAGCCGAAGTCGGGCAGGCTCTCGGGGTCGACGCCGCCGCTGACCTGCAGGGCGGTCCAGGTCGGGCCGGGCGCCACGACGTTCACGCGGATGCCCTTCGCGGCGAGCTGCTGCGCGAGCCCCTCCGAGAGGTTGTTGATCGCACCTGTGGTCATCGCGTAGTCGAGGCGGTCCGGGGCCGGCGTGTGCGCCTCCGCCGAGGCCGTGGTGATGATCGTGGCGCCCGCGGGTAGGTGCGGCGGTGCCGCCCGGATGATCCGAAACGGGGCGAACACGGTGACCGCGAAGATCGCCCCGAACTGCTCGTCGGTGATAGCGAGCACGTCCTCATTCCAGACCTGCTTACCCGCCACAGTGACGACCGCATCGAGCCCACCGAGGCCCTCGACCGCCTCCGCTACGAGCCGCGCGCAGCACTCGGCGCTGGTGAGATCGCCCGGAAGAGGCACGGCGGTGCGCCCCGCGCGGACCAGCTCGATCACGTACTGCGCGTCCTCCTCCTCGCTGGGGAGGTAGGCGAGGGCGATGTCGGCTCCCTCGCGCGCGACGGCGATGGCCACGGCGGCGCCGGTGCCGCGGTAGCTCTCCTCGCCGAGGTCCGGCACCGGCGTCATCCGCGACTGCTGACCGGGCTCGGGCTGCTGCTGGATCGGCGGGGTGACGTTCGGGTACTGGGTGGCGGGGTTCGTGAACGTGTACTGGTCGGGCACGGCTCCTCCGTCCGCGGCGCCCGGTTCGCGCCGCATCCCTCCATTCCAGGCGCCCGGCGGCTCGGGGGCCACCCCGTACACGCGCGGGGCGGCTGTGGTAGCCGCGTCGGCGGCCGCCCTCCGACGGCAACGCACTCGCCGCGACCGCGCCGGCGTGCGACGCTTGAGGGTCGCCCCCTCCCCCGACCCCCGACCCCCTCCCCCGACCCCCAGGACACTGTGAACCCGCCAGACACCGCGAAACCCCCTGCCTTCCCCCGGATCGGCCTGCTCACGCTCGCCGGCGCCATCTTCGTCTCGGTCACGAGCGAGTTCCTGCCGACCGGGCTCATCCCGGACATGTCGCGCGAGCTCGGCGTGAGCATCTCGCTGACCGGACAGCTCGTCACGATCTTCGCCGCTACTGTCGTGGTCGCGACGACTCCGCTCACCCTCGTGACGCAGCGCTTCTCCCGCAAGAGCCTCCTCCTCGTGGCGCTGTGCACCATCGCGGTCGCCAACGTCCTCGCCGCGCTTGCTCCCACCTTCGGGCTGCTCATCGGCGCGCGCATCCTCGGGGGGCTCGCGCACGGCCTGTTCTGGGCGATCGTCGCCGCCTACTCCGCTCACCTCGTGGCTCCGGAGCAGCTCGGCCGCGCGACCGCGATCACGGCGGGCGGCGGATCCGCGGCCTTCGTCCTCGGCGTCCCCCTCGGCACAGCGCTCGGGCACGCGTTCGGCTGGCGGCCCACCTTCGCGATCCTCGGCGGCGTGGTCCTCGTGCTCGCGCTGATCGTGGTGAAGTTCCTGCCCGCGGTCGACCACCACATCCCGCTGCGGACCGGCGAGATCCGCCTGCCCGCTCGGAAGGACCGCACTCTTCCGCGCATCATCGGCGTCTGCGTCGTCATCCTGCTGGTCCTGATCGGCCAGAACACCCTCTCGACCTACATCACGCCCTGGCTCGAGACCGCCTCCTTCGCCCCCGACACGGTGCCGCTCGTGCTCTTCGCGTTCGGCGGTGCGGGCGCAGTCGGACTGGTCCTCGCCGGCTTCGCAACCGACCGCTTCCCGCGCTCCGGCTTCGTGGTCGCCGCGATCGCGGTCGTGCTGGCGCTCGTCGGCCTCGCCGTCGCGGCGGGCAGCGGCGCCACCACGGCCGTGGTCGTGGCCGCCGTGGTCTGGAACATCGCGTTCGGCGGCATCCCGGCGATGCTGCAGACCCGGATGCTGCGCACCTCCTCCTTCCAGCTGCGCAGCCTCGCCGCGGCGCTGCAGACGACGGCGTTCAACATCGGCATCGGTGGCGGCGCGATCATCGGTGGCCTGGTGATCGACCTGAGCGGACTCGACGTGCTGCCGTGGGTCGCGATCGCGATCGTTGCGGTGGGGCTCGTCGTGAGCCTGATCGTCGATGCGCGGGCGACCGAGGCGGTGCGGGCGGAGGCGGTCGCGACCCGCTGATGGCGTTCATAACTCAGGAAGAATCGCGATCGGCGCCCGTGGATCCAGCACGATTGCGTGCGGCACCCACCATTCATCCTGCGTTATGAACACGACCTCCGCTCGGCCGACGCGACACCCCACCGAGCACGGGATACGGTCGGAGAATGAGAACCGGATCCCGATGAGCCCGCGCACCCTCGAGCCGCCCCTGGCGCTCCCCTACTACGGTGCCCCGCCGATGGCGGCCGTCCGCCGCTTCTTCGGGAACTACCTCCGCTTCCGCGGACGCGCCAGCCGCGCTGAGTACTGGTGGATCATCCTCGCCGGCTCGATCGGGTCCGTCCTGCTGCAGATCGCCGACGGCGGGCGGTGGGGCCTGGACCCGACGCTGACGCCGTACCCCAGCGGCGCGCCGTTTCAGACCGCCTGGGTGTCGATCGCCGCGGGGGCGATCGGCTTGGCGACGTTCCTCCCCTCGCTGTCGCTCGTGTGGCGGCGGCTCCACGACGTGAACCGCAGCGGGCTGTGGATCCTCGTGGGGCTCGTGCCGATCGCCGGCTACCTGTTCCTGCTGATTCTGTTCGTGCTGCCGCCGCGGCCGGAGGGCGCCCGGTTCGACTAGCGGCCTACGCGCACCAGTCGCGCGAGCGCCCGTTGACGCTGCGTGCAGTGTCGCCGGTGCCGAGGTCGACGAGCACGGTCGAGGTCGCGCCGAAGCCCGGTTCGCCCGGGTAGTCATCCGGCCGGCCCTCGACCGACACCGTCTCGACCGCCAGGTACTGCCCGTTCGGCGAGAGGCAGACGCCGCGGATGCGTCCCGTCGGCGAGGTGCGGAACACCTCCGAGGAGCCGGCGGCGTCGACGCGGACCACCGAGTACTGGGTCGTCCCCGTCCCGGGTGCGTACTCGGCCTCGAGTTCGACGTAGCTCCCGGAGTCGAGGAGCAGGGTCTGCACCGGTGACGCGGTCGCGCTCACCCCGGCCGGCGGGAGCGCGAGCTTCTCGACCGAGCCGTCGGCCAGGTCGATCAGTGAGCCGGAATCGGGGTCGGCGACCACGAGCCGGTTCGCTCCCGGAACGAAGCCCCGCAGCTCGGCGTGCTGACCGAGCGGGCTGATAGCGCCGGGGGTCAGCAGGTCGAGGAGCAGCACGGTGTCATCGAGCGAGTGGGTGACGACGGAGGTGGTGCCGGGCACGAACATCCAATCGCTTGCGCGCAGCGGCCCGCCGTCGATCCCGAGCACCGGCACCGCCTCGGCCGTCCGATCCGTGAGGTCGTAGGAGTAGAGGGCGCGATCGAGCGGGCCCGTCGGCGTCTGCCCGGTGAAGGTCCAGCCGAGCACGCCCTTCTCAGGAGAGGAGTGCAGCTCGCGCACTGTGCCGGGGCCGGGCAGCGGGATGATCCCCTCGGAGCCGGTGTCCAGGGTGATCGTGCGGAGGATGTTCGTGTCGTCGGGCTCGATCGTCACGACCACCAGAACCGGTCCGACGACGGTGTAGTCCTGGATCCGGTCGGCTGTGAAGAGGACGCGGGCGTTCCCTCCCGAGAGCGGGCGGACGCGGACGGCGTCGGGCTGCGAGGGGTCCTCGGCGGTGCGATCCAGGGTGAAGAGGTCGGGGTCCTTCGTGGTGAAGGACGCGGAGACATCGGCGGCCGAGCCTGTCGCGGCGCTGCGGGCGTCGTCGATCCCCAGGGTGTAACGGGTGGCGTAGCGGAGGGTGCCGGTGAAGGTCACGGTGAGCACGCCGCCGTCGAGTTCGGCAGTGTGCGGGGCGTCCGGAGTGACGGTGAGCCGCTCGAGCGCGTCGGGCTCCACGGCCTGGTCCAGGTGGAGGCGCGCTCGCCCGCCGTCGCGCTCGACCACGCCGTCGGTGCTGACCTCGAGGGAAGCGGCGCGGGGCCCCTTCGCGACGGTGGCGGCGGTGAGGCCGCCGACGGCGAGGACGAGCACGGCGACAACGGCCCAGAAGGCGCGGGGGAAGCCGGAGGCGTGTGCGGAACCGAGGTTGGAACGCCGCCGCGAGCCGTTCCGGGCCGTTCCGCCGCTCTCGACCTCGGTTGCGGACGGCTCAGTAGACATAGGGCATCGCCGGCTCGTCGATCGGCGTGACCGTCGCCGGTTCCAGCACGACCGTCTCGGCGCTGGTGACGCTCGGGTTCGCGCCGAAACCGCCGCTCGCCTCCAGCCACTGCCCCTCGGCGTAGGTGTCGGCCCAGCCGGCCCGGTACACCGGCACGCCGACCGGCTGCGCGTCCACCGCGCAGCAGGTGACCACGAAGCGCGCGATGTAGAAGACGTTCTCGGGGTCGGCGGCGTCGGGCGTGACGAATCCGCTGACCGTCGCCGTCCGCCCGGCGAGGAACTGCTCGCTCGCGCCCTGGCGCAGCAGGGTTGCCCAGTCGCGCACGCTGAAGGACGCCGGGTCGCCGGTGGGGACGGCGGCGGTCACAGAGGCGTCGACGGCGCTGGTGTTGACCTCGCGCTGGGTGGCGGTCGAGGCGGTGAGGGCAGCGGGCGGGAGCACGAGCAGGGCGACGGCGGCGGACGCGATCACCGCGACTCCGGCGACGAAGGCGAGGACGCGCCGCCACGGGGCGGACGGGGCGTGGAGGTGGTCGAGGTCGTGCTCGTGCCCGCGCCCGCGCCCGCGCCCGTGCCCGTGGGTGTCCTCGGCCAACTGCGCGTGCCCGTCCTCCTGCGCATGCCCGTCCTCCTCCGCTCCCGGCACCACCGCGAACGCCGCGATCAGCAGCACTCCCGCGATCACCGCGAGCACCACCGAGAACTCGAAGTAGCGCGGGTGGATGTAGAGGCCCAGGCGCCCGGTCGCCGCGAGCCACAGCGTCGAGACGACGCCGATCAGGCTGAGGACCACGCCCTTCCAGCGCGCGAGGAGGCGCTCAGAGCGCATAGTTCACCGCCAGTCCGAGCACGGCGGCGGCGAGGGCGACCAGCACGGTCACGCGCACCAGCGACGCCGCCGAGAAGGTGGTCCGCAGCAGCGCGAGCATCTTGACGTCGATCATCGGGCCGAAGACGAGGAACGCGATGATGCCTCCCGGCAGGAACGTGGAGCCGAACGAGAGCACGAAGAACGCATCGACGTTCGAACAGATCGAGATGACGAAGGCGAGCACCATTAGCGCGAGGACCGACCAGAGCGGATCGCCGCCGAGCGTGGTCAGCACGTCGCGCGAGACGCCGACCTGGATCAGCCCCGCGACCGCCGCTCCGACGAACAGGGCCGGCATCATCGCTCCGGTCTCCTCGGCGAACAGCAGCACGCTGCGGCGCGCGCGGTCGCGGAGAGAGCGGGAGGGGCGCTCGCCGGCCTCGCAGGCCGCGCGGAAGCGGTCGGTGAGCAGGGTCATCGGCTCGGAGTGACGGCTGAAGATCCAGCCGACGAGGTTCGCAATCGCGAAGCCGCCGACGATCCGCCAGACGAGGATCCCGTCGGCCCAGCCGAAGGCCTGATAGGTCGTGACGATGGTGATCGGATTCACGATCGGCGCGGCGAGCAGGAACGTCATCGACTCCGACACCGAGAGTCCCTTGACGATCAGCCCGCGCGCGAGCGGCACGTTCCCGCACTCGCAGACCGGGAGCAGCACGCCGAGCAGCGAGATCACGAGCCGCCGCGGGAGGGCGCGCTTCGGCAGGATCCGCAGGAGCACCGCGTCGGGCACCCACAGTTGCACGGCGATCGAGAGCACGATGCCCAGGAACACGAACGGCAGCGACTCGATGACGACGCTGATCGAGAGGGTGAGGAAGTCGCGGACCGCGTCCGAGAGGGCGTCGCCCGCCGCGTCCGGCGCGAGCAGTCGCGTCGCGACGAGGACGGCGATCAGCACGAGCCCGAGGAGCGGCCCGCGCCGCGTCCGGGCCCGCGGCGTGCGGATCGGGGCGGCGAGCACGGGGGCGGGGGACATCCCGACCCATCGTAGGCGGGCTCGTGCGCGGGCCTGCTCTCGGCGCGGCCCGGCGCCGCGGGGTCGCCCGCTCGCGCGAGTGTCCAGAAGTTGTCGCTGGGCGTCGAGTGGGACAACTTGTGGCTTCTCAGGGGGTGTGCGGCGGCGATGCGGGCGACGGCGGCAGCGGAGCCGGGCGGCGCGGCACCCAGCAGCGCACGCACGAACGGTAGCGCTCGACGTCGGAGCCGAAGCGGGCGGCGAGGTCCGCCTCCTCAGCGGGCGGACGGCCTGGTTCCAGAACGGAGCCTCTCGCACCGGTACGGCGGTCACCCGGATCAGCGCCTATCCCCCGATGTGCCCCCGAGAAGGGGCATAGATTTCCAGAGCCAGCAGACGCTACGTTTGGTCTTCTCTGAGAAGGATGAAGTGATTCATAAAAATCGTATGAGACTGGCTGCGATCATTGCATTGCCTCTGTGCACATCAGGGCTCTACATGTCACCTTCCGCATTTGCGAGCGAAGTGAGGAGCGGAAACCTCATTGTCGAACTAGAGGCGACCGGCGCCAGCGTCGCCAATTCACACCCTGATAAAGTCGTCGAAATGGTCGAGGGTGAAGCAAGCGAGGGAGAGACTGTACAACTCGTCGACGTGGATGGTGAAGCCGCTCTCGTCACTGTGCAGTATCGTCCGATCGGAGATCTAGGGGGCAGGGCCGAACCCGCCTCGAGCAATCAGGCTGACGACAGTGGCACAACGACAGCTCCCGCACCAAGCATGACGACCATCGACGGCACCATCTTCTCCTCCGGAAATTCCGGTGGCACCGTCGATCGCGGCGAGCGACTCGAAGCCGCACCGGATTTTGCCTCGGCAATCACTGCAGAGTCGGCGAGTTTCGATTGGGACACATCGGGAAGTCCGGAATATAGCGTGCTTCGCGACGGTGACGAGATCGGAAGCTCTACTGACGGCAAATTTACCGATTCCAGCTTGCAGCCCGGGCTCTCATACGATTATCTTCTCGAGGGAGAGGCGGACAAGTTGGGTAACGTTGCCAGCAGATCACTAACAGTCAGAACTCTCGGCGAAAATGCCAATCGAAGCGATCAAGTTCTCCAGCCGCTAGGCTATCAGCCGTACACAACAGCGTACGACTATAAAACCTTCATCCCGAACGACAAAGTTAATAACTTCGCAGCTCAGCTTGGATGCGGGCTTGGAAGCGATGAGTTTTTCAAGGGGGACAACAGGAATTTCATCGGCCCCGGCGCAGGAGCGCCATACAGCACTCCATCGTACCGGACACAAATGTTCCTCAATGTCAATTGGGACAATACGGCTCCCTACGATCTAACGTACGTCAAGAGCGTCGGACCGACCAGGAAGCTCAATTCCAGCGGAGATGTGATTGAGACTCGTACAGCATCAGACGCAGGAATGGTGTTTCAGAATCCTACCCGCTCCGGCAACCTTGTGACCTTCGGGGTCTCTCACGAGGTCGGGGATCCCTTCTGCGTCGCCGGCGCTGTACGCTATTCTCTGACGTGGGTGAAAATATATCGTAGCGGTTCGGTTTCGATTGAGGGGTCTCGTCAGCCGGTGCCCTCCCACGAGGCGTACGCTCGATTCTCGAGCAGCAATGGAAGCGAATCATGGAAAACCCTTTACCAAGCCACTGGAACTAACTTTAATTGCCTCCTTCCGGCGATCTGCGCGTCCGAAAATATCAAAGAGACGGTATCAGGCTAAAAGCAATTGAGGAGTAGAGTCGTGAGTCATGGGAGATTTCAATGGCTTGCAGTCTGCATAGTTGCGGGGTTGCTCGGTTGTATGCCCTTCTTTATCGGCGGGGTATTCAAAGATATTGAAATCGCGACTTCTGTCATATCGTTAGTGTTCGCAACAGTGGTTGTGCCAGCGCTGCTATCGGCTCCGCGTCTTTCTTCAGCCAAAAATGGGCGTCAGCAAGGCGCGGAGCTTCCCTGGAGACCATTTGCGCGCGCGTCAGTTGTTTGCTCAGTTCTGACCTTTGGAATGGGCTTTGTCTTTGACCACATCATGCCCGATCGGTACTGGATTGACGGTGTCGGTATTGCGATCAGTGTGTCGATTCTTCTTTTTGCGACTATGCTTGCGACGCGAGGATTTCGGACGCAACTTTCGTGCCAGTTGGTCGTATCCGGAACTGCCTCGATTACTGTGGTGTACATGCTCTGGCAGGCATCTCAGCTGATAGTTGCTTCATGAATTTATAGTTGGAGCGGGTAACTGGCTGCAGCGCCGGGATCTGCGGCATCACCCGCTCGACGATGCCGCCCCAGCCCGCCTCCCCCATCGGGGTGCCCCAGGCAGTCAGCCCGACCGCGACGAAGAACGTCGAGCCAGTGGCGGTGACGGCCACCCAGCGCACGCCGGCCGTCGCGAGCGCGGAGGCACCGACGAACAATGGCTGCACGGTACTTCATAGCGGAACCAGAGAAACGACCCAGGGCGCTGACGGGCTCTGCGGCCTAGGCTCGGAATCAGTCCCCGCCGCGTCCACGAGAAGCGGCCCGCCCCGACGCCAAGGACGACGCCGATGAACCGCACCACCGTGATCACCGCACTCGCTTGCGGGCTCCTCCTCTCCGCAGCCACTCCCGCTGTCGCCGCGAGTTCGGACACCGCCGACAACTCCGCCTGCTCGGCCGACGAGCTTGCCGCCGACGACGACACTCTGCTCATCAACGGGCGCGCCTTCCTCCTCGAGTAGCGGCAGTTCATCGCCAGGATGCTGGGATGGACATCACGATCCGCCCCTACCTCGAGTGCGACGCGGCCGACACCCTGGCCGTGTTCCTGGCGGCCATCGCCGAAACCGCGGCGGCCGATTACGAGCCCGAGCAGATCATCGCCTGGGCTGGCCGCCGCGAGCTGCCGACCTGGCACGCTGCGATGCAGGCCCGGAACGCCATCGTTGCGACGATCGGCGACAAACTCGTCGGCTTCTCCGACGTGAGCGCCGCGGGCTGGATCGACATGATGTTCGTCTCGCCCCGCTTTCTGCGCCGCGGAGTCGCCTCCCGCCTCCTCGAGCACCTCCTCGCACTGGCTGACGCCGCCGGCGCCCCCGATCTCGCGGCCGACGTGAGCATCACCGCGCGCCCCTTCTTCGAGCGCCACGGCTTCGTGGTCGTCGCCGAGCAGCACCCCGTGCGCGCCGGGGTAAAGCTGACGAACTACCGAATGGCAAGACGCCTCCGATCGCCCACCGCGAGATGCCACTTGTGACGACTTCGCCCGGCGTGTCGGCGTCATAAGTGGCATCTCGCGGCCTGGGCGGGGGGCGCGGGGGGCGAGTGTCTGCGCGAGTCGATGATGGCGAAGGGGTGGGATGCCCGCGCCACAGGTTCTCGAGACGGGCGCCGAGGGGATCGGCGCGGCCCGCCGCCTCGGCGACGAGGCCCTCACCCGTGGCCGCTCGGCCACAGCCAGCTCAGCACCCACACGCCGACCGACGTGAGTCGCCCGGTTTCCACGCGGCGAGGAGATCGCGCTCCCGCTCGTTCGACAGGCCGGCGCGGCGGCCGGGCTCGTGGACGGCGGCACGCAGCGTCTCGGCCAGCGGACGGCGCTCGAGGCCCGCGGCCTCCGCCAGCCCCGTCGAGCGGGCGGAAAACCCCCGCCACTCCGGGTCCGCGATCCACAGCGGCAGCGAGCCGGGACCCGACCACTGCCCGACGCCCCGCGCCAGCAGCCACTCCTCCGCCACGGCGACGGGCACGGCGGACGACCCGCCCCGCGCCACCGCGAGGTGCTCCCCGAGCGGCACGGGAGCCCCGCAAACATTCATCACGCCCGCCACTTCCGCCTCCGCCGACGACACCAGCCACCGCGCGAGGTCCCGCACGTCCAGCACCGAGGTCAGCAGCCCCGGCGCATCCGGCACCAGCACCGACCCAGGTACGGCCGGATGCGCGAACCGCCACGGCCAGTACGACGAGCGCCCAGTCGGATCGCCGGGGCCGCCGATCAGTCCGGCGCGCGCGATCAGGGCGGGCGCCGCTCCCGCCAGCACGGCTTGCTCGCAGGCGACCTTCGCGGCGCCGTACGAGGCGGGGTCGTCGGAGGGGGCGAGCAACTCCGCGTCCTCCGTCGCTCCGATGACCGAATTCACCGCGTAGACACTCGTCGTCGAGACGAACATGTACACACCGCAGCGCACCTCGCGGACGGCACGGCGAACGTGCAGCGGCGTGGACGAGACGTCGATCACCGCGTCCCAAGCCGAGCCCGACACCGCGGTGAGCGCGTCCTCGCGGTCTCGATCGGCCTGCACCAGGACGGCCCCCGGAGGCACAGCCGCCCCGCGCGCGAGGCAGGTCACCTCGTGGCCGAGCCGCAGCGCCTCCGCCGCGAGGTGCCCGCCGAGCCAGCCCGTTCCTCCGAGGATCAGTGTCCGCATCTCCGCATGCTCCCACGGGCGGGCCGTGGAGCCCGACCCGCAAGGACGCAGGCGCCGCACAGCCCGCTCACACCACGACGAACGCATCCAGGATGAGGGTCGCCCCCGTCGCCGCCGGGTTCCTGGTGGATCCGCGCCGGAGCGTCACCGTGTGCTGGCCAGCGGGCAGGGCGCCGCTGGACCAGACCGTCACTCCCGAGTGGGTCGTTGCGCTGTAGCGGTCGACGCTCGCCACGACGACGCCGTCGACCAGCATCTCGTTGATTCCCGAGGACGCCGTGAGGCGGCTCACCCAGCTGACGCCGGTGCCCGTGAAGCGCAGGGTGGCCGAGGCGCCGGCCGAGTTCGAAGAGCCGATGGCGCCTCCGCTGTCGCCGCCGCCGGTGAGGGTCGACCAGGTGCCGGTCACCGTGACGAACGCGGAGTTGTTCTGGTAGGTGCCCTCGCCGGGGATGACCGGTGCGGGCGGGTCGGGCAGCACCACCACGGGCTCCTCGGCGAGCCAGCGCCGGAAGGTGTCGAGCATGTCACCTGCGCTTCGCCTCGGGCACCAGTCCTGGGTCGGTGCTAGCGGGCCGGCCGGACACGCTATCCGCACGGCGACGCGCAGTCCACCCTTGGGGGGTCTGCGAGCGCCCGGACGAGCGGCCCACGGACGCCCCCGCGAACGACGCCCCCCGGCGAGCGCCCGGCACTCCCCCAGCCGATCGCACGGACGCCCCCTGCGGCAAATCGCGCCACGAACAGCGCCGCGTGAGAGCGCGATCTCGCGTCACCGCCCTGCCGTTCTCCGCCAGTACCCCTCGGAGTCGCCCGGGGCGGCACGGGCGTCGGACCCCTGCCGTCCCCGGCGTACAAGAACCTCGACAGCACACTCGAACAGGGGTATGCGCACGTCAACAAGCCACCTGCTACCGTTCCCGACCTGAGACTAACCTGACCCCCCGTCCCCAGCCGGCTGATTTAATCCTGCACGTCCGCCGGGAAAGGGGTCCGTCAGCCTCGGCCGCTGTGCCTCTTCCGGGGGACAAGGCGCCCCAGGAACCGGATCTATCGTGATCTCCGCTCCACCCGGAAGGCCCGGCGAAGCACCCCGGGGGGAGGTTGATCAGGGATGACTGCGCATGCCCTCGACCGCACCCGCCCGCCTCTCGCGCTCGCCCTGGTCCTCCTCCTTCTCGCCGCCGTCCTGGTCGTCCTGCCTGCGTCGAAAGCCGAGGCCGCGACCCTCCTTGTGCAGGAGGGGTTCGGCGGCACCAGCGTCGCCGACTCAGCCTGGCAGCCGCTCGACTCGGGCTGCCTCACCCGCGCGACGGTCGCTCCGCCCTCGAGTGGATCCCGCCTGGGTGTCTGCACGAACCGCACCGCGGCTCCGGCTGCGAGCACCGACCCCGGCTTCCTTCAGCTGACCGACAACCGCACGAACGCCAAGGGCGGCGCGGTGTTCAACCGGCCCATCCCCGCGACCGGCGGGCTCGACGTCCTCTTCGACCAGTACCAGTACGGTGCAAACCTCTCGCTGGCCGGCGCCGACGGCATCGGCTTTTTCCTGACCGACGGCTCCAAAAGCCTCACGATGGCCGGAGCGGCGGGCGGCGCGCTCGGCTACGGCCAGAACACGACGACCGGCGCGAGCGTCGACGGCGTGAACGGCGGCTACCTCGGCATCGGCCTGGACGCCTTCGGCAACTACTCGAACACTGCCGCGGGCGGCAACGGTCTGGGCGCCGGCTGCCCCGCGACCCCGACCGCCCCGGGGCAGCAAGCGAACCGGATTGTCGCCCGCGGTCCCGGCCAGGGTCTGGTCGGCTACTGCTACCTCCGCGGCTCCGCACCGCCCTCTAGCGGCAACCTGCGGCCGACGACCGTGCTCGCCAATACCGCCAATCCCGGAGCCTCCGTCGGTCGAACCATCCGCATCACGGTGTCGCCCGCGACTTTCCCCGAGGTGGTCGTCTACTACGGCGCCTCGGCGGGGACACCGGCGGCGAACCTTGTGGAGGTGATGCGGTTCACGATGACGACGGCGGCGCCCTCGACCTACAAGCTCGGCTTCACGGCCTCCACCGGCGGATCCAGCGACACGCACCTCATCCGCAACGTCAGCGTCTCGACCATCAACGACCTCGGTGCCCTGAACCTGGTCAAGCAGATCGACCGCACCACGACCCAGCCCGCGAGCTACAGCGAGGGCTCGAGCATCCCGTACCAGTTCGTGGTCACGAACACCTCGACCCTAGCGACCCTGACGGGCGTCGCCGTCGCTGACCCCAAGGCGACGGTCTCGTGCCCCGCGACGACCCTCGCGCCGCTGGCCTCCGTGACCTGCACCGGCTCGCACGTAGTGACCGCCGCCGAGGCGCTCGCCGGCACGCTTGTGAACACCGCGACCGCCAGCGCTCAGAGCGGCACGACCACCGTCACCAGCGCCGCCTCCTCCGTCACCGCCCCCATCGCCACTCCCGCGCCCGCCCTCACCCTCACCAAGACCGGCCTGCTCACCGACACCAACGGCAACGCGCAGGCCGATGTCGGCGAGCGAATCAGCTACTCCTTCCTCGCACGCAACACCGGGAACGTCACCCTGCAGGGCGTCGCCGTCGCCGACCCCCGAGTGACCGGCATCACGCCCACCTCGACGCAGCTCGCACCCGCAGCGAGCGCGACCTTCACCTCGGCCGCGTACACCGTCACGCAGGCCGACATCGACAAGGGCACGGCCGTCAGCAACACCGCGACCGTCAGTGGCCGGACCCTCGCGGCCACCCCCGCCACGGTCAGCGCGACCTCGACGGCGACCACACCGATCCGCTACGCCCCCTCGATCTCGCTGACCAAGGACGGCGCCCTTACGGCCGGAGCGACCGCGGGCTCGACCATCACGTACAGCTTCACCGCGACGAACACCGGCAACACGGCGCTCACCGCAGTCGCGATCAGTGACCCGCGCGTCACCGTCGCCTACGGCACCTGGCCGGGCACCGCAGGGCAGCTCGGGATCGGCCAGTCGGTCACCGCCTCCGCCAGCTACACGCTCACGCAGGCCGACATCGACGCGGGCTCGGTCCTCAATACCGCCACCGCCACCGGCACCCCGCCGACCGGTACTGCGGTCACCGCCACCGCCTCGAAGACCGTCGCGATCGCCCGCACGAACGATCTCGCGCTGACCAAGACCGCGAACCCCGCCTTCATCAGCACCGCCGGCACCGTCGTGACGTACACCTTCCGCGCGACCAACACCGGCACCACCACCCTCACCGCCGTCGCGATCAGCGACCCCAAGAGCGGACTCTCCGCTCTCGCCTACTCCTGGCCGGGCACTTCCGGACGACTGCTGCCCGGCCAGGTCGTCACCGCGACCGCCACCTACACAACCAGCGCCGCCGACGTCTCGGCCGGCACGATCGCCAACACCGCCACCGCGACCGCCACCGGCCCCACCGGCGGGGCGTTCACCCGCACCGCCTCGGTGAGCATCTCGGTGATCCCGGATCCGGCCGCCGACACCGCGACGGTCGTGCAGGGCGGCGCGGTCGTGATCGACGTGCTCGCCAACGACGGGCCGGCCGCGACCGGCGCGACCTTCTCGCGTGCGCAGCTCTCGACCACACCGAAGGTCATCGGAGGCGCGGCGAGCCCCGCACCCGCCACTCCCGTGCAGGGGTCGGTCGCCTGTGTCGCCAGCGGCAGCACCCGCGGCCAGTGCACCTATCGTCCGATCGCCGCCTTCGTCGGCGCCGACGTCTTCGACTATTCGCTCTCGGGTCAGTACGGCACCTGGAACGTGCGGGTCACCGTCACCGTCACCGCGCTGAACCACGCTCCGATCGCTCGACCGGACCGCGTGGTCGCGACCGCCGGCGGCCAAGCCGTCACCGTCGCTCCGCTCGCGAACGACACCGACGAGGACGCGGGCAGCACCCTCACCCTGGCGGGGACGAGCACCCCCGGCGAGCTGCGCGGCGCCTTCTCCTGCTCCGGATCAACGTGCACGTACACGCCCGCGGCCGACAGCTGGACGGGCAGCGCCACGATCGCCTACACGGTCTCGGACGGGACGCTCTCGGCGGGCAGCACCATCACGGTCTGGGTCGACCCCGCTCCGCTTACCCGGCGCGGCTTCACCGGCAGCGACGCGACGAGCGGAGCGATCGGCCTCGGCGCGTGGACCCGCTCCTCCGTGGTCGCCACGCCCGTAGCGAGCTGCACCGCCGGCCGGCCGAGCACCCTCGTGAGCTGGTCGGCCGCCGCCGGAGCCACCGGCTGGACCCTCGAGCGCCGCCTCGCGGGCACCACCCCCGGCCCCTGGACCGCGATCGCGACACCGGCCGCCTCCGCCACCAGCTTCACCGACGACCGCGTCGGCGAGGGCCGCAGCTACCAGTGGCGGATCCGCCCGGATCTGCAGCGCTGGCTCGGAGTCGCCTCCGCCGCTTCGACCGCCGTCGCCCAACCGGCCGTCGCCACCGCCGGAGGCTGCTGATGCCTTCCCCTCGACACCCCTCTCGTCCTGCACCTGTCCTCGTGAGGGAGACCACGCCCGCACCGGGCACCACCCACCTGAAAGGAACGGTCGCCATGACCACCACAGCACCCACTCGCCGCAGCCCGTGGAAGAAGATCGCCCTCACGGGTGGCGTCCTCCTCGCCGCAGGAGCCCTCGCGGGCGCCGGCGCCTTCGCCGTGTTCACTGACTCCGGGACCGCTGTCGGCAACGTCGACGCCGGCCAGACCGACATCTCGGTCACCGGAGCGTTCACGGTCGCGAACATCGCGCCCGGCGACACGGTCCAGCGTCCGATCAGCCTCGTGCTGCCGAACGCGACCAACGACGGCGACCTCGTCTCGACGGTCCGCTTCTACCAGGACGTCACCAACGACGTCGTCGGCTCGGACACCACCGACCCGGGCCGCGTCGGCGCGTCCCTGGTCACCGGTGCGAACGGCCTCGACTACCGCCTGCTGACCTGCTCCACCGCGTGGGTCCCCGCCGCCGCTCCCGCGGAGAACGGCCCGTACAGCTGCGCCGGCACTCGGACGGTCACCGGCAGCGGCAAGCTCTCGACCATTGGCGGCGTCGCCAACGCGGCGAACTTCACCCCGGCGAACTTCGGCATCACCCCCACCGCGACCGGGACCTTCCCCTCGGATGCCGGCGATGTCTCGCTGAACACGCTGATCGAGCTCGTCCTGCCGACCGCCGCCGACAATGCGTACGAGAACGCCTCCGCCACGGTCACTTTCACCGCCGCCGCCATCCAGCGCGCCGGCATCCAGCAGTAGACCGCTCCCGACTGCCTCCGTCCCGCTCGGCCGCCGCCGGTGCGGGGCGGAGGCCCCCCTTTCTTCCCGGAGTCGCCACCATGCCCCACGCCCTCACGTACGGCGCCGTCCTCGCTGCGGTGCTCCTCGCCCCCGCGGCGAGCGCCGAGCCCGTCGACGTGCTCGACGTGCGCGAGCTCTCGGCGCCGGGCTCGCTCAGCGACCTCGCGCCGGGCGACCGTGCGGAGTGGGCGGTCGAGGTGACCAACACCGGGCTCGCCCCGCACGAGGTGTCGGTGGCGTTCGTGGTCGATGGCGGGATGCTGGCGCAGGATCCGCGCGACGGCCTCCAGCTGAGCGTCGAGCTCTGCGACTCGGCGTTCACCGTCGAGCAGGTGGTCGACGGCCCTCGCACGATCCAGCGCTACCTCTGCCCCACCGACGCGGTGCCCCTGGGTTCTGGGCCGGCGGCGACTCTCGGTCGGCTCGACGGCGCGCGTCCGCTGGGTCGCGGCGCCACCGCTGGCGTGCGCGTGCGCGTGCTGTTTCCGGAGTCGGCCGGCAACGAGAGGGAGCTCGCGGCGGCGGCGCTGCGGGTGACCGTGGGCACGGCGTGGGACGACGACAACCCCGGCTCCGGCACCGACTCCGGTGCCGGCTCCGGTGCTGCGGGAGGTGGCCTGGCGGTCACCGGGCGCGACCTGGGCGCCGCGCTTCTGGGCGGGATGCTCGCGCTCGGCGCGGGCACACTGCTGGCCATAGCGGGTCGACGCCACAGGAGGCGGCAGGCATGAGGATCCTCCGCGCTCTCCTCGGCGGCCTGGTCGCCCTCCTCGCCGTCGCCGGTCTCGCCGTCTTCGCCCTCTCGGCCCTGGGCCTGGTGCGCCTCGTGCCGGTGCTTTCGAACTCGATGGCGCCCGTGATGCCCGTGGGCTCCCTCGCCCTCACCCTGCCCGTCGATCAGGCCGCGGTCCGCGCCGGCGACGTGATCGTCTTCACCGACCCCGATGATCCGGGCCGCCGGGTCATCCACCGCGTCACTCTCGTCTACGCCGAGGCGGACGCGGCCGCCCTCCGCGGACGCGAGCCGGGCCAGCTGGCGCTCACCACCAAGGGCGACAACAACGAGTCGGCGGATCCCTGGATCGTCACGATCGCCGACCAGCGGATCTGGCGCGAGAGCTCCGTCGTGCCACTGCTGGGCTGGCCGAGCATCGCCCTCGCGCACCCGGAGGTGCGTTTCGCCCTCTTCGCGGCGGGCGGCGCGGTCGTCGTCGGCGCCCTCCTCCTCGCCATCTGGCGCCGCACCGAGGAGGTGCCCCGATGAGCGGCGCGCACCGCCCCCTCGACGTCGCGCCGCCGCCCGAGCCGGAACGTCCGCCCGCGGAGCACGGCCGTCACAGCGCGCGCTTGTCCTCCCGCGACCGCGGAGCCCCGCGACACTCCCCCGACGTCCGCCGCCGCGTGCTCTCCCGCGCCGGCCTGGCGAGCCTCCTGCTGGGCGCCCTCGTCCTCGGTGCGGCCGCAACCGCCTCCGCCGTCTTCCTCGACCGCGCCTCCGCGGGCGCGCGCGTCGCCTCCGGCACGGTCATCGCCGAGTTCGACGCCACCGGAGCGACGACCGTCCCGGTCCCGGTCACCGGCCTCGTCCCCGGAGGGACAGCCCGTCGCCTGCTCGACCTGACGAACGCCGGGACCATCCCGATGTCGGCCCTCCAACTCCAGACCACGACCGGCACCGACCTCTCGGATGGCCTGCAGTTCGCCCTCGAACGCTGCTCGCAGTCCTGGTCGGCCGACGCCGCCACCTGCCCCGGCACCGTGACCACCGTCGCCTCCGACCGGCCCGCTACCGCTCGCCTCGACCTGCCCGAGTCTCCCGCCTTCGCGGTCGGCGCGACCGATCACCTCCGTGTGACCCTGCGCCTGTCCGACTCGGCCCCCTCCGCCGCGCAAACCACCACCGCGCCCCTCACTATCACCGTCCTCGGCCTCCAGGGCCCCGCCCGCCACCTCTGATCGAACACCTCTGAGTCGCCCGAGATGGTCGTCGACACGCCGAAGCGGATGACCATCTCGGGCGACTCAGCGCAGCGCAGCGCAGCGCAGCGCAGCGACGGAGGAAGGTGGGTTAGCGGTAGACGCTCCACTCCTTTTTGATGATGTGGCGCTCCTCGCCGTCGACGGCGACGATCCACTCGCCGTCCTTCTTGGCCACGACCCGGCCGCGCAAGTACTGCGGCTCCCAACCGTCGGCCTTGTTGACCCACTTCACGAACCGCGCGAACCGCCCCGGCGCCACGTCGTCTCTGGACATCTCTCGACTCCCCTCGTTGTCACCGGCACGCCCATCGACCTCCGCCGAGGGGAGCTCCCCGCCCAGCGCAATGGTGGACCTCCTCGATGAAGCCTCGAAGCCGGTATTTCGACGCTAGGGCGTGCCCAGGGCAGAGGACGAGACCGTTGACTGATCGACGATCCTCTGGCAGAGGGGCATCAGGAGTCGAACAGGACGTGCGGCCGTCCGGCGTCGACGACCACGCGCGCCCGCACGCCGTACACCTCCGCGATCAGCGCCGGAGTGAGCACCTCCTCCGGTGCGCCGCCCGCCACCACGCGCCCCTCGCGCAGCACCAGCAGCTCGTCGCAGAAAAGGGCGGCGAGATTCAGATCGTGCAGCGCGACGATCGTGGTCACCGGCAGCGCCCGCACCAGTGCGAGCAGCTCCAGCTGGTGGCGGATGTCGAGGTGGTTGGTCGGTTCGTCCATCAGGAGCTCGCGCGGCTCCTGCGCGAGCGCCCGGGCGATGTGCGCGCGCTGGCGCTCGCCCCCCGAGAGCGTGTGCCAGAGGTGGTCGGCCTTCGCCCCGAGTCCCACCTGCTCGAGCGCGCGCTCGATCGCGCGCAGGTCCTCCGCCGTGTCGCCGCCGAGGAGTGAGCGGTACGGGGTGCGGCCGAGTCGGACGACATCGCGGACGGGCAGGTCCGCCTCCGTCTCGGCCTGCTGCGTCACCGTTGCGACGGCCCGGGCGACCTCGCGGCGGCGGAGCGAGCGCAGCGGCGCGCCGTCGAGGGTGACCACCCCGGCATCCGGAGCAGCCGTTCCCTGGAGCAGCCGCAGCAGCGACGACTTACCCGACCCGTTCGGGCCCAGCAGCCCGACGGTCGCGCCAGGCCCGGGGCGGAGGGAGACCCCGTCGACGACCAGGCGACCGCCCCGCCGCCAGGCCACCCGGTCGGCCTCGAGCGTCACGAGCGGCCCCTCCGCCGCAGCAGGAGCAGCATGAACACCGGCACGCCCACCAGCGCCGTGCCGACACCCACCGGCAGCGGAGTCGGCGCGAAGACGACGCGCGAGCCGGCGTCGACCCACACCAGGAAAACCGCGCCGAGCAGGATCGTCGCGGGAATCACCCGCGAGTGCCGCTGCCCGAACACCAGGCGGGCAGCGTGGGGCAGCACCAGCCCGACGAATCCGATCGCGCCGGCGATGCTGACCAGGGTCGCGGTCAGCAGGGCCGTGACCACGAGCAGGAGGAGGCGGGTGCGGCCGACGTGCACGCCCAGCGACGCGGCCACGTCCTCCCCGAAGGCGAATGCGTCGAGCGTGCGGGCCGCGGCCAGGCACACCACCGAGCCGAGCAGCACGACTCCTCCGCTCAGTGTCACGTCGTCCCAGCGCATGCCCTCGAGCGAGCCGAGCAGCCAGAACATCACGCCGCGCGTCTCGTCCGAGTCGGCGAGCGCGAACACGATCAGCGAGGTCAGCGCCGAGAACAGCTGCGTACTCGCGACTCCCGCCAGGATCACCCCCGAGGTGCCGCCCGCCGAGAAGCGAGTGAGCACCAGCACGAAACCGAAGGCGACCAGCGCGCCGACGAAGGCGCCGCCGGAGAGCCCGACCACTCCGCCGCCGACCCCGAGCACACCGACGAGCACCGCGCCGGTCGAGGCACCGGAGGAGACGCCGAGCACGAACGGGTCGGCGAGCGGATTGCGCAGCAGCGACTGCAGGATCACTCCGCACACCCCGAGCCCCGCGCCGCAGGCCGCGGCCACCAGCGCACGCGGGAGGCGCTCCTGCCAGACGATCGCGTCCTCGGCCGCACGCACCGGTACCGCGGCGAGCCCGAGGTGGTTGAGGAGGATGTCGCGGACGTTCACCAGCGACACGTCCGCCGGGCCGAGGGTCACGGCGACGCCGACCGACAGCGCCAGCGCGAGCAACCCGCCGCCGACCAGACCCGCGGCGACCAGGCGCCGCGGCGCCCGGCGGGCGAGGATCGCGGTCAGAGCGAGGCCCCGTTCGCATCCCACCAGGCGCGAATCTTGTCGAGCCCGTCGACGAAGCGGATCGAGGGGTTGAGCTCGGCGCCGTGCAGGGCGATGAAGCGTCCCTTCTGCACCGCGGGCAGGGTGCTGGTCAGCGGGTCGGAGCGGAGGAACTCGATCTTGTCGTCGAGCCGGTCGCCGGGGAAGCGGTCGCGCTGCAGGTCGCCCAGCACCAGGACGTCGGGTGCGGCCGCAACGACGCTCTCCCAGCCGGCAGCGGGCCAGTCGTCGGTGCTGTCGGCGAAGACGTTGGTCATCCCGGTCATGGTGCCGAGCATCGAGGCGAAGTTGTAGCCGCCCGCCATGTAGGGCGTCTTGGTGTCGGCGAACCAGAAGGCGACGCTCCGGCCACCGAAGTCGACTCCCTCGGTCGCGGTCGCGGCACGCGCCTTCAGCTGCGCGACTAGGGCGTCGCCGCGCTTCTGCACGTCGAACACCTCGGCGAGCTCATGGATCTCTTGGTAGAGGGAATCGACCGTGAGGGGGACGGAGCGCGTGCGGCTGCCCCCGTTCACGCTCTGTCCGCTGTCGCAGTCGGTGGGCGCGAGGTAGGAGCCGATGCCCGTCTCGGCGAGGCGCTCGCGCGAGGCGACGCCCTCGGCGGCGTAGTGGCGGCCGAAGGAGGCGGTGACGAAGTCGGGGTCGGCCCCGAGCAGCACCTCGTAGGAGGGGGCGTTGTCGGCCAGGCGCGGCACGCTCTCATTCGCGGAGGCGAGTGTGTCCAGGATCGGATCCGTCCAGGAAGCCGTGCCGACCATCCGGTCCTCGAGCCCGAGCGAGAGCAGGATCTCGGTCGAGTCCTGATCGAGCGAGACGACCCGCTGCGGGGCGGCGGTGACGGTGGTGCTCGTGCCGCAGTTGTCGAGGGTGACCGGGTAGGAGGTCGCGCCCTCGCCCGCGGCGGCCGTGCTCGAAGGATCACTCTGCTCGGAGGCACCGCAGCCGGTGAGGGCGAGCAAAGTCAGGGCGGCGAGGGCGAGGGCGGCGTGACGCCGTCTATGCGTGGACATGGATCTCCCGGAGGTCGTCGTCGTGCCGCGGCGAAGAGGACGGGACCGGGCTAAGTAAGCCTAGCCTTGCCTCATCGCGACCCGTCGATTCGCGACAGTCGGTCCGCGCCACCGTCCGCCGCTCAACTTTTCCGAAGTCGCGGGAGCCTCGGTCGACTTGCCGCGACGTCCGCGTTCTCTTACCCGCTCGGGGCGGGGGCCGTCGGGAGCCCCGGAACGCAGCGGCGCGGCCCAGTACGACGCTCGGCCCCGTGAGAACGGCCTCGACCTCGGCCTGCTCCTCGAGCCGCTCGACTTCGAGGCGCAGGATCCGGTCGATCGCGAGGATCCCGAACCGGCCCTGGGCGCGCTCGACGCTGAGAAACTGGCGCGATTCGAGGTTCGAGGCCAGCGCGTGCCGCGACCACCCCCTCATCGGGCCGGCCGGAGCACCCTGCCCCTCCGCGGCCCTCGACACCCCCAAATAGGGCAGCATTCACCCCCGAACGAGGTTCCCCTGAGAGCGCGAGAGCGCGATTCTGGACTCCGACGATCGACGGCGCTCGCGCCCCCACCGCCGGCCGCCCCGGAAGGACCCCCGTGCCCCGCCACTTCTCCCGCACCGCGCCTCCCGGCCGGCCCGCGCTGGTGCGCAAAGCCGATGCCTCCGGCTACCGCCCCGAGATCGAGGGACTGCGCGCCGTCGCAGCACTCCTGGTTGCCACGTTCCACATCTGGCTGGGCCGCGTCTCCGGAGGCGTCGACGTCTTCTTCGTCGTCGCCGGCTTTCTCACCACCCTCACCCTCCTCGGCCAGATCCGGCGCTATGGGCGGGTGCGGCCGGTCGCCTTTCTCACGCGCCTCGCCTCCCGGCTCTTCCCGGCGGCCGCGGTGGTGCTGGTCATCGTCGCGGCGCTCGGCCCGCTCCTGCTGCGCCCCTCGCAGCTGCTACAGACCTTCACCGAGGTGCTCGCGTCGACCTTCTACGTCGAGAACATCGCGCTCGCGCGGACCGGAGTGGACTACCTCGCTCAGGACGACTTCCACTCGCCGGTGCAGAACTTCTGGGCGATGTCGGTGCAGGGGCAGTTCTACCTGATCTGGCTCGGTCTGGTCCTCGTCGCGACCCTCGCCGCCGTCCTGCTGCGCCGCCGCGCGCACCTGCCGCGGATTCTGCTGGCGCTCGTCGCGGCGCTCACCCTGCTCTCGTTCGCCCTCTCGGTGGTGCTGGTCGGGGTCGATCAGCCGACCGCCTACTACAGCACCCTCGCGCGCTCGTGGGAGTTCGGCCTCGGCTCGCTCGCGGCGCTCGTGCTCCCGGGCCGCGTGCTGCCGACCGCCCTGCGCGCGGTCGCGGGCTGGCTGGGGCTGATCGGAGTCGTCTCCTGCGGATTCGTGCTCCAGGTCTCGACCGCGTTCCCCGGCGCCGCCGCACTCTGGCCGACCCTCTCGGCGGCGCTCGTGCTCGTCGCCGGCAGCGGACCCGCCCCGACACTCGGGGTCGCCCGCCTGCTCGCCGCGCGCCCGCTGGTGTGGCTCGGCGGCATCAGCTACGGCCTCTACCTCTGGCACTGGCCGATCCTGGTCTTCTGGCGCGAGAGCACCGGCGAGGACCCGGGCGCGCTCGCCGGGCTCGGGATCGTCGCCGCCGCGATCCTGCTCGCCGCCGCCTCGAAGCGCTTCCTCGAGGATCCGCTGCACCGCCGCGCCCCCGCCGAGCGCCCACGCCGCCTCCGTCCGCTCGCCCCGGCCGCCCTGCTGGCCGTCGCCGCACTGGCCGGAGTGACGGGCCTCGCCGGCACGAACGCCGCGATCGCGGCCGATCTCTCCCGCGCGCACGCCCTGCCCATCTCGACCGAGGGCTGCGTCGGAGCCGCGGCGCTCGCGAACGCCTGCCCCGACTCGTGGAGCACCAGCCTCCCCGCGGTCGATGCCTCCGAGGACGGCTCCGTGCTCAACACCGACGAGTGCAGCACCGGCAACTCGGGCATCGAACTCAAGGAGTGCCGTTTCGGCGACCCGGCCGGCCGGCGCGTGCTGCTGATCGGTAACTCGCACGCGGCGTCCTTCTTCCCCGCGCTGCGCGGGGTGGCGCAGGAGCGCGGCTGGGACCTGCACAGCTACTACAAGACGGGCTGCGTCTTCTCGACCGCCGAGCGCCGGGACGACTCGGAGTCGGCCCGACGCTCCTGCGAGGTCTGGAACACGAAACTGCAGGAGGTGCTCGCGGCCGCGGACCCGTACGAGCTCGTGGTCACGGCCTACTCCGCCAAGAAGTCGGTGTTCGTCGACACCTCGGGCACCCCCGATGAGCAGGCCGGCATCGACGGCTTCCACGAGTCGTGGGCGCCGTTGATCGCCCGCGGATCCACGGTGGTCGCGATCCGCGACAATCCGGTGCTGCCCTCGCTCTCGCTGCTGGCCTGCGCGGAGCAGCCCGGCACCGCAGCCGAATGCAGGATCCCGCTCGACGAGGCCTTCGCCGACCGCGAGTTGATGGCCGCCGCCGCCGACGGCTGGCCGGGTGCCGCCTCCGTCGACCTCACCCGCTGGTTCTGCGATGACCGGGGCTGCCCGCTCGTGATCGGCGGCGTGAAGGTGTACCGCGACCTCGGGCACCTCACCGAGACGTACGCGCGGACGCTGACCCCCTACCTCGGGGAGGCGTTGCCTCCGCTCCTCGGTTGACGTCCTCTCGCGCCCACTCCGGACACATGCAAGACTGTTTATATGAGCAGGGATCCGGGCCGCTGATGGGCCACTCGCACGCAGTTCCGGCCGGCTCCGCCGCGGCACGGCACCGGCGTCCGCTCGTGGTCGCCTTCGCGCTGACCGCGGCGTTCATGGTCGTCGAGTTCGCAGTCGGAGTCGCGACGGGCTCGCTCGCGCTGCTCTCGGATGCCGCGCACATGGGCACCGACGTGCTCGCACTGGGGATGTCGATCGCGGCGATCTCGCTCGCTGCGCGCCCCGCTGCGAGGGGCCGCACCTACGGCTCCTACCGCCTCGAAGTCCTCGCCGCCCTCGCGAACGGCCTCCTCCTGTTCGCCGTCGCCGGGTTCGTGATCGTGGAGGCGGTGCGCCGCTTCGCCGAGCCGCCCGCGGTACCCGGCGGACCCCTCCTGATCACGGCCGTCGTGGGCCTGGCGGTCAATCTGGTGAGCCTGCGGCTGCTGTCTGTCGGCGCGAAGGAGAGCATCACCCTCCGTGGAGCCTCGCTCGAGGTGCTCGGTGACGCGCTCGGCTCGGTCGGCGTGATCGTGGCGGCCGTCGTGCTGCTCACGACGGGGTGGGCGTGGGCGGATCCGATCGTCGGCGTGCTGATCGGGCTGCTGATCCTGCCGCGCACCTGGTCGCTGACGCGGCAGGCGCTGGGGATCCTGATGGAGTCGGCGCCCGCGCATGTGGACCTCGCCGCTCTCGAGCGCGACGTCTGCGCCGTCCCCGGTGTGCTGGCGCTGCACGACCTGCACGTCTGGACGATCACCTCGGGCATGGAGAGCGCCACCGGCCACGTCGTCGTCGCGCCCGACGCCGACTATCGTGCGGCGCTCGCGCGGGTGCTCACCGTCCTCCGCGAGCGCCACGGCATCGACCACGCGACCATCCAGTGCGAGCCCGAGGCCTTCCCCGAGACGACGCACCGCCCCTGAGCCGTGTCCCACACTCCACAAGTTGTCGCACTCGAGTGTCCAGTGCGACAACGTCTGGATACTCGCAGCCGCGCCGGCACCACCGCAGCCGGTAGCGCTCGCGACGGGACGGCGTCTCGGCGTCAGTGTGCGGCGTCGGCGTGCGGCGTCGATGGCGTGCGGCGGCGGGAGACGCCCAGCACGACGGCGGCCACGATGAGCCCGAGCACGAGGCCGAAGACCATCGAGACCGCCGTGTCGGCCAGCCACACGACCACCGGGCCGGCGCCCTCGGCGGCGTGCGTGACGGCGTGGACGACATCGTAGGGTCCGTGCCACACCGTCTCGGCGAGGTTCGCCACGACGAGGTGTCCACCGACCCAGAGCATCGCGAGCGTCCCGATGATGCTGATCGTGCGGAACACGGCGGGCATCGACGCGACGATCCGCGCTCCGGTGCGCCGCACGCCGCGGGACGTGTTCTTCATCAGGCGCAGGCCCACGTCGTCGATCTTGACGAGCAGGGCAACGGCGCCGTAGACCAGCACGGTCATCCCGAGCCCGACGACCAGCAGCGCACCCAGCGTGGGCCCGACGCCGAGGTCGGGGTTGAGGCCGTCGAGCGCGATCAGCATGATCTCGGTGCTCAGGATGAGGTCGGTGCGGATCGCGCCGAAGACGAGCTTCTTCTCGTCGCGCGCCGCCGCCTCGTGGCCGCCGTGCGAGACGCCGAACCACTCCAGCACCTTCTCCGCCCCCTCGAAGCAGAGGAAGGCGCCGCCGAGGATCAGCAGGTACGGCAGCACCTGCGGCGCGAACGCCGAGAGCAGCAGCGCCAGCGGGATGATGATGACGAACTTGTTAAACAGACTCCCCAGCGCGATCCGCCCAACCACCGGCAGCTCCCGCGCGGGCGTGAGGCCCTGCACGTACTGTGGCGTGACGGCCGCGTCGTCGATCACGACGCCCGCCGTCTTGGCGCTCGCCTTCAGGGCGGCGGTGAGGATGTCATCGACAATCGCGAGCAGGCCGACCGACATGTGCGACTCCTTGAGGGTCCGGGGTGAGAGGGCTCACAGTATCGCGCGCGGGAGACCGTCTCCGCTTTCTCCCGTGCGCGATCTGCAGGCGACCGTGCGATCAGCAGGAGTACCGCGCAGTGGAGCGCTCTCCGCCGCTGATAGTGCCCGCACGAACCACAGAAGTCCTGCGCTTCGCACCGCAGTGTCGGCAGCGGTCGGCTCGATCGGTCGGAAGTTCCAGACCTCAGGGCCGAAACTTCTGACCCGAGCCACTTCCGCTTCTCGTCGGCTGGACCGGTCAGAAAGATGGGGTCCGCACCCGACCAGCCTCTGGAGGCCCTTGTGTCGAACGAAGGTTCCTCACGACGCGGTCTCAATCGGCCGGCGCTGGTGAGACTTCTCTCTCGTCCGTCATCTTGGACACCACCCGAAAGAAAGCTCGAGAACCACATGTCGAAGAAAACCCACGACACCATCGTCGCCTCATCCGACTGGACCGTCCCCGCTGACGACGGCGTCCACCGCCGCACCATCGTCAAGGGCGCCGCCTGGACCGTCCCCGTCGTGGCCATGTCCATCGCCACACCGGCCGCCGCCGCATCGAACAGCCCGACGCTGGCCTTCACGCAGGCGTCCTACAGCGGCACCGCCTGCGGCACTATCAGCGGTGTCCAGGTCAAGCGCACCACCGACGGAACCACAGCAGACCCGGGCAAGACCGTCACCGTGACCCTCAAGGACGGATACACCTTCGCCGACGGGAAGACCACCCACTCTGGGACGACCGACGCCAACGGGCTCCTCTCCCTCCCCGACATCACGGTGCCGGCCGAGGGCGGGGACAGCACCTTCACGGCGACATCCACGACGCTCTCGGCCTCCGCGCCAGTGAAGGTGAAAGTAGTCGACGGATCCGCCTTCTACCGCGCGGACGGGACCACTAATTCTCGGACACACGTTCCCACGAAGTCCACTGCTGTAGGAAACGACACCTTCCTCGCTCCGGACGGATCATTGTGGCTCGGCGACGGAAAGACGGCGATCGCGACCAAGGTGAGCAAGGCCATCTCGCTTATCAATCTCCCCGATGGCGGCACCCGGGTCTCCTACGTCTCAAAGGGGGTCGCCTACTACCGCACGTCGGAGAAAACCACGGAACGCAAGCATGTGCCGAAGGACTCGACTCCTGTCGGAAACGACACATGGCTCGCTCCTGACAAGAGCCTGTGGCTCGCCGACGGCGAAAAATCCATTGCGACCGACGTCAGTAGCGCTAACTCGCTCATCAACTCCGACGGCACCACGAGAGTCACCTACATTACAGGCGGCGTGGCTCGCTACCGCACCTCGACGACGGACGTCATCCGCAGCCAGGTGCCGAAGGACTCGACTGCGGTCGGGAACGACACGTACCTCGATTCCGACGGAAACCTGTGGCTCGGCGATGGAGAAGAAGCTCTTGCGAAGAAGGTCACCAGCGCGAAGTCGCTCATCAACACTGACGGCACCACGAGAGTCACGTACGTAACGGACGGGGTGGCTCACTACAAGTCGGCGACGTCCGATGTCGCGCGCACCCATGTGCCCAAGAACTCGACTGTCGTCGGAAACGACACGTACCTCGCTCCTGACGGGTCCCTCTGGATCGGGGACTCGACAACCGCTTTCGCGAAGAACGTGACGAGCGCTGTCTCCCTGATCAACAGTAACAGCAACACCTTCGTCACCTACGAGACCAAGCCCGTCTGCAAGTAGTCCGGGTCCGAGCCGCTTGACGCAGAGAATCCGCGGCCGAGCCGCTCGAAAGCACATCAAGACTGGGCGCACCCCTGAGAAACGAGGAGTGCGCCCAGTCTTGGCGTCTCCTGCCGCTTCTCGCGATCGTTATGAGACTCTTCACGAGCGCGACCGTCGACGCATCTCCTTATTGCTGAGGCGCTAGCAGGCTGAGCTTCGCGGATGACGCTCTGTCGGTGAAGCTCTCGACAGAGCACGTCACCCCCGACGAGAGAGTGCTCTCCGCACTGCTGAACCTCAACCGGCTACTCGCCTCCTGGACCTGGCTGGTGACAACCGAGTTCGTCCGCTCCGCAGCGGGACGCACCTCCCCAGCCGGGGAGAGCACGGACCCGGTACACGGCGCCGCCCCCCCTACAGCCGAATCTCTCGGCACTCTACCCGGGACGCTGGCGGGCCCCTCTCTTGTCCGCGTCGCTCGCAGGAGCACAGTCGAGCGTCGGCGAACACGTCGACTCCAGCGTGGCCGACTACGCCACGTACACCACCGATGCCCTCCTGCAGCTGAGGCGCGAAGGGCCGTCCGGTCGACGATCGGGCGGCCCTGCCGTGCCGTTCCGCGACGGAGGCGACCGGCGGGTACGACGACGACTTCGCTGCGGATCACCCTCGGGTGTCCCCGGGGGCGGCTGGAGTGGTGGCGCCTCCGGCAAAGCGGCGGCCCATCGAGGCCTCAGCGATAACGTACGGCTTCGACCTCTGCGATCGTGCGCGGAATAGTCGGTGGGGCCAGGAACCGCTTATCGGGCCGGCGCGAGGGTGTACTGAGAACCGATCTGAGACAAGACTTGTTCGATCGGGATGTACTGCATAAAGTTCAGGTACTCCATCAGACCCGCTCTCTGGATGATGCCGTACAGTCGTCCATCCTGGCTGATGACGGGACCCCCGGAATCACCGTGGTCGAGCCCTTGAGCGTTCGTCGAGCGGGCCATCCGGCCCTCGGTGTGTCCCCAATTCGCAGGCCTACTCGCCTCCGACACCCAATTGCAATTCACCCCAGTTTCCGCCCCACTCGTGCAGAAGCGCTCCCCCGGCGCCGGGGTGCCCGGCGGTCTCATGGGCACCGCTCGTTCTCCGCCCCTCGTGCTCATGACGACCTTGCCCGTGGCACGCGGCTCCACCGCACTCCCGGCGAAGCACGACTGGATGGATCCAAAACATGCCCTCCGCGCTGGAGAGGTGTAGGGCGGGATCACAGCGAGTTCGACGTCGTTCGTCTCGGACACCCACACGACACTGCCGACGTTTTCGTGGTTCAGGCCGATATTCGAGCCGATTCCCGAGGAGCAGTGCTTGGCGAGGACGATGTATCGCGTTGCGGCCACGTATTGAGAGACAAGTGAGCCCGCCCCGACCCGAGAGAGCACTGCGCCGACCGTGCACTCATGCCCACCGGGCAGCGTCAGCGCTGTTCCGGCGACGATGGGAAAGCGGGCTCGCACCTGATCCTGTGCGCTCGCAGGGGTGGCGGAGCCGACGAGCGCGGCGACTATCATGAGGATGCTCATCAGACAGAGAGCCTTCCTCCGCGTGCGATCGGCGTGCTGAGACGTCATTGCTCTACCTTTCGTAGAAGGGACCGCCACTGCGCCTCAGCGAAAGAGAGGCATGGCGTCGGTTATCGTGAGTGGCGTCTCACTAGTCGGGATCGCGCTCGGGCGGACAAGATCGTCCATCCGGAAGACACGCGGGTGATTCCCCGGTCCGCGACGACAATAGCCCGAATCCCTTCTCACCCTCATCCTCGTCTCGTGAGTGTTCTCGCACTCTTCACCACCTGTTGACACCTCCGTGCGTCGCCATTCGAGGACAGAGGTATCCGCGTGAAGGCGCGAGAATAGTGGAGGCGCGGCGCGCCCGCATCGGAGGCCGACCTCGGGTCACCTCGGAGTCCAGCCTCCGAGTCCTGCAGATCGGACCGAGTCCTGCACATCGGACCTTAAGAGGCGGCCGGAGCCGGCCCTGTGCTCTCCCGCACCACCAGCCGGGTCGGCACCAGCGAGACCCCGGTGCGCTCCCCCGACTCGAGTTCGCGCAGCAGGATGTCGACCGAACGGCGCCCCGTGTCGCCGAAGAACTGCCGCACGGTCGTCAGCGGCGGCCAGAAGCTCGCCGACTCCTGCATGTCGTCGAAGCCGGCCACGCTCACCTCGCCCGGCACGGCGCGTCCGGCCTCGTGCAGCGCGCGCAGCACGCCGAGCGCCATCTGGTCGTTCGCGGCGAAGATCGCGGTGACCTCGGGGTCGGCGGCGAGCTGCTGGCCGAGGCGGTAGCCGGAGTCGCTGGACCAGTCGCCCACCAGCACCTCCGGCACCGGGGCGCCGCGCTCGATCAGGGTCGACTCCCACGCCTCGTGGCGGCGCTCGGCCGAGTAGGAGCGGTCGGGGCCGGCGATGTGGTGCACGGTGCGGTGGCCGAGTCCGAGCAGGTGCTCGACGGCCTGGCGGGCGCCGGAGATCTGGTCGGTGTCGACCACCGGGTACTTCTCGCCGCCCGCGGAGTCGACGACCACCACGGGCAGGTCCGGCGGGAGGACGATGTCGGCCTCGTCGAGCAGGTGCGCCTCGACGACGATGATGACGCCGTCCACCGCTTCCTCGCTCAGCCGGTGGAACGCAACTGAGACCTCGCCCTGAGTGGGGTGCGAGACGGGGATGAGGGTGATCGAGTAGCCCGCATCAGCGGCCGCGATCGCGATGGCGTCGAGGGTGCGCAGGTTGCCGAACGAGGACAGCGTGAACATGATCACGCCGATGCTGTGGAAGCGGCCCGTCCGCAGCGCCCGCGCCGCGCTGTTGGGCCGGTAGCCGAGGGCGCGCATCGCCTCGAGGACCCGCTCGCGCGTCTGGGCATCGACGTTCTGCTTGCCGTTCGACACCCGCGAGACCGTCTGGCCCGAAACGTTCGCGCGCCGGGCCACATCCGCCATCGAGACACCGCGTCGCGGCCGGCTGGTCGGGGAGGGGCGATCGGTCTCGAGTGACATGGGCTTCCCTTTATAGCGCGCCGCCGGCCGGCCGTGGGGCACCGCGCATCGAATCGCGACACCAACGCTGTCGCGGGTGGCGACGTGAACATGCCACGGTGACGCTCTGCCGTGTTGACGTGAACATGGCGGGCCCGCACCACTCCTGAACGGAACCGCCATGACGACGTCGTCTCCCCCCGTCCCGCTGAGCGAGGACGCCTCTCCGGCGTCCCCCCTCGCGGCCCCGAAGTCGCGGGCGAAGAGCGAGTGGAAGGGCCTGGCGTTCGTCGCCCCCTTCCTCGTCGTCTTCCTCCTGGTCTTCATCGCCCCGGTCGTCTCTTCGATCTCCCTCAGCCTGTTCCGCGAGCAGCTGGTGGGCGGCAACTCCTTCGTCGGCTTCGCCAACTACACCGCGATCTTCACCGATGCGAACTTCTGGGAGGGCTTCGGCCGTGTCCTGCTGTTCCTGGTCGTTCAGGTCCCCGTGATGCTCGTGCTAGCCCTCATCGCGGCCCTCGCGATCGACAGCGGACGCCTGCACGGCACCGGCTTCTTCCGCATCGTGGTCTTCCTGCCCTACGCCGTCCCCGCGGTCGTCGCGGTGCTGATGTGGGGCTTCATCTACGGCGACACCTTCGGCCTGGCCGCGAACGTCAACGACCTGCTCGGCTCCGACGTCGTCCAGCCGTTCTCGCGCGACTGGATCCTCGCCTCGATCGGCAACATCGTCACCTGGGAGTTCGTGGGCTACAACATGCTCATCTTCTACTCCGCGCTGAAGACGATTCCCGGCGAGCTCTACGAGGCGGCGGAGATCGACGGCGCCGGGCCGATGCGCGTGATCCGCTCGATCAAGCTGCCCGCTCTGCGCGGCGCGATCGTCATCGCCACGATCTTCTCGATCATCGGCAGCTTCCAGCTGTTCAACGAGCCGAACATCCTCCGGACGCTGGCGCCGAACATCATCACCACCTACTTCACCCCGAACATGTACGCCTACAACCTGTCCTTCGCCGGTCAGCAGTACAACACGTCGGCCACAGTCGCCATCGTCATGGGCGTGATCACCGCGGTAATCGCCTACGTCGTGCAGCTCCGCGGCGCGCGGAAGGAGAACTGATGGCCGTCAGCGCCGAGAACGGCGGCGGCGGTCAGTCCGTCACTACGCAGAGCGAGAACCCGGCGCTGGCCGCCGCGTTCCTGCGCTGGCTGAACAGCGACCCGGCCTCGGTCGACGTCTTCCTGCAGAGCGGTGGATTCCCCTCGACCACGGCCGACCTCGACAGCTCGGAGTTCACGGGTCAGGAATCGGAGTACTTCGGCGGCCAGAAGATCAACGAGGTGCTGACCCAGGCCTCGAAGGACGTCCGCTCCGGCTGGTCCTACCTGCCCTACCAGGTGTACGCGAACAGCGTCTTCGGCGACACCGTCGGCCAGGCCTACGCCAACGGCACCAGCCTCGACCAGGGCCTCGCCGACTGGCAGAGCACGCTCGTCCAGTACGGCAACGCCCAGGGCTTCACGGTCTCGGAGTAGCACCACTGCGCGACGCGGGGCCGGCCGGATCGCTCCGGTCGGCCCCGCGACGTTCTCACGCTCGGGCAGACCGAGTACCGATCCTGAGGGGGATCCAGATGACTACCGTTCCCGAGAGCCGCTTCGCCATCGGCGCCGACGACTTCGAACTCGATGGCCGCCCGCACCGCATCCTGTCGGGGGCGCTGCACTACTTCCGCGTCCACCCGAACCTGTGGGCCGACCGAATCCGCAAGGCCCGCCTGATGGGCCTGAACACGATCGAGACCTACATCGCCTGGAACGCGCACGAGCCACGCCGCGGCGAATGGCGCGAGGGCGCCGGGCTCGACCTGGGCCGCTTCCTCGACCTGATCGCCGCCGAGGGCATGCACGCGATCGTGCGCCCGGGCCCCTACATCTGCGCGGAGTGGGACAACGGCGCGCTCCCCGCCTGGCTGTTCCGCGACCCCGAGGTGGGCGTGCGCCGCTCGGAGCCGCGCTACCTCGCCGCGGTCAGCGACTACCTCCACCGCGTCTACTCCGTCGTCGCGCCCCGGCAAATCGACGCGGGCGGGCCCGTGGTGCTCGTGCAGATCGAGAACGAGTACGGCGCGTACGGCTCCGACAAGGAGTACCTGGCCGCCCTCGTGCGGGTGACCCGCGACTGCGGCATCACGGTGCCGCTGACCACCATCGACCAGCCGACCCCGCAGATGCTCGCCGACGGCAGCCTCCCGGGCCTGCACCTCACCGGCTCGTTCGGCTCGCGCACCCCGGAGCGCCTCGCGACGCTGCGCGAGTTCCAGCCCACCGGCCCGCTGATGTGCATGGAGTTCTGGTGCGGCTGGTTCGACGACTGGGGCACGCAGCACCACACCACGGACGCCGACGCCTCGGCCCGTGAACTGGACGCCCTGCTCGCAGCCGGCGGCTCGGTCAACATCTACATGTTCCACGGCGGCACCAACTTCGGCCTGACCAGCGGAGCGAACGACAAGGGCCGCTACGCCGCGATCACGACGAGCTACGACTACGACGCCCCGCTGGACGAAGGCGGCGACCCGACCGCCAAGTTCTGGGCGTTCCGCGACGTCATCGCGCGCTACGCGCCGGTGCCGGAGGAGGTGCCCGCGGTGCGCCCGCCAGCCCCGGCCCTCACCGCTCCGCTGGTCCCCGGACCGGGGCTGCTCGGCCTCGACTCCGCCTTCGGACCGGCCGCGCACCTGGACACTGTGGCCAGCTTCGACGACCTCGGCCACGACGACGGCTTCGTGCTGGTCACGACGACGCTCGATGGCTCCTCCGCTCCGGCCCGCCTCGTGGTGGGCGAGGAGGTGCGCGACCGCGCCTGGGTGCTGCTGGACGGCGCGCCGGTGGGCGTGCTCGCTCGCGACCACCACGAGCGCGCGCTGACGCTGCCCAGCGGACGAGGCGAGCTCGCGATCCTGGTCGAGAACCAGGGGCGGGTGAACTACGGCGCGCGCATCGGCGAGCACAAGGGCCTGATCGGAGGCGTGCGCCTGGACGGCGCGGAGCTGACCGGCTGGGCGGCGCGGCCGCTGGCGCTGGAGTGCCTGCCGGATCTCGCCGTCACCGCGTCGGCGTTCCCGGCCGGGCCGCAGCTGGCGTCCGGTTCGTTCGAACTCGACGAGCCGGCCGACCTCTACCTGGACACGCTGCACTGGGGGAAAGGCCTGGTCTGGGTGAACGGCTTCCTCCTCGGCCGCTACTGGCGCCGCGGTCCGCAGCGGACCCTAATCGTCCCCGCGCCGGAGACCCGCGCCGGGCGCAACCGCGTGGTCGTGCTGGAGCTGGAGGGCATCGCCGAGCCGGAGATCCGGCTGCGTGCGGGAGCCGAGCTGGGGCACACCGAGGTCTGACCTGCACAACGACGGCTGAGAGGGACGAGGGACGTCGCTCCGCGTTGCGCCTCCGGCTCTACCGCCGCCCGGACACCCGACACCCGAGAGAGTCCAGAAGTTGTCGCACTCGACGCCGAGTGCGACAACTTGTGGACAGTGGGCACCTGGTCCGGGCCGGGCAGAGGCACGGGTACCGCGGCTCAGGGCAGCCAGGAGAGCGTGCCGCCGTGGGCGGCGGCGCTCGCGAGCGGCATGCCGTCGGCGGCGAGGAGGAACGGGGTCGGGACGGGAGCGACGCGGCCCCCGCGCACGGCCACCAGATGCGGGAGCAGCGCCTCCGCCTCGAGCGTCACCAGGCTCGCGCCCCGCTCGGCGACCGTTGCCAGCACGCTCTTCCGCGCGGCCCACGGCAGGTAAACCAGGGTCCCGAGCGACACGACCACCGTCCGCCTCGTCAGCGCTCGAGGGCGGGCGGATGATCTCCGTGCCGGTGGACGATGCGCCAGCCCTGATCGTCGAAGCGGCGGTACACATGGGTGACGCGGATCACCACAGACTTCAACTCGCCGCCGTCGAGGCGGATTTCGCCGGTCTCCTGACCGACCGTGTACGCCAGATCTCCCGCCGCGTGCACGATGTCGTAGTGCGGGCGGAGCATCCCGTCGGCGAACCGACCAGCGACCCAGTCGAGGGTCTCCTCGATCGCCGCCCGCCCGCGCTCGATCGTGCCGAAGGCGCCGAAAAGGGTGGAGTCGGTGGAGTCGGCCCAGCAACGGCGGTAGGGTTCCGGGTCGCCCGCGGCCATCGCGGCCAGGCCCGCCTCGACCGCGGCGAGGGCAGCGACGAGGTCGGCGGGCAGATCGGGCGGAGCTAGGGAGTCGTCACGCATGAGGGGACTCTAGTCAAGCCCCGAGGAGTATTCGCTGAGGTGCCCCCCGGTCGGTGGTCGCCGGTAGAACGGCCCCCTCTCCCCACCGCGTCGTGATCTGCATCACGACCTGCGCCGCCGAGACACCGTCCTGTTCCGCGAGCCACCTCTGCGTCGAGGGCGTCTCGCGGAGGGGCGCAGTGTCTCGAGGAGCCGAAGCGGTGTCGGCGGGAGGGGGCGCGGCGGTGTGCACCGGAGCCGCTCAACGCTCGGCGTAGGAAGCGCCGGGCTGAGGAGCCAGCTCGGCGAGGCCGCGTCCGTTTCGCATTGTGGATAGCGGCGCGTGCCCGTCGACGCAGAAGCGTACTTTCGGAGAACAGCCGGGGGGCGGCTCAACCGTCAGGGTCCACCGGGTGGCGGAGCAGGTGTCCGCAGAGATCGGCACGACGGCATCCGGGCCCCTCATCCCGGGAGCTCAATACTCCGGACCGGTACCCCCAAGACCGCTTCCCCCAAGACCGGTACCCCAAGACCGCTACCCGCAGACCGCTACCCCCGGCTCGACATCCTGTAATCCTCGCGACTTGGCAGCACCGTCCGACGGCGCAGACCGGGTCCGCATCCGACTCCCCACCGACTCGCGCTCCACTCCCCTCGAACCGGCACTCCCCATGCACTCCCCTCCCGGCGGCACTCGCCGGGACAGCCACCGTCGCGGCCGGCTCCGCGACACAGCACAGAACGGCGGAACATATCATGGGCGCTCTGCTCTACGGCACTCCCCCCACTTCGCACGAGATCGACGACCGGGCGCTCGCGCACCTGCAGATCGTCATGATCAACAAGTTCCGCCGCGACGAGGCGTTCGCATTCCAGCTCGACGCGTCGAGTACGAACGGCACCGGCCGTCACACGCTGTGGCTGCACCCCACCATCCCGCTGCAGTTCTCGTTCCACGGCAGCCGCATGCCCGCGATCAACTCCAGCTGGGTGCGCGCGCTGATGGAGGAGGCCAACAGCGGACGCGGCCTGCGCATCGTCGCCGAGCCGACGCAGCAGTCCGAGTCCTCCGGGCTCACTCACGCGGCCTGAGCGCGCCGTGCCTGAAGGTGACCTGGACCGTGCGGAGCCGATGGAGGTCACCGACTTCGTCGAACTCGCCGGCACGGTGCCGGACGATGCAGGTTTTGAATGCTCATCGACCATCGCCGGAGTGGGTGGTGCGCTCTGCGTGACACCGGACTCCCTGGTGCTGCGGAGCGCGGCCACCGGCGCCTCGACCCGGGTCGGCACCCACACCATCCGGTCGTGGCGGGCCACCCCGGCCGGAGCCACGTTCTCCCTCGCAGTCGAAGCCGGAGCGCGGCACACCGTGGTGCTCCTTAGCCAGTTCCAGGCCGCCACGGTCCAGGCGATGACGCGTGCCGCAGGGCCCGCGACCCGTCTATCCGTCTAGCGAAGCCCCGGAAGGGGCACACTACTGCGGGCGCCCGCCGTGCGACTCTGGTTGCCGATGGAACAGAACGACGACGTCACGCGCTCCGACATCGGCGGGCACGATGTCGAGCAGGCGCGGGCCCTGTTCGAGCAGTCCTACAACGGACACCGCTTCATCGTCGAGCCGAGCACCGACTTCTCGTACCGCTACACCTCCGTCGGCGACGGCGACGTCACCCTCCGCGGCAGCCAGTTCGCCGGCTCCGTGCAGGGCTCCATCCAGACAAGGGGCGAGTACGTCGTCTCGTGGCTGACCGCCGGCGAGGGAGTCACCGATCTCGACGGCGACGCAGTGATCCTCGGATTCGGGCAGCCGGCAGTCTTCGTCAACAACCGGCCCAGCCGGTTCGAGTTCCACGACTACCGGCAAAACCTCATCCACTTCGACGGCGCCTATCTCGAACGCATCGCGGAGGAGGTGGAGGGCACGACCGGTCCCCTCCTCTTCGACACCACCGCCCGACCCGAGGGCGCGGCGCTGCGACGCTGGTCGGCGACGGTCGCCACGGTCGCGCGGGTGATCTACGACGCCGACAGTTCGCCACTCCTGCGCCACGAGGCCGATCGCGCCATCGCGGTGGCGCTGCTCGAGACCTTTCCGCATACGACACTCGACACCCCCGGCGACCTCGGAGTACCCCGCTCGGGGCGGCTGCGGCTGGCGATCGAGTTCATGTACGCACACTCACATGAGCCACTGCGCACCGAGCAGATCGCCGAGGCGGCAGGCACGGGCCTGCGGACACTGCAGAGCGAGTTCCGCCGCGAGTTCGGTTTCACCGCGGTCGACTATCTGCGCCGGATCCGGCTCGACGGCGTGCGGAAGGAGCTGCGGGCGGGCGAATCCGGAATCGTCAGCGTCAGCGAAGTAGCGCGGCGCTGGGGCTTCGCGCACTTAGGCCGATTCTCGGCCTCCTATGCCCACCGCTTCGGCGAGCGCCCCAGCACCACGCTCGACTCCTGAGCGCTCAGAGATAGTCGGTCCCGCCGTCCGCATCGCCCTCGTCCTCGTCGCGGGGCTGCATTGTCGGCCGAGCGGGCTGGAGTCGGCGGGTCTTCTCGCGCATCGACTCCACCGCCTCCGGGTCATCGAGGTCAACGCCGCGATCGAGCGCCGGGCTAGTGAAAAGCTGGCTGGCCGGTCCGACCAGGAACCGGGTCTCCCCGCGCAGCCCCTCGTCCGAGAGGGACGGCACCACGACGAGGTCCGACTTGCCCACGTTGGCCAGCGCCTGGGCGTACTCGACCACCGCCGAGCACACCTGGTCACCCAGCAGCACATATCCGCTCGCGTAATACAACTTCTGCATCTCGTCCTCCCCCTGGATCACCGAAGCGCCACTCCGGCCGGTGCGTCTTTCGACGGTAGGACGGCGGCAACCCTGCTACCCACCCCTTGACGGGGGTGGGCCCGAGGGGTGCGGGTTCCCTCTTGTGCTCACGCGCTGTCTCCGGGGCCGCCGCCTGGCGAGCACCGTCCGATTTGCAGGGGATGCGCACCGGAGAGCGCTCTCCTCCGCCAGTCGGGCTCGGCGTCGTCGGGATCCCCTGCAAATCGCACCTCGGAGTCCTGCGAATCGCACCTCATCCTGCAAGATCGCAGATGGGCGTCAAGCACGCTAAGCAGCCGGGCGGCGCGGGCGCGGGGTGACGTCAGCACCGGTCGAGGCCGTACCGATCGACGTCAGCACCGGTCGAGGCCGTACGTCAGCACCGATCGCCGCCGTACGTCAGCCCCGATCGCGGACAGCGCGCGCCAGCGATTCGAGGCGCTCGCGGTACTCGGGCCACCACTCCTGGGGAACCGGCGGCAGGTTGCCGCCGGGGGTGCGGAAGCCGACCTGCCCGTCGATCAACTCGCGGACGATGTCCGCGTGGCCCGCGTGGCGGTGAGTCTCGGCGGTGATGTGGACGAGGATCCGATCCAGCGAGACCTCGCGCGTGGTCCACCAGGGCACGACGCCCAGAGCATCCAGCGGCAGTGCCGCGACCGTCGCGTCGGAGTGGACCCACACGCGGCGATACAGCGCGACCACGTCGGCGAGCGACTCGTCGGCCGTCGCCCACATATCCGCGTTCGGCTCCGACTCCTCCTCCATCCACGGCATCGGCTCGGGAAACGGCCGCCCGAACACCGCGCCGAGGTAGCCCGCCTCCGTGCCGGCCACATGTTTCACCAGTCCGAGCAGGTTCGTGCCCGTGGCGACCAGCGGCCGGCGTACGTCGTACTCGTCGAGACCGTCGAGCTTGTGCAGCAGGGCGTCGCGCCCCTCCTGCAGGTAGCGGAGGAGGGTCTGCTTCGCGTCGTCGCTCATCCCCCCAGCCTGCCGCGCCCGCCGCAGCCGCACCAGGGGTACGAGACGTGTTCAGAAAGCCGGAAGGATCGCCCCGCGGGCACCGAGATCCGCGGATCTCCTAGCCGCCGAAGCGATTCTTCCTGCGTTGTGAACCGAATCAGGCCGGAACGCCCGCCGCCGCTCGGTGAACTTCGGTACCGACGAGGCGCTGGGAGGAGGCGTCGACCGCGGCGGCGTCGCCGACCAGCTCGAGCGCCGCCTCCGTCTCGCGCGTCGCGCAGTCCGGGCCCACCCACAGCTCGACACGGCCGGGCTCGACGATCCGCACGCCTTCGCGACCAGTGAAGGCCAACCGCGCCGCCGGCACCTCAAACCGCACCTCCACCTCCTCGCCGGCCTGAAGCGGAACCCGCAGGTAGCCGAGCAGCTGCGCCACCGGCCGGGTCACACTCGCGAAGACGTCGCGGGCGTACAGCTGGACCAGGTCGATACCCGACCGCGCGCCCGTGTTGCGCACCCGCACAGTCGCCGTGAAGGATCCACCGGTCGGAGCCGACTCCGCCACCACCAGATCCGTACGGGCGAAGATCGTGTACGAGAGACCGTGGCCGAACGGCCGCACCGGCGTGCTGTCGGCCGAGGTCACGTCCGAGGGGCCGCCGAGGATCGGATGCAGGTACGAGAACGGCTGCGCCCCGGCCGAACGCGGGAGCGAAACGGGCAGGTGTCCGGAGGGAGTGATGCGGCCCGAGACGACCCCCGCGATCGCCTCGGCGCCCTCCTCCCCCGGGAAGAACGCCTGCACCACAGCGGCCGGAGCGCTGGGCCCCTCGAGCGCCCAGCCCACCGCGTAGGGCCGACCGGTCAGCAGCACGAGCACGACCGGAGTTCCGGTCGCGACCACTGCCTCGACCAGCTCGCGCTGGCGACCCGGCAGCTCCAAGCTCTCGACATCGTTGCCCTCGCCGACCGTCCCACGGCCGAACAGGCCCGCCCGGTCGCCGACGACCACGATCGCGACGTCGGAGTCGGCGGCCACCTGAACCGCCTCGGCGATCCCGGAGGCGTCCTCGCCCTCGACCGTGCAGCCCTCGGCCAGCAGGAACTCCACCGAGCCGAATTCGTCGGCCAGCGCGTCCGCGACGGTCGGGATCTCGAAGCCCAACGGCACGCCCGGGTGGTGCGCCAGCACATGGTTGGCGAAGGAGTAGCAGCCCATCAGGGCGGGCGCGCTGTCGGCGTTGGGGCCGACCAGCGCGAGGCGGCGGGGCGGAGCGAGCGGCAGCACGCCGTCGTTCGCGAGCAGCACCACCGACTCCTCGGCCAGGCGGCGGGCGATGTCGCGGTGGGCCGGCGAGTCCAGGTCGATCGACTCGGGGGCGTCGTCGAAGCGCGCGTCGAGTAGGCCGAGCCGCTCCTTCTGCGCGAGCACCCGCAGTACCGCCCGGTCGACCAGAGCGTCGTCGGTCTCCCCGGCCCGGATTCGCGCGGCCAGCGGAGCGAGGAACGCGTCGCCGGTGGGCAGCTCCACGTCGATCCCCGCGGCGAGCGCCAGTTCGGCCGCCTCGCCCAGGTCGGCGGCGACAGCGTGCATCAGGTGCAGGAACGCCACGGAGAAGTAGTCGGCGACGACCACTCCGTCAAAGCCCCAGCGTTCACGCAGCACTCCCGTGAGGTAAGCGGGCGTCGCCGCGACCGGGTCGCCGTCGATCTCGGCGTACGAATTCATCACCGAGCGGGCGCCGCCGTCACGGATCGCCATCTCGAACGGCGGCAGCAGCACGTCCGCGATTTCGCGCGGTCCGGCGTGCACCGGCGCGTGGTTGCGTCCCCCGCGGGAGGCGGAGTAGCCGACGAAGTGCTTCAGTGTCGCGTCGACGCCGGCCGACTGGAGCCCCTGCACGTAGGCGGTGCCCAGCGTGCCGACGACGTACGGGTCCTCGGCGATGCACTCGTCGACGCGGCCCCAGCGCGCGTCGCGGATCACGTCGAGTACCGGCGCCAGGCCCTGGTGGATCCCGAGTTCGCGCATCGAGCCGCCGATCACGGCGCCCAGCTCGGCCACGAGTGCGGGGTCGAAGGAGGCGCCCCACGCCAGCGGAGTCGGGAACGTCGCGGCTTGCCAGGCGGCCAGACCGGTCAGGCACTCCTCGTGCACGATCGCGGGGATGCCCAGCCGCGTCTCCTCGACGAGCCGCCGCTGCTCCGCCCACAGCCACCGCGCACGCTCGAGCGGATCGACGGGGCGCGTGCCGTAGACGCGGGTGAGCTGGCCGATCCCCTCGCGGGTCGCTTCGGCGTATCCGGTCGATGTCGCCATCTCGCCGGCGAGCGGAGCGACGACCTCGCCGCCCTGGTCGACCCAGTAGCCGACGAGTTGGGCGAGCTTCTCCTCTAGCGTCATCCGGTCCAGCAGCTCGGTGGTGCGGGCGGACGGCGCCTGGGGGTCCTCTGGTGCGTGCGGTGCGGTCACGGTGCGACCCTCTCTGCGGGTGGGGCGGCGGGCGGAGCGGCGGAGGCGGCGGCGGCCGACGCTCGGAGCGATCCGCTCATCCCTTCACCGCCCCCGTGAGCCCGCCGACGATGCGGCGCTCGAAGACGCTGAAGAAGATCAGCGCCGGAATCATCGACAGCGACACGAAGGCGAGCACCTTCGCCGTATCGACGGAGTATTGCGACGAGAACGCCTGCACTCCAAGCGGGAGCGTGAAGGTCGACTCGTTGTTGAGGATGAACAGCGGCAGCAGGTAGCTGTTCCAGCTCGCGATGAACGCCAGGATCCCCGTAGTGATCACGCCCGGCATCGCCAGGCGCACGACCATCCGGAAGAAAAAGCCGATCCGGCTGCAGCCGTCGATGAACGCCGCCTCTTGGATCTCGTCCGGGATCGCGCGCAGGAACGGCACCAGGATGATGATTGTGGTCGGCAGGCCGAATGCGATCTGCGGCAGCACCACTCCGGCGAGCGAATTCATCAGGCCAAGACTCTTGATCACCAGATAGAGCGGAGTGATCGCCACCGTCATCGGAAACATCAGGCCGGCGGCGAAGAGCGCGTAGAACACGCCTCGCCCGGTGAAGTCGTAGCGGGCCAGGACGTAGCTCGCCATCAGGCCGAGAACGACCACGCCGAGCGTGGTGGCAAGTCCCGCGATCGTGGAGTTGCCGACCTCCTGCCAGAACACGCCGCCAGTGATCACGTCGAGGTAGTTCTGCACGTTCCACGGCGAGGGCAGGCCCGCCGGGTCGGTGGTGATCTGCGCGTTCGTGCGGAAGCCGCCGAGGATGATGTACGCCACCGGAGCGAGCATCAGCGCGATCACGACGATCGCCACGAGGTAGGCGATCGTGGTGCCGCGGCCCAGCGGCTGCTTGCGCCGCTTCACGGCCAGAGGCCGCGGGGTCTGGGGAGTGATCGGCGGGGCCGTCATCGTCGTGCCGGTCATCGCTTGTCTCCTGTCAGTGCGCCCGCCGTGTCGCGCCGGAGCACGAAGCGCTGGTAGAGCAGCGCCACCACGAGCGAGATCAGGAACAGGACCACCGCGACGGCGTTCCCGTATCCGTAGTTGCCGGCATTTCGGCCATTGGTGACCAGGTAGATCGCCATCGTCGAGGTGCCCGCGGTCGAGGACACGTACTGCCCCCAGATGATGTAAACCAGGTCGAACAATTGCAGAGCGCCGATGATCGACAGGAACGCCCAGATCCGCAGGGTCGGCGCGAGCAGCGGCAGGGTGATCCGCCGCTGCACTTGCCAATAGGAAGCCCCGTCAATCGCCGCCGCCTCCGAAAGCTCCTCGGGAATGCCCTGGAGCCCGGCGAGGAAGAGGATCACGGCGAAGCCGATGTACTTCCATGTGATGATCAGCATCAGCGTCCAGATCGCGATCGCCGGATCCGAGAGCCAGTCCTGCGTCAGCGCACCGAGACCGATGTTCTCGAGCAGCCCGTTGACCGCTCCGCTGGTCTGGAGCATCAGGCTCCAGCCGGTGCCGACGACGACCTCCGAGATCACGTACGGCACGAAGATCAGGACCCGGATGAACGACTGCCCGCGCAGCTTGCGGTTCAACAGCAGCGCCAGGAGGATCGCGACCGGCCCCTGGAGCACCAGCGAGAGCACCACGATGATGCCGTTGTGGGCGAGAGCGTCATGGAAGGTCGGGTCCTGCAGGATCGTCAGGTAGTTGCGGAAGCCGACAAAGTCTGTCGGGACGCCGTAGCCCTGCCAGCTGAAGAAGCCGTAGTAGGCCGCCATCACGACCGGGAAGATCACGAAGGCGAGGAAGACGATCAGCGCCGGGCCGACCAGGAGCGCGATTTCGAAACGCCCCGCCCAGCCCACGCTGCGGCGGCGCCGGCGCACCGGAGGCGTCGAGGTGACGCCTCCGGTGCGCTCGGTCCCGCGGGGCTCATCCACTCTGAGGAGCGGGCTCTCGCGGAGTGCCACGGTGACTACGCCTTTGCCGCGGCGGCGTTGACGGCCTCGACCAGCTGCTCGGGGTCGCTCTTGCCTGCGAGGAGGTCGACGACTCCGACGTTCAGCGCGTTGCCGACGTTGAGGCCGTAGACGGTGTCGAGCCACTGCGAGACGTACGGCGCCGAGTTGTAGGCGGCGAGGATCTGCTGGAGGTACGGCTCGGTAACCGCCTCCTGCGCCACGGTGTTCACCGGGGGCGCGTTGAAGGCCGCGTAGTACTCCTTCTGCACGTCGGCGGTGGCCAGGTAGTTGAGGAAGTCGACGCACTCGTCGGGAGCACCCGCCGAGCAGGAATAGCCGTCGACGCCGCCCATGATCGCGCCGGCCTCGCCGTCGCCGCCGTCGATCTCGGGGAAGGGGAACCAGCCCAGGTCGGGCAGCGGCTGCTCGTCGGGGGTGAGCGAGGCGATCACGCCCGGGTCCCACGCGCCCATCAGCTCCATCGCGGCCTGGTGGTTGGCGAGGAGGCCGGCCGAGCTGCCCGCGCCCTGCTGGGCCGCGGTGGTGAGGAAGCCCTCGTTGAACGGCTCGGTCGCCGCGAAGTCCTGCAGGTCCTGACCGGCGCGGACCCAGCACTCGTCCGAGAAATCCTTCGTGTCGGCCGCCTGCGCCATCGTGTCCGCGCTGCACTGGCGCAGCGCGAAGAAGTAGTACCAGTGCGCGGCCGGCCAGGCGTCCTTCGCGCCGAGTGCGACGGCCTGAGCACCGCTGCCCTTGATCTTCGTGATCGCGGAGTCGAGCTCGTCGATCGTCGTCGGAGTCTCGGTGATTCCGGCGGCGGTGAAGACGTCCTGGCTGTAGAAGAGACCGCCCGGGAGCACGGCGACCGGCATCGCCCACACTTTGTCGTCGAGGGTGTTCGCCGAGAAGGAGCCCTCGGGGATCTCGCTGCGCGCCTGGTCTGAAATCCCTCCGGTGAGGTCCTTCAGCTGACCGCCCGCGACCATCGCCGCGAGCTTGCCTCCGCCGCGCTGGAGGAAGATGTCGGGAGCGTCGCCCGAGTTGAGCGCCGTCTGGAGCTTGCCGTCGAGGTCCTCGTTCTGAATGGCCTGCGACTCGATGCTCACTCCGGGGTTCGCGGCCTCGAAGTCCGTGATGGTCTTCTCCCAGAACTCCTGGCCGGGGCCCGTAGTGGAGTTCTGCCAGAGGGTCATCGCGACGGTGCCGTCGCTCGATCCCGAATCCTGGGCCGAGCAGCCGCTGAGGGCCACGACTGCGCCGAGCAGGGCTGCTGTCGCCACTGCGATCTTCCTGAACTTCATCGTCCAACCGTTCTCTTCATCGAGGGCGCCGTCTGGTGCGCCGGCACCGTGAGGGTTTCCGCCTGCGCGGGTGGAGTCAGTGTCCGCAGGGGTTGCGAATGTAGTCAAACGTTTTCGAAATGGTTTTCCAAGGAGGGGTTATCGTCGGGATCATGACCGCGCGACCCACCATCCACGACGTCGCCGCCACGGCCGGAGTCTCGGTGGCGACGGTGTCCAAGGCCGTGAACGGCCGCTACGGGGTCGCGCCCGCCACTGCCACGCGCGTGCTCGAGGTGGTGCGCGAGCTCGGCTACGAATCGAGCCTTGTCGCGAGCAGCATGCGCTCCCGGCGCACGGGCGTGATCGGTGTGCTCGTCGCCGGGTTCGAGCCGTTCAGCGCCGAGATCCTGAAGGGCGTCGGGTCGGTGCTGGCGGAGTCGCGCTTCGACCTGCTCGCCTACTCCGGCTCGCACGAGGGCGAGCAGGAGGGCTGGGAGCGGCGCTCGCTGAGCCGCCTCAGCGGCACCCTCATCGACGGCGCGATCCTGGTCACGCCGACCGTGGTGAGTGCCCCCTCCGACATCCCCCTCGTCGCCGTCGATCCGCACACCGGCCGCGCCGATCTGCCGACCGTCGAGTCCGACAACTTCGGCGGCGCCCTGCTCGCCATCCGACACCTGATCACGCTCGGGCACCGCCGCATCGGCTTCGTCGCGGGCCGCGGCGACCTCCGTTCGGCGCGGTTGCGCGAGGCCGGCTATCGAGCGGCGCTGGCGGAGGCAGGCATCGCCTTCGACGAGCGCCTGCTGCGGGTGGGCAACTACCACCGCGATACCGCGCGGCGCCCCGCGTCCTCGCTGCTGTCGCTTCCGGATCGTCCGACCGCCGTCTTCGCCGCGAACGACGTCTCGGCACTTGCGATCATCGAAACCGCCGCACACCTCGGGCTCGCCGTCCCGCACGATCTCTCGGTGGTCGGCTTCGACGACGTCCCCGAGGCCGCCCGCTTCGACCCACCGCTGACGACCATCCGCCAGCCCATGCAGACCCTCGGCGCGACTGCCGCCGAGATGCTGATCGCCCTGATGTCCGGCCGCGAACCCCGCTCGCTACACGTACAACTACCGACGCAGCTCGTACGCCGGGCGACGACCGGGCCACCGGCATGAGCGACCTCGACGACCTCGTGCGGTCGCGAGAGGAGTGGCTCGCCGACATCGACGAGGCGCGCACGGAGTACCACGCAATCGACCACGTCGAGAGCGCCCTCTCGGGCGGCGCCGCGCATCCGGTGCTCACCTCCCGCACGATCACCGGGGCGACCATCGGCCGCCTGCACGCGACCTGGCGGCTCCAGCTGACGAGCCGGCTCATGCGCCGCGAGGCCGGATGGGTCATCACGCGGACGGTGGTAACGAGCTGGTGACCTCGCCGAGCGTGATCGTCATCCGCTCGCGCCCCCACAGACGGGCCATTTATGAAGCGGCATAGGCTTGGTAGAACCTTGCGCACCGTAGACGACGTTGCTCACGAACCGACTGCGCGAGCTGTCGACACGACCGACCACCGCGGCCACTGCGTAGCCCTTTCTCTTCGTGCTCGCCAATCGACTGCCGGAGTTCGAGCAACAGCACACCCGTCGAGGACCGCACGATCGGCCAAGATGTCAATCGCGTCATCCGGCAGTCGCTTCACCATGATGAGACCCTCAATAACGATCCTGCGGAATATGAAATTATCTACAAATTGATCCTAAAACCTCTAGCGGGGTTGAGCGCCTCCCTACCGAAGGCTCTTGCCTCATTCTTCGACGCGGTGGCTTGTACACATGCCGTCAACTCGCTGACATCACCGGTGGCGGTTTCGTCTGGTGAGCGCGCCGTCCTGTTTGCCGCTGCGGACCAGCTAAGCAGCCACGACGGCAATCACGGCGCCTACAAACCATCCAGTGCATCGAAGGGGCGCCTCGCCGGACGTCAGAGACCCGCCTGGCCGTGCTGAACGTCGGTGGTGCAGGGCAAGATGGTCGAGTGACTCTCGATGCGCGTGATCCTCTCGATAGCGTCTCCCTCCGGAAGGCGCGCGGTGCTTTCTTCACGCCTCCCACGATCGCGGCATTCGTGGCGGGCTGGGCTGTTCGCACGACGCACGACGTCGTGCTCGAACCGTCCGCGGGCGACGCCGAGTTCCTAGTGCACGCCGTGACCCGTCTGCAAGACCTCGGCGCCGTCGAACCGCATGTGTATGGCGTTGAGCTGCACCAGCGGAGCGCCGAGGTCGGCGCCGAGAGGATCTCCGACGCCGGCGGTAGCGTGAATATGACCGTGGGCGACTTTTTCGACACCCCAGCGACCGCGCGCTACTCGGCCGTCATCGGGAACCCTCCATACATCCGGTTCCAGGACTTTGCTGGCAACTCGCGCGCCAAAGCGCGCGCGGCAGCTCTGCGCGGCGGCGTCGCGCTCTCTGGTCTGGCCTCATCGTGGGCAGCGTTCACAGTGCACGGCGCCCTGAGCCTGCGGGCCGGTGGACGCCTCGGCTACGTCCTTCCGGCGGAACTCCTGCACGCAAATTATGCCGCTCCGGTGCGGCAGTTCCTGTTCGAAAACTTTTCGAGCGTGGACCTCGTGCTATTCGACAAGCGGGTGTTCGCGGAGGCAGAGACCGAAGCACTGCTGCTGCTCGCCGATGGCTACGGCGGTTCCACCGATCACGCCCGCATCCGTCAAGTGAACGACGCCGACGCGCTGGCCCAAGACATGCCTGCAGCGGCGACCTGGACCCCGACCAACCCATCGGGGAGATGGTCCGGGTCGACGGTGAGCCCGGAGGCGGCCGGCATTTACGCGAAGCTGATCCTCGGCGGCTCGTTCACGGCTCTGAAGGCCTGGGGCGAGACGACGCTGGGAATGGTCACCGGCAACAACAAGTACTTCGCGCTCAGCCCTGACCGGGTGGCTGCGCTTGGGCTGCTGCCTAGCGAGGTCCTCCACCTCTCTCCGCCGGGATCGAGCCATCTGCGCGGACTCGAATTTTCGACTGACGCTCACGCAGACTTGGGACGCGCGGGGAAGCGGACGATGCTGTTCCGCCCAGCTGGGGATCCCTCTAACGCCGCCCTCGCGTATATCACCCAGGGCGAAGCGGACGCCGTCCACACCGCTTATAAATGCCGGGTACGAAAGGACTGGTGGCGGGTACCTTTGGTCGCTCAGGCCGACATGCTGCTGACGTACATGAATGCCGACACTCCGCGCCTGACGACCAACAGTGCCGGTGCCCTACACCTCAACTCTGTTCACGGCGTCTACCTCGCGGCTGAGCACAAAAAGCTCGGCCGCGAAGTACTGCCCGTCGCCGCGCTGAACTCGGTCACGATGCTTGGCGCGGAGTTCACCGGTCGTGCCTACGGCGGGGGCATGTTGAAGATGGAACCCGGCGAAGCCGACCTGTGGGCAGTCCCATCCCCCGCAGTGGTCGGCGATGCGAGGGAGGAACTGCTCGCGATCCGGCCGCAGGTCGCGGGGAACCTCAGCAGGGGGAACCTCCTCGACGCGGCGAAGCTCGTGGATGACGTCCTCCTCGTCAGCGGGCTCGGCATGAGAAAATCGGACGTGGCAGAGGTTCGGGCCGCCCGGGCTGCGCTTGCAGGGCGACGGGAAGCGAGGAGCCGACGTGGTAACGGTTGACGACCTGCTGGTAGCCGCAATCCGCTCCTGCGGGTCGAAGCCCGGAGACGAGGCGGCACAGGCGACTAAGAAGAACTATAACGAGAAGCTCTCGGCGGCAGTCGCCTTAGCGGTCTCGTCCGAGTTGCGTGCACGAGGCATGGACGGTGCACGACCGACCGGACCGGGTGAGTCCGGAGCGAGCGGCGCGGAGCGACGGCTCGCGGGCGGCATCGGCGCAAAGAAAGTCGACGTCACATGGGCCACCGAAGAGTCGGGCCTGATCCTCGCCGTCAGCGTTAAGACGATCCTCTTTCGCGACGGCAAGACCATGAACTTCCAAAAGAACCTCACGAACCGCCGCGCCGACCTCCTCAACGAGGCTGTCACCCTGCATAGACGCTTCCCCTACGCCGTGCTGGCCGCGCTGCTCATCTTCGACGTCGGCGCTGAGAGCGACGGCACCGAGAGACGCAAGCCGACGTTTCTCAACGCCGGCCCCCGACTCCGACTCTTCACTGGCCGTCAGGACCCGGCGGGGCGTGACGAGCAGTACGAAAAGTTTTACGTACTCCTCGCTGACCTGAACGACAGCGCACCTTCGATCCGCGCGTTCGAGGCGAACGACCTCACGACCGAAGTGCCACTGACGGAGGCGTTCGACACTCTTGTCGCTCTGATCGGTGAGCGGAACTTCGACCTGTACGAAGGGCTCGACGGCCACGTTACGAAAGCCTGACTGCAATCCGTATGGCCGGCCGGCGGCCGCGAAATGTATTGCCATCACTGCCCAGTTCGCCCGCGAGGCCGGTCGGCGGGTCGCGGGATGGCGGCCCCGATCACGGTTCGTACCGTGTCCAACTGCGACCCTCGGGTGGGTTGTCGACTGGCGAGTCGTGGACTCTACTGACACGACACTCGGATTCGAGAGCTCGATATGACGACATCCTGCGCACAGTATTACTCGATCGGCAGTCGTAGGAGATTCAATTGAACCTTCCAGCACCGACCGCGGCACCCGTTCGGGTGCGCTCGTGATCGAACTGTGGATCATTCAAGGTTCGACGATATCTAAGAATTTCCTCAGGTCGATCCTGAACTTCCTAGCAGAATTGAGCCCCACCCTACGGGGGCTTTGATGACCTCCCCCAAACAGAGAATGGTGGGCTACTGAAGGAACTTCCATCAAATTCTCTGAGAGGAAAGAACCTGTGAAGCCACACGTCGAACTCACACTTGTCGAGCGCGCCAAGGCCATCCGCGCGACCATCGCTGCTCCTACCGCCGCCCGGACGCTCACGGCTCGAGCGGTCATTGCGTCCGCATTGGCGGTCGGGATCGGGCTATCAGGGTCGGCGGTGGCGAACGCGGCGCCCCCGCCCACTGGATATCCCACGAGCGAGGTCCTCGCCACCGCGGCACACCCGAGCCTCGGGAAAATTCCGCTTCGACGCGGGTTCTACGACGCGGACAGCGGACTCGGTTGGGGACTCGACAAGGCCTGGAACAAGTACAACATCTGGAGTGTTGAGGCTCAGCGAAGAGTCATGATGTCGACGAATTACACTCAGAAGGAAGACGGTCGATATTCGCTTGTCGCTTACGCGGGGAGGTACGTGTGCGACAACGACACCTGCAAGCTGACTGACCGCCGGAAGCTGATCGGCGTGTACAACCCTCACGAGTTCACCACGTACGATGGGTGGCCCGTTGACGGCGTGCTCGGCTTGCAGAACATGTATTGCGAGAATGGCGGCAAGGAGAAGTGCCCAGACTGGGTGACTTATGCGATTTTGAACCACAGGGTCAATAACCCGCACGAGGCCTCGTTGGATGAAGCACAATCGCAGGGGGATTCTTCGACGCCCGGGCCCGCGGAGGAGGGGCTGACGCCGCAACAGGAGGCCAGCCAGTCGAGCATTCTGCACGATCAGGAGATCCAGTCGCTCCAAGCAGAGATCAGCGCGGGCACGACCCAGGCGCAGTTCTCCTATCAGCCACTTCCGGAGACGATTTCCGCGAAGTAGCCGACGCTGGTGGCGGGCCGATCCCTCGACCCGCCACCACGAAAAGATCGCCGATGACCGAGATGACCGATGCGGAGCGTGTTGGGGACGCACTCGTGAGCGAGGTCCGCGACTGATCGGGCGGCGAGTCCGATTCCCTCCTCATGCCAGAGAGGAGGATCCGGAATCGACAGGTGCCGATGCAGCCGAGGACAGGGCGGAGCATCGTGGCGCACTCGCCGAACGCGCACGGCGTGCCGACGGAATTCTGCGGGTGGGGATCCCCGCGGCCGATGCTCTCCCGACACCTCCAGGCCGGAGATTGCCACCGAGCGAAGGCTGAGACACAGCCACGCCCCCACCTCGCCCGTAGCGCGACACGACCCACCCCGCGCTTCGCACCCACTAAGTTCTGATGGAGGACCGCTGTGACCGCAACTCCCGTTTTCCGCCGAATCGCGATCGCGCTGGTCGCGGTCGTGTCGTTCGGAGCGGCGGGTGCCGCGCCGGCATTCGCCCTCGACCGGCCGGCCTCCGATCCCCGCACGGACAGCGCCCTCTCTCCCGAGACGACCCGTGACTTCCTCGGCGGACCCGTCATCTCCCCCTCCACCTCGGTCGGCTACGGCGGCGCGGTCTCCTCCGTCGACGCGAACGCGAGCCGGGTGGGCCTCGACGTCCTCAAGCGCGGCGGCAATGCCGCGGACGCCGCGGTCGCGACGGCCGCCGCTCTGGGGGTGACCGATCCCTACAGCGCCGGCATCGGGGGCGGCGGGTACCTGGTCTACTTCGACAAGGCGACCGGCGAGGTCAGCACGATCGACGGGCGCGAGACCGCGCCGACCGGCATCACCCCGGACGCGTTCATCAATCCGGCGACAGGCGCTCCCTACACCTTCAGGCCGGACCTCGTCTCCTCGGGCGTTGCGGTCGGCGTCCCCGGAACGGTGGCGACCTGGGACGCCGCCGTGAAGCGCTTCGGCAGCCTGCCGCTCTCGGCCGTGCTGGCGCCGTCGATTGCCCTCGCGGCGACGGGCTTCACGGTCGATGACACGTTCCGCAACCAGACCCTCGACAACCGTGAGCGGTTCCAAGCATTCCCCGACACGGCGAAGCTGTTCCTCCCGGGCGGTGATGCCCCGACGGTGGGCAGCACCTTCCGCAACCCCGATCTCGCGACGACGCTGACCTCCATCGCCGTCAACGGTCCGAGCGCGTTCTACGGCGGCACGCTGGCCGCCGAGATCGCCGACACAGTCCAGCACCCGCGGGTCGCCGCCGGATCGGCCCTCCCCGCCCCGGCCGGCTCGATGACGGCCGCCGACCTCGGCGCCTACTCCGTGATCGACCAGGCGCCCACCCACGTCTCCTACCGCGGACTCGACGTCTACGGCATGGGGCCCTCCGCCGCGGGAGGGCTCGCGGTCGGCGAGGCGCTGAACATCCTCGAGAACCACCACCTCAGCGCGGACGACCCCGGCAGCGCTCTGCACCTCTACCTCGAGGCGTCCGCCCGCGCCTTCGCCGACCGCGACGCCTTCGTCGGCGACTCGGCGTTCTCTGACGTGCCGACCGAGACGCTCCTCAGCAAGGAGTTCGCAAAAACCCGGGACTGCACGATCGACCCGAGGACGGCGTCCGTGCGCCCGGTGGCGCCCGGCGCTCTTGCGGGACCCGGATGCTCGATCGCACCCGCCGTGAAAGAGCAGGACACGGAGAACATCTCGACCACCCACCTCTCCGTCGTCGATAGGTGGGGCAACGCCGCCTCCTACACACTGTCGATCGAGCAGACCGGCGGCTCGGCGATGACCGTCCCCGGACGAGGCTTCCTCCTCAACGACCAGCTCACCGACTTCTCCACAACCTTTGTCGACGGGGACCCGAACCGGATCGAGCCGGGCAAGCGTCCGCGCTCGTCGATGGCGCCGACGATCGTACTCAACGGCGGCAACGTCCGGTTCGTCGTCGGCTCGCCGGGAGGATCGACGATCATCACGACGGTGCTCCAGACGCTCGTGAACCGCATCGACCTCGGCATGTCGCTCCCGGAGGCAGTGGCGGCGCCGCGCGCGTCCCAGCGCAATACCGCGTCAACCTCGGCCGAGCCCGAGTTCATCACGGCGTACGCCGACCTCCTCGCCCCCTACGGCGAGCACTTGACCCCCTCGGGCGACCCCCACACCTCGGCCGCGAAGATCGGCGCGGTTGCTGCGATCGAGGTCGATCCCGCGGGCCGGATGACGGCGACCGCCGAGCCTGTGCGGCGCGGCGGCGGGGTGGGGCTGGTGGTCTGTCCGGAGAAGTGACGCCGCTCTGACCCCACGCCCCGCCGCCCGGAAGGCGCTCGCTCAGCAGACCTACGGAAACTCCCGCGCCCCCCTTCGCCGAGCGCTTCCCCGCCTCTATCGTGGAGCCGTTCCCCACCCACTCGGGGAGACACCACCTGGAATTCGATCCCGGGCTCGGGATCGACCTGAACACGGAGGTTCGATGATGCCGTTTGTGACTACGGACGATGGCGTGGAGATCTACTACAAGGACTGGGGCAGCACCGACGCGCAGCCGATCGTGTTCCATCACGGCTGGCCGCTGTCCTCCGACGACTGGGACGCGCAGATGCTGTTCTTCCACGCGCGCGGCTACCGCGTGATCGCGAGCGACCGCCGCGGCCACGGACGCTCCAGCCCAGTCGGCACCGGCCACGACATGGACCACTACGCCAGCGACGTGAACGCCGTGGTCGAGCACCTCGACCTGCGCAATGCTGTCCACATCGGCCACTCGACCGGCGGTGGCCAGGTCGCCCGCTACGTCGCGAAGTACGGCGAGCCGCAGGGCCGCGTGGCCAAGGCGGTCCTCGTCTCGGCAGTGCCGCCGCTGATGGTGCAGACCGAGGCGAACCCCGAGGGCACTCCGATCTCCGTTTTCGACGGCTTCCGCGACGCGCTCGCGGCGAATCGCGCCGAGTTCTTCCACGCCGTCGCCTCCGGACCGTTCTACGGCTTTAACCGGCCCGGCGTCCAACTCTCCCAGCCGGTGGTCGACAACTGGTGGCGTCAGGGCATGACCGGATCCGCGCTCGCGCACTACGAGGGCATCAAGGCCTTCTCCGAGACGGACCAGACCGAGGACCTGACAGCCATCACCGTCCCCGTCCTCGTCCTGCAGGGCGACGATGACCAGGTTGTGCCCTACGAAGACGCCGCGCTGAAGCAGCACGAGCTGCTCCAGAACTCGACCCTCACGATCTACGAGGGCTACCCGCACGGCATGCTGACCGTCCACGCCGACGTCATCAACCCCGACCTGCTGGCCTTCATCCAGGAGTAGCGGGATCCGCGACGCGCGGCGTCTCCTCGACGGCGGCCTGCGGCTCGCCGTGCCCCAGATCGCGGAGACGCCGCAGCAGCGCCCGCGCCACCCTGTCGTTCTCGCGGAACGACACCGCATTCGTCCGCGACCGCGAGAACGCGCCGACGAACGGCGCATCGGTGCACGGCCCGATCGCGTACCTCCGCCCTGCACGGTCGCCGGCGACCGAGCACAGCAGGGCATCGTCCCTCGTCGCCACGCCCGCCTCCGAGAGAGCGAGTAGCTCGTCGAGGCGATACGCGGGCGGGCTGCTCGCCAGGGAGCTGAACCAGCCGCGCCACCAGCCGTCCAGGTCCTCGATGCGCGAGCGCGGCGTCCACTCGACCGAGGCGGCGAGGTCGGCCAGGAGGAACTAACTGCGCAGGACCGCGAGGAACAGGCCCGTCCTGGCGCCGAGCTCGGGTGCGTTCGTGGCGAGGCGTTCGAGCACGCCCACCGCCGGGGGCCACCGACGCTGATTGCGAATCAGTGCGCCTGCTCCTCAGGTGCTGCCGTGGCTCCACCGTGCTCGAGACAGCCATCAGTCAGCTTGGAGGGGGGATCTGTGTGGCGGCAGGCGACGAGGCACCGGCGGGCGGCCCGTGCGCACGACGCGAGCGCGCGAAAGATGACCATCTTCGATTTCCCATGTGAGTATGGTCACTTCGGCAGCGATCCTCACTGAGACTGTCGGGCATGTCGACTTCCTCTGACGAGCCCGACCTCGACCACGACTGGGCGCAGTACGCGCGCGAACTCGGCATCAGGATGCATCGCGCCCGCATCGCGAAAGGCCTGAGCCAGCAGAGTGTCGCCGATGCAGCGGACCTGGCCGGCTACACCTACCAGAAGTTTGAGAAGGGCGAGTCGAAGCCGGGGTCGCCCGCCAATCCGACGCTGCGCACGCTGCTCGCCCTCTGCGCGGTCCTCGACGTGGAGCTGACCGACCTGCTCCCGCCGAATCCGCTGCGCAACTGACCGGGCAGCGGCGATCCGGCCCGAGTTCCGCGCCCGATGTTCGGCGAATATCTGGGCGTGACCGCTCAGCTCGTAAACTCCTCCGGCCAGCCCAGCGCGGCCAACGACCGGCGCACCCGCTCAATGTCCTCCTCCGAGGGCAGCTCCGCGGTCAGTCCGGCGATCGCAGTGCCCACGTCGGCGCGGGAGGCGGGAGCGTCAGCGGCCAGACCGGTAGCCACCTCGGCCACCTCCTCGTCGCTCAAGCGGCGGCGGAGTAGCGCCAGCAGCGGCACGAAATCCTGCTCGGGCAGGCCGGCGGGGTAGCCGGCCCGCAGCCAGCGGACGATGCGCGTGACCAGGCCGTCGCGGGGGTCTGGCTCGGCGAGCAGCTCGGGACCCGCCAGTGGCCAGCCCGCGTTCGCGAGGTGTGAGGACACGCGGGCGACGTCCTCCGGCATCGCCGGACCGAGGAGCAACTGCTCGATCCGGTCGCGCACGACGGCGCGCGAGACGACGGTCTCAGCCCGCTCCGACTCCGACAGGAGCCGCGCGACGACCTGCTCCACCTCGTCCGTCGTCAGGCTGCGGCGCAGCAGGCCCAGCAGCGGCAGGTAATCCTGCTCTGGCACTCCCGACGGGTAGCCCGCGCGCAGCCAGCCGACGACGCGGGCGACGATCCCCTCCCGCGCCGCGATCGGATCCGTCGACGCCATGCTCAGCCTTTGGGTGCGAACGTCGGGATCATGTGCTCGAAGCTCACCGATTGGCCGAGGCCCGTCGCGATGATGACGCTCAGACCGATGACCACGGAGCCGACGACCAGGGCGAAGCAGAGCGCGCCGATCCCGCGCAGCAGCGGGGCAGGCAGGCCGCTGCGTCGCGCGGGAGGAGCACCGGCCGCGAGAGCACCGGCACCGACGGCACCGGCACCTGAGGCGACCGCGAACGAGCGGACACCGACGGCGAAGAGCACGGGCAGGCCCGCTCCGAGGAGCACGGCGACGAGGGCCACCTGGCCGGCGGCGGAGAGGAAGAGGGAGAGCACGGTGCGGGTCCTTTCGCTCAGACGCCGGCGGTCTCGGGCGCGGGGCGTGCCGCCGCGTCCTGCCACTCGTCGTTGACGTTGTGCGCGCCGATGCTGTCGCGGCGCGAGCGGATGTAGATGAGGGAGGCGACGGCGACGAGGACCGCGGCCATCAGCAGGCCACCGGCCGCGCCACCGACGAGGTGGCCGATCCACCACATCACGGCGCCGACCAGGGCGGCGGCCGGCAGGGTGATGACCCACGCGATCACCATGCGCAGCGCCACTCGCCAGCGGACCTGGGCGCCGGGGCGGCCGACTCCGGAGCCGAGGATCGAGCCGGTCGCGACGTGCGTGGTCGAGAGGGCGAAGCCGAGGTGGCTGGAGGCGAGGATGACTGCGGCGGAGGCGCTCTCGGCGGCCATGCCCTGCGGAGTGTTGATCTCGACCAGGCCCTTGCCGACGGTGCGGATGATCCGCCAGCCGCCGATGTAGGTGCCGAGCGAGATGGCCAGTGCGCAGCTGAGCTTGACCCAGAACGGAACCGACCCGGTGTCACTCCAGCCGCCGGCCGCGATCAGCGCCAGCGTGATCACTCCCATCGTCTTCTGTGCATCGTTGGTGCCGTGCGCGAGCGAGACGAGGGAGGCGCTGCCGATCTGGCCGATGCGGAATCCACGGTGCAGGCCCTTCTCGGCGAGGTTCCCGATCACGCGGAAGACGAGCCAGGTGCCGACCGCCGCAACTGCTCCGGCGAGCACGGGCGACATCAACGCCGGGAGGATCACCTTGCCGACGACGCCGTCAAGCCTGGTGCCGTCACCGGCCCAGTTCACGCCCTTGAGGCCCAGGCCCGCGAGGGCGGAGCCGATCAGGCCGCCGAAGAGGGCGTGCGACGAACTCGAGGGCAGGCCGAGCAGCCAGGTCAGCAGGTTCCAGACGATGCCACCGATCAGGCCGGCCAGCACGATCAGCAGCAGAGCGGATCCGCCGCCCTCCAGCAGCGCCGGGTCGGGTGCGCCCGAGGAGTCCTGGATCTTCACGACCGCGTTGGTGACGGTCAGCGCCACCTCGATGCTGAGGAACGCCCCCACCAGGTTCAGCGACGCCGAGAGGGCGACCGCGGTGCGGGGTTTCAGGGCACCGGTCGCGATGGACGTGGCCATCGCGTTCGCCGTGTCATGGAAACCGTTGGTGAAGTCGAAGGCGAGGGCCGTGACGACGACGAGCGCGAGCAGGAGGAAGGGATCCACGCAGACATGATGCTCCGGTCCCAGGAGCCTCTCCGGCCTGGCGGCGAGGCTTCACCCAGTGTTCACCTGGCGTTGCACGGTTCACCTGGCGTCGTACGGTTCACCTGGCGTTGCACGGTTCACCTGGCGTTACGCCCGCCCGATTAGCCTGTGCGGATCCTCAGACGGGCGGGTTGTCCGGCGCGTTTTCAGGCGGGTTCTGAGGAGGCCGAGCGGGGCAGCGGCGGGGTGAGGTCGGTGGTGTGTGCCGGGTCGACGTCGGGGGTCGGCTCGTGCTCGCGGTCGGGCGGGGTCGAGTCGGGCGGGGTCGAGTCGGCTGCGGGCGGCTCGGGCTGGGCGCCGGGTAGCGGCGGAGTGAGGTCGAGGGCTCCGACCGCCGGCTCCGCGGCGCGCTTCGGAACGGAGGAGCGGCTCTCGGCCGCGGCCACCTTCTTGGCGGTCTTTTCCTGGGCACGCTTGAGCTTCTCGGTCTGCTCGGCGAGCTTGCGAGCCTTCTTCCGGAGCTTCTTGCTGGAGTCGCGCACCGCCTCGTGCGCCGCGCGCACCGACTTCTCGGCCTTCTTCAGCGCCTTCTTCGCGCGCTTGTGCGCCGCCCTGTCGCGTGCGTCTTTCTCGTTCCCGGCCATGTCCGCTCCTCCACTCATCGACCGCGCCGGCCGACGCCCCCACGCTACCGACGCCCCCGCCCGCGCCCCTCCCCCTCCCCCTCCCTCCCCCCTCCGCGAGATGCCACTTATGAGGCCGACACGCCGTACCGGAGCGTCATAAGTGGCATCTCGCGGAGGGGGACGAGGGGCGCCTCGGCTCCGGAGTCGCGGCGACGGTGGCCGATGTGATCGCCCTCCTCGTCTTCACCGCGCACCGCTGACCCCGCCCCGCGACCGGTGCCCCGCTCGGCCGAACGAGGCAAACACGCGGGATCGAGAGCGGATCGAGGCGGGCAACCACTTGACTCCGGAGGTTTTTCTCAGCCCGGCAGCGGCGGAACGCAGGTAGTTTGGAGGGCCGCAGCGGCATGGCCGCGCAATCACCCCCACCCCTCCCGACGTTCGCCTCCCCCGCCGAGCGCCGACAGACCTGGAATCCCTCTGCATGCACCGTTCGTCTCGCGCCTCGACTCCCTCCCCCGCAGGAGCCGAGACCGGCACCCCGTCCGCCCTGCCGACCCGTCGTTCCCTCCGTGAGCAGGAGTCCCACACTCGCCGCGCCTCCCGCAGGTCGTCGCGCCCCCGCGTCTCCGCCGTCGCCGCGATGACCCTCGTGGCCGGCATCGCGGTCACCTCGACGATGCCTGCTTTCGCCGTGGGCGGCACCGCCGACTCCAAGCTGACGCGCGACACGTCGAGCGCCGTCGCCGCAGCCCGCCCGCAGAGCTTCGTCGCCGCCGGAGTGGTGCAGCAGAGCGTCACCCGCGACGCGTTCGCCGCCGAGGCCAAGCCCGAGGTCCTCGTCCCCATCGCGTCCCTCGACGCGATCACCGCCACCTCCGGTGAGTCGACGGCCGCCGCAGCGGGCGCGTCGGGCGCGTGGGTCGTGCCGATCTCCGGTCACATCAGTAGCGGCTACGGTCCGCGCCCTGACGCCCCCGTCGCGGGCGTGAACCTGTTCCACAAGGGCACCGACCTCGCCGGTGCCTGCGGCACCCCGGTCCTCGCGGCCTCCAGCGGCACCGTCGAGGAAGCGTCGTACCAGGGCAGCTACGGCAACTGGATTCTGCTCGACAACGGTGGCGGCATCGAGACCGGCTACGCGCACAACAGCGAGCTGATGGTGTCGGTCGGCGACACGGTCACCGCGGGTGAGGTCATCGCCCTGCGCGGCTCGACCGGCGCCTCCACCGGCTGCCACCTGCACTTCGAAACGCGGGTCGACGGCGAGGCCGTTGACGCCGTCCCCTTCATGGCCGAACTCGGCGTCCCGATCGGCTGACGTCTCGGAGTGACGGCTCCAGTACCGACAAGTCGCAGCGGTCGCTCTCGGTCACCACACGATTTCCGCGTCCTCGCGGGGTCTCATCCGGGGGCCGTGCGCGGGCCGGTGGAGACGGCGCCCGACCAGTGCGCGTCGTCCGGGACCGTCGTCACTCTGATCTCCGCGTCCTGATCGACCGCGATCTGCATGCTGCCCGTAGTGCCGCCGTCGGCACCGGTGCGCGTGGTGTTCGGGCTGGAGAACCAGGACGATCCGCTCGTCATCAGCCCGACGACCTCGATCGTGACCTCGGCGTCCTCCGTGTCGCAGGCGACGGAGACGGTGATGTGCAGCGGTTGACCGCTGAGGTTCACGGTCTGCGGATCGACGGCGCCGATCCGGTCGGTCCAGGTCACGGCCGCGCTCGCGCCCTCCGGCAGCGTCACGGGTCCGAGCGGAGCGACGTATGCCGGAGCGGCGGTCGTCCCGTCCCCCGCTTCGTCGGCGCCCCGCGCACATCCGCCGAGGGCCGATCCGGCGAGCAGTGCCGACACCCCCAGCACTGCCGCTCGGCGCGCCCCAGGGCGCCGAGCGGTCGAGCGCAGGCCTGTCGTTGTCTTGGTGTCCATCGTTGTTCCCCCTGTCCACTGGCATCCCTCCCGTCTAGCCGGGCCCGCGCGGCGGTCGCACGCACTCAGCGGCGGTTGCCAGGGTCGGGATCGGTGGTGCTCGGCCGATCGACCGCGGCGACACTCCCCGGCGGCACATTCAGCCCCAGCCAACAGGTGTGGCATATCGTGGAACTAATTGCATGCAGGCGCATGGATACGGACTCGCCGACCGCGCGGCCTCCGAGCCCATCCCTCTTCGAGCAGGAGTCGTCATGACCACCACCAGCCCTCGCTTCACCGACCGCGTCGTCCTCACCACCGGAGGCGGATCCGGCCTCGGTCGCGCCGCCGCCGTCCGCCTCGCCCAGGAGGGCGCCCGCCTCGCCCTCGTCGACCTCTCCGAGCAGGGCCTCGCCGCCACAGTGGAGGCGCTACCCGAGGGCACCGAGTCGATCAGTATCGTCGCCGACGTGTCGAAGGAGGCGGACGTCGACGCCTACGTCGCCCGCACCATTGAGCGCTTCGGGCGGATCGACGGATTCTTCAACAACGCCGGCATTGAAGGCCGCCAGAACCGCACCGAGGACTTTACGGCCGACGAGTTCGACAAGGTCGTCGCGATCAATCTCCGCGGCGTCTTCCTCGGCCTCGAAAAGATGCTGAAGGTCATGCGGGAACAGCGCTCCGGCATGGTCGTGAACACGGCGAGCGTCGGTGGGATCACCGCGATCGGCAACCAGTCCGGCTACGCGGCCGCTCAGCACGGCGTCGTCGGCCTCACCCGCAACTCCGCGATCGAGTACGGCGAATTCGGCATCCGCATTAATGCGATCGCCCCCGGCGCCATCTGGACCCCGATGGTCGAGAACTCGATGAAGCAGCTCGACCCCGAGAACCCGCGCAAGGCGGCCGAGGAGTTCATCCAGGTCAACCCGACCAAGCGCTACGGCGAGGCCGACGAAATCGCCTCCGTCGTCGCGTTCCTCCTCTCGGACGACGCCTCCTACATGAACGCGACCGTCCTCCCCATCGACGGCGGCCAGTCCATCAAGTACTGAGGGCCCGCCCGCGCGGAGGCGGTGGATCGGCGTCACCGCGCGGCACCCCTCCCCCGCCGGAGGAGCGACTCCGTCACGACGATCGCGACCGTGGAATAGCAGCAGACGGGGATCATGACGACGAGAGCGGTGAGCACTGTGGTCCCGTCGGCGGCGCCGAATCGGTCGGCTATCACGGCGACGACGAGGACCACGCCGAGGAGACACAGCACGGACGCAAGCCAGAGCGCCGGCCAGGGCGCTCGTCCACGTAGCACGTAGTAGGGAGCGCCGGCCGTCAGCAGGCAGGCGACCGTGACCGACGCCGCGAGGGCCAGTGGCTTCACGGCGTCGATCGCCTGCCACTCCGTCCCGCGCGGCGAAAGCAGGAGAAGCACCAGGGTCGCGAGGACGGCAATCATCGCACCGACGGCCACAAGCACACGAGCGACAGCCAGAGAAGCACGTAGGTCGGGCGCCTTGTCCCTCGTGGGCATTAATACTCCTCGCTTATCGCGTAGTTATCGAGAGCGCACGCGGCCTCGATTAAACAGTGAAACCCTTGATTGTCCCGCTGGGAGACGGTCGTCCAAATTCAGAGGATCCGGGAGCAGTCGAGGCGGAGTGAGGGACGCTTTGGATAACAACTTTGACCGGCCAGCCTCCTCTCCCTTCGGCGAAAACAACGCGCTCCCCTGCCTCATTCGAGTCGGAGAGCACTGAGAGCGCTTCCCCCGTTGTTGTATTTATATGGGAATCCTGCCCTACCCGAAGCGCAATAGCCTTGTCGGTCGCAGCCTCCTGCGCATGCGCAGATTCTGTTAGCGACACGATCGAGCAACCGATTACCGCTACCACACCCAGCCCCGCCGCTATCCGTCGCCACATATTTTCACCGTTCATCCCTCCAAAAATGGGTTTTTGTTACTAACGGGTGAGAAGTTATCCCGTTGAGGGTGTGTTCGCAAAGCCCGAAGAGGGGGGGCGAACCGCGCGCATCTCTCGGGGTGTGTGGGCAGTCGCTCCGCCCGTGGCCAGCCGCGGCACGACAAGCAGAAGTCCCTCCACAGGCTCTTTCCCGTCCTCAAGTTCACGCGTGGGCCCTGGTCCGCGCGGCGGCGATACTGCGGCGGGAGCAGAATGGGGGCTGTCCCGCCAGCGGCCGGGCCTCGACCACGACGGAGACATGCATGAACCCCACCGGGAGCTTCCGCGCCGCCCGCGACACCCTCCTGCAGCACCGCACCGATGCTGTCGCCGCGACGCAGGCGTTCCAGTGGCCGGACGTCGGCTCGCACTTCAACTGGGCGGTCGACTGGTTCGACGCGATCGCGATCGGCAACGAGCGCACCGCGCTGTGGATCGTCGAGGAGGACGGCTCCGAGCAGCGGTACTCCTTCGATCGGATGCGCTGGCGCTCGGACGAGGTCGCCGCCTGGCTCCACTCGGTCGGCGTCGAGCAGGGCGATCATGTGATGCTCATGCTCGGAAACCGGCTCGAGCTGTGGGAGTCGATGCTCGCGATCATGAAGCTCGGCGCGGTCATCCTGCCCACCACGACCCTGCTCTCTCCGGCCGACCTGGCCGACCGCCTCGCGCGCGGCGAGGTAGCGCACGTCATCGCCGACGCCTCCGAGACCGACAAGTTCGACGAGATGGAGGGCGACTTCGGCCGCATCGTGGTCGGCGGCGCGGCGGAGGGCTGGCTCGACTACACCGACTCCGTCGAGCCCTTCGGCGTCAGCCCGACGGTGGTCGTCGAGAGTTCGGACCCGTGCCTGATCTACTTCACCTCCGGCACCACGTCGAAACCGAAGATGGTCGTGCACACCCACGAGTCGTACCCCGTCGGCCACCTCAGCACCATGTACTGGCTCGGCGTCCAGCCGGGCGACGTGCACATGGCAATCAGCTCGCCCGGCTGGGGCAAGCACGCCTGGAGCTGCTTCTTCGCGCCGTGGAACGCCGAGGCGACGGTCTTCGTCTACAACTACAGCCGGTTCTCACCCTCGGCCCTGCACCAGCAGCTCGACCGGGCCGAGGTCACCACGTTCTGCGCTCCACCGACCGTGTGGCGGATGCTGATCCAGTCGGCCCTCGGAGCGAAGCCGCGCGCGCTCACCGAGATCCTCTCGGCGGGCGAGCCGCTCAATCCCGAGGTCATCGCGACCGTCGAGCGGGAGTGGGGCCTGACCATCCGTGACGGCTACGGCCAGACCGAGACGACCGCGATCATCGCCAACCCGCCCGGCGCCGCCGTCGTCCCCGGGGCGATGGGTCGGGCGCTGCCCGGTGTCGCCATCGCCCTCGTCGATCCGCTGACCGGCGAGCCCGCCCCCGCCGGCGAGATCTGCCTCGACCTCTCCGTCGAGCCCGTCACCCTGATGTCCGGCTACCACGGCGATGACGATCGGACCGAGCGAGCTCGCGCCGACGGCTACTTCCACACCGGGGACGTGGCGGTGCGCGCGGTCGATGGCACGATCACCTTCGTGGGCCGCACCGACGACCTCTTCAAGTCCTCCGACTTCAGGATCTCTCCGTTCGAGGTCGAGAGTGTGCTCCTGCAACACCCCGCCGTCGCTGAATCGGCCGTGGTCCCTGCTCCGGATGAGGTCCGCCACAGCGTGGTGAAGGCCTACGTCACCCTCGCCGAGGGCTGGGAGCCGACCGCCGAGACGGCGAGAGCGATTTTCGCGCACACCCGGGAGCTGCTCTCCTCCTTCGAGCGGGTCCGTCGCCTCGAGTTCCACCCGCTGCCCAAGACGATCTCGGGGAAGATCCGCCGCGTCGAGCTGCGCGAGCGCGAGGAGGAGGCCTTCCGTCGCGGCGAGGAGATTTCCACGGAGTGGCGCGCCGACCGGCTCTAGCCGCAGGAACCCGCGACGCGGCCCCGGCCGCCGAAACGCCCTGTCGGCCAGGGCGAGCCAGCAGGGCGGGTCAGCGGGCGCGGACGGCGATCAGCTCGCCGTGGTCGCGGGCGCTGGGGGCGCTGCGGCGAAGAGCATGGGTCGCCTCGAGACCAGCCTGTTCGGCGAGGGCGCGCATCGCGGCGAGCGGGTGGAACCACGCCGGCGTGACCGCGTGGGCGAACACCTCTGTCCGCGGCCCCTCGAAGAAGCCGATCACGAGGCCGCCCCCCGGACGCAAACGCTCGGCGATCGCGGCGATCGCATGAGTCAGCTCAGCGGGCGGGAGATGGATCAGCGAGTACCACGCGATCACGCCGGCGAGGCCGCTGAGGTCGAGGTCGAGCACCGCGGCATACTCCTTCGCCCGTACGCCATATGCCCGCCATACCTCGTCCATCCGAGGAGCGTAGGCCGCCGAGGGGCCGTGCAGTCACAGCCCGACGCAGTCGCGGCGCAGGCGGCGCGTCACGCCGGACCGGCGGCCGTCACCCTGGTCGAGAGCAGCAGGTCGAAGCTCGTGCGGTGGCGGTAGCGGAGGAACGCGCGGTCCATCTCATCGAGTGAGCGGAAGCCCGCATACTCGGCGGCGCGGCGCCGGACCAGCGCGCTGGGTACCGAGATCGCCTGCTCGCGGAGGACCCGCTGCGCCACGTCGACTCGGATGCGGGCGAGCGCAGAGCGCACAGAGCTTCCTCGGTGCAGCCAGTGGTTCGCAGTGACGATCAGAGCCGGGACACCGAGAGTGCGGGCGAGGGTGCGCACATCCAGTCCCGGGAGCGCGTGCAGGGATAGGAGGGACCGGTCGATTCGCTCGCTGAGACTCGGGGTCCGGGGGCGCACAGGTGCGGTCATAGCGGCTCGCCTTCGAGGAGGTGCGGTCGCCGTCGGTCGGGATGGCGCGACGGCTGTGCTCGGGGTCTGGTCGACCGGCGCGGGGGGCGGAAGCGGTCGTCGGGAGCGGTGACCGTGGCCGAGGAAGCGATCCGAAGCCCCGTCAGCTTCACCCAGTACGGGCCCTCCAAAGTGGGGTGTGGCGCGTTCTGGAGTCTCGTTTGGCACGATCCGAGGCGCGTTCTGACGGGCGGGCGCGCCTGGCTCCAGGGCGTTCGCGCCCGGCGTCCCGAGGGGCTCCTGAAGGCTCGATCATCGAGGTGCTCCGCGCGCCGCCCTTGCCCCTCGAAGGAGACCCGATGACCCCCGCCGACACCATTCCCGGCCTGCCCGCCGCCGCTCTCGTCTTTCCTCTCCTCGTCGGCGCCGCCCTGCTCGTCTCGGGCGCCGCAGCGCTGCTCCGCACCGCCGGCCGCCGACCGGCCCAGCGGCGGGGCGACGCGACCCGCGCGCTAGCTCTGGCCCTCAGCAGAGGCCGCCTCGATCCCGCGCACCCTAGCTCGAGGATCGTTCAGGCCGGTTTGCAAATCGTCGTCGGCTGCCTGCTCCTCCTCGCCGCCGGACCCGCCTACACGACCGCTGCCCTCATCGCCGCGGGCCTCTGCGCGCTCTCTCTCGCCGCCGCTCTCCGGGTCTTCATCCTCGGCGAGGAGGACACCCCGGCCGCTCCCGCCCCCGTGGCCGCCGCGTCCGCCCTGCTGGCCTTCGCGACAGCCGCCGCGGCCCAAGGAATCCTCGGATTCACAGGTATTCCCGCCTATCTGCTGCGATTCGACCCGCGGGATCTGAGCTGGGCCGCAGCCCTGGTCGGGGTGCTCGCGGCGTGCAGCCTCCTCCAATTCGCCCGGAGCGCAGCACACACGCCACCCGCCACGCCACCCGCCAGGAGACACGCTTGATGCTCCGACAGCGGACCCCTGCTGCCGCGCTCCCTCACCTCGTCCTCGACGGCACAGCCGTGCGCCTCGGTCCGCCCCGCCGCTCGTTCGCGCTGATCACCTTCTGGATGCAGTTCCACAACTCCGGACCCAGCGCACTGCACGACCTCGCCCTGCTCTGCGGCTCCTTCACCGACGGCTCGGGCGCCGAGCTCGAGTATGACGAAGCCCCGATCACGGTGGTCGGCAGACCCGAACGCGTCGCTCCGGGCGCCGGGTTCGTCGCCGTCGCCCACTACACGACCGCGCCACTACGAGCCCCGCGGAGGCTCCGCCACTCGATCGTGCTACGGGGTCGTACGGGCGAGGGCCGACCCTTCACCGACGCCGCCGCGCTCGAAGTTCATGTCGACCCCCGTCGCTCCCCCGAGGTACGCTTTCGTCCCCTGATAACCGGGGTTGACAGCCTGCGATGGCGGTGATCGACGGATTCAGTCGCATGACGACTTCTCATGACGGGGTCCGATCAGTCAGGCTAGGGGTACCGCGTCACCCGAAGGGCGCGCCAGAGGAAAGGACTGCGACGTGATGGGGATCGTAGAAGGCAGCCGGCCGATCGTCGACCGCGGGGTGTCCCGGCGGGATACAACTGCAGCCGCCTGGCTAGCCGGGAGCGGGGTGGACGTGCGCGCTATCGGCTCGTTCCGCATCGTCGCCGACACGCTGTGCAGCGACGGAGTGGAGGTACTCAGGATCTGGCACTCACCGGGCCGCCTCCACCGTACAGCCCGCATAGGCGCGGGAGTTCGCCTGATCATCCCGCTCGAGGGCATACTCGTGATCCAGCCCGACGATCCGGCGGCTCTCGAGGTGCAGCTCGGTCCGGGCGACATCGCCTTCCTCCAGTGCGACACGTCGTTCACCATCGTGACCGACACCCCGAGCGCTCGCACCGAGATCGCCCTTGATCGGCCGTTGCTCGGACTGGTCGACTCGACTGACGGCGGCGCTGTGGTGACCGAGGCCGACGCGGCCAGCCGCGGCATCCTGCTCTCGACCGTCAATTCGACCTTCGGCTCGACCCTGGACGCCGACTCCCCGGCATTCCCGCTGGTGCGAGCGGCCATCGAGCAGCTCGCCGGAGCCGTGCTCGCAACCTCGCTCCCGCGCGAGAGCAGCGAAGATGTCTATACCCGCGCTCTCGCCCTGATCGCCGCGATGTCGACCGACTCCCGACTCTCGGTGCAAGAGATCTGCGAGCGCCTCGGCGTGCCGAAGCGGACACTCCAGCGCACCTTCGCGCGCAACGGCACGACGGTCTTCGACGAGATCCGCCGCGCCCGCCTGACTACAGCGCGGGCGCTCCTCGGCGGAAGCGATGCGCCGCCCTCACCCGAACACGCGCTGAGCAGCTACGTCCGCTCGCAGCGCCTGCGCCGCGACCTGCGCCACCTCGAGACGGTGCCGACCTCGCGTCTGGGCTGAGGGCGAATTCAGCACGGGTAGGGGACGCCGGCCAAACCCGAGGCGGCGAGTTCGGCGCGGAGGCGGTGGTGGTGCCGCACCGCGCCGAGGGCGGGTTCGGGACCTCACCGCGCCTCGGGCGACCCGACGCGCGGCGGACACGGCGCCCCGCGGCGCCCGCCTTCAATACTCGATGCGCCCGCGACGGTCGTGGAACTCACCCGTCGGCCCGTCAGAATCGAGCAGGGCGAGCGCGACGGTCGCGTCGGTGCCCTCGGTGACGGTCTGGTGCCCGCCGTGGCCGTTGAAATCGGTTGCGGTGTAACCCGGGTCGCTCGCATTGATGCGCATCTGCGGCAGATTCTTGGCGTACTGCACGGTCAGCGCGACGACCGCGGCCTTCGAGGCGGCGTACGGGATCGCGGTGACGGGGAACTCGTCACGGCCCTGCGTGCTCAGCCAGCGCGGCCAGCCGACTCCAGAAGCCACATTCACGACGACCGGGTTCGAGGAGCGGCGCAGCAGCGGGAGCGCGGCCTGCGTCACGCGGACGATACCCACCACGTTCGTCTCGAGGACGCCCGCCATCGCGTCCGGAGTGAGATCGTCCACTCCGAACGACGTGCCGAGGATGCCGGCGTTGTTGACCAGAACGTCGAGCTCGGGGAGCGAGGCGAGAGCGGAGTCGACGCTCGCCTGATCAGTGGCGTCGAGGCGGACGGGGAGGGCGCCGAGCGCGCTGACGGCCTCGCCATCGGCAGTGTCGCGCATGCCTGCGTAGACGGCGTGGCCCGCCTCCAGGAGGCGGCGGGCGGTCTCGAGGCCGAGGGAGCGGTTGGCTCCGGTGATGAGTGTCGTGGTCATGCCTCCATCCTGCGCGCCGATGCTCCCCCGGCGCGACGAGCGACCGGAGGAGCATCGGGAGACTAACTATCCGTAGAGGCGCTTCAAGCCCTCGGCGTCACCGGCTCCGAGCTTCTCCTGGAGGAACTCGCAGGGGTCCGAGTTTGGCTTCATGACCTGGTGGGTGGAGGCGTCGACGTGGCCGAGGCCGAAGACGTGCCCCACCTCGTGGGCCGCGGTGCCCTGGAGATCGTAGGTGGCGCCGTGGCAAGCGGCGCCGGAGTTGTCCCACCACGCAACCCGGTTGTTGAACTTGATATCGGCCGACACGATAATGCCGTCCTGGGTCGAGGTGCACGTCGTCGCGATGTACGGCTCGCTCAACTCCCCCCACCCGATGGTGTTGCGATTGCTCCCCGTGGTACAGCCCCCGGCCGACGTGACATCGACGGAATCGTGGGACGTGCCGAGGTAGCGGTGGGACGCCGTGAGCGCCACGTTCGAACCGCAGCGTGTGACACCCCCGGTCACGTTGTCCAGCGCGTCCCGGATTCTCGCGGCACCATTGCCGACCGGCGCGCCGGCTCCGTTGTACGACCACTCGTACGTGCTGTTCCACTTGCCTCCGCGCAGGGAGTAGGCGTTGCGCTCATCGCAGCCGGGGACGGAGGAGTGCTCTGCGGTGCTGACGGCGGGATGTGCGCTCGCGGCCACCGTCGAGCTCTCGCTCCGCAGGGCGGCGAGGGCTCCCTCGGATCCGAACTCCTGGTCGCCGGCGACGGCGGCGACCGCGCCGTCCGCCGCGCGGTACACGACCACGTCGGAGACGTCCTGACGGCCGGCGGCGACCACGGACGACGCTTGCAACGAACCCCCCGGCTGAGGGATGCCCATCACCATGCCTCCGACGTTCACCTGATCGCCGGCGAAGGAGCACTCGGGGCTGATGGAGGCGAGTCGCGATCCGTCGATGGTCGTGTCGGTCGGACAAGCCGGTGCGGACGCGGATGCCGGCGATGCGGCTCCGAGTGTCACGAGAGCGGCGGCCGCGAGCGCCGCGGCGAGTGCCCCTGCGGATCGCGGTCGGACGGTGTGCTTGGACATGGTGTCTCCTCTTGATCGAAGGCGGCGTGGCGGCGGAATTGCCGCGACATCCCGGCGCCCGGTGATCGAGCGCCCGCCTCTGCTTCTCCGAAGGGGCGCGCGACCGCAGACCCGACGCCCCCACGACAGGGGCCGCGAGGCGACGATGCCCCTCGGATCCACTGGGTGACCGCGCGGATCCCCCCTCCCCGCTCGCGAAGGGCGAGCGGAGAACCCGGTCTCTCGCTCCGAAGCGAGGCCGAGTGCTGATCATCTTTACCCTGCCGGATCGCGCAGCAGCAGGAAGCCTCTGAGAGTCGGGACAGGCGACGGTGCGAGCAGGCGGGAGTCCGATCCCTCCGTCGCGAACGGTCGGTGCGCCCGCCGGCGGACGGGCCGCGAGCGACGGATCAACTCGGCTCAGGGGGCGATCCGGGGCGCGATCCGCGGGAGGAGCCGCTGGATCGCCGTCACGCCGAGGCCGGCGAAAGCGGAGGCGCCGCCGAGTTCGTCGACCACCGAGACGATCACGGCGATCACGTCGGCGGGCTTCGTGCTCGGCAGCAGGCGTACCAGATCGAGTTCGATCCGTGCGCGCAGATCGGTACGGACGGCGAGGACCTCGGTTCCGGTGATCTTCACACCCGCGAAGCTCAGCGCGTCGGCGCGGATGTCGGGCGGGCGGGGCGGCCGAGCTCGGCGCGAGACGGGACCGTGGATGAGCACCTCGCGCGCCAGGAGCTCGGACGACGCGGATCGACGCACGGTCGCGGACATCGTTCGTCGGATGGGAGTGTCCGACGCCTCCGTGCAGGTCTCAAGAAGCGCCTTATCGACTCCGGCTACGTGCATCCGGCCGGCCACGGGCAGTTTTCGCTCCTCGGCGCCTACCTCCGTCGCAGACTCACCGCAGAGTCGAGCGAGGGCGGTGTCGCCGGCGGCTGGGACGATTACCCGGCTCCCGATCTGCCCTCCTCAGCCCGACTTTCCTGCCGCGGGCGCGGCGGCGCTGAACGATGGCATCGGCGGACCGCGGCGAGCGCCGCCCCGAGCAGGTCGGTCAGCACGGTGCCCCGGGCGCCCGCGTCCTCCGGGTGCCACTGCACACACCAGAGCGGCGCGGACGCGTGCTCGAGGGCCTCGACGGTGCCGTCGTGGGCGCGGCCGACCACGACGAGTCCCTCGCCCGGACGGTGGACAGCCTGGTGATGCGAGCTGCGGACGTCGAGTTCGACCGCGCCGAGGATGCGGGCGAGTACGCTCCCTGGATCGAGGACCACGCGGTGGTCGATCATTCCGGAGAGGTGCTCGCCGGGGATCGAGCGGCCGACATGACCGGCACCGGGGAGGTGCTGCACGAGGTCGCCTCCGAGCGCGACGTTGACCAGCTGCAGCCCGCCGCAGATGCCGACCAGCGGAGTCCAGGTCTCGACGGCGCGGCGGACGAGCGCCACCTGCGCGCGGTCGGCTGCGGGCAAGGGCTGGCCGCGGTGCGGATCGTCCAGCCGGCCGCCGTAGAGAGACGGATCGACGTCCTCCCCACCGGTGACCACGACGGCGTCGGCGTGCCTGCGCTTGAGCTCCTCGGCGCCCGCCTGCTCGGCCGAGACGCGGTCGACGACGAGCAGGACGGGGGCGATCGGAGGCTATGCGGACCTCGAGCCCCTGGTCAGAAAGCACGGCTCATGCACAGAGTGTTGCGGGTCGTGCCTCGACGCTGCACCCGATCACGAGGGCCATCTGCAGGCGACGATCACGATCGGCGGTGAGGACCGCTCTGGCGGTCGCGACCGTCACCGCCACGGCGCTGCTCGGCGCCACGGTCCCCAGCTCCGCCTTCGGAGCCGCGACAGCGCCCCAGCAGCAGCTCCGTGCAGGCGCTCCACTCCTCGCAGGCCCTCGACCGCGCCGTCGCGTCGATCACGGAGGTGACCGCCGGACTCACGGTGCCCACCACCGCCAGCGGGGTCGGCATCACCTGGCGCTCGAACAGCGCAGCCGTCGCGATCACCGGCGGCACCGCGACCCTCACCCGCCCCGGGATGGCCGGACACCTCCCCCACCCTCACCGCCACGTACACGGTCGGCTCCGAAACCCGCTCGGTCGACGACGTGGTGCGGGTCGCCGCGCAGCTCGACGACGCCACGACGGTGCAGCGCGATCTGGCCGCGATCGCGATCCCGAACGTCGGCGACCTCCGCACGAACGTCTCGATGCCCTCCACCGGCACGCTCGGCTCGAGCATCGCCTGGAGCGTCGTCGGCCCCAGCGGAGCGACCGTCCGCGACGGCCGCGCCGCCGGCACCCGTACCATCGACATCGACCGCCCGGCGACCGGTAGCCCCGCGATCGACGTGGTCGTCCATGCGACCGCGACCAGCGGATCCGTCACCCGCACACGCGACTTCACCCTCCGGGTGCAGCCGCTACCCGCGGGCATCAAGGACACCCAGGCGTACGTCTGAGCGTTCTTCACCGGAGAGGGCGACGGCGCCGAGCGCATCAGCCTCGCCGCCTCGAAGGGCAACGACGCGCTCAGCTGGAACACGCTCAACGACGGCAAGCCGGTCGTCACCTCGAATCTGGGGACGACGGGCCTACGCGACCCGTTCATCATCCGCTCGCACGAGGGCGACACGTTCTTCAGGCTCGCCACCGACCTCACGATCGACGGGCTCCCCGGTGGCTTCGACACCGCGCAGAAGTCGGGGCTCGACGTATATCGAGGTCTGGGAGTCGACCGACCTGGTGAACTGGTCCCGTGTTCTGGGCGTCGAACATGTCCCCAACCACGAACACGGCCGACCGCCCGCGATGGGGTGCGGGTCGGGTCGGCCGCGAAGCCGCATGCTTCACTGGAGGGATGACCACGCGTGAGCACCACATCGCCGACTTCGCCGAGTTCCTGACCGCCTCCCCCTCCTCCTATCACGCGGTGGCCGAGGTGGCGCGTCGCCTGGACGTCGCCGGATTCACGGGGCTGGACGAGACGCGGGCGTGGCCAACGGGACCTGGCCGCTACTACGTCATCCGGGACGGCGCGATCATTGCCTGGCACCTGCCCGAGGGGGCGGAGGCGGTCACGCCGTTCCGCATCCTGGGCGCCCACACCGACTCCCCCGGCTTCATGCTCAAGCCGCGGCCGACGATCGGCTCGAAGGGCTGGCTTCAGGCCGGCGTCGAGATCTACGGCGGCCCGCTGCTCACCTCCTGGCTCGACCGCGAGCTCGAGCTGGCCGGCCGCGTGATCCTGCGCGACGGCTCGACGCGGCTGCTACGCACGGGCCCCTTCCTGCGCATCCCGCAGCTCGCGATCCACCTCGACCGGACGGCGAACGACTCCCTCATCCTGGACCGGCAGAAGCACACCGTCCCCGTGTTCGGCATCGGCGACGCCGCCGAGGTCGACCTGCTCGAACTGCTTGCCGCGTACGCCGGACTCGACAGCGCCGCCGAGATCGCCGGCTACGACCTGCTCACCGCCGACACGCAGGCGCCCCGCCGCTTCGGCCTCGACGAGATGTTCCTCGCCGCCGGTCGGATGGACGACCTCAGCTCGGTGCACGCCGGCCTCGTCGCGCTCCTCGCGGCGAACGATGACGCCGGGGCCGGGGCCGGGCACATCAGCGTGCTGGCGGCTTTCGACCACGAGGAGCTCGGCTCCGCGAGCCGCTCGGGTGCCAACGGCCCGTTCCTCAAGGACGTGCTCTCTCGCATTGGCACGGCCCTCGGTGCCGGCGTCGACGAGCGCGCCCGGGCGATCGCCGGCTCCTGGTGCCTCTCGGCCGACGCAGGCCACTCCGTGCACCCCAACTACTCCGACAAGCACGACCCGGTGAACCAGCCGGTCGCCGGGAAGGGGCCGCTGCTGAAGATCAACGCGACGCAGCGCTACGCAACGGATGCGCGGGGAGCCGCGCTGTGGGCGGAGGTCTGCGAGCGGGCGGGCGTCGAGTACCAGGAATTCGTCTCGAATAACTCGGTGCCCTGCGGATCGACGATCGGACCGTTGACCGCGACTCGGATCGGCATCTCGACGGTCGACGTGGGTGTGCCGCTGCTCTCGATGCACTCGGCGCGTGAACTCGCCCATGTGGATGACCTCGTCACGCTGAACGCGGCGATCGAGGCCTTCTTCCGGCCGTGAGCCGGTCCGTCGGCGTGCGAAACCGAGGGTGAGAGGCGCAGTCGGACCCTCTGCGGGTCGATTGCTGCCTTCCACCCTCGGTTCCGTTCGGGTCACTCCCCCGACGGGCGCCGGCGCTGCTGCTTGGTTGCGAGTCGGCTGTCCGAGGTGTTTACGTGCTGCCCGCCGGGCCCCGACGACCGCGAGAATCGCCACTGCAGCTCGGACGCCGGCACGACCAGCCCCGGACGCACGTCGAGATCCATGCGGCCAGCCTGCCACGCGCCGATCCTTCACAACCGTGTGTCTCGCCCAAGCCGATGACACGCCGATCAGGAGACCCCGAGAGAGCACGGGAATAGACATGGCATTTCACGGGAAGGACGACCGACCATTCGCCACCGCGACGATAGCGCACTCGCCGAGTCGATCCTGTCGATGCTGACAGATAAGCGCCAGGCGAAGGGGAGATCAATGCCTGTCGGCTTCGCGGAGGAAGGAGTGGGGACGTCATTGACCGGACCTGACCCGAGGGGTAGCCTTCTCGATCGTCGCAGTTTTCGACTCCAAGAGAGCCACGGCCGTGACTCCCACCTTGTTCGTCGTCAGCCTGTGAGAGTAGGAAGTTATCATGTCAAGTACAAGAAGGAGCCTTGTGGTCAGCGGCGCTACGCTCACACTTCTCTCGGGGGCATTCGGCTACGCGCCGTCGGCGATGGCCGATGAGTCCCTGGCACCCTCGACCTACGAAGTGAGCGTGACGAGCAAAAGTCCCGGTCGGCTGGATGTAAGTCTGAGATTGGGTTCTGACATTCGGCTTGAGGACAAGAACGGCATCGCCACGTTCGAACAGAAGTCCACCGGCAAGGAGATCGCTCTTCCGTCCGCTCTTCAGGTCTCGGCCGGCAAGAAGGTCGCTGGCGAGTGGACAATCGTCGACTCGACCCACGTCACGTTCGATGTGACGTCCGTGGATGCGCTGAAGACCGGTGGATACCAAATCCTCTCGGACGACGACACATGGGCCGGTTGCGTACTCGAACACACTCGAGACGGGGCGATCGGAGGGCTTGCCGGTATCGTCGCCGGACCGGAGGGGGCAGGCCTGGGATTTGCTTTCGGGGGGATACTCGGGAGCGCAGCGGGAGCGATCGACTGCTGATGCTCAACTCTGCGGAACGTCCTCATCCCACACTGACGATCGCCGTCGTTCTCGGAGCAGGACTCCTTGCCCTGCCGCTCATCCGAAATCTGGAGCTTCCCTGGAATCTCGTCGCATCGGCAGCCGTCGGCCTTTTCGCCGGAGGAATCGTCTACGGAATCCAGCTCGTCAGAATCCGTCGCAGAAACCGCCGCCTTCTCGAGGACGAGACCGGTGAGGTTCGTCCTCCGACAAGAGAATGAGCTGATCGGAGCGCGAGCGCCCGCACTCATCAGCCGCGTCCTCGCCGACCGGCCGGCACCCGCCGCAGCGCCGCAGTTGTCCGCCGTCGCCCAGCGTCGTGCGCTCGGACGACGGCGGACTCGTCAGCCGCGCGTCACGCGATCGAGCAGCCGCTCGAAGACGGCGGCGTACGTCTCTCGCACCTGCTCCCACGAGGCACTGAGGTCGACGCTCGCCGGCTCCTCGACCGTCTCGGTATAGCCGTGCTGCGCGTGCGGCACCGCCGCGCCGGGGAGCAGCAGCGTCTGGATGAAAGCACGGGTCGCCGGCTCGAAGGTGAGGGTGTGCGACGCGACGTTGCTCTCCCAGTCACTCGACGGCCAGGAAAGGAAGGCGATGTGGTGCAGCGGCTGAGACGGATCGGTCGCCGAGACGTAGCTCCCGTAGTGCTCCTCCCCGGGGGAGAGGATCTTGTACGAGCCGTTGTCGAAGAGGATCAGCAGCGCTTCGGGGAACGGCTTCGGACCGTACATCGCGGTGTAGCGCAGCGCTTCGACGGCGACGGGGCGGCCGAGGGGCACGGTGATCTGAGGGACGTCCTGCTGGGTCATCCAGGGTTCCTTCCAAGGTACGGGGTCGTGGACGACCGCGAGAATAGACGACGCCGGTGAACGAGAGCACCGCCGTCGTGTGGCGCCCGTGAGCGACACGAGTCGCAGCTCAGCATCACTTCCGCGTCGCGCTCCCCTCCCCCGCCCGCAGCGACTGGATCATGCCGCGGAGCAGCCGCGCCGCGGTCTCGCGCTCCTGCTCCGCGAGCCCGTCCAGCATCCGCAGCTCGACTCCGCGGACAGCGGCGGAGGCCTCGGCCAGGCGGCGGCGTCCACGCTCGGTGAGCCGCGCCGGCAGGACCTTGCCGACCGGAGCCGCGACAGGCCGCGTGACGACGCCCTCACGCTCGAGGGTCTGGAGGAGCACGTTCATCGACTGCCGGGTCACGAAAGCGCCGCGGGCGAGCTCGGAGTTGGAGAGGCCGGGGCGCTGAGCGAGCAGCTCGAGGCACGAGTAGTGGGTGACGGTCATCCCGAGCGGACGGAGGACTGCCTCCATCGCCGCGCGGAGGGCGCTCGACGCCTCCTTGAGCAGGTAGCCGAGCGAGGTCTCGAGGTCGATGCCGTCTTGACTCATGTCAACATCCTGACATAGGCTCTCTCGTGTCACAAATCTGACACAACCCCAGGAGGAACACATGCCCGTCACCGGCCCCGACTTCGTCTCGCTCCAGGTCCGCGATCTCCACGCCTCGCAAGCCTTTTACGAGCACTACCTCGGCCTCGTCCGCTCGCCCGCGGGCCCTCCCCACGCCGTCGTCTTCACGACCACGCCGATCGCCTTCGCCCTGCGCGACCTCGCACCCGGGACCGATCTTGACTCCACCTCCCAACCCGGCGTCGGCACCGCGATCTGGCTGCACGCGACCGGCGTGCAAGAGATCCACGACGCACTCGTCGCTGACGGGCAGGCCGTCGTCGCGGCTCCGATCGACGGCCCGTTCGGCCGCACCTTCACCTTCGCCGACCCGGACGGGTACCACATCACCCTGCACGACCGCGGCTGAGCGGTGCGACGCGCGTCAGCCCATCGCGCGCACCGGAGTCGCGCTCGCGCAGGACCGCGCCGAGAGCAAGCGCCGCGCTCGCACTCGCGCCGCCGATCGCGACCGGATGCGCCTGGCGGGTCGTCCCGCGGAGGTGACGCCAGGCGGCGTGCACGTCGTCCAGCGGAACGGGATAACGGATGTCGGGGCCGGCGAGCCGGTAGTCGAATGAGGCGACCCGGGCCTGGGTGCGGGGGGGTGCGGGGGGGGGAGGGAGCTCCGCCGTGACGACGTGCGCCGTCAGGCGCGGCGCTGCAGGAGTAGCACACCGTCCAGAAGCACCGCCGCAGTGCCGTCAGGGGCGGTTGCCGCGCGCTCGCGGGTCTCGACGACCTGAGCAGTCCACTCCGAGGGGTCGAGGGCGAGCTCGGCGAACTCTTCCTCGGGGCCGGAGAGGTGCAGTCCATGCCGGTGCTCGTCGCCACTGGCCCACGGCGGCGGCGCGGCGTGCGAGACGACGGCGAGGCGACCGCCCGGTGCGACCGCGCCCGCGGCCCTCCGCAGGACGTCGGTTCGCGGGAACTCGACCATCGAGTGCAGAAAGCTCGCCGTGACCAGATCGAACAGCCCCTCTACCGGCCACTCGCCGGCGAGGTCGGCCTGCACGAAGTCCACGCTGACGCCCTGCGCGGTCGCAGCCTCGCGCGCCCGATCCAGCGCCGTCTCGGAAAGATCAAGCCCGGTCACGCTCCAGCCGAGCGACGCGAGCCACAGCGCATCCGCTCCCTCGCCCGCGCCGAGATCGAGGGCGCGCCCCGGCGGCAGCGCACCGACCACCCCGACCAACGTCGCATTCGGTCTGCCCGACCAGATGCGATCGGAGTCGGCGTAGCGCGCCTCCCAGTGCTCGCGTGCGGTGCTCATGCGGATCCTCGTCTCCGGACGCAGGGACGCCCGCGTCGAGGATGCCGCGCCGACGCCGTGGTCGCCAGCGGTCGTGCCGAGTCGGCACGGACGTCCGGCTCCGGCATCCGGTGCTGACAGGTGGAGGCCCCACGGGAGGCCCCGACCGCAGAGATCTGCCGGGACGCACTTCCCCGACGGTGCCCGCGCCGGTTAGCGTCGGAGCATGAGCCTCCGACTCGAAGAGATCATCGTCGACTGCACCGACTTCCGCGCCGTAGGGCACTGGTGGCAGGAGGCGCTCGGCTGGGACGTCGTCGAGGAGGACGAGGACGGCATTGAGCTGCTCGCCCCATCGGGCCGCGGTCCGAGCCTGCTCTTCCTCGACGTGCCCGAGCGCAAGGCCGTGAAGAACCGGCTGCATATGGATTTCGTGCCGGACGACCAGGAGGCGGAGGTCGCGCGCCTGCTTGGGCTTGGGGCGACCCGGGCGGACGTCGGGCAGGGAGAGCGGTCGTGGGTCGTTCTGGCGGATCCCGAGGGCAACGAGTTCTGCGTGCTTTCGGCTCGAGAGTAAGAGCACTCCACACTTTCCAGACGAATGTCGGGAAAGCGCTTTCAGGTGCGTGGGTGGACATGGAGTGGAGATTGTCAAGCGTAGAACGATCGTTTTCGACTCTCTAGCATCGCCTCCGACGCGGTACCCGACCGGGAGCGCGCGGAGCCGAGGAGTCACCGTGACCAGCTACGACAGACCCGTCGCCGCCCTCCGGATGTCGCCATCACAGCAGCAGAGCGAACCCCTGGCCGGCCGCACCCTCGAGAACCTCGGTCTCTACGCCTACGCCTACCGCCTGACCCTCTCGGACGCTGCGGCCAGCGCCGCACTCCGGCGCGCCGCGGTGACCGTCCGCAGCGGGCGACCGCGGGGACTCGATGACGCCGGCGCGCTCGACCTGATGCGCGCCGAGGTCGGACGCGCGAGTGTGCAGCGCAGCGGGTCCGAGATCGAACGAGCGGAGCAGGCTGAGCCCGCGATCCGCGAGGACGATCTGCTGCGCATCGGCTTTCATCGGCGCCTGCATGCACTGCCGACGCTCGAACGCCAGGCCTGGCTGCTCCGATACACCGGCCGACACGACATCGACGCGATCGCGTCGATGCTGCGGGAGCCCGCGGAGCGCATCCGCTTGGCACTCTCTGCGGCCGCCCGCACGCTGGTCGCGGGCGAGCTGAACCAGAACGAACCGTCGGGGAACGAGCTGACCCCTGGCGAGCCTGCGGCGAGCGGACCACCACCGCGTGAGCAGGCGGAGTAGCGCGACCCGGCACCGGACACGCGACCGGAGAAGCGGATTAGTCCAGGTAGTCGATGTCGTCCCACGGCTGGTGGACGTCACCGGTGTCACGCTCGTCGTCCGGCACCTTCAGCTCCTCGAAGATCACCGGCACGCCCGTCGAGATCAGGACGCTGACCTGGCGGTTCCCGACGATCACGAAGTCGATCAGGCCTCCTCCGGCCTGCGTCGCTTCGGTCGCCGACCGCTTCAGATCATCGACGTCGGTCCCCTGAGACAGACCGTAGGTCTTGCCCTCGATGGTGACGGTGGTGCGGATCATGTGGCGCTGCAGCTCCTCGACTCGGGTGGGCTCAGCGTAAGAATGGCGGGAAAGCGCTGCCAGGCCTTGCGGTGGAGGCGCACGGCTGGCACGGGCACCGGCGGGCGGAGGGGGACAGCGGAACGCCGTACGCAACCGAGGTCAGGAACGGCTGCACCGCTCCCTGGAGCCGTTAGGGCACTCCCAGCCTCGGTTGCGTACGGCGGGCGGCGGAGTCAACCGGGCGCGGTGGCCGCGGCGCGCGCCGTAGCGTGGGCGACGTCCGCACGTTCCGCATCCAGCGACAAGGAGGATCCGATGACCGAGAAGAACACTCCCGAGGACCCGCAGACCACCGATCCCGAGCACGTCGACCCCGAGACGGCCACCGACCCCGAGGGCGACCCGGTCGAGAACCCGTCGGGCTGACGCCCGGACTGGGCGACGGCCCGCTGCCACCCAGACACCGCGGAGTCTCGGGAGGCAGCGGGCCGTTTCGGCGCCTGGCGCCGCCGGAGTGGCGGAGTGCAGGCCGCGGATGACGAGCGCAGGGATCTCGAGCGGATCCTGTCGGCCCGACCCCGCGACGACGGCGCCAACCAGGATGAGCGGAGCGCGGCGCTTCGTCGGCTCGGCGAGTTGGACGCGGAGGACGTTCCTCCGGGAGTGACACCGCCTGCCGCGCGGCCCGACCAGCAGGCCCCGCGCGCGCAGCACCCCCGCCACCGCCTTACGCTCGTCGAGGGCTGGGAGTTGACCACCGATGTCCCGCCATGCCTCGCCCTGCTCGCTAGGGACGCCGTCGTCTACGGCTCCGGGTTCGACACGGCCGAGAACGACCGCCTGCTGATCATGGAGCCGAACGGGACCACAGTCCGCCTCGCGGTGCAGCGTCCGGACGCGTCTTTCTTCGCCGGCTGCACCGGCTCCGAGCGTTCTTCGCCGGGGAGCCCCTCCGGGTCCGCGGCACGTCCCTGCGCAGCGCCGCCCCGTGTACACGCAAATCCTGCTCCGCCCCAACGGGACGATCGAGGGCGGGCACCAGGTCGTCCCGCGGTCCTCTGACGGAGATCCCGACAGCAACTGATCTCGAGCATTGGCACGAAATATCCGTAAGAAACGGGAGAAAGACGCCACTCATGATACAGTCGCCGCCCCGTGTGGCTGGCTCAGAGCAGTCAGTCGCCGACACTGATCGGCACTCCGGGCCGACCTATCCGAGTGAGAAAAAATGACTGAACCACATCGTCTATCTATTCTACGATCCTGCACCATCACAACCGCGGCAATCATGTTCATCAGCGCCTGCGCCGGACCGCCTATCGCGTCGCCCAGTACCGCCGGAGCGTCGCCGCCCCCTCCCCTCGAGCGAGCGGACGCCGTCGGCAGATCATATCTGAGCACCTCGGCTACCGAGAGCGGGAACAGCGTCGAGTGGCTGCTGGAGAAGCCACTCACATTTCGCGTGAGTGATCAGAATGGCAAGACGGTTCTTGTGGTCTCTTCACCCTGCAATGCACTGACCTACAAGCTGGACTACCGGGGAGCGAACCCCCTGCAGTGGCAGACCGACGGTACACCCGCACAGACCTACCTCGGCTGCTTCCCGGAGGCCAGCGCCCAGGAGGGCTGGCTGCGGACCCTGCTCGAGAAACCCGCCACTCGAATCACTCAATCAATCGACGAGATCGTCGTCAGCGGCGATGAGGTCGAGATTCGCGGGAAGGAGAGCGGGTCGGACGACGCTCCCACGTCGCCCGACCGCCCATGATCGAGAACGCTATGTCGACCTCACGTCACCCGCTCGTGACCAGGGAGGCGCCCCACTGATCAGCGAGCGTGCGCATTGAGCTGAAGACGACGTCGTAGGAACACCGATCCGATTGCGTATAGGAGGCGTCTCGACAGGCTTCCGCCGAAAGGGACCGGTTGCCCGCAGTTCCCTGAATGAGGCCGGCAGCACGGAATCCGTCGCCGTCGAGAGTGATGACTGGACCACCACTGTCCCCGGCCCCGGCAGCAATTCGGCCATTGACTTGTATTCCCCAGATTGCACCAAAGACACCCTGAGTATCATCGAACTCTATATTCACTGATTGAACACGGATATCGCATCGAGGTCCGAAGTTACCTCCCTGAGTGTATACGAAGTCGCCCGGGTTAAGATCCTGGAATCCCTTTACCGGAACCCCCGGGTTATGTGACTCGGACGGGGCGCCATCGAAAACGCGTCCCGAGCCGGACGAGTCGAGGAGGCGACCGCCGTTGAACGTGGGTGAGTAAGAGTCACCGTAATCTCCTGAGCCCTCGACAGCCGTAAAATGCCCTGTGCAATGACGAGCTGTTGTCGAGCGCGTTTTACCATCGACTGAAACCACGAACCCAGTGCTGCAATACGAGGAACTCTTCGCGAGCCCCCCACCCCAGAACGGAGATGTGTCAGCGACCCGCCGAGCATACGTCTCAGCTCCTTGAGACGCAACCTCGACCTTCACCGGGACAATAAGTGAAGCGGACTGGGCCACATCCTGAACGAGTTGCCTAGAGGACTCTTGCATTCCGGCCGGCATGTTCTCGTCCGAGAAGTGCCCTTTGATCACGACCGATTCCATTTCCTCCACCGAGAGCGCGGCCACCATATCCACGGAGAAGGACAGCCTCTCGAAGTCAGGCCGAGCCGATCGTATCCCCGCTAGCGAGTCTTGTACTTGACCGAAGGCATAGGGAAAGGCCGCGAAGTGAGCTTCGATGCCCAACTCGGCGGCCCGCTTCTCGAACGCTTGCTGCTCCTCCAAATCCGTTCCGTTCCAGAGAATCTTCGTCGAACCTGATGCAGGATCATTTACCGAAACGATATAGCCACGGTCGCGCGCCTCACTTCTCGAGTTGATCCACCTATTGAACTCACCAAGCGCACGACTGTGCGCGAGAAATTCCTCGCCGACAGAATCTGCCCACTGGTTGATCTCCGGACTGAAACCCGACGTCGAATTCACGCTATCGGCACCTGGATCGGCCCGGGAAGGAGGGGCGGCAAGTGATACTACGAGCAGCAAGCTCGCTATGACCAATCGTGACTTCATTATGGTCCTCTCGTGGGAATGTGTTTATAACGAGACGATGGGTCAAGCTCCCGCCGCCGCCTCCGCGAATGGTGCCGGAGTCTGAAGGCGCGAGGACGGGTCTGGCGCGGGATGCCCGTACGGCCCCGGTCGTCATAGTCTCGGGTAGATGCATGACACTGGAGGCCGCCGTCCGAGCCTTGGTCGGCTACGCGCGCGTCACCTCCGCCGTGTCCGCGATCACCTCGCCCGGCCGCTCCCACCTCACCCGCTGCCGATCGACGCCCGTGCCGCGCGCCGCGCGCCGCGACCTCATCCATCGTCGCCCGCGTCCGCCAGCGCCCGCCCTGCGTGGTCGAGCAGTCGCGCCAGCACTGCGGAGGCGGGGGCCGGGTCGATGAGGTAGACGGTCGTGCCGTGGCGGCTGGCCAGCCAGGACGAGACGGCGATCACCGGAGTCGGCAGCGGCTCGGAACGTGCGAGCGCTAGCCGGAGCGCAGTCTGGTCTCGTCCCGGGCCGAGCGTCAGCGAGTGGAGCCGCCGACGAGCAAGGGATGCGCGAACCGCGTCGTGGCTGCGCCCTCGGCAGGACGTCGCGGTTGCGTGGCGGGCGTGCGCGGATGAGTGGCGGCGTGTCAAGGACGCCACGAGCGGGTGACGGGGGCGTCACGGACACATGAGCGAGGCCGCCGCACGCCAGGATCGATCCACACCCAGAACCGGAAGTCCCCGTGCCCGACAGCACTCCCGAGCAGGCCGAGTACGACGTCGCCGTCATCGGCGCAGGACCCGCGGGGACGACCGCCGCCCTCCGCGCCGCCGAGCTCGGAGCGCGCGTCGTCGTGCTCGAGGCCGCGCGCGTCGGCGGCACCTGCGTCAACACGGGGTGCGTGCCCACCCGCGTCCTCGCGAAGACGGCGCGGATGATGCGCGAGACCCGCTCCGCCGGCGACTACGGGATCGACGTGGGAACGCCGACCCTCGACTGGGCGGCGACCGCGCACCACGTACACGAGCGCGTCGACCTGGTGCGCTCGATCAAGCGCGAGGAGCAGCGGTTCGAGGCGGCGGGGGTCAACCTGTTCCACGAGGGCCGCGCCCGCTTCGTCGACGAGGGCACCCTCCTGCTCGACAGCGGCCGGCGAGTCCGCGCGCGCTCCATCCTGATCTGCGTCGGCGGGCACTCGCGGCGGCTGCCGATCCCGGGCGCCGAGCTCGCAACGGTGCCGGAGAATGTGCTCGGCCTGACCGAGCTGCCCCGCCGTGTCGCGGTGATCGGCGGCGGCAACACGGGCGCTCAGCTCGTCACGGTGTTCAACGTCTTCGGCTCGGAGGTGACGCTGCTCGATGTGGCAGCGCGGATCCTGATGACCTCCGACTCCAGCATCTCCGATGCATGTCGCCGGCGCCTTCGCGCGCCAGGGCGTGCGCGTGCGCACCGGGATCGAGACGGTCTCGGGGCTCGAGCGGCAGGGCGACGGGGCGCTCGCGATCCAGTGGCACGAGAGCGGGGAGTCGCGCACGGCCGAGGTCGACGTGGTGATCATGGCCACCGGCTGGCCCGCCGACGTCGAGGATCTGGGGTTCGAGAACGCGGTGCTCGGCGCGAACCGGCGCACCCCCCGTTCCTCCTGCCGGCCGGCGGATTCACCGGCCCGGACTTCGCAGGCGTCGGCTTCACCCAGGAGCAGGCCCGCGAGCGCGACCCGCAGTGCGTCGTCGCCCCGGTCCCGATCTCGCACCTCGACCGCGCCGTCATCGACCATCGCGAGAGCGGGTTCCTCACGTTGATCGCCGACCGGCGCCGCGAGCTGCTTCTCGGCGCGCACCGGTCGGCGAGAACGCGATCGAGGTCGTCCAGTCGGTGACCACGGCGATGGCGGCCGGAGTCGACCTCGCGACCCTCGCGAAAGTCCGCTTCGCCTACCCCACCTCCAGCGCGGGGATCGGGATGGCGGCGCGGGCGCTGCTGGCCGAGCCGGCGCGGCCGACGGAGCTGGACTGACGCGCCGGTGCTACTCGATCCCCGGAGCAGGCGCCAGCCCCGAACCGCCGCCCCGCCGCCTCCGAACCACTGACGACGGGCACTCCGGCTCGTCCCGCCGAGAGGAACTTCCGTGCCGATTCCCGCTGTCGACTACAACCATGTCCGACTGACCGTTCGCGACATCGCCGTCTCGCGCCCCTTCTACGACTCTGTCTTCGGCTTCGACGTCGCCTTCGAGGCGCCGCCCGCGGCGGCGTCGCAGGAGGAGAAGGAGAAGCTGGCGTTCGTTTTCGGCGGAGTGATCTATCAGTTCCCGGGCGGACTGCTGGGCCTGCGCCCCATCGCTCCGGGGGACGACCGCTTCGAGGAGGACCGCGTCGGACTCGACCACGTCAGCTTCGCGGTGCCCGACCTCGACGCGCTGAGGGCCGCCGCGACGGTGCTCGACGATCTCGGCATCGCACACGAGCCGATCAAGGACACCGGCGGCGCGAGCATCCTGGAGTTCCGCGACCCCGACAACATCGCGCTCGAGATCACGTCTCCGAGCTAATCGGCGTTCGTAACCGAGGCTGAAAGACCGTTATGCGCCAGAAACGGGCATATCCGGGCTCTCAGCCTCGGTTGCGCACGCGGCGCCGGCGGTACGGAGTCGTGGTCGAGACGCGGACGAGGCCGGCGCGCTCCAGGATCGGGCGCGAGTACTCGGTCGAGTCGCTGTGCAGGAGGGTCTTCCCCAGTGCCCGGGCGGAGGCGGCGCGCGCGGCCGTGACCAGGCCGTAGAGCCCGCGTCCGCGGTACTCCGGTAGCGTCGCTCCGCCCCAGATACCGGCGAAAGCAGTGCCCGGGACCGGCTCCAGGCGGCCGCCGGACGCCATCCGCCCGTCGACCTCGGCTACCCACAACTCCATGCCGTCGCCGCGTGCCAGGCGGGCGACGAGCGAGTCGGCGATCGCCACATCGACGTCCTCGTCGAAGGCGGCGTCGATCATGGCGCTGAAGGCACGGACGTCCGGCTCGTCGAGCACCCGCCGCAGCAGCACACCCGCCGGAACCGGCCGGTCCACGAGCAGCGCCTCGACGGGGCCGATCATGATCGACTCGGCCTCGTCCGGCGCGAAGCCGTGCGCCAGCAGCGCGTCGTGCAGACCGGGGGCCTCGTCGTGCCCGCGGGTCTTCCACTCCACGCGCCCGATGCCGGGGTCGGCGTCGAAGTGCGTGCAGGCCGCAGCGACCAGGCGCGCGACCTCCCCGGAGGAGGCGCCGCCGAGGTCGCGGTAGGTGACGAATCCGCGGCCACCGGCGAAGGTCACCAGACGCAGCGGCCCCTCGCGCGTCACCGAGACGGCGCTCGGGGTCTCGGCGTCGGAGCGGAGCTGGTCGTCGTAGGCGCGGAGGTAGTCGGCACTCATCGCCCCGACACTATCCCCGGACGCGGGCGATCAGGTCCTGGATGAAGGGGATCGCGTCCCGCCCGGTCGACGCTGGCGAAGGCCGTCGCGAACAAGGGCCAGATCGAGCCGACGTCGCGATCACGGCAGCCACCGCGGCGACCCAGGCGAGGGCCGCGGTGCGGGTGACGACGGCGACGGCGAAGCAGGCCAGGCTGACGGCGAACGAGAGGACGACACCCGTGCCCAGCGCGATCCAGGCCGCCCGTGGCTTGCGTCGCGCACCGGACAAGCGGGTGCGTGCGGATCACTCCCGGCCGGCGGTGGGCGTCGGCGCGGTCGACGTGGCTGAGCGGCCAGGGAGTGCACAGGGGACGCGGAAGGCCCCGCCGGCTGATGCCGGACGGGGCCTTCCACTGGTCGCGCGGGATCAGGTGTGGACGTGGTAGTCGTTGTCGGTGAACCTGGCATTGTTGGACAGGTTCGTGTCCTCGCCGCTGACCATCTGGAAGTCGACGAACGGGTGAATGCTCTCCCCCACGCGAAAGGCGTCGGGGGTCGTCCAGTACGTGATGTCCACTTCCGCGCTCTCCCCCGGCGCAAGGGTGAGCGTGCGGTTGACGAAGGTGAACACCCAGCAGTCGAAGCCGAATGCGTAGTCGTTCAGATACGCCCAGCCTTTGCTTGCCACCGGGTAGTGCGGGCGTGCGCGGTCCATCTGGTGGGAGGAGTGCGGCAATTTGATGCAGACGGTGATGCCGGTGACTGTGTCGGGTCCGTCGTTCGTGACCTTTGCGTGCACGACGAGGCCTTTGTCGGCGCCGAAGGTGTTGTTGGCCGGGATGTCCTTCTTCCCGCCCTGCGCGTTCCATGTGGTAGAGGCGTTGCGCAGATCGGCCTTCTTCGCTGTCGTGGTCGAGGATTTCCCGGACGCAGCCGCCGCCGGAGTCGCGATCGCAACTCCCACCGCGGGCACGGTCCAGACGGCGGCCGAGACGAGCGTCCGTCGTCGAGTTCCCTCGGCGGTCGAGTCCGGGATGGTCCACTCGCCGCCGAGGACGATGTCCCTGGTCTGGTCGGTGCTGTCTCGAGTCATTGCTTCTCCTCGTGTCTGGGGAGGACGGGAGCGTCCTGCCTGCGTCTCGCCGATCTCCACCGGCGGCGTCCAGCAACTGTGTGGTGCGCGGCATGCGACCGACACCGATTCCGCAGGTCTTGGTCACCGTCTCCGCGGTTCTGCGGCGGCTACACCCGACCCCCATCGACGTCTCCTAGGGTCGCTGCTCAGCAGTGGGGAAGTGGAGTGGAGATGCAGCGAGCGGAGGCGAGGTCTGCTGAGCGTGCCAACGGATCCGTAGGTCCGGTGATCGAGAGGGGTGTGCTCGCGGTCGGCGACACAGCGGATCGGTGGCTGGAGTCGCACGGCTATCTCGTCTCACCGGAATCGCGGGCGGGCAGGCTCGCCGCGGACGTCGTCCACTCCGAGGGCCTCACCGTGGCGAGGATCTGGCACTCCTTCTCCCACCTGATCAGCTGTGCCGCGGGGACAGTGCACGATCTGGTGCTCGTTCTGGTCCTCGAGGGCACGGTGCAGGTCGAGTCGAGTTCCGAGCGGTTCACGATCGAGAAGGGCGAGGGCTACCTCCGTCCGTCCAGCATCGAGGTGGCTCTCGAGACGCGCGGCTCGACGGCCACCATCGAGATCCTGCTCGGGGCAGGATTCGAGCGGCGCTTCGGCCTCACCGCCCGCTGGGAGGCGACGCCACTGTCGGCGACCGGAGCGGTGCGCTTTCTGACGGCGAGCAGCAACGCTGTCTTCTCCGCCTGCACCGCGGCCGGCCCCGGCTGGCAGCTGTGGCTGCTGGCCCTGGAGGCGGCCGCGGCCGGGACCCTGCTCGAGGCTGGCGCGTCGCTCCCGATGACCTCGCCAGCCGAGGCCGCCCTGGTGCAGCACGCCCAGCGGATCATCCGCGAGCACTGCACCAGCCCCCAGCTGACGGTCAGCGCCCTCGCCGCGCGCGTCTCGATCTCGGAGCGCCGGCTCTTCGAGGCGTTCGCGGCAGCGGGGACCACGCCCCGCGCCGAGATCGAGCGCACCAGGCTCGCCATCGTCCGACGCCTATCGGCAGGGTCGTGCGCAGGGCATGTCGACTGGGACGAGCTCGCCCGACGCTCCGGCTTCCGCAGCGGGCGGAGCCTTCGTGCGGCGCTGCGCAACCGGGCCTGAGGCCGCTCGCACGAGCGCCGACACCGAATCATCCCGTCCCTCACGACGGGGCAGGTGCAACGCGCGGCGCGAAGGGGGTCGCCGCCGAGAAATCCTCCTCCTCTCGCTCGTCGACCCTGCACGACGACAGTCTTTCCGAGACGAGGATCGTCGCCGTCAATCTCGCCCGGTTCCTGGCGATCGTCCGCAGATGGCCGCGCACCTGCTCGCGCTGGATCCGCCGGCCTGGCTCCTCCCCGCGGACACCGGTCATCCCCCGCGACGCTGTTCGCCGTCCTCGGCTGTATAAGCGCCGTGCTCGCCACTCGGATGCCACTGCGGGAGGAGCCCGCCGCCAACTCGTTGGCGCTGCGAGGTAGGAGTCGGAGCGGGGCCGCTCCTTAGCCCCGCCGTCACCGATCCGGTCGCGGCAACTGCCCGGTCTCGGTGAATCCGGCCTTCGCTGATCCCTCTCTCCCGGGATGACCGGCAGCAACAGGCAGAGGAGACGCGGAAGGCCCCGCCGGCCGATGACGGGCGGGGCCTGCTGCTGGTGCGGGATTAGGTGCGGACGTTGTAGCCGTTGTCGGTGGACTTGCCGTTGTTCTGCTGGTTTGTCTCCTCGCCGTCGGTCGTCTGGAAGGCAACGTAGGGGTGGATGTCCTTCGCGGTGCGGCCGGCGTCGGGGATCGTCCAGAAATCAATGGCCACCTCCGAACGCTCCCCCGGCGCGAGCGTCAGCGTACGCTTGATGAAGGTGAACACCCACTTGTCCGTGCCCTTCGCGTAGTCGGTGTAGTACTCCCAGCCGTTCCGTGCGACCGGGTAGTGCGCTCGTCCGCGGTTCATCTGATTGCTGTAGTGCGGCAGTTCCAGGGCAGCGGTGATGCCGGTGACCGTGTCGGGTCCGTCGTTGATCACCTTCGCGTGCACGAAGAGGCCGTTGTCGGCGGCGAAGGTGCTGTCGGCGGGGACGTCCTTCTGCCCGCCCTGCGCGTTCCACGCGGTGTAGGTGTTGCGCAGATCCGACTTCTTTGTCTTCGCCGCCGTGCCTTTACTCCCGGACGCCGCCGCTGCCGGAGTGGCGATCGCCACTCCCAGTGCCGGCACGGTCCAGACGGCGGCCGACACGAGAGTGCGGCGGACGGGGCCGACGGGTGAGGCGTCGTCGATTTTCCACTCGCCGCCGAGAACGAGGTCCTTCGTCGGGCCGGTGTGGTCGTAGGTCATTGCTCTCCTCGAGGGTTGGGGGAGGACCGGGGTCTGCCCCGGTCCCGCGCCCCGCCGTTCCCGGTCGAGGCGCTCCGCAACAGTGACGGCGCGGCGGCCCGCCGGTTCGGCTTCCGCGCCTTTTCGTCGGTTCTTCCGCGGGAAACCGTCTCCGCCCGTCGATGCTCGCCTGCGTCTCCTAAGGTCGCTGCGCGACAGCGCGGGGAGGGAAAGCAGATGCACCGACCGCATTCGGAGACGGCTCACGACGGGAGCGACGCGCTGATCGAGCGGGGAGTGGCGGTCACCGATCGAGCGGCCGAGCAGTGGCTGAGAACGAACGGCTTCGATGTGTTAGACGATCCGATCAGTGGGAGGGTCTTCGCCGATCTCACCCGTTCCAGGGACTTCACCGTGGCTCGCCTCTGGCACTCGTTCGCGCGGTTGCGCGCCCGCCCCAGCGAGACGGCGGACGACCTCGCGCTCACTTTCCTCCTCGAGGGCCACTTGGTCGTGGCGACCGATTCCCGACGGTTCACCATCGGCAAGGGGGAGGGCTACCTGCGCAGGGGCGGCGTGGTCGCCACACTCGACACTGACGGATCGACCGGCACCATCGAGATCCGGCTCGGCGAAAACTTTGAGCAGCGCTTCGGGCTCTGCGGCGTCTGGGGAGCGCTCCCGCTGCCGGCGACGGGAGCGACGCGGTTCCTGACCGCGAGCAGCAACGCCTTCCTGTCCGCCTTCAGCGCGTCCGGTCCGGCCTGGCCCCTGTGGTTGAACGCCCTGGAGACGACGGTCGCCGGGACGCTCCTCGAGGCCGGCCGTTCCGCCACGATGGCGTCGAGTGCGGAGGCGGACATCCTCCGGCGGGCCCGGCGGATCATTCACGAGCGGTGCACCGATCGCACCTTGACAGTCACAGCGCTCGCCTCCCTCGTGTCGATCTCGGAGCGCCGGCTCTTCGAGGCCTTCGCGGCCGCCGGCTCCACGCCCCGTGCAGAGATCGAGCGCGCGAGGCTGGTCGTCGTCCGGCGCCTGACCGCGCAACAGCCGTCGAGACCGCTCGACTGGGACGACGTCGCGGACCGCACGGGCTTTCGCAGCTCTCGGAGCTTGCGCGAGGCCCTGCGCGACCGTGCGTGACGCCGGACGACACTGGCGGGAGTCGCGCGGAGCAGCGCGGTCGTGCCGGGGCGGCCGTGCGCGGCATGATTCGGCGCGCGGGCGACATGATGGGCGGCGTCATCATGGGCCGCTGCACACTCGACGATGACGTCTCTGTGCCCGGCGGGATGGTGCGGATCGACGTGACCGTCGACGACGTCTACCCGCGGGAGGAGCGGAGATGACCGACGACACCGGCCTCTCGCAGCAGCTGACCGCCGAGACGCCGACCCTGCGGCAGCCGGACGTGCTGGTCGCCATCGACCGAGCGGCCCGCCGCCGCCCCCCGAGCCGCCCCGCCCGCCTCCCGCGAGATGCCACTTATGTGCGCCTCGCCCGGCGTGTCGCGCTCATAAGTGGCATCTCGCGGAGGCGGGCAGCCAGCCGGCCGCGACGCCCGGTCGAAAGAGTGGGAGCATGCAGCAGCCGACCTACGCCTCCCAGAGCTTCGTGACGACCGACGCCGTCACCGAGGACGGCGGATTCGCTGAGTCGCCCGGATCGGCCCGCGACACGCCGCACACCCGCGCCGTCTCGGGCGACTCAGCGAGCGCCCCTCCTCCAGCGGGGACGGTGGAGCCGCGGATCAGCAGCTCGGTCGGCAGCAGCGTCACGCGCTGGACCTCCTCGCCGGCCAGGAGGCGCACCAGCACGTCGACCATCGCCTCGCCGAGTCCCGTGGAGGGCTGGCGCACCGTGGTCAGGCGCGGCTCGCTCGCCTCCGCGAAGTAGTCGCCGTCGAAGCCCGCGAGCGCAATGTCGCCCGGCACCGTGAGCCCGCGCTCCCGCAGCGCCGTCAGGGCTCCCGCCGCCATCTGGTCGTTGGAGGCGAAGACCGCGTCCATCGGCCGACCAGAGTCGAGGAGGCGGCGCATCGCGCACGCGCCGTCCTCGGGCGAGTAATCCCCGTACTCGACGGCCGATGCGTCGAGACCGGCCGCCCCAACGGCCGATCGCCAGCCGGCCAGGCGGTCGATCGCGGCGGGCATGTCCTGGCGGCTCGCGATCATCGCGGGAGCCGTGCGGCCCAGGCTCAGGAGGTGCTCGGTGACGGCGCGCGCCGCTCCGAAGTTGTCGACGTCGACGAAGTAGCTGCCGCCGTCCTCCGTCAGCGGCCGCCCGCCGAACACCACGGGGAGGGAGGCGCCGAGCTGCGCGGAGGAGTGGTCGCCGCTGTGGTGCGAGACGACGAGGGCGCCGTCGACATTGCCGCCGAGAAGGTAGCGCCGCGTCTTCTCTGGTGCCGCCTCCGACGCGATCACGATGGTGAGCGTGTATTCGGTACCGGCGAACGCCATCGCGGCGCCCTGCACGACCGAGGCGAGGAACGGATCCGCGAACACCTTCGCCGCCGACTCCGGCACCACGAACGCGACGGTCCGCGTTCGGCGGCTGGCCAGGGAGCGCGCGGCGCGGTTCGGGACGTAGCCGAGCTGGTCGATCGCGGCGAGCACCGCGGTGCGGGCGCCGTCCTTCACGCGCGGGGAGTCGTTGACGACCCTGCTGACCGTGGCGCGGGAGACTCCGGCCAGCGCGGCAACGGCTTCGAGGGTCGGGGCCGCCGAGGCGGTGTCATGGGTCATGCGGGCCTTCCTCGCGGATCGTTCCGAGGCTAGCCGAGCGCCGCAGGACGCGGCTCGTCCGCAGCGCTCCCGACGCGAGGGATGCGGATCGCGGCTCTTCGGAAGCGGCGCCGCGCAGCTTCGGCTCGCAGAAACGCGCTCGGCTCGCGGACGGCGTCGATTCCCGCGAGCCGAACACGATTCCGCGAGCCGGCGTCACGCGCGCCAGCGTCAGCCCTTCACCGCTCCGCTCATAATCCCCGCGATCAGCTGCCGCCCCGCGAGCAGGAACAGCACCAGCAGCGGGACCACCGAAAGCACGGCGCCGGCGAGCACGATCGAGTAGTCGACGTAGTAGCCCGACTGCAACTGCGCGAGCGCCGTCTGCAGGGTCGGATTCGTGGGGCTGAGCACGATCAGCGGCCAGAGGAAGTCGGTCCACGCCATCATGAACGTGAAGAGCCCGAGGATCGCCATCGCCGGACGCGCCGCCGGCACCGCCACGGTGAGGAAGGTGCGGAACTGGTTCGCCCCGTCCATCCGCGCCGCCTCGATCAGCTCGTCCGGGATCACGTCGACCAGGTACTGCCGCATGAAGAACACGCCGAACGCCGTGACCAGCGTGGGCACGATCACCGCGCCGAGCGAGCCCGTCCAGCCCAGCTCCCGCATCAGGATGAACAGCGGGATGATGCCCAGCTGCGTCGGGATCGCCATCGTCGCGACGACTCCGATCATCAGCCCGTCGCGCCCGCGGAACCGCAGCTTCGCGAAGGCGTAGCCGGCCAGCGTCGAGAACGACACGACCGAGAGCGTGATGATCCCCGAGACGAGCACACTATTCAGCAGCGCCGTCCAGAACGGGATCGCCGTCAGCACCTGCGCGGCGTTGGCGAGGAAGTTCCCGCCCGGCACGAGCGGCAACGTCTCGCTGCGGGTCGCGTTGCTGCCGCTCGCGACGACGAACGACCACCACAGCGGGTAGGTCGAGCCGAGGATGAACGCGCTGAGCAGCCCGTAGGTGAGCAAGCCGGGCCGGTCGACGCGGCCGGCGCGGGAGGCGCCGCGGCGGGCGCGGCGCACCGGGAAGGCGGCGGAGGTGGCGGGGGCGGTCATCGCTCGCTCGCGTTCTGGCCGAGGCCGGTGGTGGTGAGCATGGGGTCCGCGGCGGCGATCTCGTCGGCGGAGGGGCGGCGGCGCGTCGTGCGCCGGGCGATCCGGTTCTCGACGGAGGCGATGCGCCGCGAGATCGCGAAGTTCAGCAGTCCGATCAGCACGATCAGGAGGAACAGCAGCCACGCGATCGCGGCCGCCTCGCCGAAGTTCTGGCGGAAGAAGGCCATCTCCCAGAGGTAGAGGACGGTGGTCTGGAACTGCCGGTCCGAGCCGCCGATGCCGCCGGCGTTCGAGACGTCGAAGAGGCGCGGCTCCGCGAAGATCTGCAGGCCGCCGATGGTGGCGGTGATGATGACGAAGATCAGGGTCGGCCGGATGCTCGGGATCGTGATCGAGCGGAAACGGCGGAAGGCGTTCGCTCCGTCGATCGCGGCCGACTCGTGCAGCTCGCGCGGCACGGCCTGCATCGCCGCGAGGAGGATGAGTGCGTTGTAGCCGGTCCAGCGCCAGTTCACCATCGTCGCGATCGCGACATGGCTGGCCAGGCGGTCGTTCGTCCATTCGATCGGGCCGACGCCGACCAGGCCGAGCAGGTTGTTGATCAGGCCCTCCTGGTCGCTGAACACGCTCGAGAAGATCAGCGCCACCGCGACCGGCGACACGATGTACGGCAGCAGCACGCTCATCCGCCAGAAGGTGCTCGCCCGGAGCGCCTGGTCGAGGGCCGCCGCGAGCAGCAGCGCGACGGCGAGCTGCGGGATCGTGGAGAGCAGGAAGATGCTCAGCGTGTTGACGATCGAGTTCCAGAAGAAGCGGTCGCCGAGCACCGCCGCGAAGTTCGCGAGCCCGACGAAGTCGCCCTGGCCCTGGAGCAGCTGCCAGTCGTAGAGCGACACCACGAGCGTATAGACCAGCGGGAACGCGCCCGTGAGCGCGAAGAGCAGGAAGAACGGCGAGATGTAGAGGTAGGGCGAGGCCTTCACGTCGAAGCGGCTCGTGCGCTGCCGGAAGGTCAGCGGGAGCCGGGGCGCCGGGCGCCGCTTCCCCGCGGGGGGCGTCGCCGTGGCCGGCGGGGTGAGTGTGCTCGTCATGGCGCTCTCTTCGAGGTCGAGTCGGAGTCGGTGGTGCGCGCGGGGCGGCAGCGCGGAGAGGTCTCGCGCGGCGGGACGACCCGGGGGACATCCCGCCGCGCGGGGGCCGGGGGTCCGGCGGCGACCGGACCCCCGGGATCGGGGGTCGTCAGTCGACGAGTTCGCCGAGGAGCTGGAGCGCCTCGTTCCAGCCCTCCTTGCCGTCGATCTCGCCGCGGTCGACCTTCTGCAGCACCGGTCCGAAGACGTTCTCCTGGATCAGCGAGTCGTCCGGGCCCTTGTACTGGGCGACGACACCCTCGGCGCGCTGCGCGAGGATCGCACCGGTCGGCGAGTCATTCATGCCGGGGTCGGGGGCAGCCGCGGAGGCGAGCTCCTTCTGCGCGGCGAGGGTGCTCGGGAACGGTCCGGCCGCCTCGAACGCCTTCAGCTGCTGCTCCGGCTCGCTGAGCCACGACGCGAGCGCCGCCGCCTCGGCGGGGTGCTTCGACTGGGTGGGAACCGAGAGGAACGAGCCGCCCCAGTTCGCGGGCCCGCCGGGGAAGACATCGGCGAAGTCCCAGCCGGTGGATTCGGCGTTGCCGCCACCGGCCTCGACGTTGCTCTTCAGCGTGCCGAACATCCAGCCCGGGCAGACGAAGGTGGCGAAGGTCTGGTCGGTGAACGACGTGCCCTTATTCCAGTCCCACGCCTTCTGCGCGGCCGAGAGGCCAGAGGCAGTGGCGTCGGTCAGCTGGCCCCAGCGCTCCTTGAGGTCGGGGTTGCCGTCGACGTTGAGCTTCCCGTCGGCGGTGTAGTACCCCTCGGGCAGCTGGTTGACCATCGCGTTCCAGACGAATCCGGAGTGGTCGAACCACGCCTTGCCGGTGGCGTCGTGGTATTTCTTCCCGGCGGCGAAGTAGTCGTCCCAGGTCGCGTCCGCCCCGCCGAGCATCTCGGCGACGGCGGCCCGATCGGTGGGCATGCCCGCGGCCTCGAAGGCGGCGGTGTTGTAGCAAAGGCCCTCGGGTCCGATGTCGGTGCCGTAGCCGATGACGCGCCCCTCGGGGTCGGTCGCCTGCTCGTATTTCCAGTCGACCCAGTCAGCCTTGCGGTCCTCAATGCCGTAGTCGCGCAGATCGACGAACTGGTCCGAGACCTCCATGACGGAGCCGAGCCAGCCCTCCTCGATGGCGACGACGTCGGCGAGCCCGGAGCCGGCCGCGAGCTTGGTGAACGCGTCGGTCCGCGCGTTGCCGCCCGTGTCGATGTTGTTCGGGACGATGGTGACGCCCGGGTGGGCGTCCTCGTACTCGCCGTAGAGCTCATCGAAGCCCATAGCGTTGAACGTGGTGACGGTCAGTTCGATGTCCCCGCCCTCTGCCGCGTCCGAGCCGGACGTGCATCCGGAGACGAGGAGGGCGAGAGTGGCGGCGCCGGCGATCGCTGTGGCGACCCCGGCACGTCGTGATGCGAGCACGGTCACTCCTTCGTGGTGGTGGTGGGAGCACCCCTGACAGCGCTCCCCCGCGTGCTGTGCCGCGGTTCGTGAGAGCGCTCTCACGAGGTGTGCGGCGAGCACATGTACGGGGGTGTGGGGAGGTCAAGGGTTTGTGGGAGAGCGCTCTCACCGAGAGTGGTGGGGCGCGGGCGCGCAGGAGTGAGAGGAGTCGCGTGCGAGTACCGCGACGTCCGCATGCTCGGGCGCGGCGAGGGAGGTCCCGGGCGCGACCCGCACCCGCAGATCGGAGAGTGGAGAGTGGAGAGTGGAGAGTGGAACCGTCATGACCCGCAGCACTCCCGCCAGCCGCACTCCGAGGCTCGGATTCACGTCCCTCATCTTCGATAACGGCACCTGAGTTCGACGCGAAGCATAATACATCATTACGAGGAGACCCGTCTGAATATTATACTCCGCGTGAGAATTCACGCTTTTGCCACACCTCCCACCTATCTTGCCAAACCGCAGTCGAGAGCTTTCGGTCCGAGATAAGGCCGTTGTCAGTCGCCCAATTGCGGTCCACGATTCCCTCCGATCACGCTGAAGCGCCGGCCCTGCCCGTGCCTCGACCTCACAAGTCCTTCGGCCCACGCCCCCCTCGCACCCCCTCATACCCTAGGCGGGGAACTAAGGAGTATCGCGGGTCAGCGTGTCGAGTGGATCGAGCGCGACAACACACAACCTGCTGGACAAGATGGCGGCGATAGCGGCGGCGCTTCCCGCGACGATCGTACTGTCGTAGTCGACTTCAGTGGCCACGAACCACGACTGGTCGGCCGGCCACCATACCGTCGCCCCTCGAGAACTCACGAGTGGCGCCTCCACGACGGCCCCCTTCACCAAATGAAGGTCCCTGATGAGCCATCGGAATTTCACGGCAGCAGGAGGAGGAAAGGCGTCGCCCCAACCCTCCCAGACCCCAAACCAGCACTCGTCCGGCGACGACGTGAATGCACTGAGAACCTCGGCCAGAGTTTCTGATTCGGCTGACTCAAGAGTTCCCCGTCGAGGAGAATGCAGCTGGCGTGAATCGGGTGAGTATCGAACGATATCATCCCACTGGATCGTGGGCGTGAAGGCGATCCCTGCTGCTCCGGCAGAATCGACCCAGCTATCGGGCGACACAGGATGGAACACCCGGGCGTAAGCGGGATACCGTTTGGGCACCATCCCGCCCACTGTGAATCTCGCCTCAGCTGTCCCATCCGTCACCCAGGAGGCAGAGACGGCGGTTTCGGCCGGTTGAATCATGCGCTACCCGCTCGTCTCCACCGCGCTGACCTCGACGTACACGACATCCTCGTCCGCGGTGGAGCCCGTGCCACTCGAGACGGAGGAGCTACTGCGCTCGATGTTCTGCGCGCTGGACTGCTTGCTACAATTGATGGTCTTCGTGGCTCCGCTTCCTTCGAGACTTGCCGTCCGAGGCGTGAACCCAGCAGGGAATGTCACAGTGCCGGAGCCGATTCCCCGATAGGTGCCGTCCTTGCAGGGCCTCGCCGCGTTCGACGAAACGTAGGTGTCGTTGTACTTCTGCGCCCAGTCGTTCGACGACTGCGCCCCTCTAAGGCCTGTCGATGAATTCAACTGGTCGACAATTCCACCCTTGCAAAGAATATCCGAGGTGACGTTGATCGTGCCGTTTATGTGCCCAAAATTATGAGGGTAATGAACGGTGAGTTGACAAGTAATGACCCGCCCTCCCGGCCCTGTTGCGGCCTCGGCGGGTGCAGCCATACCCACGGTGAAAAATATCAGGCACGCTATCCTCCCCGTCAGGACTATGGCGCGCTTCTTGAGACACATCAGTAATCTCTCTCGTTCCACCAGCACTCCGGCTGGTCGTCCGAGCATGGTGTAGGAGTGACTAAGAAACAGCCCTCCCCGAAGGGGGTCGATGTCGGTAGATACCGCCGAAAAAATGGGTACTGTTGAGTAACAGCAATCGAATTTTACTAGCCGATAGTACGATATCGGGTGCCGTCAATGTCTTTGAGGAAGACGGCGCAGACGCAGTCGAGCAGCGACCGTGCGTCATAGTCATACCCGGTGCAAGCAATTCGATCGCTCGCAGCGCGTCTCACCACCCCTCCGGCCCCCCGCTCCCCGCCGCGTACTCCTCCAGCGGCGCCTCCCCCGCCGCCCAGTGCGAAAGCACCGGCGTCACAATCCGCCAGCACTGCTCAGCCACATCGCCGGGCACGGCCAGCAGGGTGTCCCCCTGCACAACGCCCGCGAGGACCTGCGCGTACGGGTCCAGCGTCGCCGCGCCGGGCCGCGCTTCCACCGTGGTGTGCTCAAGGTCGGTCAGCTCATCCGCGCTGGTCACGACGACATCCAGCCGCACGTCCCCGCCCTTGAGGCCGATCCGAAGCACCGTACCCGCCTGGGCCCCGCGCAGCCCCCGCGGCGCAGTGGCCGCGCGGAAGTGGATCGCCACCTCGCATCGCGGGTCGCCGATCGCCTTGCCGGAGCGCAGGACGAAGGGGACGCCCGCCCAGCGCGGGGTGTCGATCTGGAGCAGCAGCTGCGCGAGGGTCTCGGTGCCGGCCTCGGGGTCAACGTCGGGCTCGTCGACGTACGAGGGGAGGAAACGGCCGTCGATCCGCCCCTCGGTGTAGCGGGCGCGGCGGGCGGAGGAGGGATCGTCACGCCAGAGCCGCACGGCACCGAGCACCTCGGCCATCCGGGCGTGCACCTCGTCGGGCGCGACCTCGTCGGGGCGCTCCATCGCGGTCAGTGCGAGCACCATCAGAAGGTGGCTCTGCAGCATGTCGCGCAGCGCGCCGGTCTTCTCGTAGAAGGCCGCGCGCCCCTCGATCCCGAGGGTCTCGTCGTAGACGATCTCGACCTTCTCGATCTGCTCGGCGCTCCAGCTCGCCTCGAGCAGCCGATTGCCGAAGCGCAGGCCCAGCATCCCCAGCACAGTCGCGTTGCCGAGGAAGTGGTCGATGCGCCACAGCCGGCTCTCGGGGAGGACCTTCGCGAACGCGGCGTTGAGCGCGATCGCGTCGTCGAGGTCCTCGCCGAACGGTTTCTCGATCGCGACCACCAGCTCCTCGGGCAAGTCCAGCTCCGCGAGCGAGGAGGCGACGGCATGCCCCATCGCCGGCGGCAGCGCCACGTAGAGCACCGGAGTCGACGGGCAGGCGTCGAGGAGGGCCTTCAGCTGCTCCGGATCGGAGGCGTCGGTGGCGACGAACCGCGCGCGCGAGGCGAGCGCGTCAACCGTGTGCGCGGCGACTCCGGCCGCCTCGAGGCTGCGGCGGACGAGCCCCTGCCACTCCTCGTCGCTCTGCGGCGTGCGCGCCGCCCCGATCAGCGTCAGCTCCAGATCGCGCGCCAGCTCGGCCACCCGGCCCAGGCCCGGCAGCAGCAGCCGCTCGGTGAGGTCGCCGCCCGCGCCGAGAATCGCGATGCTCCGCTGTTCGCTCCCCAGCGCCCCGGCCGCGGGGATGCCGATCTGCTCCGTCATGGTGTCTCCCTCGTCGCCGTCATGAGTCGCGAATCACGGTACGCGACGAGCGCGGGCCCGCAGCCGGAAGCACGGAGGGGTTGAGGATGCGGGCGCGCAGTGGCAGTGCGCCCCGGGGGGCGGCCTGACGGTGGTCACGGTCGCCGTCTCCGTGCCTCCGTCCGGATCGCCCTCGACATCGCCTCCGCCGAGATGAAACCCGCCAGCTCGGCCACCGCCTCCTGATCCGCAGCGGTCGCCGTGGGGCGGAAGTCCAGCATCCGATTCGCGGCGCGCACCCTCGCAGCCCGGACGGCCTGAGCGGGGGTCTGCGGTAAATGTGAGAAGGCGGAGTAGAGCGACGCCACTGACACCGAGAGCTCGGACGCCAGAGCGCGCACGTCGAACGCGGCGTTGCCGCAGTGGCGCTCGATGACCGCGTGGGCGCGCCGCAGGAGTCGCACGGCCGTTGCCGGCGCGGACGGGCTGATCGGTGGGCCGATCTCGGCCAAGAGGGCGCCGACCCCGCTGCCCATCATGTCGCCGATCAGAGGCCACGCCGGATCCCGCGGCTGCACGGGTCCGGTCAACGCCGTGCTGACCGCGGCGAGGAGGATCCGCGCCGTGGCCACCCCCGCAGGGATGAGGGTGACGCCGACGTCGGTCCAGGCGAAAAACCGCTCGAGCACCTGCCTGCCCACGGCGACCTCGATCGTTCCGCAGCGCCCCTCGCTGGTCGCGGTCACCGCGGAGTCGGACCAGAGGACCAGCCCTCCGCCGGTCTCCACCGCCCGCTCCACCCCTGCGCCATCGCACACGGTCAGCACTCCCTCCACGAGCAGACTCACGACGGCACCACCGGGACGTCCCCGGCGACGCACCTCGCGACCGGTGTGCCACATCCGCCTCAGCACCAGCTCCTCCGAACCGACCGCATCGGCGAACAACCGCAGGCGCCCCCGCCGACCGTGACGACGACGCCGTGCCGCGCCAGCCACTCGCGCGCCACCACCCCCTCGGCGACCACGCCCCGGTCGGAGGAATCGCTTCGGCGGGTCGCCGAGACAGCCTCCGCGACATGGACATCCGGGGGGAGGGACGAGGGCGGTGCGCTGAGAGAGGCCAAGCCATCAGTGTCGAGAACCGGCCAGCTCAGAGGACCCGACTTCCAGAGTTCCCGGACGGAATTTCCACACCGTGCCGCCCGCGCTTCTGCACGGGTGCCGCGCCGCAGAACGATGAGGCCCGTCCACATCCCGATCAGCCTCTGGAGGCACCGTGAACGACCGCATCCCCCGCACCATCCGTATCGACGACGGCTGGAGCATTCCCGCAGCCGATGGCGTCCACCGCAGAACCCTTGTCGAAGGGACCGCCTGGAGCGTCCCCGTCATCGCGATGTCTTTCGCTACTCCTGCCGCCGCCGCATCCGGAACACCGACCCTGAAATTCACCAAGTCCTCCTACTCCGGGAAAGCCTGCGGCACCATCACCGGAGTCCAGGTCAAGCGCACGACCGACGGCACCACCGCCGATTCGGGTAAAACCATCACCGTCACCCTGAAAGACGGTTACACCTTCAGAGGCGGAACAACCACCTACAGCGGCACCACCAATGCGGAAGGCCTGATCTCGCTTCCGGACATCGCAGTCCCCGCCAAGGGAGGCAATAGTTCCTTCTCCGCATCCTCCGAAAGCCTCAGCACGAGTGCTCCGGTCGCAGCGGCCACGGAGACCCCCGGCACGCCCTTCAGTAACGGCACTCGGGTGACCGGCCTCCCGAGCGGAGTCAAAGCGACCCAGATCACCCGCGAGAACGCGGGCGGCAGCCTGTACATCTACGTCCGAGGAGATGACGGCCTCATCTACCGCTCGATCAACAGTGCAGCCCTCACCGCCGTGACGAAGAAGACGTCCGACGACGGCTCCGACACGACCGCCCTGGCAGGCAGCCTCTACGCCTCGGCTCAGGGCGAGCAGTTCGCCTACATCAGTACCGCCGGAGTCCCCTACAACCAGGGAAGCGCTCTGACGGGCCTACCGAAGGGCGTCAAGGCGGCCCAGATCACGCGCGAGAACGCGGGTGACAACCTGTACATCTACGTGCTCGGTGACGACGGACTCATCTACCGCTCGAAGAACAGCTCGGCTCTCACGGCAGTGACGAGTGTCAAGGCCAAGAAGGGCAGTCTCTACGCCTCCGCGTCCGGTCAGCAGTTCGCCTACGTGTCGGAGGACGGCGTCCCCTACAACCAGGCGTCGGCGATGAACGGTCTCCCCAAGGGAGTGAAGGCGACGCGGATCACTCGCGAGAATACCGACACCCTGTACATCTACGTCCAGGGCGATGACGGGATCATCTACCGCTCGATCAACAGCTCGGACCTCACCGCAGTCACGAAGGCGAAGGCGGATGACGGCTCCGACACGACCGCTCTCGACGGAAGCCTGTACGCCTCGTCCGGCGGCGAGCAATTCGCCTACATCAGTACCGCCGGAGTCCCCTACAACCAGGGAAGCGCTCTGACGGGCCTACCGAAGGGCGTCAAGGCGAAGCAGATCACCCGTGAGAATGCGGGCAGTCTCTACATTTATGTCCTCGCCGACGACGGGATCGTCTACCGGTCGGTCAACAGCGGAGCGCTGACCGCGCAGACGTCCGGTGGCGCGCTGGAAGGAAGTCTTTACGCCTCCGCGAAGGGTGAGCAGTATGCCTGGATCGGCCCGGCCTGCTGACCCGGCTGTCCTGAGACGCGGGCGATCGGACCTCGGTCACGGTCATCATCTCGGGAACAGATTCGGCGATTCACTACTTCAACCGGTCGAGTAATTCGACGGCCTCTCAGGACATCACGACCTACGTCAAGAACGGAGTCGCGTATCGGAGGGACGGCAACGAGAGCATCTACGCGGCCGTCCCCTCGGCGTCGACACCGATCGGCGAGCCCGCCGGCAACAACATCTACACCCACCCCAAGGACGGCAAGGTCATCGTCTCCCGCACGGACGCCGCACAACGTCAGCTGAGACGCCTCCTCATCCACCATCGTGGATGACGGGCACTCTCAGCTGACGTTGTGCGTTAGACGATGCCCGCCGCCGTCCCCGACACGATCAGATCGGCGCGGCCACGGGTGGCTTCGATGAGTAGCGCATTCGCGCCGTCGACCTCAGACGCCCAGGCGGACGCCGCTTCCGGAGCCCGGCCGAACGAGACGTGCCGGTCGACCAGTCGCTCGAAGCGCTCGGCCTCGGGCGTTGCGCAGAACCAGGCTTCGTCGAATTCGGCACGCAGCAGCGCCCACGGGCCCTCGTCCACCAGAACGTAGTTGCCCTCCAGCACCACCAGCGCGGCCGAGGGGTGCACGGCCAGCGCGCCGGCCACCCCCTCGTCGACCGCGCGGTCGAAGGTGGGCGCGTAGACCACCTGGTCGGTCTCGGCCCGCAGTCGCCGGACCAGGGCGAGGAAGCCCCAGCCGTCGAACGTATCGAGGGCACCCTTGCGATCGTGGCGGCCGAGCTCGTCCAGTGTCGCATTGGCGAGGTGAAAGCCGTCCATCGGCACGAACGCGGCGGTCCCCTCCCCCGCGAGCTCGTTCGCGCGGGCGACGACGGCGCGGGCGAGTGTGGTCTTGCCCGCGCCGGGGCTGCCGGCGATCGCGACGACCGCGCGGCGGCCCGGTCCGGTCAGGGCGAGAGCGCGCCGGGCCAGCTCATTGACGCCCGGAGATTCGACGCCCGGAGATTTGACGCCCGAGGATTCCACGCCCGAGGATCCCACGCCGAGCGGCTCCACATCCGCGGCGACCTCCCCCTCAGGCTTCGCCACGGCTGCTCTCCAGCGCGTTCACCAGGACCCCGCGGGCGTGGCGGGCGAGCGCCGGCCCGTCGTTCCACAGGTTCCGCCACACGGCGAGGTCACTGGAGAGGGTCGGCGAGACGACGACCGACGAGAAGGACTCGACGGTGATCGGCCCGCGGTAGTCGATCGCGGCCAGGGCGTGGAAGAAGCTCGTGACATCGAGGTGGCCGCTGCCGAGATAGCCGCGGTGGTTCTCGCCGATGTGGACATATCCGAGACGATCCCCGACCAGCAGCACCGGGCGGAAGTAGTCGTCCTCCTCGATGTTCATGTGGTACGTGACGAGGTGGATCAGGACGTTGTCGGCACCGATGTCGTCGGCGAGGCGCAGAGCGTCCGCCGCGGTGTTGATGACGTTGGTCTCGTAGCGGTTGCAGACCTCGAGGCCAAGGGTCATGCCCTTTCCGCGACCGCTTCGACCGCGAGGCGAGCGCCGAGGGCCCCCGCTCGGCAGCCGCCGCGAGCTGAGTGGGACTGGGAGGCTCTGGGTCTTGTCCCGTTCGATCACGTTCCTCGACATGATCCGCGGCGTCCACCGACGGTCGCAGGTTTACCCGGGTCTCGTAATCGCACTGACGCGCGAACGTGAACAACCACCACGCCCGAGCAGCTCGTCCGGCGACCCATCGTTCAGCGGGCGTTCGATGATCGTCGACTCCCACTCAGCCTGCAGACCTGAACGCTCGCCGGGGCGAGCGGCCGCCCGGCGGCGCGATCCACGGGCGCTGAGCGGTCATCTTTCATCGCACGGCGTCGCAGAGAGCCGGCGTTCCCAGCTGACCCCGGGCGACGCGGGCCGGGACACAAGTGGTCCTGCCGATCGAGGACCGAGGGCCCCCGTCCGAGTCCCCCGAGGGAGCATCGCGCGGATTGTCGCGCGACTCGATGCCCGCGGACGTAGCGTGGGCGCATGGACACGTTCACTCTCCACAATGGTGTCGAGATCCCCGCCCTCGGACTCGGCGTCTTCCAGACTCCGCCCGACGAGACCCGCGCCGCCGTCGCGGCCGCGCTCGACGCGGGATACCGGCACATCGACACAGCAGCGGCCTACGGCAACGAACGCGAGGTGGGCGAGGCGATCGCCGGCCGCGACGACGTCTTCGTCGAGACGAAGGTGTGGATCAGCGACTACGGCTACGACCGGACTCTGCACGCCTTCGAGACGAGCGCGGCCAAGCTCGGCGTCGAACGGATCGACCTGCTGATCCTGCACCAGGCCCTACCCGAGGCCTTCGAGCGCACCCTCGACGCCTATCGGGCCCTCGAGACGCTGCTCGCCGACGGGCGGGTCCGGGCGATCGGGGTGAGCAACTTCATGCTCGAGCACCTCACCCGCCTGCTCGCCGAGACCGACGTCGTGCCCGCCGTCAACCAGCTGGAGGTGCACCCGTACTTCCAGCAGCGGCGCGTCGAGCGCTTTGGCTGCGAGAACGACATCCTCACCCAGGCCTGGTCGCCGCTCGGCGGCATCACCGCCTACCGCGACTCCCCGCGCCGCAGCTTCGACGACCCGGTCCTCCTCGAGCTCGGCGCCAAGTATGGCAAGACGGCGGCGCAGGTCATGCTGCGCTGGCACCTGCAGGAGGGACGCCAGGTCATCCCGAAATCGACCAGACCCGAGCGGATCGCCGAGAACATCGACGTCTTCGACTTCTCGCTCTCCGGCTCCGAGCTCGCCCGCATCGACGCCCTCGAGGCCGGAGTGCGCGGCGGACCGGAGCCCGAGGCCGTCACGCTCGCGGAGTACGGCCGCGACATCCCCGACGCCTGAGGACGACGCTCGCGACGGGAACACCGGCGCTGTCGCGGGCGTTCCCCTCCGTATGAGCGTTCCCCTCTCCATCCTCGACCTTGCCCCCATCGCCCCCGGTGAGACCGCTCGCGACAGCTTCGCCGCCTCCGTCGCCCTGGCCCAGGAGGCCGAGCGGAACGGCTACCGCCGCGTCTGGTACGCCGAGCACCACAACATGGCGAGCATCGCCTCGAGCGCGACCTCGGTGCTGATCGCCCACGTCGCCTCGCAGACGTCCAGCATCCGCCTCGGCTCCGGCGGAGTCATGCTCCCGAACCACGCTCCGCTCACCATCGCCGAGCAGTTCGGTACCCTCGAGACCCTGCACCCCGGCCGGATCGACTTGGGGCTCGGCCGCGCGCCCGGCAGTGACCAGGCCACCGTCTGCGCGCTTCGCCGCGACCCAGACTCCTCCGAGCGTTTCCCGCAGGACGTGCTCGAACTGCAGGCATTCCTCGCCGGCGAGTCCCGTATCCCCGGCGTGCGCGCGACCCCCGGCGCCGGCACCCGCGTCCCCCTCTACATCCTCGGCTCATCGCTCGTCGGCGCGCAGCTCGCCGCCGCACTCGGCCTGCCCTACGCGTTCGCCTCGCATTTCGCTCCGGATGCACTGCACCAGGCCGTCGCCGACTACCGCCGCGGCTTCCGCCCCTCCGAGCAGCTCGACGCCCCCTACGTCATCGCCGGGATGAACGCCATCGCCTCGGACACCGAAGAGGACGCGCAGGAGCAGTTCACGCAGATGAAGCGGGCCCGCCTCGTGATGCTGCTGCGCCAGAGCGCGCAGATCCCGCTTGGCCAGACCTTCGACGACGAGGAACTCGACGCCCTGCTCAGCGCCCCGATCGGCGCCCACGTCGCGAGCATGACCACCTACACCGGTGTCGGCACAGGCGACCAGGTGGCCGACTACGCTGCCGACTTCGCCCGCTCCGCCGACGCCGATGAGGTCATCGTCGCCCACGCGCCGCTGCGGACGGAGGCGCGGCTGCGCTCGGTCGCGTTGCTCGCGCAGGCGAACGCGCGCGTCGCCGCCTGACCGCGTTCACAACCGAGGCTGATCGCGTCTGTGCGCCGGACCGACCATCGGGCGAGCGACGCCCCGAGCTCGGCCGGCGAAGGGCAACGCGCCAGATCGACGCCGCGCCCCTCAGCGCGCCCCGGTCTCCCGGCGGGTGGCGGGCTCCTCCGCCAACCCCTCGTCCACCTGCTTCGCGACCGCCCGCCGTAGCGCCCGCACGTCCCTGAATCCGGAGAGGCGCGCGACCTCGGCGCGCGTGAGGGAGCGCCCCTCCGCCCGACGTGCCAGCTGCTGCCGCGCGAGCCGCACCCGCTCCGCCGTGAGCGCCACCTTCGCCGTCGTTCCGGCCTGAGCGAACACATGCCGGAGGTTGCGCGGGGAGGTCCTGACGGCCGCCGCCAGCGATTCGATATCGAAGCCGGGGTCGGCCGCTCGCGCCGCGATGACGCGCATCGCGTTGCGGTGCAGAGCGCTGGTCGAGGTCAGCAGCCAGGGGCTCGAGGTCTCGAGCGCCTGCAGCAGGAGCGCCGTCATCAGGTGTCGCACTCCCGCCGCGAAGTCCGAGAACCCGGCATCGCGCAGGCTCATGCCGGAGTTGAGGGCCGCGTTCGAGGTCGCGGCGACCGCGTCCCGGTATTCCCTCGCGGGAGCGACGAGGATCCTCCCCTGCGCCAACTCCTCGCGGGCAGCGGGCGGGAGGACCTCGAGTTCGTAGTCGAGTTCGTACCGGGCGGTCGTGGACTCCGAGGAGAGGCCGAAGCGGGTCCCGCCCGGGAGGACGGCGGCGTCTCCTGGTCCGAGCTCGGCCGGCTCGTTCCACTCGTCGGAGTCGATCGTGCACGTCCCCTCGATCTGGAGCAGCAGCAGGGCCGACTGCGATGTCCGGGCGATGGTGTAGGAGGCGGCAGTGTGCCAGAGGCGGGCCATCCGGAGGTCGGGGAGGACGATCTCGTCGGCGACCAGCCGGATTTCGGAGTCGCCGACCTCCTCGCCGCACATCTCCCGTTCGGCGAGCCAGGCCAGGGCGTCTTGTCCCCGGAGCGAGTATTTGTACCGCGGTGTCTCAGCGGGCATGCAGAAGTCCTCTCTCTCATCGTCTCGAATGACAACGAGCGATCGACAGCCGCATGGAGCAGGTGCCGTAATGAGTGTGCTTACACCCTGGCGACTCCGCTCTGTCAAATGCCGAATCCGGCAACGCCCGCCTCTTTCGGCGGCAATCGCCGGGGTAATGTGCCTGATTCGTGGAGCAATCGATGGATCGTCGGGATCACTCCTCGTGTCATCCGCGGAATGGCGGGGAGAAGGAGGGCAGCCTTGCCCAGCCGCGCCTTCTCGGAAGGGCGAGAAGAGACGGATCAAAAAGAAGAGGATCCGGCCGCTGCGGCGCGCTCTTCGATGCCGTGGCGCAATCCGTCCGACCGTCGCGGCTCGGCCGTTCTCGCACAGGCGCGGCGCAAGGCCCAGAGCCGCGGCGCTCTCCGCGAGCAGGAGCGAGAGCGCTCGTGCTCTCGGGTGGTTGCAGGAAGGGGGGCCCGGGTTGTCTCAGCCGTGCGCGAAGACAACCCGGGGCGTTCAAATCGCCTCTCGTCGGGTCGGCTCTGTTCGGGTTCCGGCCTCCTACTCGTAGAGCTCGGCGCTGCGCACAGCGTCCGGCTCATCCGCGAGAGCCGCGATGAAGTCGTTCAGCGCGGCGACAGCCTGCCGCTTGCTGCGCTGATCGGAGGCGGGTGCGGATGCAGCCATCCCTGCCGCCCGGACGAGCGCCGTGTGCGCCACGGCGACCGGATCTTCTCGACGCGACGTGGTGACGAGGTCACGCTGGCCCCGGAAGTAGCGGTAGAGGATGCCGATCGAGACGCCCGCTCGCTGCGCCACGGCAGCGGTCGTCGGCCAAGCGCCCCGGTTCTCCAACAGAAGCACCCGCGTGGCGTCCAGCATCCGGTCGACGGTCTGTTGCGCGCGCTCCTGAGTCGGAGGCGTCCGGAATGTTGTTTCGGAGTCATTCATTCCGACAGATTCTCAAGTGCAAGCTGCGAATCACCGGACGTGGCGGGATGTGGCGGTGGACTTGCGCACCTCACGCGAATACTCCGTACGATCGGCGCGTCAGCACCGCCCATCTTGTGGGATCCGCCGACCCTTCGTCCAGCCAGGCTTTCTCGGCGGGCCACGGGCGACGGAGTCCGTCGGCGCGGTGGTCGAGGTCGGCGACTGCTTCTCCCAGGAGGGCGACACCCGGGTGCCCGCGGGCCGCGACAGCGCTTCAGACCTCGTCGTCGTCCCGGCCACCACGGCGACCACGGCGACCGGCAGTGAGGCCGACACGCAGTCTTTCTGCGCGGCCGCCGCCGACCCAGCACGGTTGGGTACCGTGACCGCCCTCGGCCCGGCCGAGGACAGCGTGGCGGCGGGCGACGCAAGGATCACCTGCGGGTACAAGAGCACCCAGCGCTGAGCCCGCGCCCGCCCTCCGACTCGTCCGGGCCGGAAGCCGTGAGGCCCCGACTCGCCGGAGAGGTCGAGACGCCGAGCGACGACCTCGACCGCGACCTCGGTGAGGGAGAGGGAGTGGCGGACCGCGTAAAGACGCATGATGAGCAGCGCCTCCGCCGGCGAGGCTCCGATCTGACTGATAAGGAACCCCGTCGCCTACTGCACCTGATGATGACGCGCACTCACCGCTGCGCTGCCCAGCACTTCGAGCAGTGCAGTCCTCAGGTGCGCCAGGGACGCCGAGTCCAGCGCTTCCGGATGGGCGAAGAGGGAGTTGATCATCGACACGGCGACCAGCGGGAGCTGGTCGGGATCCCGCAGGACGACAGTCTCGCGATCCGCTACCGCGCCGGCACCGACGCGCCCCGCCATCTTGACGCCCATCCAACTCACCGGAGCCGAGGCGTGAAGACTGTAGGAGGCGTCTTTCCCCGCGAGTCCCAGCTGCCCGCGAGTGAGATCCCCGATCTGCCGGCCGTCCTCGGTCAGAACACGAAGTTGACCGCCGAGAGGGAGCAGTGCCGTTGAGCGCGAGTCCGACGTGGGGATGATCTGCGCCGCGGTGTGCCAGATGCGGATCAGGGTCATCCCCGGCGCATCGAAGACCTCGGTTCGAATCGCGAGAGGGCCGCTGGGCACAATGCGCGCCCCCCACGAGTCAAACCACCCGTGCGCCTCGCGCCCCTCGAGCGAATGGACTTCTCGCGGAATCCGGCTCTCCTTGACGGTGAGGCTCGACGCGAGTTCTGTGTGTGTCGTGATGATCCTTCCGGAGAACTCATCGTGCATGAGATCGACCCCCGATGTCACCGCTGTGAAGAGGGCGTCGATCACGGCTGTACCCGCGGACATCCGCAGGCGTGCTCCTCATGTCTCGACTGCTTATGATGGGGCAGCATTCCATGCTGGAACACTCCGTTCTGCCAACCAACCGTGCACTCGTCGATTCCTCGGATTGGTGTTTAACGCTACCCGACGGCGACGACGGGCGACATCTGACGAGTATGCAGAGGAAAGGCTGTCGGGATAAGGCGGGACGAAAGAGTTTCCCTGTCGCCAATTGTAGGATGCCGGCGCGATTATTCGTCACCTTCCCCTCTCCTTATCCCGCGGCCAGTCCAGATGTCTCCGCTCTCCCTCGGCTGATCGCTGCTGGCACGCGGCGGGATACAGCGCCTTCCGCGTTCGCGCTCCGCCTCTCGGACGAGGACGTGACGACGTTCTCGCCTCCGTCGTCCACCTCTCTGCCCGCAGAATGCTCGACATGTCCCGTCGGATCCTCGATCTGAAGCAGACGTAAGATGTGATGATGGGGCCGTCCCTGACCGAGCGCAGATGCTGCTGGACACCCTGATTACCGTCACCACCACACTGGTCGACGCATTCGACGCGATCGACCTCTTGCACGACCTCGTCGACCGGTGCTCGAACCTTCTCGACGCCGACGACGTGGGCATCGTGCTCATCGACGGGCACGGCAAACCTGTCGTGATCGCCTCGACCGACGAACGACCGCATCTCATCGACATGCTGCAGCTCCCCCCGGGCGACAGCCCCCTCGCCGAGACGATGCGCACCGGCGCGGTCGTCACCGAAGGCAGTTTCGCTGAGACAAGCGCCCGGTGGCCACACTTCGCAGAGGCTGCGCTGGACCGCGAATTCCAGTCGGCGCACTCGATCCCCCTCCGCCTCGCCGGCAGGACGATCGGAGCCCTCGGGATCTTCCGGGCGGCCGCGGGCGATCTCGACGCCTCCGAGATGTTGGCAGCGCAGACCATCGCGGATGTCGCCACCATCGCCCTTGTTCATGAGCGGACCACCCGAGTCGACACCCTGGCTCTCGAGCAGTTCCAGCACGCGCTCGACTCCCGCATCGTCATCGAGCAGGCCAAGGGGATGATCGCTCACCGCAGTGGCGTCGGTATCGAAACCGCAGGGGAGTTGCTCCGCGCGAAGGCGCGCACCCGCGGTGCCTCGACTAGCGACACCGCCCGTCTCCTCCTCGAGGACCTGATCGCCCTCTGAACAGCAGCGCCGAACGGCAGCACGGAACAGCGGCGCTGAACGGCAGCACTCGCGGTCGCCGACGAACCGGCACGGGCGCGCGGTCGCTCAGCCGAGCGCGGCGACCCGCTCGATCACTCCCTCGCCCAGCCGGGCGACGTACGCCTCCGGGTCGGGTCCGGCCGGCGCGAGCTGCACATGGTCGATCCCGAGCGCCGCATACTGCTCCATCGCCCGCACGAAGCCGTCGGGGTCGCCGATCGGATCGCCGCCGCCGGTGATGGTCCTCGTGATCGCCGCGTAGTCGCGGCCGAGCTCGTCGCAGTGCCGCTTCAGCACGTCGAGCTTGTGCGCCACGTCATCCGCGCCGGTGCCGAACAGGTTGCAGGCGTCGCCGTACTGGGCGACGAGGCGTAACGTCTTCCGCTCCCCGCCGCCGCCGATCAGGATCGGCGGGCCCGGCTGCTGGATCGGCACCGGGTGGTTCAGCGTCTCCGCCAACCGGTAGTGGGTGCCCTCGAACGGCCCGTCGTCCTCGCTCCACATCTGACGGCAGATCCGCAGTGTCTCCTCCAGCCGCTCGAATCGCTCCTTGAGCGGCGGGTACGGAACGCCGAGTCCGAGGTGCTCGCGCTCGTACCAGGCCGCCCCGATGCCCAGCATCGCCCGCCCGCCGGAGAGCACGTCGAGGGTGGTGACGATCTTCGCCAGCAGGCCCGGATGCCGATACGTCACGCCGGTGACCAGCAGCCCCAGCCGCATCCGCTCCGTCCGCCCGGCGACGAAGCCGAGCGCGGTGTAGCCCTCGAGCATCGGATCCTCGCTGGTCGCGAAGTGTTCCATCTGGAAGTAGTGGTCCATCAGCGTGAACCAGGCGCAGCCGATGTCCTCGGCCGTCCGCGCGGTCTTCGCGAGGATCGGCGCGATCCCCGGGCTCCCTCCGGGAAGGGTGAAGTTCATGAAGTGAATGCCGAGCTGCATGCGCGTCTCCTGTCGTCCCGGGATGTCCAGGAGCCAGTGTGCGCCGAGCCGCCGCTCAACACGCCGATGCACCGGCGCCCGAGCGGTGTCTCACCAGCAGACCCACGTCCGCGGGCTGGCGCCGCCCGCGCATCACTCGCTAACGCGGAAGCGGTTCCGGTCGAATCCGACGACGTCGCCGACCGCGAGCTGGCGACCGCGGCGCAGGTCGACCTCGCCGTTCACCGTCACCAACCCCTCAGCGACCGCCTCCTTGGCCTCGCCGCCCGAGAGGATCCCCGCGAGCTTCAAGAACTGCCCCAGCCGGATCGACCCTCCGCCCAGCGGGACGTCCTGTGGCGGCTCCTGAGCGTTCACGAGCGACCGATCGGAGAAAGAACGGCGGCGTCGTAGGCCATCGGCAGCTCCATCACCTGGAAGATGTCCGGCGAGTACCAGCGCTCCTTGCCCCCACGGCCGTGCGTACCCAGCGATCGAAGCCATCCGCGGCCTTCGGCATTGCGGATGAGGTTCCTGGCGCCCTGGTTCGTGATGTCGAGACGGACCTGAACGTGCCGGACCGTCACGAACGGATTGCGCACGATGATTTCCACGAGTCGAGGCAGGCTCGACCTCTCCTTGATCGCCTCCTCGTAGTAGCGCTCGCGGATCCGGATGAGCTCCTGGGAACGTGCGACCGCATCGTCCGACTGTGCACGGACCGCTCCGAGGAAGAACGTCAGCCAGCCCTCCACGTCGCCGGTCTCGCGGACGGCCTGCAAGCGCTCGTAGTACTCCTCGCGGTGGGTCTCGAAGAAGTGGGAGAGGTACAGGAGGGGCAGGGGAAGTCTCCTCCGTTCCAGGAGGAGCAGGTTGATGAGCAGACGACCGATCCGCCCGTTGCCGTCGAGAAAGGGGTGGATCGTCTCGAACTGATAATGCATGAGGCCCGCCTGGATTAAGGCAGGAAGGTGCCGTCCGTCGTCGTTCACGAAACGCTCCCAGTCGGCGAGCAGATCGCCGAGGTGAACCGGCAGAGGAGGAACGAAGGTCGCGGTCTCCGGCGTCGCGCCTGCGTGCCCGACCCAGACCGGCGACGTCCGGAACTCGCCCGGGTTCTTCTCCTCGCCTCGCACTCCTGTGAGGAGCGTCGCGTGTACGGCGAGGATCAGCCGCTGGGTGAGGGGAAGGGTCTTCGCCAGCTCGTACGCCTGGTGCGTCGCTTCGAGGTACCGGTGGACCTCGGCCGTGTCGTCGTTCCGCGAGTCCTCGTCGATTTCGGACTGGAAGACGTCCGAGAGGGACGCCTGGGTCCCCTCGATGCGGGAACTCGCCAGAGCCTCTCTCCGCAGGTAGGGCCCGACAAGTTGCCCCGGATCGGTGATGAGCGTCCCGAGGCCCTGAAGATGGCCCAGGGCCGCGTCAGCCTCCGACAGGGCCGACACCACCTCCGCGGAGAGATCGAGGGCGCGGGGCAGATGCTTCGGCAGGTAGTACGTGAACGCCCACTTGTTCCCTGGTTCCCGAGTCGGGCTCCCGAAGGGCGAGTCGGCGAAATGATGCTGATCCATGAATCGACGCTACAACAGACCGAGGCCTGGAGTTGGAATTCGGGCGGACCGACCTAACCCAGTTGGAACGTCGGCGTCGCCCTCCAACTCAGCCCCCTGATCGTGGGAGCGTCAGACCGCCGGGATGTCGGCGAAGCGGGAGAAGTGGCCGTGGAAGCCGACCGTCACCGTTCGGGTCGGGCCGTTGCGGTGCTTCGCGACGATGAGGTCGGCCTCGCCCGCACGCGGGTTGTCCTTCTCGTAGGCGCTCTCGCGGTGCAGGAGGATCACCATGTCGGCGTCCTGCTCGATCGAGCCCGACTCGCGCAGGTCCGAGATCGCGGGGAGCTTGTCGGCGCGCTGCTCGGGGCCACGGTTCAACTGCGAGAGGGCGATGACCGGCACCTGCAGCTCCTTGGCGAGCAGCTTGAGCGCACGCGAGAACTCCGAGACCTCCTGCTGGCGACTCTCGACCTTCTTCCCCGAGGTCATCAGCTGGAGGTAATCAATGACGACCATCTTGAGGCCGACGCGCTGCTTGAGCCGGCGGCACTTCGCGCGGATCTCCACCAATGTCATGTTGGGCGAGTCGTCGATGTACAGGGGCGCGTCGTTGATCCGGCCGCGGGTGGAGGCGATGGTCGTCCAGTCGCGCTGGTCGACCGTGCCCTTACGCATGTGCTGCAAAGGCACCGAGGCCTCGGCCGAGAGCAGGCGCATCGCGATCTCGCTGCGCCCCATCTCGAGCGAGAAAAAGATTGTGGCCATGTCGTGCTTGATCGCGGCGGCGCGGGCGAAGTCGAGCGCGAGCGTTGACTTACCGAGCGCGGGTCGCGCGGCGACGATGATCATCTGCCCGGGGTGGAAGCCGTTGGTCAGGTCGTCGAGGTCGGCGAAGCCGGTGGGCACACCCGTGAAGGCACCGTCCTTGTGCGCGGCCGCCTCGATCTCATCAATTGCCACTGTTACCGCGTCGGTCAGCGGGACGTAGTCCTCCGCCGTCTCGGACCCGGTGACGTTGTAAATCTCGGCCTGCGCCGAGTTGACGAGATCGAGCACCTCACCCTCGCCCTGGTAGCCCATCTGCGCGATTCGGGTGCCCGCCTCGACGAGACGGCGCAGCAGTGCCCGCTCGGCGACGATGGAAGCGTAGTAGCCCGCGTTCGCGGCGGTCGGCACCATCGAGGTGAGCGTGTGCAGGTAGTCGGCGCCGCCGGCCCGCTGGAGTTCGCCCTGCTTGGTGAGTTCGTCGGTCACCGCGATGACGTCGGTCGGCTCACCGTGCGAGTAGAGGGCGAGGATCGCGTCGAACACGATTTCGTGCTTGGGGATGTAGAAGTCCGTGCCCTTGACGCTCTCGACGACGTCGGCGACCGCGTCCTTCGAGAGCAGCATTCCGCCGAGAGCCGATTGCTCGGCGAGAAGGTCGTGCGGAGGAGTGCGCTCGTTGCCGCGGGACTCGCCGCGTCCGTCGCGTCCGTCCGAGCCGGGTACCGCCAGGTGCGCGATCGTCATGCCTTCGCCTCCTCCTGTCGGTGCTGCGCGTCCGGATGAACGGGTGTCGGCTCCGGTCTACCAGCGACCTCCGACAGCGGCGCACGGGCGCCTGCGCGCACCCCTCGCGGGGCGCTGCGCAACCCTACGGACCGCTAGCCGCGGCATGCAAACCGCCCTGTGGAGGGAGCTGTGCAGAACCGAGGAGAAACGCCGTGCCCGCTGTGGGCAACATGTGCACAACCCTGTGGAAATCAACGCTTTCGGGAAGTATTTTCTTGCCTCTGACCAGTCTTTTCCTGCTTTCCACGGCTGTGTGGAGAAAAGAGTCTCAAGACCACCGTGAAGGTTGGTCCCGCCGGAGGGTGTATGTGGATGGAGCTGTGGACAACAGGAACGACGGAGGGCGGTGCGGGAGGACCCGTGAGTCCTCTCGCACCGCCCTCCGCGGCGTTCTCGCGGCCTTACTTGGCCGCGACCACCTGCAGCTTCACGGTGGCCTGGATGTCGTCGCGCAGACGCACCACGGCCTCGTGCTCGCCGACGTGCTTGATCGCGTTCGCGATCACGATCTTGCGCTTGTCGAGCTCACCGAATCCAGCCGCTGCCACCGCGTTCGCGATGTCGGAGGTCTTCACCGAGCCGAACAGACGGCCGTCCTTGCCGGCCTTGACCGTCAGCTTCACGCGGTTGGCCTCGAGGACCTGCTTGGTGTGCTGAGCCTCTTCGATGGTCTTGTGCTCACGAGCGGCTCGCGCCGACTTGATCTGCTCGACCTGCTTCTCGCCACCGCGAGTCCACGCGACGCCGAAGCCCTGGGGGATGAGGTAGTTGCGGGCGAACCCGTTCTTCACGTCGACGACATCGCCAGCGGAGCCGAGCCCGTCGACCTCGTGGGTCAGGATGACCTTGGACATACCGTTACCTACCTTCCGCTGCCGGCGTAGGGCAGGAGCGCCATCTCGCGGGCGTTCTTGACGGCACGGGCGATGAGGCGCTGCTCCTGAACGGAGACGCCGGTGATACGACGGGCGCGGATCTTCCCGCGCTCCGAGATGAACTTGCGGAGGGTCGCGACGTCCTTGTAGTCGATGACACCCACGCGGACCGACTTCGCGGGGGCCGCGTTCTTCGCGCCCTTGCCGCGGATCGGCTTGCGGCGGTCGCCGCTGCTCTTTCCAGCCATAGTGGTTTCCTTAGATTCTGGTTCGCCCCTGGTCCGCCGCGAGTGATCGCGGTGCGGGGGAGGCGTGATTCAGGTGAGGAGAGCGTTCGAGCCGAGGCTCAGAACGGCGTCTCATCGTTGTAGCTGCCGGGCGTGCTCCACACGTCGCCACCAGCGGGAGCGCTGGGCGCCCACGGCTCCTCGGCCTGGCCACCACGGTTGCCGCCCGCAGTGCCGGAGCCCCCCTGGTTGCCGCCGCCGAAGCCGCCCTGGCCGCCGCCGATCTGACCGCCATTGCCCTGGCCGCCACCGGCCTGGCCGCGTCCGCCTCCACCGGAGGCGCGCGTGACCTGCGCGGTCGCGTAGCGCAGCGAGGGCCCGATCTCGTCGATCTCGAGCTCGATGCTGGTGCGCTTCTCGCCTTCCTTCGTCTCGTAGGAGCGCTGCTTCAAGCGGCCGGTCGCGACGACACGGCTCCCCTTGGTCAGCGTTCCCGCGACGTTCTCGGCGAACTCGCGCCAGACGGAGGCACGGAGGAACAGCGCTTCGCCGTCCTTCCAGTCGTTCGCCTGACGGTCGAAGGTGCGCGGCGTGGAGGCGATGGTGAAGTTCGCGACCGCGAGCCCGCCCTGCGTGTAGCGCAGCTCGGGGTCGGCGGTGAGGTTCCCTACCACGGTGATGATCGTCTCGCCAGCCATGAGCGCTATGCCTTGGGAGCGGCCGAGGCCTTGGCCGCCTTGCGGGCGGCCTTCTCGTCGGCGAGCTTCGCGGCAGCCGCGACCTGAGCGATGCCCTCTTCGGCCCGCAGCACCTTGGTGCGCATGACGGCCTCGGACAGCTTCAGCTGACGGTCGAGTTCGTTCGCGGCGGCGGAGGTCGACGTGAAGTCGACGACGGCGTAAATGCCCTCGGACTTCTTGTTAATCTCGTACGCCAGACGACGGCGGCCCCAGACATCGACCTTGTCGACGGATCCACCATCGGTGCGGATGACGTTGAGGAACTTGTCGAGACTCGGAGCGACGGTGCGCTCATCAATCTCGGGGTCCAGGATGACCATGATTTCGTACTGATGCGTCACTAACCCACCTCCTTCGGACTGAACGGCCACGGTATTTCCGTGACAGGAGGGTATGTAGCATCTGCCCACTCCCGCGGACGCGAGTGCGTCTGGTCGTGGACAACCTGAGCAGACTACTACCAGGACCGCCACGACGCGCCGGGCCGATCACGGGCCGAGGCTTCTGCGCCTCAGCGCGACGCCCACCATTCGCGGAGCCGCTGCGTCGCGGCCTCCTCGCCGAGCGGGCCCTCCTCCAGCCGCAGCTCGAGCAGGAACCGGTACGCCTGACCCACCTCGGGTCCCGGAGCCAGGCCAAGGATCTCCATGATCCGCGTGCCATCGAGATCGGGCCGCTTCGAGGCCAGCTCCTCCTTCTCGGCGAGCTCCGCGATCCGCGCCTCGAGATCGTCGTAGGCGTGCGCGAGCCGCTCGGCCTTCCGGCGGTTGCGTGTGGTCACGTCGGCGCGAGTGAGGATATGCAGCCGATCGAGCAGGGGTCCCGCGTCAGTGACGTAACGGCGCACCGCGGAATCGGTCCACGCGCCGTCCGTGTACCCGAAGAACCGCAGGTGCAGCTCGATCAGCCGAGCGACCTCCTTCGTCGTCTGGTTGTCGAACTTGAGCGCGCGCATCCGCTTCACCGTGAGCTTGGCGCCGACCAGGTCGTGGTGGTGGAAGCTCACTGCGCCGCCGGCCTCGAGACGCCGGGTGGCCGGCTTGCCGACATCGTGCAGGAGTGCCGCGAGCCGCAGTACGACGTCCGGAGCGGCGCCCGGGTTCCGCGACTGCTCCAGCGAGATCGCCTGCTCCAGCACGGTGAGGCTATGGGTGTAGACATCCTTGTGGTGGTGGTGTTCGTCCTGTTCCAGGCGCAGAGCGGGCAGCTCCGGGAGAAAGTAACCGGCCAAACCGGTGTCGACCAGCAGCTCCAGGCCGGCGCGCGGCGAGGATGTCGCGAGGAGCTTGCGCAGCTCCTCCTGCACACGCTCCGCCGAGACGTCCCGGATCCGGCCGGCGAGTTCCGCCATCGCCCACTCCACCTCGTCGGTGGTGCGGAAGCCGAGCTGCGAGGTAAAGCGCGCCCCGCGGAGCATTCGGAGCGGGTCGTCGCCGAAGGAGAGGTCGGCGGGGGAAGGGGTGCGCAGCCGCTCGGCGAGCAGATCCTCGACACCTCCGGACGGGTCAACCAGGACCACCTCGGGGAGCCGCAACGCCATCGCGTTCACCGTGAAGTCGCGCCGCACGAGATCTCCCTCGAGCGACTCGCCGAACTCGACATCGGGCTTGCGGCTCACACCGTCGTAGCTGTCGCTGCGATAGGTCGTGATCTCGACCGTCTCTCCCGATACTCGCGCACCGATCGTGCCGAACGCCCGACCGATGTCCCAGTGCGTCTCGGCGATCGGAGCGACGATCCGCAGGATCTCGTCGGGACGAGCGGAGGTGGTGAAATCCAGGTCGTGCACGCCGTGTCCGAGGAAGGCGTCGCGCACCGGTCCCCCGACGAGGGCCAGCTCGTGCCCCTCAGCCGAGAACGCCTCCGCCAGCCGCGCCACGGTCGGTGTCTCCGCGAGAGTGCGGAGGGTCTCGAGAGCGGTCTGGACGCTGTGCATTCGCACGATCCTAGTCGTGGCAAGTGTCGCGACCTCCGATAACCATGTCATACGGTTACCGATCAGCACTGGGCACTCCCGGGGGCGCGCCGCCTGCCCTAAGGGGGCCTGCCCGTAGAATCACCCTCATGGAGGCCGAGTGAGACCGATGCATCGGCGCGACCTCTCCCTCCGCTCGCTGGCGGCGTTCCTCCTCCGTTCCGCAGGTGCCGCCGCCCTCGCGATCGGCCTGTCCGGCGTCGCCTCTCCCGCGCTCGCAGCCCCGAACGTCTCGACCGCCGTCACTGCGCCCGCCTTCGGCAGGGTCACCACGACGGCCGGAGTCGGCCAGGACGGACTCCTGCGTCCCGGTCAGGACCTCCAGCTCTCGATCGCCGTACGTAACAGCACCACCGAGGCGATCGACGGCGCCGACGTGAGCGTCGCTCTCTCCTACGCCACCCTCGATACCCGCGCAGAGCTGCACGCCTGGCTCGACGCCGAGGCCGACAACGACACCGACACCGTCCAGGCGGGCGCACAGCTCGGCCTTCCGCCCTCGAGCACCGCCGAGGCCAACGTCACCGTTCCGGTCGATCAAATCCCCTTCTCGAACGACCGCACTGCTCTCGGCACTCACGCCGTCCTCGTCACTGTCACCGGTCCAGGCGGTGTCGTCTCGACAGCCCGCACGGCCGTAGAACTCACCGACGCCACGGCCCCGGAACGCGAGACCGGCGTCAGCGCCCTGGTCCCGCTCACCGTCCCGGACACCGCCGACGGCCTGCTGTCGGCCGAGACGCTCGCTGACTACACGAACAGCACGGGAACCTTGACCCGCCAGCTCGACGAGATCACCGGAAAAGGTGTGACGATCGGGGTCGACCCGCGCATCCTTGCCTCGATCCGCATCCTCGGCCGCTCCGCTCCGACGTCGGCCCTCGACTGGCTTAACCGCCTGCAGTCCGCGCCGAACGAGCGATTCGCCCTGCCCTACGCCGATGCCGACGTCTCAGCACAGGCGCAGGCAGGCCTCGCGACACTCCTCTCACCCGTCTCCTTCGCGTACGCGATCGACAACAGGCGGTTCGCCGCAGCGCCCGGCACCGCTACTCCCTCCCCCACCACCGCGGCCGGCGCCGACCAGCCCGCCGAGGACCTGCCTGCGCGACCGAGCGCCGAGTCGCTGATCGCCTCCGACTGGAGCACCTCGCTCGGGAACGTCGCCTGGCCAGACGAGGGCACCCTCCGCGGATCCGACCTCGACGTCTACGCGGCCAGCGGAGTGAACCGGACCGTCGTTCCCTCCGACGCACTCCTGCTACCGGAGGACATCACCACGACCTCTCGGGCGAGCGTCGGCGCCTCCGACCTCGTTGTGGCCGACTCCCGGCTGACTGAGGCCTTCGATGCGGCCGCGACCGCCGCGGATGACACCGAGTGGCGCGCTCACCTGTCCGTCATCGCCACCGATCTCGCCGAGGTGCACAAGGAGGGCAAGGCACCGGGGGTGGTGCTCACCCTCGGCCGCGACTCCGCGATCGGTGCCGATCGCCTGTCAGAGACCCTTGACGCGATCGACTCGCTGCCGTGGTCGCGCGCGAGCACCCTCGCCTCGGCCCTCGCCGTCCCCGCCACCCAGGGCGCGAGCATCATTGATTCGCCCGAGTCGGCGCTCCGGATCGACCAGGTCCGCGACCTGCTCGGCTCCGGCTCCGAGGTCGAGTCGTTCTCGTCGGTGCTGCAAGAGCCTGAGCTGCTGGCCGGCAAGAGCCGCAACGACGTGCTCGCGCTGCTCTCCGTGAGCTGGCGCGGCGACGGTAGCGGCTGGCGCGACGCCGTGACTAAGGCTCGCGAGCACGCCGACACCACGCTCTCGCTGGTCTCCATCGACGCGACCGACAGCATCCTGCAGGTTTCCCGCGACTCCAGCATCCCCGTCTATGTCCGCAACCAGCTCCCGTGGCCCGTCGCTGTCCGAATCCAGGCCTCCACCTCGAACGCCGTCCTCGACATCGATGAGGGCGCCATCGAGACCACCGCGATCGACGCCCGTTCGCAGGGTCGCGTCCTCATTCCGGTGAAGGCCCGCGTCGGCAACGGCGAGACGAACCTCGGCCTGCAGCTCACCTCGGCCGAGGGCGTTCCGATCGGCACTCCGACCGGGATGACGACCAGCGTTCGCGCCGACTGGGAGACCGTCGGCACCCTCGTCATCGGGATCGTGCTCGTCGTCGTGTTCGGGCTCGGCATCATCCGCAACATCCGCCGTCGCCGCCGAGGCGACCCCCCAGAGGACGAGGAGGACCCGAACGCCGTGCTCGCGGTCCAACCCGGCTTCGACGACCAGCGATCGGACCAGCGTGGCTAGCTTCTCCCTCGGACGCGCGAGCGCCGTCCTCGCTTCCGGCACGATCGTCTCGCGGATCCTCGGCTTCGTGATGTCGATCGTGTTGGCGAACACCATTGGAGCCGCGGTCGCACCGAGCGCGGACGCCTTCACCACCGCGAACCTGCTGCCGAACACGATTTATTCGATCATCGCCGGCGGTGCGCTCAACGCTGTGCTCGTCCCGCAGATCGTCCGAGCGGGACTGGACGCGGACGGCGGTCGCGGATACATCAACCGACTGCTCACTCTGGCACTCGGACTCTTGCTGGTGACCACGGTCGCGGCGACCCTGCTCGCGCCCCTGCTCGCGCGCCTCTACGCACCCGGCTACCTGCCGGAGCAGTACCAGCTGGCCGTCGCCTTCGCCTTCTGGTGCCTGCCGCAGGTCTTCTTTTACGGCCTTTTCACGATCCTCGGCGAGGTTCTCAACGCTCGCGGTTCATTCGGCCCCTTCACCTGGGCGCCCGTGCTGAACAATGTGGTCGTGATCGCCGGGCTCCTGGTGTTCATGCTGCTGTTCGGCGCCGATCCGGAGGGGAACCGGCCGGTCGAATCGTGGACCCCGGCAATGGTCGCTCTGCTCGCCGGCAGCGCGACGCTCGGCATCGTCGTCCAGTCGCTCTTCCTGATGCTCTTCTGGCGGAGGGTCGGCCTCAGCTACCGGCCGGACTTCCGCTTCCGCGGCGTCGATCTCGGCACGGCCGGGCGGATGTCGCTGTGGTCGTTCGCCACGGTGCTGCTGACGATCGGTGCCGGAATCGTGGAGAGCCAGGTGTCCTCCACCGTCACCGGTCAGGGACCGTCGGCCGCGGCGCTGCAGAAGGCCTGGCTGATCTTCATGCTCCCGCACTCGGTCATCACCATCTCGATCGCCATGGCGTACTTCACCAAAATGAGCGGTCACACCGCCCGGGACGAAATGAAGGAGTTCCGCTCCGACGTCTCCACGTCGCTCCGGCTCGTTCTGATGATGGTGGTCTTCGCCGCCGCAGCGATCATCGTCGTCGCCGTGCCGTTCGGCTCCGTCTTCACCGACTCGTTCGCCGATGCGCAGGCCATCGGTGCGATCGCCACGGCCTACGTGGTCGCCCTCCCGCTGTTCTCTTCGATCGCCATCATGCAGCGTGCCTTCTACGCCCTGAGCGACGGAGCGCGTCCGTTCCTGTTCACGCTGGTGCAGATCGTCGTGGCGGTAGCGGGCTACCTGGCGGTGTTGCGTCTCCCCGCCGACAGAGTGGCGATCGGCATCGCCGCAGCTACCTCGCTCAGCATCTGCGTGCAGGCCGGGGTGGCGGCGCTGTTGCTGCGACGTCGGCTCGGCGGCACGGGAGGTAGGCGGATTCTGGTCAGGCTCGTGCAGTTCGCCGTCGCCGCAGGGCCCTCCGCGGCTGTCGGCTACGGCGTCCTCGTCGCTCTCGGAGGGACGCGGCCGGGCGGTTTCGCCGTTTCGAACTACGTCGAACCGCTCCTCTCGATGGCGATGATCGGTACCGCGATGGCACTGGTGTACTTCGCGATCCTGTGGTTCCTGCGGGTACCGGAGTTACGTGCTCTGCTCGCACCGGTCCTCCGACGCCTGGGCCGCTGACTCTTCTCGCGATATATCCTGGTCAACCCCGGTTTTTGAGCGCAGCCTCCCCGGGAGCTGACAGGGTGGCCGCCGCCCTCAGCCCCGCGGAATAGCGCCAGCCTAGGATGTGTTGTAGCCACGGAGCCGCGGAACAAATTCGAGCGATCGGCTTCCGGTGCTCGGCCTTCGCCCCACCCGTCACCGCTCATACAGACCACGAGGAGTTGCCGTGCGCGACATCGTCATCATCGGATCCGGCCCTGCCGGCTGGACCGCCGCCGTCTACGCGGCGCGCGCCGACCTGCACCCGGTGGTCGTGGCCTCGTCGGTCGAGATCGGCGGCGATCTGATGAACACCACCGACGTCGAGAACTTCCCCGGCTTCCCCGATGGCATCCTGGGCCCCGAGTTAATGACCGCAATGCAGGCGCAGGCCGAGAAGTTCGGGGCCGAGACCTTCTACGACGACGTCACCTCCCTCGACCTCGAGGGCGAAGTGAAGACCATTCACCTCGGCTCTGGCGAGAGTATCGAGGCGAAGACCGTCGTCGTCGCGACCGGCTCGGCCTATCGCAAGCTCGGGCTCCACGACGAGGACCGCCTCTCGGGGCACGGTGTCTCCTGGTGTGCGACCTGCGATGGTTTCTTCTTCAAGGGGAAGACCATCGCGGTGGTCGGCGGAGGCGACTCCGCGATGGAGGAAGCGACCTTCCTCACCAAGCATGCCGCGAAGGTCTACATCATCCACCGCAAGAGTTCGCTTCGTGCGTCGAAGGTCATGCAGAAGCGCGCCTTCGACAACGACAAGATCGAGTTCATGTGGAACGCCGAAGTGACCGGGATCTCCGGTGAGAGTCATGTCAACGGCGTGAAGCTTCGCGACACCGTCGACGGCACCGAGTCGCACCTCGACCTCGACGGACTCTTCATTGCGATCGGCAACGACCCGCGCACGCACATCGTTCACGGCAAGCTCGACCTCACCACCGAGGGCACTATCTCGGTGGTCGGCCGCTCCTCCCAGACCTCCGTTTCCGGCGTCTTCGCCGCCGGTGACGTGATCGACCCGACCTACCGTCAGGCCGTCACCGCCGCCGCATCCGGAACGGTTGCCGCCCTCGACGCGGAGCACTACCTCGCCTCGCTCGCCGATGGCATCGCCCACACCGATGGCTCACCCCGGGCCGAGCTCATCACCCGCTGACCGTTCCGTCAGCGCACACCGGAGCCGGCTGCCGCCGACTCGTGAAGGAGAAAACACCATGTCCACCGCGAAGAGCGTCACCGACGCATCGTTCCAGTCCGACGTCCTGGACTCCGAGAAGACCGTCCTGGTCGACTTCTGGGCCGAGTGGTGCGGCCCGTGCCGCATGGTCGGGCCGATCCTCGACCAGATCTCGGCCGAGCACGGCGACAAGATCGAGATCGTCAAGCTGAACGTCGACGAGAACCCGCAGACGGCGGCGAAGTACCAGATCACGTCGATCCCGGCGATGAAGGTCTACCAGAAGGGCGAGGTCGTCAAGACCGTCATCGGCGCCAAGCCGAAGCCCGCCCTCGAGGCCGATCTCGCCGCATTCCTCTGATTCAGCGTTTCTGACCGTCCCGTGCGGTCGGTGGAGAACCCCCGTCACACTGCGGCGGGGGTTTTCCGTATCCCCACTCCTGTTTCACGTAAAACGGGGAGGGCCACGATCCAGACGGTGGCGCCCGACGGCCGCGGCATAGAACAGGAGCGGCCGGTACTGTGGACCCACTTGGCTCCGGCCTCGGGAACCCTGTCCACCGATCGAAGCGGAACAACCATCGTGACCAACCGCGGCACCAACCTCGACCCCTGGTACAACTCCTACGCGGAGCGCACGGCCGGTCTGGCCGCCAGTGAGGTCCGAGCCCTGTTCGCCGTTGCCTCACGCCCAGAAGTGGTCTCGCTCGCCGGCGGCATGCCCTTCGTCTCCGCACTCCCCCAGGACCTCGTCACGGGAGCACTCGAGACGGTGATGCGCGAGCAGGGGTCGGTCGCGCTCCAGTACGGCTCCGGGCAGGGCGTCCCGGTCCTTCGCGAGCAGATCTTGGACGTCATGGCCCTCGAGGGGATCTCCGCCAGCGCGGACGATGTCGTGGTCACCACGGGGTCGCAGCATGCTCTGGAGCTCGTCTCCAAGCTGTTCCTCGACCCCGGTGATGTCGTCCTCTCCGAAGGCCCCAGTTACGTCACGGCAATGGTCATCTTTCGCTCGTACCAGGCCGAGGTCGAGCACGTCCCGATGGATGAGCACGGCCTGATCCCCGCGGCGCTGCGGGAACACATCGCCAGAGTCCGGGCTACCGGCAAGACGATCAAGTTCCTCTACACGATCCCCACCTTCCATAACCCGGCCGGAGTGACCCTGAGCTGGGAACGCCGGGTCGAGATTCTCGAGATCTGTACCTCCGAGGGCATCCTCGTTCTCGAGGACAACCCGTACGGGCTTCTCTACTTCGAGGATGTACCGCCGAAGGCGATGCGATCGCTCGAGGAGGACGGCGTCATCTATCTCGGCACGTTCTCAAAGACCCTCGCGCCCGGATTCCGGGTTGGTTGGGCCCTCGCGCCACATGCGATCCGCGAGCGACTGATCCTCGCCAACGAAGCGGCCGTGCTCAGCCCGTCGTCGTTCAGTCAGCTGGTCATCTCCCAGTACTTGAAGACCGCCGATTGGAGGGCGCAGATCGACACCTTCCGCGACGTCTACCGCGAGCGCAAGGAAGCCATGCTCCGGGGACTACAGACCCACCTCCCCGACCTGCGCTGGACGAACCCGAACGGTGGGTTCTACGTCTGGGTCACCTTGCCCGACGATCTCGACTCGAAGGCGATGCTCCCGAGAGCAGTGAAGGAACTGGTCGCTTACACGCCGGGCACCGCCTTTTACGGCAACGGGGACGGCCGGCAGAACCTGCGCCTGTCGTTCTGCTATCCGACTCCAGAACGGATCGGCGACGGGATCCGGCGGCTCGCGACCGTGATCAACGGTGAACTCGATTTGCTGTCGACCTTCGCCGGGACGGGCCGACTCGACAGCGCCGAGACGAGCAGACGCGATGCGGTGCTGCCGCCCAACATTTCCTGACGCCGCTCCTACGCCAAGAAAGACCTGGTCATGACTGATTTCTCTGTACTCGACCGTACCCTCGACATCGTCGTGATCAGTGGCGGGATCAGCCACGAACGCGACGTCTCACTCCGCTCCGGCCGACGGGTGGCCGGACGTCTGTCCGCGATGGGCCACCGCGTCACCCTGCATGAGCCCGACGCGAACCTCCTGAGGACGCTTCTGCACACGAGGCCGGACGTGGTGTGGCCGGCTGTGCACGGAGCCAGTGGCGAAGACGGGGCGCTCCTCGGACTCCTTGAGGCCGCGGGCTTCCCCTATGTCGGATCGCGGACGGATGCCGCGCGACTTGCCTGGTTCAAACCCACCGCGAAGACGCTCGTCGCCCGGGCCGGCTTGTTGACTCCGCGCTCGGTGACCCTCCCCCGCGACGCATTCCGTGAGCTCGGCGCTGCCGGCATCCTGGAGCAGGTCGAGGCGCACCTCCTCGGTCCGCTGGTGGTGAAGCCTGCGCAGGGCGGATCTGCGCAGGGCGTCAGCATCGTCTCGGAGTCATCGCAGCTGCCCCGGGCGATGGTCGAGGCCTACACCTACGGCGATGTGGTCCTGATCGAGCAGCAGATCCTCGGCACCGAAGTGTCGGTGGGAATTCTCGACCTCGGGGACGGCCCGTTCGCTCTCCCTCCCGTCGAGATTGCTCCCGTCGACGGTCGCTACACCTTCGAGGCTCGATACAACGCGGGGGAGACCCACTTCTACACACCGGCGCGCATCACGTCAGACGTGGCCGACGAGGTCTCTCGCGTCGCCGTCGCCATCCACGAACTCCTCGGGCTCCGGCATCTCTCTCGTCTTGACTTCATCCTCGACGAGTCCGGCTCCCCCTGGTTTTTTGACGCCAACGTCCTCCCCGGCATGACAGAGACCTCTCTGGTACCCCAGGCCATCGAGGCTTCCGGCAGGTACCTCGGCGACGTGTACTCGACCCTCGCCCAGCTCGCAGCCGCCTCATAGACCGTTTCATGTGAAACGGCGCTCGTACCCGCAGGGATTGTCCACTCACTGTCCCGGGCTCAGTGGCGGCTGTGCGGCCCCTTCGGACGTCGTTACCGGCTGCTGTCGATCACATAGCCGCCGTAGCGGCGTATCGAGACTCCGGGTATTCGAGACAGCAGACCCCGCCGTCGCGAATACAGGATCGACCACCGAGCCCCACCGCGCAGGCGGACACGAGCGACCAGCACATGTTTCTGCGGTCGCACCGTCCGACTAGTCGACCACCAATGAGCGGGGGGACCGTTCGCCTGCGTTTCATGTGAAACGCCCTACGGCGCGAGCGATACCTCGGACGGTTCACCAATCTCCGCGAGGATCCGATTGAGATCCTGGATCGTCGCGAAGTCAATGACCATTTGACCCTTGCGGGCGCCCAGAGTCACCTTCACTCGGGTGTTGAGCCGATCACCGAGGTGATCCGCGATGGATGCGAGGTGACCCGAGTGCCCACCCTGGTCCTCCGCCCCGGATCGTGTAGTCGTCCGTGGTGCCTTCATCTGCGCGGCCACCGCTTCCGCAGCTCGGACCGACAGATCCTCCTTGACGATCTTGTCGGCGAGCCGCCGCATCAGCTCGACATCATTGAGCGACAGGACTGCTCGAGCGTGCCCAGCCGTGAGCACGCCGGCCGCCACTCGCGCCTGCACATCATCGGGCAGCCGCAGGAGCCGCAGAGTATTCGAGATCTGCGGTCGGGACCGCCCGAGCCGAGTAGCGAGTGCCTCCTGGGTGATACCGAAGTCGGTCAAGAGCTGCTGGTACGCGGACGCTTCCTCCAGCGGATTCAGGTCGGCCCGGTGCAGGTTCTCGAGGAGCGCGTCCCGCAGCATGTTCTCGTCTGCGGTGTCTTTGACCACAGCCGGAATGGTCGCGAGGCCCGCTGCTTGGGACGCACGGAAGCGGCGCTCGCCCATGACGAGTTCATACTTCGCCTTCCCGCGCACAGTGGTCGGACGGACGACGATCGGCTGAAGGACGCCGAACTCCCGAATACTGTGCACCAGTTCGGCAAGGTCGTCCTCGTCGAACACGGACCGTGGCTGGGCAGTATTCGGCACAATGTCGGCCAGGGGGAGTCGTGCCAGTCGCGCGCCGGGGACCTCGAGCAGCTCCTCGGCCCGCGCCGAATCGCCGACCTGATCGGGGAAGAAGACGTCGACCGGGCGCGACCGTGAATCGTCACTGATCGGGATCAGCGAGCCGATCCCCCGGCCCAGTCCTGTGCGCTTGGTTGCCATCAGCGTGCCTCTCCTTCAGGTGCCGTCTCGGGAGTCCTCGCTGCGCCTCGACGTGCGATCTCGGCCGCCGCCTCCAAATACGCCAACGAGCCCGACGACTGCGGGTCATAACTGATCACGCTCTGGCCGTAACTCGGCGCCTCAGAGATGCGGACGTTGCGCGGGATGACTGCCCGCAGCACCTCCTTCGGAAAGTGCTCCCGGACATCCGCCGCGACCTGCTGCGAGAGATTCGTGCGGCCGTCGTACATCGTCAGCAGGATCGTCGAGACTCCGAGGTTCGGGTTGAGGTGCCGCTCGATGAGGTCGATGTTCTTCAGCAGCTGACTAAGCCCCTCGAGGGCGTAGTACTCGCACTGAATCGGGATGAGCACCTCGCGGGCGGCGACGAAGGCATTGATCGTCAGCAGCCCGAGGGACGGTGGGCAGTCGATGAAGACGTAGTCGAATGGCTCGTCCATCCCGTCCAGCATCCGATCGAGCGCTCGGCGGAGCCGCTGCTCGCGGGCCACGAGGGAGACCAGCTCGATCTCTGCGCCGGCCAGGTGGATCGTGGCCGGGACGCCGTACAGAGACGCGAACTCCGGACTTTTTTGTACGACGTCGGCCAGGGGAGTGTCGTTGACGATGACGTCGTAGACGCTCGCGGTGTCTGCGCGGTGCTCGATACCCAGAGCGGTCGACGCGTTCCCCTGCGGGTCGAGGTCGATGACGAGAACCTTCGCCTCACCGCGAGCCAGGCCGGCCGCGAGATTCACCGTCGTCGTCGTCTTACCGACCCCACCCTTCTGATTCGAGATGGTGATCACCCTCGTCGACTCTGGCTTGGGCAGAGGCTGGGCGTTCAGCAGTGCTCGTCGTCGCGTCATATCGGCGATCTCTCGGGCAAGCGGAGTCGAGGAGTCGAAGCCTCCGGATAGACCGGCGGAATCGGATTGTTTCACATGAAACCTTCGCTCAGCGAGTGGGATGGGCAGCAACACCGACAGGTCGACGGTCGAGGAGTCGACAGCTCACTGCGGCGCCGTGGCGATCACCCCACTGTAGCCCGGACGACCCTCGTCACCTCGGAGAGCACGCCGTCGCCGAGCACGACGACCTCAGGCGGCGACACCTGAAAGCGCCGGATCTGCCTCGCCGCGGCGTCGATCTCTCTCTCGGCATTGATGCCCTTCAGCAGGACCAACTCGCCACCGGGCCGCAGCAGCGGCGCGGTCAGCGGGATCAACTTCGACAACGCACTGACCGCTCGTGCCGTCACCTGGTCGAGGGCCTCAGGAAGACGAACCTCTTCGGCTCGTGCTCGCATAACCGACACATTCTCGAGTTCCAGCTGCTCAACCTGCTCTCGAAGCCAGATGATGCGGCGCTCCATCGGCTCGATGAGCACGAAGCGGACGTCGGGCCGCACAATGCCCAGCACGAGGCCGGGAAGACCCGCACCACTACCGACATCGCCCACGAGTCCCGGACGCAGGAGAGGCGCCACCAGAGCGCTGTTGAGGACGTGCCGCGTCCAGAGCCGCGGGAGCTCCAGAGGTCCGATCAGACCGCGCTCTTCACCCTGCTCCGCCAGCGCCTTCGTGAATCGCCGCAGCACCGGCAAGCGATCGCCGGCGATCGTCGCAGCGGCCGCGGGTTCGGCCTCGAGCGTCAACTCCACGCCGCTCAGCCGCGGGTGATGACGGTGTGACGCTCGCGAGCCTCGCCGCGCGACTCCGACACGAACCCGCGCTCGCTCACCAGGTCGTGCACCAGCTTGCGCTCGTAGGACGACATCGGTGGCAGTGACGCGGACGTCGCGCCGTCCTCAATGCGCTCGACGGCCCGGTCGACGAGCTGTGCCAGCTCAGCTTCGCGCGCATCACGGGAACCACCGATATCGAGGATGAGGCGCGAGAAGGCACCCGTCTTCGTCTGCACCGCGAGCCTGGTCAGCTCCTGCAGCGCCTGGACCGCGTCGGGGCGGGAGAGCACTCGAAGGTTGGTGTCGCCGGAGGCGGTGACCGAGAGGTAGGCACGGCCATTACGCACTTCGATGTCGATGTCACCGTCAAGGTCGCAGATGTCGAGGAACTCCTCGAGGTAATCGGCGGCGACGTCGCCCTCATCCTCGAGCTCCGAGAGCGTCGACTCGGCCGCCTCATCGGAAGCGGACACGTCGACGTTCTCGATCGCCGCAGATACGTTGTCGGACAGGGTCTGCATCGGATCAGTCATGGCGGCTCTACTTCTTTCCGGCTTGCTTCTTGGAGCGGTTCTTACTCACGGGCTGTGTGCGCTGAACGGCCTTCTTCTCAACCAGGGTGACATCGCCGGCGACCGTCGTCTCCTCGACCAACTTTCCCTTACGGCGAAGGCGCTCCTCGCGGGCCTTCGCGGCCTCGCTACCCGGGGTCGGCATGTTCCGGATAACGATGAACTGCTGAATCATCGTCCAGATGTTCGAGGTCAGCCAGTAGAACATCACGCCGAGGGGGAAGGCGAAACCGGAGAAGGCGAAGACGAGGGGGAGGATGTACAGCAGGATCCGCTGCTGCTTGAACGTCGGCGAAGCCTTGGCCTCGGGCGACATGTTTTTCGAGACGATCTGCAGCTGGGTAATGAACTGCGAGGCGGTCATCAAGACCACCATGATCACCGCGATGACGATGACCGGCTCCTGGCCTCCCTGGGCGAGCGCACCCTGGATCGACTGGTGCAGCGGAGCGACGCCGAACAGGTTGGCCTCGCCAAACTGGCGGGCGAGTGTCTCATCGAGCGGACCGACGCCCCTTTGGCTGTGCTGCGCCGCATTCAGGACCGAGAACAGACTGAAGAAGATCGGCATCTGGATCAGCAGTGGCAGACAGGAGGCGAGCGGATTGGTGCCCGTCTTCTTGTAGAGCTCCATCGTCTCGCGGGACATCGCCTCGCGGGACAGTTGGTCGCGCTTGCCCTTGTACTTGTCCTGGATCTTCTTGAGCTGGGGTGCGACTTCGAGCATCCGGCGCTGGCTCTTGATCTGCTTGACGAAGATTGGGATGAGCGCGGCGCGGATGACGATGACCAGGCCGACGATCGAGAGGACCCAGGTGATTCCTGCGGCCGCCTCCATGCCGGTGAACGTCAGCAGCTGGTGGAAGGCAACGAGGAGGAGCTCGACCACCCACTTGAGGGGCCAGAGGATCGTGCCGAGGAGGTCCATGAAGTGAGGTCAGTCCTTTCGAGGGCCCACGACGAACCCAGCTCGCGTCACAGCGAAGCGGGTCCGGCCGGAAGCCGGTCGGTGCAGGGGGATCGAGGTCGGGACGTCGTCGATGCCGCCAGCCGCCCACGGGTGGCAGCGGAGCAGACGGCGGGCCGCGAGGACGGAGCCGAGGACGAGCCCGTGGAACTGGACCGCCTGGAGCGCGTACGCGGAGCACGAGGGGTAGTAGCGGCAGACATCCCCGTAGAGCGGAGAGACGACGGCCCGATAGACGACCAGGAGCAGGACGCCGACATTCCGCGGGAGCAGGACCACCGTCCAACCAAGCCCGGCGGACCAGGACTCGCAACGGGGGAGCACCGCACTCACGAGCGGGCTCCGCTCTTCCGCAGGGCCCGCGCCATCGCGGTAGCGACCTCGGCCCTCAGATCTGACCAGGGAGCGTCGGCACTGCCGGGCAGAGCACGGACCACCACCTGGGTGCCCGGGTCGATGTCGCGAACGAGTTCAAAGGCCACCGCCTTCAGCCGGCGACGCACGGTATTGCGCGTCACCGCCGTGCCGACCGTTTTCGCGACGATGAATCCGAACCGCACAGGATCGGCCACCGAGGAACGGCGGACATACGTGACGGTGTGCGGCCCTGTGGACCGCACACCGCGACGGACGACTGTCCGGTACTCGCCTCCGTGGACGATGCGATTGGCTCTGGCCAGCACCGCTGGTCGGTACCGGTCGCTACTAGGCGGAGAGCTCGGTGCGCCCCTTGGCGCGACGAGCGCTCAGGATGGCACGGCCGGCACGGGTGCGCATGCGCAGGCGGAAGCCGTGCACCTTGGCGCGACGACGGTTGTTCGGCTGGAAGGTTCGCTTGCTCATGATTCAGATCTCCACGTACGTGTTCCGCGGCGCGAACCGGTGCCGCCCTCTCGGGCGGTGACTCGGATCCTCCGGGAAGCAAGGGGTCCCGGCTGCGACTCCGCGAGACCCACGAGGGTCGCACGGACGACACCGGGCAGGCGTCAACTGATTAAAGCTACGGCCTGCACCGTCGCCGGTCAAATGTGATCGGGTCGAAACCTCGATCATGCACCGGCGGCACGGGCTTCCGCGCATTGACACGCGGGAGTTGCTGTGGTGGATTTGTCTCCCGTCGGCTCCGTTCGTTACGGTGTTGAGCCGCAGTTATCCACAGGTGGGATCCGCGTCTTCCCGCTCCCGCACAGGCATCACTCGAGGCCGGTGGACAACCCTGTGGAGGAACGGCACACGAGACCGCGCCTCGGTTCGCGGCTCACAACCGCCCCGCGACGGCCTCCGGACTCGGCGACTCCCGTAGCGGCTTCACAGCGACACCACCCAGGACCGGAGACAGATGACAGGCGACACGTCGATGGTCAACGCGTGGAACGTGATCCTCGGCGCACTGTCCCAGGACGAGCGGATCACCGCTCCCCTCTACGGATTCGTCTCGCTGGTGGAGCCCAAGGGCATCATGGCGGGCACCTTCTACCTCGAGGTCCCGAACGAATTCACCCGCGGGATGCTCGAACAGCGCGTGCGCGTGCCCCTGCTCAGCGCGATCGGGACGCTCGACGACTCCTTCGGCGTCACGACCTTCGCATTCGTGGTAAACCCCGACATCGAGCACGAGCCCCTGAACTCCCCGTCGACCCAGGACTCGACGAACCCGTTCGAGCCCAGCAACGCCTCCTCGGCCATAGTCGCGCCGACCGGTGTCGTCGAGGAGCTGCGGACCGTGCCGGCCACGGACACCCGGCTGAATCCCAAATACAGCTTCGACAACTTTGTCATCGGAGGCTCCAACCGGTTCGCCCACGCCGCGGCTGTCGCCGTCGCCGAAGCGCCCGCCAAGGCCTACAACCCGCTCTTCGTCTACGGCGACTCGGGGCTCGGCAAGACGCACCTCCTGCACGCCATCGGCCACTACGCCATGAGCCTCTATCCGGGGATCCGCGTGCGGTACGTCTCGAGCGAGGAGTTCACCAATGATTTCATCAACTCGATCGCGAATAACCGGGGCAACGCCTTCCACGGCCGCTATCGCAACGTCGACATCCTCCTGATCGACGACATTCAGTTTTTGCAGGGAAAGGCCGAGACGCAGGAGGCCTTCTTCCACACCTTCAACCAGCTGCACGACCACAACAAGCAGGTCGTGATCACCTCCGATCTGCCGCCGAAGGCCCTGACCGGCTTCGAGGACCGGATGCGCTCGCGCTTCGAGTGGGGCCTGATCACCGATGTGCAGGCGCCGGACCTTGAGACGCGCATCGCGATTCTCCGCAAGAAGGCGGTGAGCGAGAAACTGCTCGTCCCGGACGAGATCCTCGAGTTCATGGCGTCGAAGGTGTCGAGCAACATCCGCGAACTCGAGGGGACGCTCATCCGCGTCACCGCGTTCGCGAGCCTGAACCGCACTCCGGTCGACATGTCGCTCGTGCAGACCGTGCTAAAAGACCTGATCACGCTCGACGAGGACAACGTCATCTCGCCGGTGGACATCATCAATCACACCGCGGACTACTTCAAGCTGACGGTCGACGACCTCTACGGATCGTCGCGCTCTCAAGCCGTGGCCACCGCACGCCAGATTGCGATGTACCTCTGCCGCGAGCTGACAAATCTCTCGCTGCCCAAGATCGGTCAGCTGTTCGGCAACCGCGACCACACGACCGTCATGTACGCGAACAAAAAGATCTCGGAGCTCATGAAGGAGCGCCGCAGCATCTACAACCAGGTCACCGAGCTGACCACCCGCATCAAGACCAACCGCTAGCTCCCGGCCGTCCCCTACGGGCGACATCCTTCCCTGCATCCGATGTTCGATGGATCGACAGGAGGAGCACGGTCCGTGGGTCTCGAGACTCCGCTGCGTGGCTCGTCGACCAGCAAAGACGGATCGCTGCTCCTCGCCGTCGACCCCTCGCGTCTCGTCATCCGTGCGCCTGACACGCCGTCTCACGCGCCACAGCCGTCGATTTCCACAGTGTGAGGAACCTGTGGATAACTGTGGACAACCGCCTCGGGATTGTGCGCCCGGAACGCCCGCCTGTGGAGGGCGGTGGGTCGGCCCGAATCGCTCCACAGGGCGTCCACGGCCGCGCTCACACTCCCTCCACAGGGGCGGGTAGCTCCGATCCCTCTGCGCAGTAGGGGCCCGAAGCGTTTTCCACAGTTTCCACACCTGTTAACACTGTTAACGCAGTTCTCTCTTTAATTAGACCTCGACCGGCAACCTCTCCACAGCGGCTCGGGAGCTCTCGGCCGCGATCCGCCTCCGAGCGCGCCGAGCCCGGCGGGTACGATGGGCGACGGTCTTCGTCCGCGACTCGTCAGGGGTGTACTCGTGAGGTTCCAAGCCAACCGCGATGTCTTCAGCGAGGCGGTGTCCTTCGCGGTCAAGCTGCTCCCGCAGCGCACGACCCTGCCGATCCTCTCCGGGGTCCTCATCGAGGCGACCGCCGAGGGTCTGACGCTGTCCTCCTTCGATTACGAGGTGTCCGCGCAGACGCAGATCGCAGCAGACGTCGAGGAGACGGGGACCGTCCTGGTCTCGGGCCGCCTCCTCGCCGATATCGCGAACCGCCTGCCGAATGCGCCTGTGCGGATCGCCACGGAGGAGTCGCGCGTCTCGGTCTCGGCCGGCTCAGCGCACTTCACGCTGCTGCAAATGCCCGTGGAGGAGTACCCGAGCATCCCCGAGATCGACGCCTCTACCGGTCTCGTCCCGGCGGACGCCTTCGCGGCAGCGGTCTCGCAGGTGGCGGTCGCCGCCTCCCGCGACGACGTCACTCCGGTCATCACGGGCGTGCAGCTCGAGATCACCGAGAACACGATCGGACTCGTCGCGACCGACCGCTACCGGGTCGCCGTCCGCGAGATCGACTGGGACAACGGCGACAATCCGGCGCCGGCTCAGCCGCTCACCGCTCTGGTGCCGGCGCGCACGCTCCAGGAGGTCGGCAAGACCTTCGGCCACTCCGGCACCGTCTCGATCGCGATCACGAACCGCGACGAACGCGAGCTGATCGCGTTCACCGCCGATCGCAAGACCGTCACCTCGCTCCTGATCAAGGGCAACTTCCCGCCCGTGAAGCGCCTCTTCCCCGCCTCCGTCGAGAACTACGCGGTGATGTCGACCAGCGACCTCATCGAAGCCGTCCGCCGCGTCTCACTCGTGCTCGAGCGCGAGGCCGCCCTCCGCTTCAGCTTCAGCAGCGACGGGCTCACCCTCGAGGCCATTGGCTCCGAGCAGGCGCAGGCGTCCGAGAGCATCGACGCGATCGTGACCGGGGACGACGTGGTCGTCTCGCTCAAGCCGCAGTTCCTGCTCGACGGCCTCGCCGCCGTCCACTCCGAATTCGTGCGCATCGCGTTCACGAAGACTGAAAACCCCAACAAGCCCGGCCCTGTCCTGATCACCGCGCAGACCTCGCGGGAACAGCCCGGCAGCGACAGCTACCGCTACCTGCTCCAGCCCAACCTGCTGCTGCGCTGACCACCGCCCCGGATCGCAGAGCCGCGACCGCCCCGCTCCCGACGAGCGCCCGCCCGCCGGACAACGAATCCAGGAAGGTTCACCATGCACATCGGACTCGTCGGCCTCGGCAAGATGGGCGATAACATGCGCTCCCGCCTCCGCTCGAAGGGCCTCGAGGTCACCGGTTACGACCGGAACCCGGACGTCTCGGACGCCGCCTCGCTCGACGAGATGATCGCCGCGCTCCCCTCCCCCCGGATCGTCTGGGTGATGGTCCCGGCCGGCGAGATCACCGACGCGGTCGTGAAGGACCTCTCGGAGAAGCTTGCCGAGGGCGACCTTGTCATCGACGGTGGCAACTCCCGCTTCACCGAGGACTTCAAGCACGACGCCCTGCTGAAGCCGAAGGGCATCCACTACATCGACGCCGGAGTCTCCGGCGGGGTCTGGGGTCTACAGAACGGCTACGGCCTCATGGTCGGCGGCCCGAAGGAGCTCGTCGAGTACGCGATGCCCGTCTTCGACGCGCTGCGTCCGGAGGGTCCCCGCGAAGAGGGCTTCGTCCACGTCGGCGAGGTCGGCGCGGGCCACTACGCGAAAATGGTGCACAACGGCATCGAATATGCCCTGATGCAGGCGTTCGCCGAGGGTTACGAGCTCCTTGAAACCCGCAGCGACATCATCAAGGACGTCACCGGCACCTTCAAGGCGTGGCAGCGCGGCACGGTCGTTCGGTCCTGGCTGCTCGAGCTCCTCGTCCGCGCCCTCGAGCAGGACCCGGACTTCAAGAACATCGAGGGCTACGTGCAGGACTCGGGCGAGGGCCGCTGGACCATCGAGGAGGCCATCAACAATGCCGTCCCGGTGCCGACGATCAGCGCCTCGATCTTCGCGCGCTTCGTCTCCCGTCAGGAGGACTCTCCCGCGATGAAGGCCGTCGCGGCGCTGCGCAACCAGTTCGGCGGGCACTCCGTTAAAGCCGTCGATTGAGCGGAGCTCAATCGACGGGCTCGGCCGGTCCCTGCCCGGCCTCGCGGCGGTCGGCTTCCAGGGGTGGTGGCGTTGTGCAGAGCCGGTGACGGACGGCGGACTGCGGCCCGCCGCCCCCGTGAGGCAGGGATGCTCTCACGGGGGCGGCGGGCCTTCGGCCGCCTCCACATTGCGGGGGACGATGGTCTGTTAGGGGGCGGCGGGGCGGAGGAGAGGAGCGCGACGTGCAGGTGACGCAGCTGGCGCTCAGCGACTTTCGAAACTACGAGTCGGTCGATGTTGCGCTCGTCCCGGGGGCGAACCTGTTCGTCGGGCGGAACGGGCAGGGCAAGACGAACCTGGTCGAATCGCTCGGCTACCTCTCCACCCTCGGCTCGCACCGCGTGTCGAGCGATCAGGCGCTCATCCGCGCGGGCCGCGACAGCGCGGTGGTGCGCGCGCGGCTCCGAAACGGGGAGCGCGAGTTGCTCGCCGAGGTGCAGATCAACCGCTCCTCGCCCAACCGCGCACAGATCAATCGCGGTGGGATCAAGCCGCGCGAGCTCCCCCGCTTCTTCTCGAGCGTGCTCTTCGCACCGGAGGATCTTCTGCTGATCCGCGGCGATCCGTCCGCGCGGCGGCGCTTCCTGGACCAGTTGGTGGTCCTCCGCTCGCCCCGGATGAGCGCGGTGCAGTCCGACTACGATCGCGTGCTGCGCCAGCGCAACTCCCTGCTGAAGTCGGCGCGGGCGAGCGGTGTCCGCGACGCCTCGAAACTCGGAACCCTCGACATCTGGGACGAGCGCCTGATCGCGCTCGGAACCGAGATCATGCAGTCCCGACTCACCCTGGTGGAGGAGCTGAGCGGTCCGGTGCGCGCGGCCTACGAGGCGGTCGCCGGCGCCGACCAGCGCCCGGTGCTCCGCTCACGATTGAGCATCGAGGGCGCGGTCGACGACGACGGCGAGCCGGTGGAGCAGCCGGGCTCCGCCTCGCCAACCGCGGGCGAGAGTCTGGCGGAGTCGTTCGCGACGGCGTTAACCGGGGTGCGCCGCCGCGAGCTTGAGCGGGGGATCTCCCTCGTCGGCCCGCACCGCGACGACGTGCAGTTCGAGCTCAATGCGTTGCCGGCGAAGGGATACGCCAGCCACGGCGAGAGCTGGTCGTTCGCACTAGCGCTGAAGCTGGGGTCAGCGGAGTTGCTGCGCCGCGACTCCCCGATGGGCGACCCGGTGCTCATGCTCGACGACGTCTTTGCCGAACTGGATGCGCGGCGACGCGAGCGGCTCGCCTCCGTCGTCGCCGACTATGAGCAGGTGTTGATCACGGCGGCGGTCTTCGACGACGTGCCGGAGGCGCTGGCCGTGCACACCGTGCGGATCGAGGCTGGGCGAATCGTCGAGGCTGGGCGAATCGTCGATGCGGGGCCAGCCGATGGCTGACGCGCCCCGTCGCGGCGCCCCCACCCCCGACTCCGAAGCCGCCCGCGTCTACCGCCACCTCAAGGAGGTATTCGGTGCGGACGGTCCGCGTCGCATCCGGAAGACCGTGGAGCGCGTGGAGCCCCGCGGTGATGCGATCCCGTTTGGCAAGGGCCGCGATCCGCACGATCTCGGCGACGTCCTCGACTCCCTCACCGTGAAGCTCGGCTGGACGGCGCCACTGGCGCAGGGCGATCTGATGTCGTCGTGGACGGCGATTGCTGGAGAGGAGACAGCGAAGCACTCCACTCCGGTGGGGGTCATCGACGGTGTCCTGACGGTCGCCTGTGAGTCGACGGCGTGGTCGACCCAGCTGCGGCTGATGCGGATCGAGATCATGAACCACATCGCCGTGAACTTCTCCGAGGCGGGCATCACGTCGATCCGTTTTCTGGGGCCCGACGTCCCGAACTGGAAAAAGGGTCCCAGGTCCATTCCAGGGCGTGGTCCACGCGACACCTACGGCTGACAACGCATTTTCGGTCGACCGCTGAGCTTTCGCGCCGCAGATCGCCATCCAGCGCTTCGGATCGAGTACGCACGCGGTAGAATGAAGGGCCGCCGAAACGCAGTGACGACGCCGCGCGGGCGATCTCCAGATCACCGTGCGCGTCACGACGGACCGTCAGAGGAGAATTCCACAGCTATGACACAAGAGCCGAACGACTCCACGTCACCCGAAGCGAACGACCTGGACGCGAACGGCTCCGCCGGACCCTCCGCCGTGCACGAGAGCATGTCGACCAAGTCCTCCGGCGACTACGGCGCGAACCAGATCCAGGTCCTGGAGGGACTCGAGGCGGTCCGCAAGCGCCCCGGAATGTACATCGGGTCCACGGGTCCGCGCGGACTGCACCACCTGGTCTACGAGATCGTCGACAACGCCGTCGATGAGGCGCTCGCGGGCTACTGCGACAACATCGAGATCGTGATGCGGGCCGACGGAGGCGTCACCGTCGCTGACAACGGTCGCGGTATCCCGGTCGACATGCACCCGACCGAGGGAATCTCGACGGTCGAGCTGGTGCTGACCGTGCTGCACGCCGGTGGCAAGTTCGGCGGAGGCGGCTACGCGGTTTCCGGTGGTCTGCACGGCGTCGGCTCCTCCGTGGTCAATGCGCTTTCGACGCGCCTCGAGGTCGAGGTGAAGCGTCAGGGCGCCGTGTATCGGATGAGCTTCACCGACGGCGTGCCGGATGCCCCGCTCGAGAAGGGCGAGGCCAGCGACAAGACCGGGACCACGATCACTTTCTGGCCGAACGCGGGTATTTTCGAGACTGTCGAATTCGACTACGAGACCCTGCGGGCCCGCTTCCAGCAGATGGCGTTCCTCAATAAGGGCCTGCGCATCGCACTGACCGATCAGAACGAGGTCGAGTTTGAGGGGGAGGGCGAGAACGAGACGGAGGGCGACCGGACCGACGTCTTCCACTATGAGAAGGGGCTCGTCGACTACGTCGAGTACATCAACTCGCTGAAGAAGTCCGACCTGGTGCACTCCGAGATCATCGACTTCGAGTCGGAGGACACCGAGCGCCGCATCTCGCTCGAGGTCGCGATGCAATGGACTACGGCCTACACCGAGAGCGTCCACACCTATGCGAACACGATCAACACGCATGAGGGCGGCACCCACGAGGAGGGCTTCCGCGCCGCGCTGACCTCGCTGGTCAACCGTTACGCGCGCGCGAACAACCTGCTCAGGGAGAAGGATGAGAACCTTTCGGGCGACGATATCCGCGAGGGCTTGACCGCCGTCGTCTCGATCAAGCTTGGCGAGCCGCAGTTCGAGGGCCAGACGAAGACGAAGCTCGGAAACACCGAGGCGAAGGCGTTCGTGCAGCGGGTGGCCGGCGAGCAGCTCGCCGACTGGTTCGACCGCAACCCGAGCCAGGCGAAGGACATCATCCGCAAGGCGATCCAGGCAGCGTCCGCCCGGATGGCGGCGCGGAAGGCGCGAGAGACGGCCCGCCGCAAGGGCCTGCTCGAGGGCGGCGGAATGCCGGGCAAGCTCAAGGACTGCCAGTCGAAGGACCCGTCGATCTCCGAGATCTTCATCGTCGAGGGCGATTCGGCGGGCGGATCCGCGGTGCAGGGCCGAAACCCCGAAACTCAGGCGATCCTCCCCCTGCGCGGCAAGATCCTCAACGTCGAGAAGGCGCGCCTGGATCGCGCGCTCGGCAACAACGAGGTGCAGGCGATGATCACGGCGTTCGGAGCCGGCATCGGCGAAGACTTCAATCCGGATAAAGCGCGGTATCACAAGATCATCCTGATGGCGGACGCCGACGTCGACGGGCAGCACATTACGACGCTCCTTCTGACGCTCCTGTTCCGCTACATGCGTCCACTGATCGACCTCGGCTACGTCTACCTCGCGCAGCCGCCGCTGTACCGTCTCAAGTGGTCGAATTCGCCGCACGAATACGTCTATAGCGACCGCGAGCGTGACGCGCTGATCGCGCACGGCTCTGCGAGCAACAAGCGTATGCCCAAGGAGAACGGCATTCAGCGCTACAAGGGCCTTGGCGAGATGGACTACAAGGAGCTGTGGGAGACCACTATGGACCCCGCCACGCGGACCCTCCTCCAGGTCACTCTCGATGACGCGGCCGCGGCCGACGAGATCTTCTCGACCCTGATGGGCGAGGACGTCGAGTCCCGCCGATCCTTCATTCAGAAGAATGCGAAGGACGTGCGCTTCCTCGACATCTAGATCGCATCGCGATCTACAAGGCGGCAGCCCTGCGGATCGCACAGCGATCCGAAAGGCGGCAGCCCCGCGGCACACGGCCGCGGCACGCAACCACTTCGACAACGTAACAGCGGCCTTCAATGGGCCGCACGAACACCGCCAAACATCCACCCACGAACGGTAAGAACTTCACGACCCCCACGACCCCCACGACCCCACCCCCCTGACACCCAGCGCGATCGCCGCCCCCGCACCTCCGGGACACGGACCCACCTGAGAGACCAGAGATCATGGCAGACGAAGCAGACACCCCCACCGGACCGGACGAGAGTGACGACATCGTCACTGACACCGGTGTCGTGATCCACGGGCACGACAAGATCGAGCCGGTGGACCTGCAGCTCGAGATGCAGCGCTCCTACCTCGACTACGCGATGAGCGTCATCGTGGGCCGCGCTCTGCCGGAGGTGCGTGACGGGCTCAAGCCGGTGCACCGCCGTGTCATCTACGCCATGTACGACGGTGGTTACCGCCCGGATAAGGCGTTTTCGAAGTGCTCGCGCGTCGTCGGCGACGTGATGGGACAGTTCCATCCGCACGGCGACTCCGCGATCTACGACGCGCTGGTGCGCCTGGTGCAGCCGTGGAGCCTGCGCTATCCACTCGCACTGGGCCAGGGCAACTTCGGTTCCCCCGGCAATGATGGCGCAGCTGCTCCGCGCTACACCGAGACCAAGATGGCGCCGCTCGCGCTCGAGATGGTCCGCGACATCGACAAGAACACCGTCGACTTCCAGGACAACTACGACGGCCGCACGCGCGAGCCGGCGATTCTCCCCGCGCGCTTCCCGAATCTGCTGGTCAACGGCTCTGTCGGCATCGCAGTCGGTATGGCGACCAACATTCCGCCGCACAACCTGCGCGAGGTCGCCGCCGGCGCGAAGTGGGCGCTCGAGAACCCCGAGGCCACGCGCGAGGAACTCCTCGAGGCGCTGCTGCAGCGGATCAAGGGCCCCGACTTCCCCACCGGCGCACAGATCCTCGGCGTCCGCGGTATTCAGGACGCGTACCGCACCGGTCGGGGCTCGATCACGATGCGGGCCGTGGTCTCGATCGAGGAGATCCAGGGCCGCACCTGTCTCGTGGTCACCGAGTTGCCGTACCAGGTGAATCCGGACAATCTCGCGATTAAGATCGCCGAGCTGGTCAAGGACGGGCGGGTCTCCGGCATTGCGGATATCCGCGACGAGACCTCCGGCCGCACCGGTCAGCGCCTCGTGGTCGTGCTCAAACGCGATGCCGTGGCGAAGGTGGTGCTGAACAACCTCTACAAGCACACGCCGCTGCAGGAGAACTTCGGCGCGAACATGCTCGCGATTGTCGACGGCATTCCGCGCACGCTCTCGCTCGACGGCTTCATCCGCGCGTGGGTCGACCACCAGGTCGAGGTCATCGTGCGCCGCACCCAGTACCTCCTCGACGAGGCGGAAGCGCGGATTCACATTCTGCGCGGCTATCTCAAGGCGCTCGACGCGCTCGACGAGGTCATCGCGCTGATCCGCCGTTCGCCCACCGTGGAGGAGGCGCGCGACGGCCTGATGGAGCTGCTCGACATCGACGAGGTGCAGTCCCGCGCCATCCTCGACATGCAGCTGCGCCGACTCGCGGCCCTCGAGCGTCAGAAGATCATCGACGAGCACGACCGGATCCAGGCCGAGATCGAGGATTACAAGTCGATCCTCGCTAGCCCCGAGCGCCAGCGCACGATCATCTCGGATGAACTCGGGGACATCGTGGACCGCTTCGGCGACGACCGCCGCACCGAGATCCTCTTCGGTTTCGACGGCGACATGAGCGTCGAGGACCTGATCCCCGAGGAGGAGATGGTTGTCACCGTCACCCGCGGTGGCTACCTCAAGCGCACCCGGAGCGACTCCTATCGGGCGCAGCACCGTGGTGGCCGCGGTGTGCGTGGCGCGCAGTTGAAGGCCGACGACATCGTCGAGCACTTCTTCGTCACCACCACACACCACTGGCTCCTCTTCTTCACGAACACCGGGCGGGTGTACCGCGCCAAGACCTACGAACTGCAGGAGGCGGGCCGCGACGCCAAGGGGCAGCACATCGCGAACCTGCTCGCGCTCGAGCCGGGTGAGCAGATCGCGCAGATCCTCGACATCCGGGACTACGAGGCGGCGCGCTATCTTGTCCTCGCGACGCGCGACGGGCTGGTGAAGAAGACGGCTCTCGCCGAGTACGACACGAACCGCTCCGGCGGGATCATCGCGATCAAGCTGCGCGACGGCGACGAACTGGTTTCGGCGCTCCTGGTCGAGGAGGACAGCGACGTGCTGCTCGTCTCGCGCAAGGGCATGTCCATCCGCTTCACTGCGTCCGATGAGGCGCTGCGTCCGATGGGTCGCTCTACCTCGGGCGTGCGGGGGATGTCATTCCGTGGGGAGGACCGACTGCTCGACGCCAACGTCGTCAGCGACGAGGGGTTCGTGTTCGTGGTCACCGAGGGCGGATACGCGAAGCGGACCGCGGTCGATCAGTATCGGCTCCAGGGACGTGGCGGTCTGGGCATCAAAGTCGCCAAGCTCGAGGACAAGCGGGGCGACCTGGTGGGCGCGATCATCACCGGAGAGGACGACGAGGTGCTCGTCGTTCTCGCCAGTGGCAAGGTGGTACGCTCTGCCGTGGCCGAGGTACCGGCCAAGGGTCGCGACACCATGGGAGTCGTCTTCGCACGATTCGCTGAGGACGACCGCATCATCGCACTCGCCAAGAACACCGAACGTAATCTCGACGCCCAGGACGAGGATCCCGACGCCGCGGCGCCGGCCGAGTCCGGTCCGGCGTCGGAAGAGGATGGGTCCGTAGATGAGTAGCACCGTCGCCGAGAAGCTCGCCAAGAAGTCTGCGAAGAGCCCGGCGGCGAAGCAGGTTCGCTTGAAGCTGGTCTACGTCGACTTCTGGTCGGCCGTGAAGCTCTCGTTCCTACTCGGTCTGGCGCTCGCGATCATCACGATCGTCGTCGTCTACCTGGTCTACACGGTCCTCTCCCAGACGGGTGTGCTGGAGAAGGTTAGTGGCCTGGTGCAGGAGGTCGCAGGCACCGAGACGTTCGACCTCAGCACGGTCCTCTCGCTGCCGCAGGTCATGGGCTTCGCGATCGTTGTCTCAGTGCTGAACACGATCGTCACCACCGCACTCGGCGCGATCGTCGCGACGCTGTACAACCTCAGCGTCAAGATCACCGGCGGCCTGCTGGTCGGCTTCACCAACCAGTAGGCGGCGGCCGATTGGGATTCTGGCGGCAGGTCCGGTAGAGTCTCCTCTGGTCAATCCGGGGGTATAGCTCAGGCGGTTAGAGCGCTTCACTGATAATGAAGAGGTCCCAGGTTCAAGTCCTGGTACCCCCACCGTGCCGGACGGCCCGTCACCTCGCGGTGGCGGGCCATCCGACTCTCGGAGACGGAACGCCCCGTCCCCGGCCCGGGGCCTTAGCTCAGTTGGTAGAGCGCCTGCTTTGCAAGCAGGATGTCAGGAGTTCGAATCTCCTAGGCTCCACAGTCTCTCCGAGGCTCCACAGTGTGTCCGAGATCGCCGTCTCCGAGATCGCCGGCCTTTGCGTATCGCGGCCCTGCGGGGTCCGACGAGGTGTGTTCCGGGTCTCGCACCATCGAGTCTCGCCCGTCGATTTCCTCAGCCGTCTCACCTGCGCTGCGACGATCGGACCGCCGCGATCTGCGTCGTAAACAAGAACAAGGATCGATACAAATATGGTGTCGGTCACTATCCCATAATTGCGTCGAGGTACACACGGCTTCCGACTCCGGATCGTCCTGGCCTGTGCCCGAATGGGCGCAGCAGCGCTTAACGTCGTCTGCTCGCCGCGCCTGGACGGTCGACGACAACGGGCCTGGACGGTCGGCGATAACGGGCCTTCGCGCTCGTCGTATCGCTCCGCCGTCCCACCGCGCATCGCGGCGCCGTCTCCCGGGCTGCAGAGCGACACCCTGGATGATGCCGATGAAGCCGCGCGGGAGCTGAGCCGCCTCGATGCCGAGCTAGGGGCCGGGGTCATCGGATTCGCACCGGTGCTGCCGCGGCCGGAGGCATCCTCGTCCTCCAAGATCGAGAATCTTACGGCGTCCGCTCGCTCCGTCTTCAGCGCGGAGTTCGGAGCATGCTCGGGCAGGAACGCGGAGCTGATCGTCGCGAACACGCGAGCGATGAGTGCGGCGCTGGAGCTTTCCCAGAGATCAGCGCGGCATTGATTCTGCGCCTGCACTCGCTGCTCCTCGCGGATCAGCCGCGACACACGCCACCGCGGCGGCGGCAGGAGCCGGTCTGGATCGGCACGCGGGCGGACAGCCCGATCGGCGCCAAGTACGTCGCTCCGAGCTTCGAGCGCATCCCTGACCTCATCGAGGACCTGACGGCGTTCACCGTCCGCCGTGACCTTCGGCCTCTCGTCGTTGTCGCTCTCAGTCACGCGCAGTTCGAGACCATCCACCCGGTCACAGACGGGAATGGACGCACTGGCCGCGCGCTGGCGCAATCCGCGCTGCGGCACCGCGGAGTCACCCCTACCGTCTCGGTCCCCGTCTCCGCTGGCCTCCTCGCCGACGTCTCGGCTACCATCGGGCGCTCACCTCCTCTCGCGAGGGGGATCCGGACCCCGTCGTCCGCGCCTTCGCCGCTGCTTCGTTCCGCGCCGTTTGGAACACTCGTCTCCTCGTCGACGAGATCGCCGAGATCCGGCAGTCGTGGAACGACCGATTGCGGGTGCGGCGGGACAGTACCGCTTGGCGCCTGCTCGACGTGGTTGCTGGACGCCGGTCATCATGGCGGTGATGGCGGCGGCGAAGGTCGGAGTGCAGATCCCGAACGTCTACTCTCTGCTGCGATTACTCGTCAAGGCGGGATCCTCCTCTCGAAACAGGAGCACCGGCTCGGGCCGCTCTGGCGCAGCGACGAGATCCGCGCAGCGGTCGACCGCTGCGCGGAACGGGCCGGCCGGAGTGCTGCGTACTGACGGTCAGCGTGGCGTACAGGCGAGGCCGAGGAATTCCTGCGCCGAGAGGGTCTCGGATATGCCGTCGCGGACGTCGCCGACGACGATCTCGCCAACGGAGAGCGTGTCGAACTGCTCGGCCGTCAAAACCACCGGGCGGGAGAGGACGGAACGGCCGGTCGCGTACGCTTTGAGCGCGAGGTCGACGCCGAGCGGGAACCGCTCGATCTCCGTATCGGCCGGCCAGACTGTTACGCCGGAGAGGTCGGTCGCACCCAGCTGAGTCACCGGAGACGGCGACACCCATCGGGTGACCCTCCGCAGTCCGTCGCCGATGGTCAAGGGAGCCGAGTCGGAGGCGGCGAGATCGAGGCCATCGACGGATCCGGAGCAGACGACGACGCCGCCCAGGACCTCGGCCCGCTCGCCACCGCGGCCGACCGTCGCCGTTGTCGTCTCGGGCTCGTCCACCGAGCATCCGGAGAGACTGAGGGCGCTAAGAAACCCGATGGGGTCCGCGATCGCGGCACGACGGTGCATGGATCCTCCTGCGGCCACCACCTACGCGGGGAGGGCGAGCGCCAGCGCGGCGAGTGCCTGGGGAGCGAGTGGGCGCCCTGCGCGCGGAAGACAACCTCTCTCGTTGTGTCCCGCACGAGGACCGTGGGGGTGGAGCGGATTCCGGCGGCTTCGGCGTCGAGCGGACCGAGCGTGCAGCGTGACACGCGCCGCAGAAGGCTGAGGTGTAGAGCTGGACGATCACGTCAGAGCCAACGCGGCAGAGCTGCGGGTGATTCCCGGGAGGGCTCAGCGGAGGCGCCAGCTAGATGAATGAGGGGCACCAGCGGACATTTCTATAAAATATTCAAGGACATGAACGCCACGCTATTGCCAGGGAATTACACTCGACTAGCCGCGATCGCTTCGTTTGCAGTGGCGAGCGCGCCGGGAAGGTTGAAACCGCTGGTGGTAGTTTTGCGGTCGTCGGCGCGGGGCGTGTCGATCTGCGGGGCGAACGCGATGTTTGGCCGCTTCAACAGCACCTCACGCCAGTGGTTGATTACTGCGTTCTCGGCCGGGAACACGTCTGCGAGCACGATCGGAAGATCGGTGATCTGCAGCATCATTAGTGCCGGAGAGTCGGCTCGGCCCTGTGCCAGGCGCATGACCGTGTCAAGCGTCGCAGGGAAGACGATAATGCACTCCGAATTCCCGCTTCGACCGTTTCGCCACGAGTGCGGCAGGCCGGGGGTCTCCCAATCGTCGAGCCAGACTTCGCCGTTCGCGAGTCCTTGAAGTGCCCCGACGGTCACAAAGGACGTTGCCCGCGATGAAACGGATACGTTAATGACGACCTCCGGTGTGATGAATCGGATCCAGTTGATCCACCAGGGGACGAGCGACGCTGAGATTGATCCCGACACATGCAGATGAAGTTCGGAGCCCTCGAAGGTCGCGAGCGGTTGTGGGGCGGTCACGACCGCGCTCCGGGCCACACGCTCTCCCACCTGGAGATGATGATCGGCTGCATCCGCTGTCCCTCGGGTGCTGCCGGGAAGTAGTTCATCAACAGGAACTGGAACCGGTCGGTCTTTCGATATGGCAGGAGGCCGCGGGCAGCATCGGTCACGAGTTCGTAGGCGGTGCTCGTGGTGATCCAGTCGAAGCGCGCATAGTTCGACTTCATCACCGAGAGTTGCTGCATGGCGTCGAATAGGGCCTTCGGCCCGCGACTGCGCGGGTTCAGAGCGACGTTGAGTGCACGGTGATCGATTATCGGCGTGACGTCCTGCCATAGCGACGGTGCAGTGGGAGAGGTTCCGTCTCCCGTCCGGACTAGTAGATGCACGTTCTGCACGCCGGGATTCGGAGCGAAGAAACGCCAACCCGGGATCGTCCAACCGCCGACATAACGACGGAGGTCCAGGTTGAACGAGTCTGGCGTGTTGAACAACGTTGTCGCGATGAGGTGCGCGGTGAGGGCGCCGACCGCTACCACTCCGACGGCTCGGTTTACGTCAGGCCGCGGCATCGGCTGCCCCACGGATGACCAAGGCGACCTGTTGGGCGTTCTCACGGAATCCGATGATTGATCGATGAGACGAGTCGGGCACCAAAGTGTATTCGGCACCGATTTTTATCGCGAGTTCCGCCTGTTGCGCTGCGTTCTCCTGAGAGGCGACGAGGTATCGATTCGGGATGGCTCGCAAAGCATCGAGAACCTGATCCGTCTCGAATTCGAAGTACTCACCGATCGCGCGGTGGATGTTCCGCGGGCAGAAAACGAACTGGATGATGCCGTTTTGCTGGTCCGGCTCGTACCGGGACTGTCGCCCGACCGCGTGAGGCGCGAAATTGTATATTCCAGTCAGAGCGGCGAACATGCTCCGCAGTTGCGCCTGCAGGTAGGTGCCAACTCGGCGGCGGTCCTGCCGATCCGCGGCGAAGAGGTCGGGATCGGTTCCGTCCACGATGACCACAGCGGCGATTCGGCGTCCGGCGATGTCACGGCCGGCATAACTGGCCAGAGCTAGTAGGCCGATGGAGTGCGTGACCCCAATGAGGGGGCCGGATGATCGGGTACTTCGCACCAGCACGTCGACGACGGTGTGCGGCAGTGCAGATGAAGTAGTTTGTCCGTACCCTCGCCGGTGGTACGCGATGACGTGACAGTCCGGCCGGGAGAAGGCGGAGACCCAGGCCCAGGCGTCGAGGGAATTTCCGAGGCCGGCTTCAAGGATCACGACCGGTGCGGTGGAGGGGTCCGTATCGGCGGTGGTCGGAGACTGGTGGACGTACTCGATGTCGCCGTCATTCATGGGCCACAGTTCAGTGCCCTTGAGCCCGCGACGGCGCTCGATGTCGAGCGCGCGCTGGGCCGCCGCGTAGGTGGCGGTGGTCGCAGTGACTGCCGCCGCTGCCGTGAGGACGACCCGTTCGACCTTTGAAGACGGCAGCACTTGGCGTCGGATGACGTAATCGACGGCACCGTGAGAGCCGGTGAAGCCCCAGATGAAGCGGGGCAGTTCCATGACCGCGGCGACGGCGACGTGGAAACCCTTCACGCCGACCAGTGCTAGTCGACCCCAGCGCTCCGGCAGCATGTAGACGACTGGAAAGGAGACCTCCCAGAGTGGTGTCGCCCAGGTGAGTAAGCGGGCGAGCCAGGTTCGGGACTTAAGGACTTGCGCCGCCGGTCCGCTACGCATAGGCCTGCGTCTGCACGATTTCGCCCAGCGCGTCGCCCTGCACCCAGCTCGACCCGAAGAGCTTCGAGAGGCCCGAGACAAAGTAGCTGAGCCCGGATTGGAAGTTCACGGCACGAAGAAAAAGGTCGTCGGACCGGTCTGTATCAGGGATGAGCGCGGATATTGCGCGGTACTGGGTGATCACGGCCGTCATCTGATCGGCTCCATCCCTTCCATAGGGGGTCCGTATCTCGTTGAGCCGGTTACAGGCGCCGATGATAGTGGACGCCCAGATCTGTATTGGCCTGCGGTTGTACCCGAGCAGCAGGGCAACCGAGGCCGTGAGGTTCACCGATGCGAGGATCCTGGGGGTGACCGGCGCGTCGAGCACAGTTGCGAGCCGACGGCGGAAAGTTCCGGGAGCCATACCCCGCGCCGACACGCCGCGGAGCAGTCCGTCGCGTCGATAGAGGCGTCCGATGCTCAGGGCCTCGACGGATGCAAGAATTTGGCCGATCGCGATCGGCGCCATCGTGGCGTTTATAGCGTGTTGCCTTGGGTCGTCGGTGATGTGTCGAGAGAGTTGGAGACGTTGCAGTAGCATGTGAGGAGCCTTGGGCGTGGGAGAAATGCGGGGCGATGAGGCTCTCCGCTCGATGCTGAGCGGAGAGCAGCTCGCCCTAGCAAATAAGGCAGATGGTGCTGCCCGCGACGACATATTCGGTCGCGACGACGACGGTCGGTGTCGTCATTGCCGGGATGGATCCATCTGTCTGGGCGCCGGCCTCAACGGACCACAGCGCCGAGTTGGCGAATGTCTGCACTTCGAGGACTTCACTGGTCATCGGGCTTCCCTTTCTCGTGTGCCGGAACAATGAGGCTTATGCAAAATTGGTTTTTTGCCGAGTGAAAAAGATGAGTCCGCGGACGGCGTTGAAGGCGTCTCGGAAGGTGCGCAGTGGCCGCCGGTAGTCGGTGTGGAATATCCGCCAGGTCTTGATGCTAGCAATTGTTCTCTCGATCACGTAGCGGTGGGTGTTCACGAAGCGATTGTGGTGTTTGGCGTAATTTGGCAGATGTTCTTCGCTTGGCCTCTTCTTTATTGGTATGACCATTCCGGTGCCTTGGTAGCCTTTGTCGGCCAGCGTGTTCGAGAGGTTAACGGTGTCGGCCAACCCGGTTTCTCGAAACGCGTGGGCATCGTGATGCTTGCCCGCGATCGGATCCGAAATGTGGATCAACCGACCGGAGAGATCGGCGAGGACCTGGCAGTTGTGCCCCGTGGTCATGTGTTTCCCGGAGTACAGCTCTGGCGCGTCCGACCAGGACCAGCACGGCAGGAGCGTGCCGTCGATGACGGCCGTTGTCCCGCGGAGCGCGGCCTCGACGTCCGGTTGCTCGTCGTCTATCACGACATTGAGCATCGCCTCAACCGACGCGATCGTTCGCGACACGGTCGACTGACTGACACCGACCACATCAGCGATCAACTGCTCGGTCACATTCTGGCGATAATAGAGAAGAGTGACCCGCAATGCTCCCTCGAGGGAAAGTCTGCGCGGACGTCCTCGCCGCCGACGCCACATGAACTCGTTCTCGATCCGTTCGGCGAGGATCGCGTAGTGCTCGGCCGTCATTCCCGTAGTAGACTGTGTGCGCACCGGCTGGTTCCTTTGCGAAGAGTTTCTGTTAAAGGCTGCTCTTCAATCAAAGCGGATCAGCCGGTGTTAGTCTTGACCGACACGCGCAAATCCATCTCGATCAATCGTATTTTGCATAAGCCTCAATCGTTCCGGCGTGGTGTACCTCGTCGAGGAGGTGGCTGGTGAGTTCTAGCGGGTGCACCGTAAAATAAAAGTGCCAGAGATAGGTGATCTTGCCACTGGCATTGCTGTCTGCGCGCGAAAATGGTCGGTTTCGATCACCGGTATTGCGTGGAGTCGACCGCTGGGACGTGGCGGCTCGAATAAAGCGATGGCGCGCTGGCGAACGACGCTGTTACGTGCGATGCTCACGAGTTCGTCGCACCTCTCAGATCCTGAAAGGCACTCCTCTCCGCCCAACAGCCACGGTTTCGATCGACCACCCTCCGGCCACGCTTTTCCTCAGGGCCGAGCTGCCGGCGTCCGTTCGCCCACTAAACCGACCGTTCGGTACCGATCCGTTCGGTCTCCGTTCGGCTCCGTTCGGTCGCTCGTTGTGTCCCGTAGGATAGCTGAGGTACACCGGCCTGTCCAGCCCTTGTGTTTATTTGGCCCGAGTTTTTTCATCCCGACTCAGGCCCGACGCAGCCACCGGACGAGCAGAGACAGGGCGATAATGATGGACACTGCCACCAAGCCACCCACGCCTGGCAGTCCGGCTGTCACCGCGATGCCAGCCACGACGGCGAGCAGCGGAGCGTCGAGGGCCCACAGCACCCGAATCAATGGCATCGGATCACCGAGTGCCGACGGTGCCGGCATCATGAGGAAGATGGGCGATGGTCCGCGCAGCGCGTTGCTGACTCGGGCGGCGACGACCACGACCGGCAGAGCGACGGAGCCCCACCACAGTGATGTCGTCGCGCCGGGCACAAGCACCAGACTGATGTTGATCGTCGTCGCCACCATGATGACCACCGTGATGAGTACCGGGAAGATGGTGTGCAGGACGATGAGCACGCCATCGCTGATGCCGTACAGAGGCTGTGCGCGGGAGACCTGGCTGATGTGCTGGAGGCCACGGCTGAATGCACCGGACCCGACATAGAGCAATGCCGCGGCAAACGCCCCAAGCAGCGGAGCGGCGCCGGGGGCCGCTGCCGCTGCAACAAGGAGGACGCCCGATCCGACGATCGTCAGGGCCCCACTCACCGCACGCAGGGGGGTACGCAGGGCACCGATCGTGTCACGGACGAGGACGAGGTTGACTGGATTCGCGCCGTAGACCACTGCGCGGAACCGACGCCCGATGGAGGGCCGGGCTTGGTACGACTCCGATACAGCGGTGAAGTCGAGACTCACCGCATGCGCGATCGCGACGTTCCAGCGGGCGGACTGCGCCGTGAGCGTTGGTTCGCTGATCCGGTCGAGCAGTGTTGGCGCCGCGAGGAGACCTCCCGCGGAGAGTGCGGCGAGGACGGCGATCGCGGGCACGTCAGTAGTGGCCGATGCCCAGGCCCAGCTCGACATGTGGGCGACGACCAGTCCGGAATTGAGGCCGACGATTCCGAGCGTGGCGGCGGCGATCAGGACACCGGCGAAGACCGCGGATGCCGTGCGAGCGGCTTCTCCGCTCAGCCAGCACACCGCACTGATCGTCCCGATGAGCACGCCGCGGATGCTAAAACCGATCACGCTCGGTGGAGTCAGGAGGCCGACCGTGCCGAGTGCTGCGCCGAAGAAGACGGCGATGCCCCCGCTCGCGACGGTTGCGACGACGATCGCCAGCACGACGCGCGAATGGAAGACCTCGCGCCGTGGCAGGTCGCTCTCCGTCAGGGCGTAGGTGAGGAAAGGAGGTGCGACGGCTGGCCCGCGGCTCCGTCCGGTGACGAGCGCGGCGGCCCAGAGTGCGAAGACGGCGATGGCGGCGATCACCGTCGCATCCGAGCCGGTCAGTGTGCTGGCGGCCTCTGGCGTCGTCACGGCGAGCCACGCGGCGCGCACCACGGGCATCACGACGACGAGCACGAGCAGCACCAGCGAATACGCGATGTACGCACGATCACCGGCCGCCCGAGGTTGCCGCGCGCGCCAGATACCGGTTGCCGATGCGAGGCGGGAGGTCACTTCGGGTGATCCAGGTCGAGGACGCGGTCGGCGAGACGATCCGTGAGCGCGGCGCTGTGGGTCGCGATGACGATGGCGACGCCGTCAGTTCGACGCTTGTCGAGCAGATCCCCCACGAGTGCGAGGCGCTCATCGTCGAGACGCTGTTCCGGTTCGTCGAGCACGAGCACCTCGAACGGCCGCGCTACCACGAGGGCGAGGGCGAACAGCTGCTGTTGCCCCGAGGACAGCTCGTGCGGAAACCGGTGGAGCAATCCGTCGAGAGCGAGTGCGCCTAGCGCGTCCGATGCGGAGCGTTCTGCGTCTGCTGACTCGTCGAACCACGTCGCAGCGACAAGCCTGACGTGGTCCTCCACTGTGAGGTCTGGTGCCAGTGGTGGGAGAGAGATGAGGGAGGCTACTCGACGTCGGAAAGCCCGGTTGCGGCGGGAAACCGGCTCACCACCGACCGTCACGGTTCCGCCGGTGGGTGAGCGCACACCGGTGAGCACCTTCAGCAGCGTCGACTTGCCCGCGCCGTTCTTACCCCGAACGACCACGATCTCACCTGCCTTGACTCGCACGCTCGTCGGAGGGAGCAGTGTCACCGAGTCCACGGCGACGACCACTTGCTGCACGTCGATCATGAGTTCCCCGTTACTGCCGTCCGTACCGTGGTTAGGCGTCATGCGCATCAGTCGTTCCGATGCTCTGCTCATGAAGGCGATCCGGCGAGGATGAACAGCCCCGTGATGCGGCCGTCGTCACGAAAAACAAGGCGTGCGGTGCATTCGTCGTGCTCGAAGACGAGTCGTGTATTCGTGACGATCAGCCGTAAAGCCCGGACCGCCTCGGTCCCCGCTCTGCGGTCGAACGTCCCCGCGGCGGAGATGATCTTCGACCACGCCGCCGCCAATCCGTCCGCAGTGACGCTCTCGCGCAGAGCGTCATCGAATTCGTCTACGACGGCCTGCCACTCTCCACTCACGAGGTGATCGATGGCCGTTGCTGCACGCTCGATGACCGCTGGTTCAACCCGTGCTTCCGCGGCGCGCGTCTCGCTCGAGACGTTCGACGCGGCGGGGATGGAGTGGCTGAAGCGTTGAAAGGCCGCCTGTCTGCTGACGCCGAGCACCTCTCCAATCTGCTGCCATGTGATGCCGTCCCGACGCGCGGCGTTGACAGCGGTGGCCAATAGTCGGCTTGCCTGCTCACTGATCGCCTGCGCAGCCGCGACGGTGTCGAGCGGTCGCGCGGTCTCCTGGAGCACCGGAAGCGCGAGTACCTCTCCGACGCTTCGGTAAAGCCGATGCGCCTGCTCTGACACGGTTTCCAGCATGTGTCAACACTACCTTGACGAGTGCGAAGGGTGCCAATCCGCCTGCAGGATTTCAGCGTCTACCAGCTTGTACCTCGTGCGCGGAAGGCCACTTCGCCGTCAGTCCTGCTCACGATCACGGCCAGGGTCGAGCGGATGGCTGCCGCCTCGGCCGCGCTGAGATGGAAGCGACATCGAACTCACGGATCTCGGCAGCGGGAACGATATCGAAAGCTCGCTAGAGCACGGAGCGGAGGTGGAGAGTTCGACGATCATGAGGGGGAGCGCCGGTGAGACGGACGCTTAAGCCCCTCGGCGGGATCCGCGGCTGCGTGCCGTGCGGTTGGCTCAGCGCAGGAGCCAGGCCTCGTTCATGGTGAGCGCCGCATCAATGAGTTCGACGCGCTCCAGTTCTTCGATGTCACCGAGGGGGAACCAGGCGGCGGCGTCCGTGGATCCGTCGACTTCGTGGGTGAGCTCGCCACTCACGACGCGGGCGCGGTATACGATGCGGATGGCGTGCAGCGGACCGGCTTCGGGCTCGCTGCGACGGTGCGCGGGAATGACGTGCGAGTCGACCCCGATGAGCGCCTCGAGTTCAGCGCCGTAGCCCGTCTCCTCGAAGATCTCGCGGACCGCGGCGTCGGCGGGCGACTCGCCCTCATTGATCCCACCGCCCGGCAAAGTCCATGCCGACCACGGGTCTTGGCTCCAGTGTGCGAGCAGCATCCGCTCGCTGTCGATGATCACGCCGTACGCGGCGACCCGGATATCCATCGGAGAAGCGTAACCCGGGCACAGGAAGGAGCCGGACCCGCGCGGGGGTCCGGCTCGTCCGACAGGAACGTCAGGAAGCGGTCGAGGCCGCGTCCTGCGCGGCGCTCTGCGGCTCGTCCTCGGCGACCCACAGCTCGTCGTCGGCACGGAAGGTCTGCCAGACGGCGTAGCCGATGCCTCCGACGGCGACGAGTGCGGCGCCGATCGCGAAGACGGTGCCGACCCTGTTCTTCTTCTTCGGAGGAGTGGTGAGTTCCTGCCAGCGCGCCTTCGAGATTTCGCCGAGCTTCGCGCGGTTCTTCGAGTCCTTCGCGGCCTCGAACGCGGCCGCGGCGGTACCCCCGACAGCAGCGAAAGTCGGGAGGACCCGGTGCTTGTAGGCATCGCGGGCCGACGAGTACGTGCCCTCGACGGCGGAGAGGCCGTTGTCGTAGACAGGCTTCACGCGGGAGTTGTACGTGTCCTTGACCAGCGGCACGACCTCCTTCTTCGCGTACTTGGCCGCGTGACGGCGGCTCTTCTCGAGAACGGAGGCCGCGTGCGACAGCACCTCTTGCTGCTCGCTCCACACCGCCTCAACGTTCTTACGAAGACGCTTGAGGTCCTTCTTGTGCTTACGTGACAGACCCATGTTGGTCCTCCATCGGCTACGAGCAGCGAACTCGTCAATACTGCCACTCATCGATCCGCGTCCGCATCGCGCACCCAGCGCATTGACACCGTGCGTTGTAGGGGCCTACGGACGCGCTGTGCGAGAATCCGAGCATGCCTTTGCACACCGCAGTCGCGACGTTCCACACCAACAAGGGCGACATCGTCGTCAACCTCTACGGGAATCATGCTCCCCAGACGGTCCGCAACTTCGTCGGTCTCGCGACCGGTGACATTGAGTGGACCCACCCCGCCACGGGCGCGAAGACGAAGGAGCCGCTCTACAACGGCACGCTCTTCCACCGCATCATCCCCGACTTCATGCTCCAGGGCGGTGACCCGCTCGGTCAGGGCATCGGCGGCCCGGGCTACCAGTTCGACGACGAGATCAACCCCGAGCTCGACTTCACCCAGCCCTACATCCTCGCGATGGCGAACGCCGGCAAGCAGGCGGGACGCGGCACGAACGGCTCGCAGTTCTTTATCACCGTGGCGCCGACCACCTGGCTCCAGGGCAAGCACACGATCTTCGGTGCGGTCGTCGACGAGGAGTCGAAGAAGCTTGTGCAGGCGCTCTCGGCGGTTCCGACGGACGGCCGTGACAAGCCGCTCGACGATGTCGTGATCGAGACCGTCGAGATCACCGAGGTCTGATCGCCTCGTCCCACATTCGTTCGAGGGCCGGGTCCGTGAGGGCCCGGCCCTTTTTCTCCCCGGAGGCACGTCCGTGACCCAGGTACCGCCGAGTAGCACCTACTCCTGCTATCGCCACCCCGATCGGCAGAGCTTCGTGCGCTGCCAGCGCTGCGGACGCACGATCTGCGGTGAATGCCAGACTCCCGCTCCCGTCGGCGTGATCTGCCCGGACGACATGGCGCAGCAGCGCGCCACCGCCCCGCGCACCCGTGGTCCGCTCGTCTCGCGAGTGCGGGCGATGACCCGGGCCGACCAGCCGACGGTGACCTACGCGATCATCGCGCTCTGCGTCGTGCTGTGGATCGTCGAGATCCTCCCGTATGTCGGCGGACCCGCGGTCAACGCGATGCTCTATGCGCCCGCCTACACGCTGCCCGGTTTCGGGGCCGGCTTCGAGCCGTGGCGGATGCTCACCTCGGTATTCCTACACAGCACGTCGCTCTTCTTCGTCATCCCGTTCCACCTGGTGCTGAACATGTACACGCTGTGGGTCTTCGGCCTGGTGCTCGAGCGAATGCTGGGCCGTGGGCGCTACCTCGCCCTCTTCCTCCTGAGCGGATTCGCCGGCTCGGTCGGTGTGCTCCTGCTCGCAGACCCGTTGACTCCTGTAATCGGTGCATCTGGCGCGATCTTCGGGCTGATGGGCGCGTACCTGGTGATCCTGCGGCATCTGGGCGGTCAAGCCCAGCAGCTGCTGGTCCTGGTCGGACTGAATCTCGTCATCGGCTTCCTGCCGGGAATGAATGTGGCCTGGCAGGCACACGTCGGCGGGCTGGTCGCGGGTGCCCTGATCGGGCTCGTGTTCACGCGCACGCGGCAGCGCACTCAACGGCGCACGCAGAACATGCTCGTCGGGCTGATCGGGGTCGGACTCGTCGCGATCACCGCAGGGGCGTACGTCCTCGGCTGAGTCGGTCGTAACCCGTGGTGGCGGGCTCGGAGGTACTTTCGGCACTTTCGGGCCCGCTGTCTCGTTGTGCGCTGAGTGCTTCTCTCCACTGTTCTTCTCCGTTCTGTCCCCGGCGCCTCTCAACAACTGGGGAGGACGTTATCCACAGAGTTGTTAACACTGGGGACAACGCCTCGAACGTCCTCCCCGGGAGGACGTGACGGGAACAGAGATGCGCTCGATCACCGCAGGACTGGTGCGGATTCCTCCCTTCCGTTGATCGCCAGAGCCCGTCGGCAGTGGGGTGCGCCGTTCTCCACAGGAGATTCCACAGCTGGGGATAGTTACAGCGGTGTAGTTCGACGCTGGACGGCGATGAGCGCTGTCGCGTCCCGTTCGTCATCGCGGCGCACGGAGGTGGCGAAGCCCCCCGCTCGGAACGCGGACGCGCTCGCGGTGGCCTGGTCTGCTCCCACTTCGATCACGACGACGCCCTGGGGCGCCAGCCACGCCTCCGCCTCCTGGGCGATGCGCCGGTGCAGGGCGAGCCCGTCCGGCCCGCCGTCGAGGGTGAGTCGCGGCTCGTGCACGCGGGCTTCGGGCGGCATCAGGGCGATGGAGGCGGTGGGGACATAAGGGGCGTTCACGATCACCACGTCGATCCGTCCTCGCTCCCGTGAGGGGAGGGCGTCGAAGAGATCACCCTCGAAGACGGCAGCCCGCCCCGCCAGTGTGCGGCGAGCGCACCCGACCGCGGTGGGAGAGAGGTCCGCGGCGAGAAGGCGCACGTCGGGGCGCTCCTCGGCGATCGAGCGGGCGAGGGCGCCGGAGCCGCAGCAGAGGTCGAGGACGACGGCGTCGGCCTTCAGGAGCTCGAGGGCGCAGTCGACCAGCCACTCGGTCCGCACCCGGGGCACGAAGACGCCGGGTGCGGCGGGGATGCGCAGACCGCGGAAGGCGACCCAGCCGAGGATCTGCTCGAGGGGCTCACCCGTCTCGCGGCGGCGCAGCAGCAGTTCGAGGGCGGCAGGGGAGTCGGCGACGTCCTCGAGCAGGTCCGCCTCCTCTTCGGCGAAGACGCAGCCGGCGGTGCGCAGCCGCTCCACGGACGACGAACGCCCCGTCGCCGGATGGGACGGGGCGTCGTTCATGACTCGGGAAGGCTCAGCGCCAGCGCGTGGTCATCAGGAAGCCGATGAACGCGATTCCGAAGCCGATCAAGATGTTGAGGTTGCCGAGATCGGGAACCGGCAGCGTGCCCTGGCTTACGTAGAAGACGATGATCCAGGCAAGTCCGAGCAGCATGAAGCCGAACATCACTGGCTTGAACCAGACCGGATTCGGTGCGTTCTCGCCGCTCCGGGCCTCGTCGTGCTCGGGCTTCGGGCTCTTCGTCGCTCGTGCCATGCCGACCACTGTACCGGGCGGAGGCTCTCGGCCGGGAGCGTCGTGGCGCTGTACCGCCTCGCGGACTGGTCGGCCGCGTACTTCGAGGCGTGGGCGTTCCTCCTCAGGGGGGCGATGGGGGATGTTCTCCCCAGCTGGCGAGGGAGCGCCGCTGGCCGCCGCGCCTCGCGCCTAGACTCATCGCATGACCGCCCAGAACCTCGACGGGGCGGCTCTGCGGCCGCGAGGAAAGCGACGGAGGGCCCGCCCGGTCCGACGCCTCTCGTTCTTCGGAGTCGTCGGCGAGCTGCTGATGACCGCCGGCGTCCTGGTGCTGCTCTTCCTCGCCTGGCAGCTCTGGTGGAACGACGCGGTAATCGCCGGTCAGCAGACGACTCAGGCGGCGGAGCTCCGGCAAAGCTGGGGCGACTCCGCTCCTGCGCCGCAGGCGACCGAGGCCGCCCCCACGGAGCCGGTCGTCGCGACGGCCGCCGCTCTCGACAGTTCCTTCGGCAACCTCTACATCCCGCGTTACGGCGAGGGCTGGGTGCGCACGATCGCTGAGGGCGTCGACGCCGAGAACGTGCTCGATGAGGGCAGCATCGGCCATTACCCCGGGACGCAGATGCCCGGCCAGGCCGGCAACTTCGCCCTGGCCGCCCACCGCAGTGCCTACGGCGGCGGGATGCACCTCATCGACGAACTCCAGCTCGGCGATCCGATCTACATCGAGACGGCGGACGGCTGGTACACCTACCGCTTCCGCAACCTCGAATACGTGCAGCCCTCGGACGTACAGGTGATCGACCCGGTCCCGTGGACGCCCGGCGCGGCCGCGACCGACCGCTTGATCACCTTGACGAGCTGCAATCCCCTCTATTCGACGGCCGAGCGGATCATCGCCTACGGCGTCTTCGATTCGTTCCAGCCGCGCTCCGCCGGGGCTCCCGCCGAGATCGCCGCCTCGCTGGCGCAGGAGGGTTGATCGTGTACGCAGCGCTGTGGCGCCTCCTGCCCGGGCCCTGGTGGGTCCGGCTCCTGACCGTTCTCGTCCTCCTCGCGGCCGTGCTGGTCGCGCTTGACGAATGGGTGTTCCCGTGGATGCAGTCGCTGGTGCTCGACCGGAACGTGACCGTTGGATCGTGAGCGTCGGTGCGACACCGCGGATTCTGGTCGTCGACCACCACGACAGCTTCGTCTTCACGCTGGTCGCCTACCTTCGCGAGTTCGGGGCGGAGGTCGACGTGGTCGAGGGTGACGAGCTGGGAGTAGACGCGCTGCTCGCTCGAGCGGAGGACGGGGACGGCGTGCTGGTCTCGCCAGGCCCCGGCCGGCCGGAAGACGCGCCCGCTTCGGCGGTGCTCGTGCATCGCTGTGTCGAGTCGTCGCGGCCACTGCTCGGGGTGTGTCTGGGCCACCAGGTGCTCGCGTATGCTGTGGGCGCGCGGGTGGTGGCGGCGCCGGAGCTGCTGCACGGGCGGACCTCGGAGGTCCTGCACGACGGTGACCCGCTCTTCGACGGCTTGCCGTCCGGATTCGCGGCGATGCGGTACCACTCGCTCGCGGTCGATCGCGGGACCTTGCCCAGGCAGCTGCGGGTGACGGCGACAACGGCGGAGGGAGTGGTGATGGCGATTCGGCACCGGTCGGCCCCGCTGGTCGGGGTGCAGTTCCACCCGGAGTCGGTGCTCACCGAGGGCGGGCGTCGTCTGATGCAGAACTGGTTGCGAGAAGTGGTAGCGGTCGGCCGCTTCTGATCGGCGGGCGATGCGTGCGGTTTGTATCCCTCGAACGGCACCGATTTTGAACCCCTCCTCTCCATGTCAGCGACCGGCGGATGGCTGGATTGCAGGGCGAGCCAGCGGCCGGAGCGAAAGCCCCGGGCGCACTCTTGTCCACCCCCTTGCACGTCCCCCCCCGATTAGGTGGCGTGATTTGACGGGACCGCGGCGGAGGCTGCAGTCCCTTTCCCTGCATAATCAAAGGGGGCCGGCAGGGGGTCGGTGCCACAGAAGACAAGTCCGGGGGTCACATGGTTACGTCGATTTCTTGGGAATTCTCCGGAATTCGTGAACTCGAAAATCTTGGCCCACGGATTGTCGTGAAGCCGGGAACCGTTCCGAGCATCACTGGCTCGGGCTTCGGCACCGATGATCTGAGCGTCGTGCTGATGACGGTCTCGCCCCTCCGCGTCCTCCGCGGAACCTGGTCGACCGACGACACTTCCTTCCTCACCTTCACCTTTCTGATCGACGGCTTCGTCCGGGTGGTCACGCCGGACCGCACCGTGCTGCTGCGCCCGGGCTCGATCTCGTACCAGCAGGGGACGACGACGTTTACAACCGAGTCGACCACCCCGGCCACGCTGCTCCAGCTCTCCCTCCGGGCCGATGAGATGCGTCGGTACGGTTTCGACACCTCGGCCTCTGTCTACACGCTCGACCCGGACGCCCGGTCCACTCGCGCTGCCTATGCCTTCACGACCGCTTTCGCTCTCGCGGCGGAGTCGGGGACGGGTCTGCCCGGCGAGAGCGAGGTCGCCGGATTCGCGCACGTCGTGATGCAGCTCCTCACGAGCGCGTTCCTGGCGGCGGCCAGCGCACAGCCCGGCACCACGAGTGTGCGCGCGGCGACCCTCGGCCGTGCGCGCACGGTCATTGATCGTACGCACCGAACCCCGCGCTGCACTCCCGAAGCGGTGGCCGATGCGGTCAACGTGTCGACTCGCTCCCTCCAGCGGCTCTTTGAGGACGCGGGCACGACGGTCGCGAGTGAGATCGAGCGCTCGAGGGTCGCCAGCGCGGTCGAGCTGCTGCGCCGCCGTCCGCGCGAAGTACCACTTGAGGTGATCGCTGCGGCCTCCGGTTTCTCCTCGGCTGACCATCTGCGCCGAGCGCTCAAGCGCCGTGAGGGGCTGACCCCGAGCGACATCCGCGGCCGGATCAGCCGATCCGTGGACGAGTCGGCGTCCGGCACGGTGGTGCGACTTCAGCCTCCGCTCGTCGACGCTCGCCGGGCGTAGCGGCGGTCCGACACCGCGCGGCGCTCAGCCCGCGCAGTAGCCGAGCCGGACGGTCGATCCCTGCGGGACATCTCCCGGGACCAGCGACTGTGTGGTCACCGGCGGGTTCGCGCGGCCGGCCCCCGAGCAGGTCTCATCAGGGATTTCGATGCCAATTAATTGCAGCTGATCGGAGGCGAGGGTCGCGAGGGCCTCGCTCAACTTCTTCCCGACGAGGTCGGGCAGAGTGACCTGCCCGGTGGAGACGGTGAGGTCGATCGCCGTGCCTGGCACGACTTGCTGGCCGGCTCCGGGAGAGGCCGAGAGGACGATGTCGCTCGCGATGGTCGGCGAGTTCTGGCGAGTCTGGGATCCCTCGACGAAGCCGACGGCGCTCAGCGCGTTGATCGCCTCGGTGAGCGGCTGACCGACGGTGTCGGGTACGGCGACAGGCTGAGGGCCCTGCGAGACGACGATGCGGATGACCGTCTCGGGCGCGACGATCGTGCCTGAGCCCGGATCCGTACGAATGACCTCGCCCTCCGGGACGGTGGAGCTGTATTCGGCGACCTGACTCGGCACGAGGTCCAGCTCCGTCAGTGTCGATTGAGCGCTGTCGTAGGTGGTGTGGCTGAGGCTCGGCACCTCACGCGACTGCGAGGGCAGCGTCGACGCGGGCTGAAGGGTCAGCACCCAGATCACCAGCGCGGCGACGATCACGGCGAGGACGACGATGGAGGACCAGATCCACAGCACCGGGGGACGGCGCTGCGTGCGGACGATCGAGTTGTCCTCGGCGAGCTGGCGCAGGGCGAACTCGGAGTCGTTCACTCCGCCCTGGCTGCGGGTCCCGAAGAGTGAGGTGGTGAGTTCGTCGATCGGGCGGTGCTCGGGCAGGCGGCCGGCCGCGGCGTCGCGCAGGTCGTCGCGGAACTCGGCCGCCCCCTGGAACCGCTGGTAGCGGTCCTTCGACAGGGCACGGGCGACGACAGCATCGAGGGACGGCGTGACGGCGGGATTAATCGAACTCGGCGCCGGCGGCGTCTCGCTGACGTGCTGGTAGGCGACCGCCACGGGCGTGTCGCCCCGAAAGGGCGCGCGTCCGGTGAGCAGCTCGAAGAGCACGATGCCGGCGGAGTAGAGGTCGCTGCGGGCGTCGACCTGCTCGCCTTTCGCCTGCTCGGGGGAGAAGTAGGCGGCGGTGCCGAGGATGGCCGTGGTCTGCGCGACGGTCGCCGCGGAGTCGGAGACGGCACGAGCGATGCCGAAGTCCATCACTTTCACCTGGCCCGACGGGGTCAGCATGATGTTGCCCGGCTTGATGTCGCGGTGCACGACACCTGCGCGGTGCGAGTACTCGAGGGCGGTGAGAATGCCCTCCGCGATGCGGACGGCCTCATCGACGTCGAGGGGGCCCTCGGCGATGAGATCCTTGAGCAGGCGACCCTCGATGTGCTCCATGACAATGAAGGGCCGACGCGACTCGCTGCCGGTGACGTCGACGGTGACCTCTTCGCCGGCATCGAAGACGCGGACGATCGTGGGGTGCGACATGCGCGACGCGGACTGTGCCTCCTGACGGAACCGCAGGCGGAAGGCGGAGTCGGAGGAGAGGGAGAGCTTCAGCTCTTTAATGGCGACGGTGCGCCCGAGCCGGGTGTCCGTGCCGAGATACACCTCGGACATCCCGCCGCGGCCGAGACGGGGCCCGACCTGGTACCGTCCCGCGATCAGGCGTCCCTCATCCGTCACGCGCACGCTCCCGCCCTGTACTTCCGTGTGGTGCGGCCCCGAGGAGCCACGCCAAGTGTACCTATGGGCTCCTGGTGTTCCGGGCGGGCGCCCTCTGCTACCTCGTTGGTGACGGTGTGCTCGTCGTCGCGGCCGGTGTCGGGGTGTCGGTGGGCGCGGGCTGGTCGACGGTGACGGAGAGGGTGGGTGACGCGAGCGACTCCGATCCTCCGCAGGTGACCGTATAGGTGACGGCGATCGTTCCGGCGGAGGGTCCGGCCTGAATCTTCGCTGTCGTCCCCTCGGTGCTGACCACGCTGGCACCCTGGCCCGAGGCGGTCGCCGTGTACTTCGTCACGGTGGTGCCGCTCGGGCACTGGTTGTAGTTGCTCCAGCTGACGGTGAACGTGGCTCCGGCCTGCACGCTCGATGCGGCCGGGGTGAGCGTGGGCACGGCGGTCGGAGCGTTCGGCTTCGCAACCTCGGTGTAGACGGAGACCTCGATGGTCGTGCCCCTGACCACGTTCGCGGTGGGGTTCACGTCCTCGACGAGTCCGACCTGATCGGCGGTGGGGGCGCTCGGCCCGTCGGCGCGCCGCACACCCATGCCCAGCGCGTCGAGTGCGGTCTCGACCTCGTCGAACGGTCGCCCGATGTAGTCGTTCTTGTCGATGACGACCGTGGTGGACGTCGGGGTCGTCGAGGGCGTCGGGGTCGCCGACGGTGTCGGGGACGGGGCCGTGCTGACCGAAGCCGACGGGCTCGGCTTCGATCCAGAGGCGCCGCCGCCGGTGGTCAGCGCGAAGATCGTGCCGGCGATGACGACGGCGAGGATCACGATGAGCGCGACCAGCGGCCAGGTCCAGGGGCTGCGCTTGCGGGGTTCCTCGGCCGGAACCGCGGGCTCCTCCACCGGGAGGAAGGGTGCGGCGGCTGCCGCGACACCAGAGGGCAGGACCGTGGTCGCCTGCGTCGCCCCCTGATTCGAGGGGAGGACCGTGGTGGCCTGCGTGGCCGGGAGATCGCTGAGGACCGCGGGGACGGCGAGGGCCGCTCCGCGCACGTCGCCGGAGCGCAGCGCCTGAGCCGCCCGCGCGAGGTGGGCGGCGGTGGCCGGGCGGTCGGCGGGCTTCTTGGCGATGCAGGAGTAGACGAGGTTTCGCACCGGCTCGGCGACCGTGACCGGCAGCTCGGGCGGAGTGTCGTTGATCTGCGCCATAGCGATCGCGACCTGCGACTCGCCGGTGAAGGGCCGGCGCCCGGCCAGGCACTCGTACGCCACGATGCCCAGTGAGTAGATGTCGGTCGCGGGAGAGGCGGGCTGGCCGCTCGCCTGCTCCGGGGACAGGTACTGGACCGTGCCCATGACCTGGCCGGTCGCCGTCAGCGGGACCTGGTCAGCGATCCGGGCGATACCGAAGTCGGTGATCTTGACGCGGCCGTCCGGAGTGATGAGCAGATTGCCCGGCTTCACGTCGCGGTGCACGAGACCCGCGGCGTGGGCGGCGTGCAGGGCGAGCGCGGTCTGCGCGACGATGTCGAGGACCTTGTCGGTCGAGAGCACGCGCTCGCGCTCGAGGACGGTCGAGAGCGCCTCGCCGGGGACGAGTTCCATGACCAGGTAGGCCGAGCCGTCCTCCTCGCCGTAGTCGTACACGTTGGCGATTCCCTCGTGGTTGACCAGCGCCGCGTGGCGGGCCTCGGCGCGGAAGCGCTCGAGGAAGCCGGGGTCGCCGAGGTACTCGTCCTTCAGGATCTTGATCGCGATGGTGCGGCCGATGACCAGATCGGTCGCCTGCCACACCTCTCCCATGCCGCCGATGGCGATCCGGGACTGCAATTCGTAGCGTCCCCCAAAGGTGAGGCCTGTCGTGGGTCTCATTTGTTCAGCACCGCCTCTAGTACCTGTTGTCCGATGGGTGCGGCGATCAGATTGCCGTACCCGGTCTGGCCGAGCCCTCCACCGTTCTCCACGAGCACGGTGATGGCGTACTGCGGGTCGTTCGCAGGCGCGAAGCCGGTGAACCAGAGGGTGTACGGGTCGTTTGCGCCGTTCTCGGCGGTGCCGGTCTTACCGGCCACAGTGACGCCCCCTATTGTTGCATTCGTCGCCGCGCCGCCCTGGACGCTGGCGACCATCATCGCCTTGATGGCGTCCGCGGTCTGGGTGCTCACCACCCGGCCGAGCGACTTCTCCTGGAACTTCTGCAGAACACTGAGGTCCTGCGAGCGGATCGAGTCGACGAGGTTCGGCTGCATCAGCTCGCCCCCGTTGGCGATCGCCGCCGAGACCATCGCGATCTGCAGCGGCGTCGCCTTGACCTCGAACTGACCGAAGGCGGTCAGGGCGGTCTGCGCGTCATCCGTCTTCGCGGGATACACGCTGGCCTCGACGGACATGGGGATCTCCAATCCGGCGTCGAAGCCGAACTTCTCGGCCTGGGAACGGATCGCGTCGGCGCCCAGCTGCACGCCCATCTCGGCCATCGGGACGTTGCACGAGAGCGAGACGGCGGTGGCCAGCGTGACCGTGTCGCCGGAGCCGCAGAGACCGCCTCCAGAGTTGATGACCTGCGAGGAGGAGCCGGGCAGCGTAAACGACTCGACGTTGGGGAAGCTCGAGTCGGCGGTGAAGCGGCCGGACTCGAGGGCGGCCGAGGCCACGACGAGCTTGAAGACGGAGCCGGGTGGGTTGAGCGAGCCGCCGATCGCACGGTTCACGAGGGGCTCGGAGGAGTCGTCGTTCAGCGCCCGGTAGGCGGCGAGGACATCGTCGGTGTCGTGGGAGGTCAGCGCGGTGGGATCGAAGGTGGGCTTTGAGACCATCGCGAGGATGCGGCCGGTGGCCGGCTCCGTCACGACCACGGCTCCGGTGTGGTCGCCGAGCGCATCAAAGGCGGCCTGCTGAGCGACCGCGTCGATGGAGAGCTCGACGGAGGCGCCCTTGGGGCCCTGACCTGAGACGAGATTGTTCACCTTGTCGAAGAACTGCGAGTCGGAGGTGCCCGAGAGGTAGTCGTTCAACGATCGTTCGATGCCCGTCGTGCCCTGGTCGAGCGTGAAGTAGCCGGTTACGGCGGAGTAGAGCGGACCGTTCGCGTACTGCCGCTGGAACTTGTAGCGGTCGTCCGAGGGCGTCGAGGAGGCGATCGGCTGACCACCCACCAGGATCGCGCCACGCTCGGTCCTGAATCTCTCATTGATGGTCCGCGTATTGCGACGGTCCTCCTCGAGGGAGTCGGCCCCGATCACCTGGATGGTGGTGGTGGACACGAAGAGGGCCACGAACATCGTCAGCACGACGAGGCTCACCCGTTTAAGTTCTCGGTTCATGGACGGATCACACCACCAGACGAGGCTGACTGCGGACTGTGTCAGACAACCGCAGCAGCACGGCGACGATCATCCAGTTGGCTACGAGGGAGGAGCCGCCGGCAGCCAGGAACGGCGTGGTCAGACCGGTCAAGGGGATCACGCGGGTGACGCCTCCGATGACGATGAAGCACTGCAGAGCGATCACGAAGGAGAGGCCGACTCCCAGGAGTCGCCCGAAGTCGTCCTGCCCGGCGAAGCCGATGCGGAACCCCCGCGAGACCAGAAGGAGGTAGAGGCCGAAGATCGCGAAGAGCCCGGCGAGGCCCAGCTCCTCGCCGAGGCTCGCGATGATGTAGTCGGACTGCGGGACGGGCGTGATCCCCGGCATTCCCTGGCCGAGGCCGGTGCCGATCAGGCCGCCGTGCGCGAGGCCGAACAAACCCTGCACCAGCTGATAGCTGCCGCCCGGATCCGCCCCGTAGCGCTCGGCACTGAAGGGCTCGAGCCAGTTTGCGAAGCGGTTACCGACATAGCTGAGCATCTGGCTCGCCAGGAGTGCGCCGCCAAGGAACAGGCCGACACCGATCAGGACCCAGCTGGTGCGGCCGGTCGCCACGTACAGCATCACCAGGAACAGGCCGAAGTAGAGCAGCGCCGTGCCCAGGTCGCGCTGGAAGACGATGACGCCCATCGTGACGGCCCAGACCACCAGGATCGGGCCGAGGTCCCGCAGGCGCGGGAAGCGCATCCCGAGGACGGTGCGGCCCACCATCGAGAGGGAGTCGCGGTTGCGCACGAGATAGCCGGCGAAGAAGACGGCGAGAGCGATCTTGGCGATCTCACCGGGCTGAAAGCTCGCGACGTCGCCGATGCCGATCCAGACCCGCGCTCCGCTGACTTCGCGGCCGATGAACGGGAGGAGTGGCAGAAGGAGCAGCACGACCGCCGCGAGTCCGGCGACGTAGGTGTAGCGGAACAGCACGCGATGGTTGCGGATCACCAGCAGGACCACGATGGCGGCGACGACCGCGAGACCGCTCCAGAAGAGCTGCCGCACGGCGACCGAGTCCCAGCCGATGACTCCGTCGGCGATGTCGATCCGGTAGATCTCGGCGACGCCCAGGCCGTTCAGGACCGTCGCGATGGGCAGCAGGAACGGATCAGCGGCCGGGGCGGCGAAGCGCAGCACCACATGGACGGCCAGCACGAGCGCCGAAAGGCCGGCGCCGAGCGAGACGAGGGTGGTGTCGATCGCGCCGAGCGCGCCGAGCTGCACGAGGATGATCGCGCCGGCGTCGATGACGCAGGCGAAGACCAGCAGGAGCAGCTCGAGATTGCGCAGTTTCTGGCGGAAGAAGCCCTCTCGCTCGGAGGCGGGGCGGGCGGTGGCCGTGGCGGCGTCCGTCATGGTGCTCCGTTCGCGTCCGTGAGGCGCTCGACGATGTCGACCGCGGCGTCGTAGGAATCGGCACTAATCGTCTGCTCCAACTGCTCGACGTCGTAGGCGCGGAGGGAGCTGAGTGGGATGCCCGTGTCCTCCTTCACCTCCGAGAGCGAGAACGGGCCGACCGACTGCTGGATGCCCTGGTAGATGATCACCGTGTTGCCGTCGGTGCCGACGTAGAAGCGCGACTGCGTCCAGTCGTAGGCGAACAGGATCCCGAGAAAGCCGATGATGAGCACGAGGGAGAGGCCGACGAGCCAGGTGACGCGGCGGCGCAGGTGCCGGCGGCGGTCCTCCTCGATCAGCTCGTCGAGGTAGTCCTCGGACGCGGGCTCGAAGTGTGTGGGGCCCTGAGCGGCCGGTGCGCGGGTGTGCAGGCGGAGGCCGGGAATCCGGACGCGGTTCTGCGAGTCGTCGGTGGTGAGCGGAGTGGACGAGGCGGCGGAGCCGACGATCACCGGCTCCGGGCTGGGTGCGAGGATCTGCGCGGTGTCGCCCGCCCCGGGGATGTCGAGGATGACGACCGTGACGTTATCGGGCGCGCCGTGCGCGAGGCTGTCGCGGATCAGACGATCGGCCACCTGCTGCGCGGTCTCCTCGCGGCTGAGCTCCTTGAGGATCTCGTCGTGCGGGACGACGCCGGAGAGGCCGTCCGAGCAGATCAGCCAGCGGTCGTGCGGCTCGGTCTCGAGCGTCAGCGTGTCGATCTCGGGGTTGGTGTGCACGTCGCCGAGCACCCGCATCAGGACGGAGCGGCGCGGATGCGTCATCGCCTCCTCCTCCGTGATGCGGCCGGAGTCGACCAGGCGCTGCACGAAGGTGTGGTCGGTCGTGACCTGCTCGAGTCGGCCGTCGCGGAGGACGTAGATGCGCGAGTCGCCGATGTGCGCGATCGCCACCGACTCGCCGACCCGGGCGATCGCGCTGACGGTGGTGCCCATGCCGGTGAGTTCGGGATGATCGACCACGGCGTCGGCCAGCAGGGTGTTCGCGGCGAGCAGCGTGCGCTTGAGTTCGTCCTCGGCCTCGTACGTGGAGGCGTAGGCGCGGTCCGCCTCCGCGATGCGCTTGATGGCGATGGAGGAGGCGACGTCTCCGCCGGCGTGTCCGCCCATCCCGTCCGCGACGACGAAGAGCTGTCGGCCCGCATAGCCGGAGTCCTGGTTGTTGGAGCGGATCCGGCCGACGTGCGAGACGGCGGCGCTCTCGCGCACCGCGCCGTGGCCGGAGCCGCTCTCCGGAGTGGGGGCCACGCGCTACGACCGCCGCAGTTCGAAGGTGGTGGTGCCGACCTTGACGGGTGTGTTCAGCGGCACCTTGGTGGGCGCGCCGACGCGCCGGCCGTCGAGGAAGGTGCCGTTGGTCGAGTCGAGGTCTTGGATCATCCACTCGTCGTTCCACAGGAGCAGCCGCGCGTGGTGGGTCGAGGTGTAGTCGTCGCGGATGACGAGCGTGGACTCGGCGGAGCGGCCGATGGTCAGCGGGTCGCCGGTCAGCTCGAGCTCGGTCCCGCGCTTGGGGCCCGAGGTGATGACGAGGCGCTGGGCCGTGTGCACCGTTGCAGGGCCTCCCTGCTCGGCGCCGGAGCGCTCGACGGCCGTCTCGCGGATCCTCCGAGCGGACGGAGCGGCGGGCTGGGCGGGAGCGGCGACAACCGGCTGGGCGGCCGTGACGAACGGAGCCTCTGGCGCGGCCTGTGCGCCGGCCGGCAGCTTGCGCACGCGCTGACCGAACAGGTCGGAGCGCAGCGCATAGACGATGCCGAACACGAAGAACCACAGCAGCGCGAGGAACGCGATGCGCAGGAGGAACAGAGTGAGCTCGCTCATAGCTGGTCGTCCCAGAACCCTTCGGAGCTGCGTCCGGCTGCTCTGCCGGACGACGGGCGGTCGGCGCGCGCGGGCGCTGAACCCTGCACGACGCGGTACACGATCGAGGTGCGCCCGATCGTGATGGTCTGCTCGGGAGCGAGCGGAGCCTGCGTGACGGGTCGGCCGTCGAGCCTGGATCCGTTCGTGGAGCCGAGGTCGTGCACCTGGGCGCGCGAGCCGTCCCAGAGGATCTCGACGTGCTTGCGCGAGGTGCCGGAGTCGTCCACGGTGATATCGGCGTCGCTCCCGCGCCCGATGACGGTGCGCGCCTTCGTGATCGGGTGGCGGTGGCCGTCGATGTCGAGGACGGGCGTGTAGGCGACGGTGCCCTTGACGCTGCGGGAGTCGACCTCGACCATGCCGTCGCTGAGCGCCGCATCGACGGCGAGCGAGATGTCGATCGGGCCCGGGAAGCGGTAGCCCTGCTTCGTGGCGTGCTCGGTGGCGACGGTGGTGAGTTCGTCGATCAACGTGGCGCCGATGCGCTGCATCCGGTCGAGGTCGGTCGCGGACATCCTCAGGACGAGGCTGTTGGGCACGAGGATACGTTCCCGGCTGACGACCGCGGCGGTGGTGTCGAGCTCTCGGCGGAGGGCGGAGGCGAGTTCGACCGGCTGCAAACCCGACTTGAAGGTCCGCGCGAATGCGCCGTTGACGACGCGCTCGAGCCCCTTCTCGAAGTTGTCCAGTATGCCCACAGTCTTCCGATCTTCCGGTTCTACACCTTCTCGGCGGTCGCGCACGGATCGAGATGTCTGCGCGCCCGTCGCCGCTTCCTCTTCTTGGTCTGCGCCGCGCACGGCTACGGGCATGTTACTGGGACGGTCTGAATGCGCGATCCTCCGCGGTGGTTTCGCGGGCGGAGGGCGGGGCGGGGGTGGCGCCGGGCTCGTGGGGCCGGGCTCGTGGGGCGGGCTCGGCTCGCGGGAATCGGGGAGTTCTGCGAGCCGACGCGGGTTCTGCGAGCCGAAGATGGTGGGGTGGGGTTGTTCGGCCCGGGGTCGGGGGATGCTACGATTTCTCGTCGGCGCTTCGGTGCCGATTGGTGAGCGCGAGTGGCGGAATAGGCAGACGCGCACGGTTCAGGTCCGTGTGCCCGAAAGGGCGTGGGGGTTCAACTCCCCCCTCGCGCACCAGAGTTCGAGAGAACCAGACGAAGCCCCCGATCGGATGTCCGGTCGGGGGCTTCGTCGTTTCCAGGGGCGACCGAGGGCGAGGAGCCGTCCCGAGAAGCGGGCCGGCCGAGCGAGAAAACTGGCGGCCCCTTCGGTGCCGGATATCGGGTGCCGCCCGCTCCGCCTGGTTGAATCGGCTGACCCTGAGAGAGGGCGCGACCGTCCGCGCGCCGTAGATGGCGTGCGCCCCGATGAGACGGGTAGCATGACAATCCACCGACATTCTGAGGACAGGATGCGCGTTCACGACGCCTCTTCCTCAGCCCGAGGAGGAGAAGCCATGCCGACGCAGGACTCAGTGCGGACCAGCGCGCATGTCGATGCGCTCGAGATCAGTCCGGACGATGTCATCAGGCAGTTGACCGATGTGCTCAGCAAGCCTGTGGTCGCCTTCATCTTCGGGAAGGACGAGCGGACGATCACCCGCTGGATCGAGAATCCCGAGCTGCGCCTGAAGCCCGAGGACGACCGCCGGGCCCGCAACACGTATCAGGTTTACGCTCTTCTGGCGCCGTCCGAGGGGTCGCACACCGTGCGCGCGTGGTTCATGGGAATGAATCCGCAGCTCGAGGACGAGGCACCGGCGGAGGGGCTCGCGGAGGGCCGCTACCGGGAAGTCATGGCGGCCGCTCGCGCCTACGTGAACGGTGGCTGACCCGCGCGTCGTCCGGAGCCCCGACGTCCTCTGGCGGGTTGGACGCACATCGGACCCTGCCAGCTTCGCCTCACTTGATGCGTCGACCTCTCTTGCCGGCAACCGCTTCGACGTCCCAGGCGGCTCCGTCCTGTACGCGGCGACGGAGCCGAGCGGGGATTCCGACGACGACGAGGCCGCCGGACGCGTTCGCGAAACCCGCCGAAGGTGTGTGATTTGCCGGGGATCCGCGCGTGGGAGCGCTCTCCTCCGCTTGACGAGGTGCGAGAGGCGCGGATTCCCTGCAGATCGGACATTTGGGGCGTCGGAGGTGGCCTGGCGGTGGGCAGGGGTGTGTGTGATCTGCGGGGCGTGTGCGGAATGCAGGGGCGTGTGCGGAATGCAGGAACGTGTGTGGAGTGCAGGACATCGACGCGGCGGGGGAGCGATCCCCACCGTCCGGGCCGGAGGTGTTCGTCAGCGTCGGGTGAGTTGCACCACATCGTGCGGGTGGTGCGCTTCTCGTAGTCGAGGAAGCCGGTGGAGGCGGTGGTGAAGCGCTCCCAGCCGGCGTCGCGCTCGTCGCCGGTGAGGACGCGGGCGTGGACGTCGACGGTGCCGTCGTCGGCGGTTTCGATCGCGAGGTCGGGGGGTCTTCTCGTTTCCGTGCCCTCGTGCTGTCGGAACGACAGCCTGCGCGGGCGCTCTGGTCAGTCGTTCGGGAAATCGAGCCGGTCGTCCGTGTCGGCCTCGGGCACCGTTCGATGGTGGCGAATTCTCGCAGGGAATGCCGTTCCCGGTCCATAGGTCACGGTCGGCCCGCGCTCCGGCCCAGGGGATTTGACCAGAAGGTCGCGCTTGATGAGATCGGCGATGAGGCGGGACGTCGTGTGAGAGTCCACGTCCAGGAGGACGCGAACCATCCGCGCATTGATGCTCCCGGTCTCGCGGAGTAGCTCGATCACCTTTCGGTCCAGCTGATCGGCGGTCCGCCGCCGATAAGTGACGGCGGCTCCGAGAGCGGCGAGCGGCCCCTCTCGCAGTCGGTAACGCGGCAAAGTCTTTCTTAGAGAGTCACGCGTCGGTTCGAGCAGAGGAACGCGTTCGGAGCTCAACCGCTCGAGGACCGACTGTGCTTCCGAGGTCCCCGACTTCTGCAGGATCGGGACGAGCTGCTGCGCGGTGATCGTCCGCTGTGTGAGAAGGGTGAGAAGGATCGTCATGGTGTCCGCGTCCTCGGTCTCCTCGGGTGGCAGGGTCGCGACGAAACGGGTGAGCGAGGAGTTCGGCGCTCCCCCGATGAGCGTCACCCGAACATGATCGCCCTCGGACAGGAACGAGGGCGGTTGGTGCCCGAGTCGCGCCATCTCGGCGTACATCTTGTCGACGCCGGAGCCGGCGGTCTCGGCATAGCCGAGGGCTCGTAGTGCGCCGGCGAGCTGGCCGTTCCGAGGGCGAGAAGACGTGGTCAGGACGTTGTCGGCGCGTACTCCGTTCACAAATCCACCCGGTGATGTGACGACGAGCTGGGTCTGCGTGTGCTCGATCGTGACCCTGCCACTGCTGCGGTAATCGCGGTGCATCGCAGCATTGACGACGACCTCGCGGATGGCGGCTTCGGGCAGATCGGAGACATGGAGCTGCTGGCCTTTGCCGATGGAGACCGGTGTCGTGTCGATTCGTGCGCTGATGAGCTGGAAGAGCTGCTCCAGGAGAAGTACTAGGGGCCCCGTCAGCTGCTCGTTCGCCGTCACTGTTCCGGTCGGCGTCCGACGGTGAACGTAGGAGAACGCCGCTGTGTGCTCATACTGATCGGTGACGAGGACGGCTCCGGCGTTCGTGAGTCGGCCGTTGTCGGTGACGACTCCGAGGCCACGTAGAACGTCGATCTCCTGGGGCTGCTGCGCGAGTCGACGACTCGATGGTGATGCGGCGCGCTCAAGGAGTCGTCGAACGGCTGCGATCGCGACGGGATCGACTGCGGAGGCCTTCGTTTCGGACGCGGACGCTGACCAGTCATGACCTCTTCGCTCAGCGACGACGGAGGCGATGCGATCAGTCGACATCGGCGAGCAGGATTCACCGACGCGCTCGGTGGGAATGCGACTCTTCACACTGTGCACGGTGACGCTCGCAGGCACGTCGACCACGACGAGGCTGACGCCCCGATGCTGCCGGGCGACGACGTCCACGAGGAGATTCGGCTCGGTGAGTTCGTAGATCCGCGAGCGCGTCCGCTCGGGATCCAGGCGCGAACCGACGATCGCCTCCGGCCCTGCCACGCGGTCGTGGACTCCGACGACGACGAGGCCACCGGACGCGTTCGCGAAACACGCCGTCGCCTCCGCAATGTTCATGACGTCGCCGTCAGCGGATCGTCCGTCCTGCTTGAAGTCGAGGTTCTGGTTCTCGAGTGCGTGCGCCGTCGCTCCCGCTTCGAGGCGACGCAGTGCGTCATCGAGCAGGCGTGATGATGTTTCTCGCATGTTTTCACTCCCCCTGACAGTGAAGGGCTTGGTAAAACTAGCGCGAAACGTGTCTCAGAAGAAGCCGCGGACGCGGTGGACGCGCGATGCAGGGGTAGGCGGCGCGGATTCCCGACTCGCGCCATGTGCAGGGAGGTGTGTGATTTGCCGGGGATCCGCGTGTGGGAGCGCTCTCCTCCGCTTGACGAGGTGCGAGAGGCGCGGATTCCCTGCAGATCGGACATTTGGGGCGTCGGAGGTGGCCTGGCGGTGGGCAGGGGTGTGTGTGATCTGCGGGGGCGTGTGCGGAATGCAGGGGCGTGTGCGGAATGCAGGGGCGTGTGCGGAGTGCAGAACGTCGACGCGGCGGGGGAGCGGTCCTCACCGTCCGGGCCGGAGGTGTTCGTCAGCGTCGGGTGAGTTGCACCACGGGGATCGTGCGGGTGGTGCGCTTCTCGTAGTCGAGGAAGCCGGTGGAGGCGGTGGTGAAGCGCTCCCAGCCGGCGTCGCGCTCGTCGCCGGTGAGGACGCGGGCGCGGACGTCGACGGTGCCGTCGTCGGGGGTTTCGATCGCGAGGTCGGGGTGGGCGAGAAGGTTGTGGAACCAGGCAGGGTGCTTCGGGGCGCCGGCGGCCGACGCGGCGAGCAGCCAGACGTCGTCGGAGGGGTGCAGCGCCATCAGCGGAGTGACACGCTCCTCGCCGGAGCGGGCACCGCGGTGGTGCACCAGGACGAGATTCCTCCCGAAGCCGCCGGTGGTCACGGTCCCGCCATTGGCGCGGAACTCCTCGATGATGGTGTCGTTCCAGTCAGCCATGCTCGTCCTCCTCGACGTGGATGCTCCCGCAGGATCAGGCGCGGGCGCCCCATGCGTCCTCGCGCGGGCTGCGCTCGCCAGGGGGCTGCGCGCCTGGGGTGACCGCGGCGGGATCCGCGAGCGCCCGCCGCCAGGGTAACTCTGCGGCGCCGACGAGTTCCAGCCTTGAGCGCAGGGCCGCGCGCTCGATCCGTACGCCGCGGGCGAGGTCGCTCAAAGCGCGGGCGGAGACGCGGGCGGCGAGGCGCTCGCGGTCGACGGTGAGCAGTGAACCGAGGAAGCCGCCGAGGACGACGGCGGTGGGGTTAAAGAGGTTGATGTAGGTGGACAGGCCTTCCGAGAGCAGGTCGACCTGGCGGGCGACCTCGGCGAGCACTAACGGGTCGCGCGAGGTGCCGAGAGCGATGTCGAGTTCGTCCTGGTCGAGGACGCGGGCGCCGAGGACGTCGAGCAGGGAGCGCATCCGCACTTCGGCCTCGAGGCAGCCGCGGCGGCCGCAGCTGCAGAGGCGGCCGTTCGTGACGACGAGCGTGTGGCCGAGCTCGGCCGCGAATCCGGAGGAGCCCTGGAGCGGGACTCCGCCGATGATGACGCCTCCGCCGATCCCGCCGGCGCCGCCGGTGACGTACACGACGTCGGCGACGCCGTGCGCCGCTCCGAAGAGCGACTCGCCGATGGCACCGAGGGTCGCGTCGTTGCCGACGGCGACCGGGAGATCGAGGGCACGGCGCAGCTGCGAGGCGAGGTCGACTTCGCGCCAGCCGAGGTGGGGGGCGCGGTGGACGAAGCCGGAGTCGGCCTGGACGAGGCCGGGGACGGCAACGCCGGCACCGACGAGCGTGCGCAGTGATTCCCGTTCGGAGCGGAAGCCCTCGACGATGCCGGTGACGACCCGGACGACGGTGGCTGGGCTCGCGGGTTTCGAAGTGTCGAAGCGGACGCGGCGCAGCAGCTCGCCGTGCAGGCCCACCAGACCGACGATGATCGCGTCGGTGTCGAGGTGCACCCCCACGGCGGCGAAGCGGTCGCCGGCGACGACGGTGGCGCTGGGGCGGCCGATGCGGCCGTCGGGCGCCGTCGTCTCCTCCGCGACCCAGCCGAGTTCGCTCAGCTCGCCGATGAGGTTGGCGATGGCCGAGCGGTTCAGGCCGGTGAGGCGACCGAGCTCGGCGCGGCTCGTCGGCCCTGAACGGTGCACCAGGGTCGCGAGGCTCGCGAGGTTCGTGCGGCGCAGCAGCGCGTTGCTGGAGGCTCCGACTGCTCCTGCCATGATCGCCTGCCTGTACTCGGCCCGATGGGGTCACGGATGACCTCGGGCGCAGCACCTCCCAAGGAAGTGCCGCGCCCGAGAACTGGAGAAAGAAGCACCGGTAGCCGGGGGCCGTGGTTTCGCTAGCGGGAGCCGGCGCGGCGCTTGTTGAAGATATCGAACGCCACCGCGAGCAGCAGCACGAAGCCCTTGATCGCCATCTGCCAGGCGGCGTCGACGGAGAGGATGGACAGGCCCATGTTGAGCACGCCCATCACGAGACCGCCGATGACGGCTCCGACGACGGTGCCCACGCCTCCTTGGACGGCCGCGCCGCCGATGAAGACCGCGGCGATCGCGTCCAGCTCGTAGTTCTGTCCGGCCGAGGCCACCGCACCGCCGGCGCGTGCGGTGCTGACGATGCCCGCCACTCCGGCCAGTGCACCCATGTTGACGAAGATGAAGAAGTTGACCCACTTCGTCTTGACGCCCGACATCATCGCGGCGAAGAGGTTGCCGCCCATCGCGTAGATGTGGCGGCCGAAGACCGTCCGGCCGAGCACGAAGCTGTAGGTGAGGATCAGCACGGCGAGCACGATCAGGATGATCGGGGTGCCGCTGTAGCCGGCGAGCAGCCAGGCGAGGGCCATGATCGCGACGACGGCGATGGCCGACTTCGCGATGAGTGAGCCGAGGGGTTCGCGGGGCAGCTCAAGGCGGCGGAGCGTCGCGCGACTGCGGAGCTGCTGCGCGACGAGGACGACGCAGACGATCAGGCCGAGGACCAGGGTGAGCGCGTCACGGCCGGCGATGCCGCCCAGAACGCCCGGGAGCCAGCCGGCGCCGATCGCGGTGAATTCGGTCGGGAGGCCGTTGATCGTTCCGCCGGTGAGCAGGACCAGGGTGAAGCCGCGGAAGATCAGCATGCCCGCGAGGGTGACGATGAACGCAGGTATGCCGACGAAGGCGACCCAGAAGCCCTGCCACGCTCCGACGATGGCGCCGGTGACGAGGGCGACGACGACGGCCGCCCACCAGGGCAGGCCCCAGTTGTTCATCGCGATCGCCGAGATGGCGCCGACCATCGCCACGACCGAGCCGACCGAGAGGTCGATGTGGCCGGCGATGATGACCATCACCATGCCGATCGCGAGGATCAGCACATAGGCGTTCTGCTGGATCAAGTTGTTGACGTTGCCGGGCAGAAGCAGGCGCCCTCCGGTCAGCACCTGGAAGAGCAGGATGATGATCGCCAGCGCGGCGAGGATGCCGTACTGCCGGACGTTGATGTTCAGCCGGCGCGAGCGCTTGGGCGGGGTGGAGGGCGTGTTGGCGGGCGTGTCCGCCGGCGCTGTCGTGGTCGTGGCGCTCATCGTGCCTGGTCCTTTCCGGCGGTCATGTAGTGCATGAGGTGCTCCTGGGTGGCGTCGGCGCGGTCGATCTCGCCTGTGATCCGGCCCTCGGAGATGGTGTAAATGCGGTCGGCGAGGCCGATCAGCTCGGGCAGCTCGGACGAGATGACGACCACCGCCTTGCCCTGCGCCGCGAGCTCGTTGATGATCCCGTAGATCTCGTACTTGGCTCCGACGTCGATGCCGCGGGTGGGCTCGTCGAGGATGAGCACGTCGGGACCCGAGAAGATCCACTTCGAGAGGACGACCTTCTGCTGATTACCACCGGAGAGCTTGCCGGTGACGGCCGAGACGGTCGGCGCCTTGATATTCATCTTGGAGCGGTACGAATCGGCGACCTTGTACTCGCGGTGCTTGTCGATCACTCCGAGCCGGGCCAGTCGCGAGAGCGCGGCGGCCGAGACATTGACGGTGATGTCGCCGATCAGGTTGAGGCCGTAGCGCTTGCGGTCTTCGGTCGCGTAGGCGAGCCCATTGCGGATCGCCTCGTCGACCGTGCGGGTCTGGATCTCCTTGCCGTCCTTGAAGACGCGCCCGGAGATGCCGGTGCCGTAGCTCTTCCCAAAGATACTCATCGCGAGTTCGGTGCGGCCGGCGCCCATCAGGCCCGCGAAGCCGACGATCTCGCCGGCGCGCACGGTGAAGGAGGCGTCGTCCACCACGACTCGGTGGATGTCGACGGGGTGGTGCACGGTCCAGTTTTCGACGCGCAACTTCTCTTCGCCGATCTGCGGATCGCGCGGCGGGAACATGCTGTTGAGGTCCCGGCCGACCATTGCCCGGATGATCCGGCTTTCGGACGCCTGCTCGCCGACCATCGAGAAGCTCTCGATGGTGCGGCCGTCGCGGATGATCGTGACGGTGTCCGCGATGGCGCGGATCTCTTTCAGCTTGTGGCTGATGATGATGCAGGTGATGCCCTGCATGCGGAGCTGGTCGATCAGGCCGAGCAGGTGGTCGCTGTCCTCGTCGTTGAGGGCGGCGGTGGGCTCATCGAGGATGAGGAGCTTCACCTCCTTGGCGAGGGCTTTGGCGATTTCGACGAGCTGCTGCTTGCCGACGCCGAGCTCGAGAATCTTGGTCGCGGGGCTCTCGTCGAGGCCGACGCGAGCGAGCAGCTTCGCCGCCTCCGCATTGGTGGCATTCCAGTTGATGACGCCGCGGGACGACTTCTCATTGCCGAGGAAAATGTTCTCGGCGATCGAGAGGTAGGGGCTGAGGGCGAGTTCCTGGTGGATGATGACGATTCCGTCAGACTCGCTGTCGTTGATCGACCGGTACTGCGCCTCCTTACCCTCGAAGTCGATGGTGCCCTCGAAGCTGCCGTGCGGATAAACGCCGGAGAGGACTTTCATCAGCGTCGACTTACCGGCGCCGTTCTCGCCACAGATGGCATGGACTTCGCCGGGCTGAACCGAGAGCGAGACGCCGTCGAGGGCGCGGATGCCGCCGCCGAACTCTTTGACGATGTCGCGCATGATGAGGATGGGACTGGCCAACAGGGCCTCACTTCGTTGGGGGGAGTGGTGTGCGGACAGAGAGGAAGGGGAGAAGGGCGGGGTGAGGGAGAATGACTCCTCCCTCACCCCGCCCGGCGGATCAGAGTCCGACGTCGCCGGCCTTGAGGAAGCCGGAGTCGACGAGGACCGACTGCACGTCGTCCTTCGTGACGACCTGCGGCTCGAGCAGGTAGGACGGGACGACCTTGCTGCCGTTGTTGTAACTCTCGGTGTCGTTGACCTCGGGCTCCTCGCCCGCGACGATCGACTGCACCATCTGGAAGACGCGGTCACCGAGGGTGCGGGTGTCCTTCCAGACCGTCATGGACTGCTCGTCGGCGAGGATCGCCTTGACGTTGGCCTTGTCGGCATCCTGGCCGGTGATGACCGGGTAGTCGGCGCCGGGGGCGTAACCGGCGGACTTCAGCGACGCCTCGATGCCGATCGCGAGGCTGTCATTGGGCGAAAGCACCACGTCGACCTTCTGGCCGCCGGTGTAGAAGGAGGAGAGACGGTTGTCCATCTCGGACTGCGCCTTGTCGGAGGCCCAGCCTTGAATGCCGATCGAGGCCCAGTCGTCGTCCGACGCGGGCGACTTGCCCGAGGGGACGGTCAGCTTGCCGCTCTCGATGTAAGGCTGCAGGACGTCCCAGGCGCCGGAGAAGAAGAACTTCGCGTTGTTGTCGTCGGGGCTGCCGGCGAAGGGCTCGAGGGTGAAGGGGCCCGCGGCGTTCTTGAGGTCGAGGGTCGACTCGATGTACTGGCCCTGGAGCTGGCCGACCTTGTAGTTGTCGAAGGTCGCGTAGTAGTCGACGTCCGCGGTGCCGTTGATGAGGCGGTCGTAGGCGATGACGGTGGCGTTCTGCTTCTTCGCTTCGGCAAGGACGGGCGCGAGGGCCTCGCCGTCGATCGCGGCGACGACCAGGATCTTCGAGCCGCCTGCGATCTGGTTCTGGATCTGCGAGATCTGCTGGTCGGTCTTGTTGTCGGCGTATTGGAGGTCGACGGTGCAGCCGTCGCCCTTGAGCTTGGTCTGGAGGCCTTCGCCGTCGTTGATCCAGCGCTCAAGGCTGCGGGTGGGCATCGAGATGCCGACGGTGCAGTCGCCTTCTGCGCCGGCGCCTGCACCGGCGCCGCCCGAGTTGGCCGGGCTCGCGGAACAGGCCGCGAGGCCGAGGGAGATGATGCCGGCGGCGGCCAGCGTAGTGATGCCGCGGGAGAACTTCATGGAGTGCATTCCTCTCTGAAAGCAGTGTCCGAGGGAGAGGACGACGCGAGGCGTGCACATGTGGCGCACGTCGTCGTGTCGTCGCCCGGGAGGGCGGGAGAGCCCCGAGGGGCTTTGTCCACGGAGAGAACATATTCGCTCGACCGGCGGGTGTAAAGCGCGTCGGGACTATATGTCCAGTCGATGCGGAACTGTGACCTTCGGCCGTCGATCCGCGCCGTTGCTGTGTGAGAACGCTCTCAAGAGGTGTCTCGCGTGCCATCTCCCCTTCCCCTCCCTTCCCCCTCCCTTCCCCGCGAGATGCCACTTATGACGCGCTCGCACGGCGTGTCGCCGTCATAAGTGGCATCTCGCGGGAGGGGGGAGGGGAGGGAGGGGGTGGCAACCTCGGTCCGGAGAATGCCGAGTTCGTCGCGTTCAGGGGCGGCCGGCCGCGATAGCCGCCGTCGAGGGCGTCGACCCGGCCGCAGTGTCGGCCGACGCGCTGACCGCCTCCGCCTCGCGCCTGGACCCGGCGATCAGCCTCGACTACGCGCTGCTCCAGGTGCCGCGGGTCGCCGCCGCCCGCGGACTCGACGAGGACGCCGTGCGCGCGCTGGACGAGGAGCACACCGAGGGCCGCGAGCTCGGCTACCTCGGCGAGCCGACCGTGGACGTGCTCGAGCTCACCACCGCCCTCGCGCGGCTGTGACGGCTCCGGTAGCACCTTCGGCTCGTAGAATCGCGTTCGACTCGCCGATCGAGTGAGCCGACGCCGATCCCGCGAGCCCGAGGTGCCCCGGAGCTGCGAGCGCGAGGGGAGGCCGGGACAATGACGAAGGGCCGCCTGCGCGTGCTGCTCGGAGCTGCGCCCGGAGTGGGCAAGACCTCCACGATGCTCGAGGAGGGTCGCCGACTGTCCGCCGAGGGGCGCGACATCGTGGTGGCCGTGGTCGAGACGCACGGTCGCTCCGCCACCGCGGCGATGGTCGAGGGGCTCGAGGTCGTGCCACGGCGGTCCGTCGAGCACCGCGGCGTGCTGCTCGAGGAGATGGACCTCGACGCGGTGCTCGCCCGTCGCCCGGACGTAGCGCTGGTCGACGAGCTCGCACACACGAACGCCCCCGGCTCGCGCCACGAGAAGCGCTGGGAGGACGTCCGCGCGCTCCTGGACGCCGGTATCACCGTCTTCTCGACCGTGAACATCCAGCACATCGAGTCGCTCAACGACGTCGTGCACGCGATCACCGGGGCACCGCAGCGTGAGACGATCCCGGACGCGGTCCTCCGTGCGGCCGACCAGATCGAAGTCGTCGACCTGGCACCCCAGGCCCTGCGCGATCGGCTCGCCGACGGCCACATCTACCCGCCCGAGCGGATCGACGCCGCACTCTCCAACTACTTCCGGCTCGGCAACCTCACTGCCCTGCGCGAGCTCGCGCTACTCTGGCTCGCCGACGAGGTCGACAACGCCCTCCGCGACTACCGCGTCGAGCACGGCATCGACAGCATCTGGGAGGCGCGGGAGCGCGTCGTCGTCACCCTGACCGGCGGGCCGGAGGGCGAGACCCTGCTGCGTCGCGGCGCGCGGATCGCGGCCCGCGCCTCCGGAGGCGACCTGCTCGCCGTGCATGTGGTGACGCCTGACGGCCTGCGCATCCCGCGGCCGCAGGTGTTGGAGGCGCAGCGCGCGCTGGTCGAGAAGCTCGGCGGCAGCTACCACCAGGTGGTCGGCGAGGACGTGCCGCGCACGCTGGTCGAGTTCGCCCGCTCGGTGAACGCGACGCAGCTGGTGATCGGCGTCAGTAGGCGCAGCCGGCTCGCCTCGGCGCTCACCCCCGGGACCGCGTCGACGGTGATCCGCGAATCCGGCAACATCGACGTGCACATTGTCAGCCACTCCGCCGCCGGGCGCACCGCGGTACTGCCCAGGCTCGACGGGGCGCTGACGCTGCGACGCCGCATCCTGGGCCTGGCTCTCGCCCTGGTGGGCGGGCCGCTGGTGACCTGGCTGCTGTCGAGCCTGCGCAGCGACGAGTCGATCACGAGCGACGTGCTCTCGTACCAGCTGCTGGTGGTGGTGGTCGCGCTGGTTGGCGGGCTCTGGCCGGCGCTCTTCGCGGCCGTGCTCTCGGGGCTCACGCTCGACTTCTTCTTCGTCGATCCGCTCTACACGATCACCGTGGACGAGCCGCTGCACGCGCTGGCGCTCGTGCTCTCCATGCTGAACGCGGCGCTGGTCAGCGCCGTGGTGGACCGAGCGGCGCGGCGGGCGCGGGCGGCGAAGCGCTCGGGAGCGGAGTCGGAGCTGCTCGCGACGATCGCGGGCGGGGTGATCCGTGGGCAGGGCGCGCTGCAGGCGATCCTCGAGCGCTCGCGTGAGGCGTTCGGGCTGACCGGGGTGCGGCTGGTGCGCGACGGCGAGGTCGTCGCGGCGGACGGCGAGCCGCAGCCGGAGGGGGACCCCGCGCGCATCGCGGTGGGCGAGGGCGCGGTGCTCGAGCTGCACGGTCGGGAGCTGGAGGGGAGCGAGCGGCGGCTTGTGCAGGTGATCTCGGCGCAGCTGGACTCGGTGCTCGAGAACGCGGCGCTCAGCGAGACGGCCAGCTCTCTCGCTCCGCTCGCCGAGACCGACCGGGTGCGCAGCGCCCTGCTCTCGGCGGTCAGCCACGACCTGCGCCGACCCCTCGCCGCCGCCACCGCGGCGGTCAGCGGGTTGCGCTCGCCCGAGGTGGTCTGGAGTGAGCGGGACCGCGAGGAGCTGCTCGCGACGGCCGACGAGAGCCTCACCGTGCTCGCCGCGCTGGTCACCGACCTGCTCGACGTGACGCGGCTGGAGGCGGGGGCGCTCGCCGTGGCACTCGCTCCGCTGGATGCCGCCGACGTGGTGCTGCCGGCGCTCGACGAACTCGGGCTCGGGCCCGGCGAGGTCGACCTCGACCTCGACCCGGAGGGACCGGCGCTGCTCGCCGACGCCGTCCTGCTGCAGCGGGTCGTGGTCAATCTGCTCGCGAACGCCGTCCGCTACGCGCCGCCCGGCACGCGGGTGCGGGTGTCGGCTAGCGCCTTCGGCGGGAACGTGCAGCTACGGGTCGTCGACCACGGCCCCGGGGTGCCCGAGGAGCGCCGCGCGGAGATTTTCGTGCCGTTCCAGCGCCTCGGCGACGACGATAACCTCACCGGGCTCGGCCTGGGCCTTGCTCTGTCGAAGGGGTTCACGGAGGGGATGGGCGGCACGCTCGAGACGGAGGACACTCCGGGGGGCGGGCTCACGATGGTGGTGACGCTGCCGCTGGCGCCGCCTCCCGAGCCCGCCGGAGCGCACGAGGACTCCGGAGGAGCCGCATGAAGATCCTGATCGCCGACGATGATCCGCAGATCCTGCGCGCCCTGCGCATCACACTCACGGCGCGCGGCTACGACGTGGTGACGGCCGGTGACGGCACGGAGGCGATCAACCGCGCGGTGGACGAGCATCCGGACCTCTACATGATCGACCTCGGCATGCCGCGGCTCGACGGGGTGACGGTCATCCACGGGCTGCGCAGTTGGACGAGTGCGCCGATCCTGGTCGTCTCGGGGCGCACGGGCGCGGCGGATAAGGTGGGCGCGCTCGACGCGGGCGCCGACGACTACGTCACCAAACCGTTCTCGATGGACGAGGTGCTCGCGCGCATCCGGGCCCTCTCGCGGCGGGTGCAGCCGGCCGACGGCGAGCCTCTGGTCGTGATCGGCGAGGTGACCGTGGACCTGGTGGCCAAGAGCGCGACGCGGGACGGAGCCTCCGTGCGGCTCACGCCGACGGAGTGGCAGGTGCTCGAGATCCTGATCCGCAACGCGGGCAAGCTGGTCACCCGTCGCTCGCTGCTGGCGGAAATCTGGGGACCCGCGCATGTCACTGACACCGGCTACCTGCGCCTTTACCTCGCTCAGCTGCGCAAGAAGCTCGAGCCCGACCCCGCGCATCCGCGCTACCTGCTCACCGAGGCTGGGATGGGCTACCGATTCGTGCCGGCAGAGTGAGCCGAGTGATCCCTCCCCAGGGCGCATCGCAAGCAGCTCTCCACTGATCCGTGGTCCGCTGCCCCTCGGAGCCGGCCGCTGCGGCACGCTCGATGCAGCGGAGGAGGTGACGGCGATGGTGGTTCCGGACATCGTGCTCGGCGTGGTGGCGCTCGTCGCGCTGGTGGTACTCGCCCGCCTCCGGCAGACCTGCTCCGGCTACCCCTCCGCCCGGCCGTTCGGGTATCTTCGTGCCGCCGTCGCATCCCGGAGCGGTCCCCGAGAAGAAGGAGCGGATCCGCCCGGTGCCGCCTCCGCTCCGCCGCGCGCGGGACACTGCGCGGGACAATGGAGGGACCCCAGCGAAGGAGACCACCGTGGATCAGCCGCGCATGAACGTCGAGTCGTTCAACCTCGACCACCGCACCGTTGCCGCACCGTACGTACGCCTCGCCGACGCGAAGACGTTGCCGGGGGGCGACCACCTCGTCAAGTACGACGTGCGTTTCACCCAGCCCAATCACGCCCACCTCGACATGCCGACCGTGCACTCGCTCGAGCACCTGTTCGCCGAGAAGTCCCGCAACCACTCCGACCGCGTGATCGACTTCTCGCCGATGGGCTGCCAGACCGGCTTCTACCTGATCCTCTCCGGCGAGCCCGAGTTCGCCGAGGTCCTCGGCCTGGTGGAGGCGACGCTGCAGGACATCACCGAGGCCAACGAGGTGCCTGCGGCCAACGAGACCCAGTGCGGCTGGGGTGCCAACCACTCGCTCGAAGGGGCGCAGGCGGCGGCGCGGACCTTCCTCGCGCACCGCTCGGAGTGGGAGTCGGTCACCGCGTGAGCGCGGCGATCGTCCTGGTCGCGATGGACGAGGAGGCGGAGCCGTTCCTCGCGGCCGCGAGCAGCGCCTCCGAGCCCCGGGCCGTGGGCAACGCTTTGCACTGGGAACTCGAGCTGGACTCCCGCGCGGTGCTGCTCGTACGCACCGGGATCGGCCTGGTCAACGCCGCCGGCGGGCTCACTGCGGCGATCCTCGCACAGGCCGGCGACCGGCCGCTCGTCGTGAGTGCGGGGACCGCCGGCGGCCTGGGCGCCGACGTCCGCGTGGGCGAGGTCGTGATCGGCGCTGAGTACGCCCAGATCGACGCCGATGCGAGCGCGTTCGGCTACGCGCTCGGGCAGGTGCCGGGGATGCCCGCCCGCTACTCCGGTTACGCGCCGGCGCTCGCCGCCGACCTGGCGCTGCCCGACGGCGGGGCCGTCCGGCGCGGCCTGATCCTCTCGAGCGACACCTTCGTCGCGAGTTCCCACGTCGACCGCGTGCGGAGCACCTTCCCCGGCGCGCTCGCCACCGATATGGAGTCGGTGGCACTCGCGCAGACCGCGCATGTGCACGGCCTGCCGTTCGTCTCGGTCCGCGGTGTTTCGGACCTCTGCGCACCCGGCGAGTTCCAGGCCCACATCGACGACGCAGCCGATCGTTCCGCGGCCGTGGTGCGGGCGCTCCTCCGCGAGCTGGTCTAACGTCGGGCGGCCCTCCGCGACAGCACGGAAGGGCCGCCCGAGGATCAGTTGTTGCCGACCTGCTGGTCGCCGGCGTCCTGGGCCTTGTCGACCTGACCGGCGAACGTCCCTCCGGTCGCCGAATCGGCGGCGTCGCCTGCCGTGTCGAGGCCCTTGTCCGTCAGCTCCTCGCCCTTGTCGCTGTTCGCGGCGTTCTTCGCCTTGTCCGCGAGTCCTCCGAGATCCACCATGCAGCCATTCCCTCCGTCGCTGAGTGCCCGTCATCGGCGGGCGCGGCCAGTCTCCGCCGCTCCAGGAGGCTCCGCGCGGGGGGTGCGGTGCGCCGCCGCCGCGAGGACTATGCGCAGCGGTACCGGCCCGACCGCCCACTCTCAGTCGGCCGCACCGAGTCCCGTCACCGCACCGGCAATCGCCACCGTCGCCTCCTCGTCCGGTCAGGGGAGGCGCATACTCAGGTCCCGTACGACTTGCTCCACTGCGGCCGCGGCGCACGATGCACTACCTCCGCGACCGCGCCGAGCACGCCCGCCGGAGCTGAGATGCGGATCGGGCAGCTGACCTACTCGACGGCCTGCGCGGCGGCGTGGTGCGCAGGCTCGCCCGCGCGGAGGCGCTCGCCCGCGCGGGCCACGACATCACCGTCTGGACACTCGCCCGGCGGCGACGCTTCCGTCTTCCGCCCTGTCGACCCGGCCGTCACCGTGCGCGTGGTGCCCTTCCCGCACCGGGAGGGAGAGGTTCGGGCTGCAATGGAGGCGCTGGCCGCCGCGTACTCCTGAGACGACGTGGCGGCGGCGCACCTGCGGTTCTCCGGGGGCATGCTCGACGGATCGGTTCATAACGCAGGAAGGATGCCGTCCAGCAGGCGGGAATCAGCGCAAAGAAGGCCGCGAGGATGGATCCTTCCTGCGTTATGAACACCACTGGACCGCTGCCGTCGCGCAGCCGGCTGGTGCGCTCGAGAACCGGCAGGTGTCGTCGTGGAAGGCGCCGACCTCCTCCGGCAGCACCAGCCGGCGCTCGCCGCAGAGGCGGTCGGGTCGGACGCCTATTCCGCACGCGCTCCGGAGGCGCCAGAGTAGGCCGTGCGCCCCCGCGCACCGAGCTCAGGGAGACCCGATGAAGTACATGCTGATCATGCGCGCGACCGACGCCGCCAAGGAGGCCTACGCCTCGATCCCCTTCGACGAGATCATCACCCGGATGGGCCAGTACAACGAGGCGATGATGGAGGCGGGCGTGCTGCTCTCGGGCGACGGCCTGGCGGACGACGTGGAGACCTCCGGCTTCGTCGTCGACTTCTCGTCCGAGCCGCCGAGCGTCGTCAACGGGGCGTACGGCCCGACGGAGTCGCTGTTCAACGGCTTCTGGATCATCGGGGTCGAGTCACAGGAGCAGGCGCGCGAGTGGGCGCTGCGCTGCCCGCTGGTGCCCGGCAATAGCCTCGAGGTGCGTCGGATCACGGACGAGAGCGACTTCGCGGAGTTCGCCGACAACGAGTACGTGCAGAAGGAGGCCGGCTGGCGCGAGGCGGAGCGCGCCACCGGCGAGTGACGCGCCTCCGCGGCGGCATCCTGAGGCAGCGCTGGGCTCACGCCTCGGTGACGACGCCCCCCTCGACGTGCCAGTGGCGCGTCAGCTGGACCGTCTCGAGCATCCGCCGGTCGTGGGTGACCAGCAGGAGGGTGCCCTCGTAGGCCTCGAGCGCTTCCTCGAGCTGCTCGATCGCGGCGAGGTCGAGGTGGTTGGTCGGCTCGTCGAGCACGAGGAGGTTCGTGCCGCGGGCCTGAAGCAGCGCGAGGGCCGCTCGCGTGCGCTCGCCCGGCGAGAGCTCGCCGACGCGGCGACCGACGTGATCGGCCTTCAGTCCGAACTTCGCCAGCAGCGTGCGGACCTCGGCGGTCGGCCACTCGGGCACCAGCGCCTCGAACGCGTCCGCGAGCGATAGATCGGCGGCGAGCATCCCGCGGGCCTGGTCGATCTCGCCGATTGCCACGCTCGCGCCGAGCGAGGCGCTGCCCGCCTCCGGTTCGGCGCGGCCCAGTAGGAGCGAGAGCAGCGTCGACTTGCCGGCGCCGTTGGGTCCGGTGATGCCGATCCGGTCGCCCGCGTCGACCTGGAGCGACACCGGCCCGAGCGTGAACGCGCCCCGGCGGGCGAGGGCGCCGTTCAGCGTCGAGACGACCGAGCTCGAGCGCGGCGCGCTGCCGATCGTGAAGGCGAGCTGCCACTCCTTGCGCGGCTCCTCGACCTCCTCCAGCCGCGCGATCCGGCTCTCCATCTGGCGAACCTTCTGCGCCTGCTTCTCACTCGATTCGGCCGAGGCCTTGCGGCGGATCTTGTCGTTGTCGGGGGCTTTCTTCATCGCGTTCCGCACGCCCTGGCTCGACCACTCCCGCTGGGTGCGGGCGCGCGAGACCAGGTCGGCCTTCTGCTCGGCGAAGTCCTCGTACTTCTCGCGGCGTTGGCGGCGCGCGGTCTCGCGCTCCTCCAGGAACGCGCCGTAGCCACCTCCGAACACCCGATTCGTGCCCTGTGCCAGGTCGAGTTCGAGCACGCGGGTGACGCTGCGGGCCAGAAACTCGCGGTCATGGCTGACCAGCACCGCGCCGCCGCGGAGGCCGCGGACGAAGGCTTCGAGGCGCTCCAGGCCGTCGAGGTCGAGGTCGTTGGTCGGCTCGTCGAGCAGCACGACGTCGAAGCGCGAGAGCAGCAGGGCCGCCAGGCCCACTCGGGCCGCCTGCCCGCCCGAGAGCGAGGTCATCGCGGAGGAGGTGGCCGCGGCTCCCAGCGTCAGGCCCAGATCGGCGAGGACGACCGGGGTGCGCTCGTCGAGGTCGGCCGCACCGCTCGCGAGCCAGCGGTCGAGGGCGAGGGCGTAGCGGTCGGCGATCGAGCCGTCGGGGTCGGGCTCGGCGAGGGCGGTGGCGGCGGCGTCGAGTTCGACCGAGGCCTCGGCGCAGCCGGTGCGGCGGGCGATATAGCCGGCGACGGTCTCGCCCTCGCGGCGCTCGTGCTCCTGCGGCAGCCACCCGACGAAGGCGTCGCCCGGCGAGAGCACGACGGAGCCCTCGAGCGGAGCTGTCTCGCCGGCGAGGATGCGCAATAGCGTCGACTTGCCGGCTCCGTTCGCGCCCACCACGCCCACCACATCTCCGGGTGCGACCGTCAGGTCGAGTCCGTCGAACAGGGTGCGGTGCGCGTAGCCTCCGGAGAGGCCCTTGGCGACGAGGGTGGCGGTCACCGGTCCAGCGTAGGTGCGGTGGCGCCGCTAGATGATCTGAAGATGAGCCGGTCTAGGATGTCCGGATGAGCGACAGGGCGTCCGGATGAGCGACTCGGGCTTGCGCAGCGGCGCCGGGTACTGGTACCCCGACGAGTCGTCAACCCGTCGCGCGGTCGAGGTGCTGAGCGCCATGCGCACCTATCGCGTCTCCGAAGTTTCGATGCGTCGGCGTACCCGCGAGCGGATGGCGATGGGCGAGACGGATCTGATCGCCATCCAGTACCTGCTCCGCCAGCAGCGCAAGGGCGAACTCGTCACCGGCAAAGACCTGGCGACGCAGCTCTCCATCTCCTCCGCCTCCACGACGGTCCTGATCGACCGCCTGGTCCGCAGCGGTCACCTCGTGCGCAAGCCCCACCCGACCGACCGCCGCGGGATCGTGGTCGAGGCCACCGTCGACAGCGATCAGGAGGTCCGTGCGACACTGCAGGAGATGCACCGTCGGATGCTCGAGATCGCCGAGGGTCTGGACGTGGCCGAGGCCGAGATCATCGTCACCTTTCTGCGCCGGATGAGTGCGGCCGTCGACGAGATCGACGCGGAGCACGGTGGTCCCGCGGAGCACGGTGGTCACCCTACGGACGCGAGCGAGGCTCCATAACCCTCGTCTGCAAAATAGCTAGATTGGCTAGTTATATACTCGGAGACCTCTAGTCTGGCGGCATGGGTCAATTCCTCTACGGCACTCCTCCCGCCGTCATCGAGATCGAGGACCGGACCCTCGCCCACCTCCAGATCGTGATCTATGCGAAGTTCCGCCGTGACGAGCGCTTCAGTCTCACCCTCGACTCGATGCCCGAGGGCGCGCGCGGTCGCCACTCCTTCTGGATGAACCCCAACATCGCTCTGCAGTTCCACTTCGCGGGGAGCCGCCAGCCGACGATCAACCCCACCTGGGTCGAGCTGCTGATGGACGCCGCGAACAGCGGCGGCGGGCTGCGCCTGCTCACCGAGCCGCCGTCCTGACGTCGATCCGTGCCGTCAGGGTGCGCTTGCGGCGGTCGCCCGTCTCCTAGGGTGGAGCAGGCGCCGCGGGCGCGCGGAGGGCGGGGACCTGCGCAGGTCGGTCATCGCAGCGGCGGCTCTCGTCGCAATGCTTCCGCTTGCAGGCTGTACGGCGCCGGCGCCCGCACCCACCGTCACGGTCACCGTGTTCGCCACAGCGACGCCGCACCCTTCGCCGGATCCCACAGTCACCGTCGCGCTCCCGCAGTCGACCGCCACCGTCTACGCCCCGGTCCCCGAGGTGACGGTCTCCTTCACGCCGAACCCGACGCCGAACATCCCCGAGACGGCCTTCGCCGTCGACAACGGGGCGATCGCCGGAGCGAACGGTGCACCGACACTCGGCGGCGTGGGCGACATCGTCAGCTACACGGTCGTGCAGGGGGACACCTTCTTCGACATCGCTCAGCGCTTCGGCATCCCGGTGCAGCAACTCCTGCGAATGAATCCGACGGTCGCTGGAGCGGGCGAGGCCGTTTACATCAACGCCGTGATCAATCTCGACGCGAGCACGCTGGGCTGAGGCCGGGGGGCGGAGAGAGCGGCGAGGCGGAGTCCGAGGCGGACCCGACTACTGCGGCCACGACATCGGCGCTACTGCGGTGCCGGCGACTACTGCGACTTCGGGAGGATGTGGAACGCCAGGCCGAGCGAGGCCGAGATCATCAGGATGCCGCCGAAGAAGAGGAACCCGGCGATGTCGGGCAGCAGGAACGAGTTGCCGAGAACGAGGATCCCGCCGAGGAACAGCACGAACGAGAGGACGACGCCCAGACCAGTCATGCCCTCATCGTACGCAGGTCACGGGAGCAGGAGATCCGCGAGCTCCTCGGCGCCCGCGACCAGCGCGATCGTACCGATCGCCTCGAGCGGCGATCCGTACCCCCACTCGACCATGATCGTCGGCACGCCATGAGCAGCGGCACCGTGCACGTCGTGCTCGCGATCGCCGACCATGACCGGCGCCGAGAGGTCGACGCCCAGCTCGCGGAGCCGGCGCAGAGCCTCCTCGACGACGTCGGCCTTCGCGCTGCGCACCTCGTCCTCGGAGGCGCCGCAGATCACGGTGAAATACTGCGCCAGCCCGTAGTGCTCGAGGATGCGCGTGGCCGCCGACTCCGGCTTCGAGGTCGCGAGCGAGAGCGGAACACCGGCGCCGGCGATCTGCGCCAGCACATCGGGCAGTCCGGGGTAGACCGAGGAGTCGAACAGGCCGACGGCGTTGTAGTGGCGCCGGTATACCGCCAGCGCGGCCTCCGCCTCCTCGACGCTCATCCCACCCAGCTCGCGGAATGCGTCCAGCAGCGGCGGGCCGACGTAGGCCAGCAGCTCGGCCGGTGCGGGCACCGGGCGGCCGAGTTCGATGAAGGTCTCGACGAGCGTGCCGACAATGCCGGGGGCGGAGTCGGTGATCGTGCCGTCGAGGTCGAACAGGATGCAGGACCAGGTGCCGGTACGCGCGTCGAGGCCGGTAGCGGCGAGGGTCGTGTCGGACATGGCGGGCTCCTGACCTCGGAAGACGGGGTGACGACGGCGCTGCCCCGCCGGGGGCCACACTCTACGGCCGTTCGGTGTCGAGAGCCCGCTCGACGAACGAACGGGCGACGACCTGAGCGATCGAACCGGGGTCGAGCTGCACCGCGACGAAGTCGGCTGTGCGGATCAGCGCGAAGGCCTCGCGCCCGGGGAGCACGAGCATCTGCACCCGCGGATGCTGCTGCGCGGTGCGCACCTCGTCGGTGGAGGTGAACAGCGGCAGTACCTGCTCCCCGGTGGTGGCCGCGACCGTGCGGACGTGGGGGACTCCGCCCGGCTGCGAACCGGTGACGTCGACCACGAGTGAGCCGTCGAGGCAGGCGTCGAGCAGTCGGTCGACGGCCTCGATGGTCGGAGCGGCGACCAGCGCCTCCAGCGCCTCGCGAGCCGCCGCATTGCGGTACGGGACCTGTCGCGCAGGATGTGCAAGGGGTCCGCCTCGTCGTGCCATGACTCCACGCTAACGAAGACTCTGGCGCGATCAGAATCCCGGGGATCGGCACCGGGAATCGCGGGGATCAACCTCGGGAATCGTCGGGACCGGCCCCCGGAATCGTCGGGATCGCTGTCCGGAATCGGACCTGACCGGGTCGGACACTGTGGCCTCTATTCGACGGCTGGGGGCGAACTCGCGGATTCGGTTGCGATTGACCGCGCTTATCCTGAACATTCCCCTCGATCTGGCGCGAGAATGCGACGATTGGCGCTCGAGTTCCCGCACTCCCTTGTGAAAGGGGGTAACGTATCTTTCGGTCCGGGTCGAGACAGTCCGGCCCCGCGAACTCCAGGAGGAAAAGTGGCCCAGAAGATCACGCTTGTCGACGATATCGACGGAACCCCTATCGATTCCGGTGACGGCGGTACCGTCCGCTTCAGCATCGAAGGCGCCAACTACGAGATTGATCTCGGTGCCGACAACATCACTCAGCTCAACTCGGCCCTCGAGAAGTTCGTCTCGAACGCCCGCCGAGTCGGCTCGCGTACCGCCGCCGCCACGAGCGTTGCTTCCGCTTCCAAGAGCGACCCCAAGCAGCTGAGGGCGATCCGCGAGTGGGCCAACGCGAACGGTCACCCCGTGTCCGACCGCGGACGGATCCCGTCCGAGGTGCAGGCCGCCTACCAGGCCGCCCACAAGTAGCACGTCTCCGGGCCGATGGTCCGGCGAGACGAAGGCCCCCGGAATTCGATTCCGGGGGCCTTCGTCGTGCTGTCACACGGGTCTGTCAGAACAGGCGCGTATGCGAATCGTCGGTGCCGTGCATCGCCTCGTAGTCGAGCACCACGCAGCGGATTCCACGGTCCTCGGCGAGCGTGCGCGCCTGCGGCTTGATCTCCTGTGCGGCGAAGACTCCCGTCACTGGGAAGAGGTGCGGATCGCGATTCATCAGCTCGAGATAGCGGGTGAGCTGCTCCACTCCGTCGATCTCGCCCCGGCGCTTGATCTCGACGGCGACAGCGGCTCCCGCTGAATCGCGAGCAAGGATGTCCACCGGGCCGATCGCGGTCATGTACTCGCGCCGCACGAGAGTGTGTCCCTCTCCGAGGAGCCCGATCTGCTCGGCGAGAAGGCGCTGAAGATGTGCCTCCACTCCGTCCTTCACGAGTCCCGGATCGATGCCGAGTTCGTGTGCCGAATCGTGAAGTACCTCGTGGATCGAGACGACGAGGGCGTCACCGGTCTTGCGATGCGCGACTGTCCACTGCTGAGTCACTCCCGCGGCACGGGCATCGTCGTCGGGCTCGCCCGTGATCAAGGTGCAGGGCGGGCTCATCCAGTTCAGCGGCTTGTAGGAGCCGCCGTCCGAGTGGATGAGGACACTCCCATCGGCTTTGACGAGCAGAAGGCGAGTGGCGAGCGGGAGATGGGCGCTGAGACGGCCGGTGTAATCGACGGAGCAGCGCGCGATGACAAGACGCACCCGTCGAGGATAGACGGCGCGGCTTCCGAGGTGCTCCAGCCTTGGGAGTGGGGGCCCAGAGGAGGCGCGGTGTCGTCCGGGCCGGTCGGTGGGATCGGAGTCGCGGGCGGGGCGCGGGTGAGGGGGTCCGCGGTCGGTGGGGTGCTCACCGTGTGGCGGCCGGCGGTCGGCGGCGTCCGAGCGGCGGCGCCGGGGGCGGCGCGGAGAGCGACGCGCGCAGGGCGACGGCGAACTCGGCCGGCGCCTCGGTCCACGGATGGTGACCGCTCGATTCGATGACGGCGAGGCTCGCCCGCGGCAGGAGCGCGGTCAGTGCTGTCAGGGCGGCGACCTCCGTCACCGGGTCCTCCTCACCCCCGAGGATCACCGCGGGGCAGTCGATGCGCTGCAAGGAGTCGCGGATCGTCGCCGTCGCGTCGGGAGGCGCGGGGGCGGCCGTCTCGTTGCGGGGATCCGACGCGCGATCGTCGATCCCGAGCCAGGCGGTGCCGGGAGCGATCAGGAGGAGGTGCGCGACCCGCTCCGGCGCCTCGGCAGCGGCGAGCAGAGCGGCCCGGCAGCCCGAGTCGTGGGCGGCGAGATCGAGGTCGTCGACACCGAGGTGGCGGCGCAGGTCCTCCACATCCGCGGCCGTCGTGGCGTCGGGAGCGGCGGGAAGCGCCCCGGAGTCGCCCACTCCGCGCGGGTGCAGCACGAGGACTCGACGCGTGCAGGCGATCGAGGCGAACGAGCCGAGGTAGGAGGGATGGCGGCCGTGCTCGCCGGGGACCACCACGAAAGGCCGGCCCTGGCCCGCTCCGTGCTGGTCGACGAAGAGCAGGGCGCCGTCGCGCGCTCGGTACCGCATCCGCTCTCCCTCCGCTGCCGTGCTGCGAAGCCTAGGCGCGCGCCCCTCGCGGCGCCTCGTCCGATGTGCAGGCCCTCGTCCGATTTGCAGGCCCTCGTCCGATTTGCAGGGGATGGGTGTGATGTGCAGGGGATTTCGACCGCGGGAAGCGGATCAAGCGGAGGAGAACGATCTCTGGCGCGGATCCCCTGCAAATCGTACGTGAGGGCCAGGTGGGGAGGCGGTGAGAGGAGCGGCTGCGGGCGGGCGGAGTAAGCCCCACCATCACGACCAGGGCCGGCGCCAGGGAGAAACCCCAGTCTGATCCGCAGGTCCCAGTTTGATCCGCAGGTCCTGGTGCGATGCGCAGGGGAAGGGTGTGATGTGCAGGGGATCTCGACCGTGGGAAGCGGATCAAGCGGAGGAGAACGATCTCTGGCGCGGATCCCCTGCAAATCGTACGGGGGAGGGGGAGTGGGGGAGGGGAGTAGGAAGGGGAGGAGTGGGAGGGGAGTGGGAGGAGGAGGGGAGTGGGAGGGGAGCAGGAAGGGGAGGAGTGGGAGGAGGAGTGGGTGGGGAGGAGGAGGAGGGAGTGGGAGAGGGGAGGGGGAGGCGGGCTGCCCCGGCGTCAGCGGCGGCGGCGGGCGGCGGGGGAGGCGAGCCCCGCCATGACGACCAGGGCCAGCACCAGGAAGAGGGCGTTCAGCAGCCCGTAGTGCTCGCCGAGGAAGCCGATCGCCGGCGGCCCGACCAGGAATGCGACGTAGCCGAGCATCGCGACCGCGCTGACGCGGGCGGCCGAGTGCGGTCCCTCCGCCGCGGCCGACATGCCCACCGGGAAGCCGAGCGAGCAGCCCAGGCCCCAGGCCACCGCGCCGACGACGACGAGCGCGTCGACCGGGGCGAGGATGAACAGCAGGATGCCGGCGATCGCGAGTCCGGCGGAGGCGCGCAGCACGGGGACGCGACCGAAGCGGTCGAGCACGGGGCCGCCGATCACGCGCCCGACGGTCATCGCGGCGACGAAGACACCGAACACGACGGCGGCGGTGGTCTTGTCGGTGCCGTGGCCGTCGACCATCGCGAGGGTCAGCCAGTCGTTCGCGGAGCCCTCCGCGAAGGCCATGCCCAGCATGATCAGGCCGATGAGGACGAGGCGCCCGTCGCGCCAGACGCCGAGGGAGGCGGCGACGCGCTCGCGCACGGGCGGCTTCACGGTGGTCGCCGCTCCGGCGGTGTCCAGCTCCTCGCGGACGGGGACGAAGCGGATCGCGACGACCGCTGTGACGACGATCAGCACGGCAATCGCGCCGAGGTGGGCGGCCACGGGGACCGCCAGAGCGGAGGCGCCGGCGCCGATCAGCGCGCCGGCCACGGTCCCGAGGCTGAAGAAGGCGTGGAACAGGGGCAGGAGGGTCTTGCCGAAGGCCGCCTCGTTCGCGGCTCCCTCGACGTTCATCATCACGTCGACCGCTCCGTTGCCGAAGCCGAGCATCGCCATGCCGGCGAAGGCCGCGGGGAGGACGCCGATCACGTCGGCCGAGACGCCGAGCACCGCCAGGCCGGCCGCCGAGACGGTGAGGCCGAGCGCCATGCCGCGCCGCGCGCCGATCGCACCCATTACCGGCGTCGAGAGCGCGAGGCCGACGATCGCGCCGATCGACATCGAGAGGATCAGCAGTCCGACTCCGGCGGTGGAGAGTTCGAGTTCGTCGCGAATCGCGGGGGTGCGCGAGACCCAGGTGGCGATCGAGATCCCGCTGAGGACGAAGATCGTGAAGACGGCGTTACGCCAGGCGACGAGCTGCGGGCGCGTGAGCGCGGAGGTCGAGGTCATGGCGGTTCTCCTGGTGCGGGCGGGATCCGGACACCGGATCGAGAAGCACGGTCGAATCGATTCGAAGCGAGCCGGTCTAAGCTATCCGGAACCCCGGGGATGGTCAACCGACGACGAGCGCGCCGCCCCCACGAGGAGGAACGTGGAACCCCGTAAGAGCCCCCGGCCGACGCTCGCCCGCGTCGCAAGCCGGGCCGGAGTGTCCCCCTCCACTGCCTCGCTGGTCTTCAGCGGCTCCGGTCCTGTCTCGGAGGCGACGAAGGAGCGGGTGCTGAGCGCCGCCGCCGAACTCGACTACGCCGGCCCCGATCCTCGGGCGCGCTCGCTCCGCCGCGGCCGCTCCGGGATCGTCGGGGTCGTGGTCGACGAGCGGATGCTGCACGCGTTCCGCGACCCGATCAAGATCGCGATGCTGGACGGGATCGCCGACGTGCTCGGCGGGGTCGATGCGGGCATTCTGCTGCTCACCGAGACCGGAGACGGAGCGGGGCTGCTCGCGACCGCGCCCGTGGATGCGATGATCCTGGTCGCCTGCAGCCCGTCGGTCGACGACTCCGTCGCGGTGCTGCGCCGCCGAGGGGTGCCCGTCGTCGTGGTCGAGGGCCTCTCGGAGCTGAGCGGCGCCGTGATCTCGCTCGACAACCGCGAGGCCAGCCGCACTCTCGCCGAGCACCTGCGCGAGTTCGGCCACCGGCGCGTCGCCGTGGTGTCGCTCCCCTTTGCGAAGGATCGGCGCCGCGGTCCGATCCCGGCAGAGTGGCGCGCGAGCCCCAGCATCACTCCGGTCGATCGGCTCCTCGGCGTGCAGGACGTGTTCCCGGAGGCGCTCGTCGTCGCGGCCGCCGCGAGCTCGGTCGACGAAGGGGTGGCCGCCGGCCGGACCCTGCTCCAGGGCGAGGAGGCGCCGACCGCGGTCATCGCGCAGAGCGATTTGCTCGCGGCGGGAGTGATCCTGGCGGCGCAGGAGCGTGGGCTGCGCGTGCCCGAGGACCTTTCGGTGGTCGGCTTCGACGGCGTGCAGGTGCCCGGGCTCGCCGCCGAGTACGACCTGACCACGATGGCGCAACCCGCGGTCGAGAAGGGTCGCGCGGCGGGCCGGGCAGCGGTTGCGCTCCTGTCAAACGAGGAGGCGGAGGCGGTCTGCTTCCACGCCGTCTTCCACCGTGGGAACACCAGCGCCCCGCCGCGCTGAGCGGAGTTATCCACAGAGTTATCCACAGAGTTATCCACAGGCTGCTTCGGAGGGGCGGAGTGGTCAGCGGAGCCAGACGTCGCTGCGGACCCGGAGTCCGAGTGTGAGCGCGCGGGCGCCCAGGTAGCCGATGGCGAAGGCGAGCCAGAGCGCGAGGAGGCGCCACTCGCCGGGCGCGGCGGGTGCGAGCAGGGCGAGCGGGACGAAGGCGGCGAGGTTCGCGAGGCCGCTGAGCGCGAGGTAACGGCCGTCTCCAGCGCCGATCAGCACGCCGTCGAGCACGAAGACATAGCCGCCCAGCGGAGCCATCAGGCCCACGACCGCGATCGCCGCGGGGAGCAGTCGTAGCACTGCCTGGTCGCTCGAGAAGACGTACGGCAGGACACCACTGAGCCCGGTGACCACCGCGCCGAAGACAACTCCGGTGCCAATTCCCCAGGTCACGCAGCGTTTCGTTACCGCGCGGGCGCGCTCCGCGTTCCCCTCGCCGAGGAGGCGGCCGAGAAGCGCCTGCGCGGCGATCGCCACAGCGTCCAGGGTGAAGGCGGCCGTCGAGAACAGCGTCATCGTGACCTGGAAGGCGCCGAGCTCCTCGGCCCCGAGCGAGGTGGCGATCGCGACCGCGAGCAGGATCGCCGCGCGCAGGCTCGCGGTGCGCAGCAGCATCCAGCTGCCCGATCCCGCGGAGGAGAGCAGTCCGGCGAGGTGCGGCCGCAGCGGCGCGCCGGCCCGCCGGGCGAGCCGCAGGGCGACTCCGGAGTAGGCGGTGAGCATGGCCCACTGCGCGATCACCGTCCCCAGCGCGGAGCCGGTTATCCCCAGGCCGACCGGGTAGATCAGCACGGCGTTGAGGGCGGCATTGAGCGCGAATCCGCCGGCCGCGATCACGAGCGGGGTGCGGGTGTCCTGGAAGCCGCGGAGCAGCCCGGTGAGCGCGAAGACGCCGAGCATGGCGGGGATCCCAGCCATGCTCACCGACAGGTAGCGCACGCCCTCCTCAGCGACCGCCGGCTCCGCTCCAAAGAGCGCGACGACGGCCGGAGCGCTCAGCGCGCCGACCACGGCGATGCCCGCGCCGAGCAGCAGGGCCAACCAACCGCCGTCGATCCCCGCCGCCACGGCCCGGCGCTCGTCGCCCTCGCCGAGCGCTCGCCCGACCCGCGGAGTCGTGCTGTAGGCGAGGAACACCATGAGGCCGACGATGGTTTGCAACACCGCGCCGCCCAGCGCGAACCCCGCCAGCGGAACCGCTCCCAGATGCCCCACCAGAGCGGAGTCGGTGAGGAGGAACAGTGGCTCGGCAACCAGTGAACCCAGCGCCGGGACGGCGAGTCGGAGGATGCTGCGGTCGAGGTCGGACGTCACCGCTCGACGCTAGCGGTTGTCGGGGCCGTACCGTGGGGCGCGGCGGGTCGACAGGACGGGACGGGCGGCGATGAGCGGGAGTCGCCGTTCAGCGCGGTGCAGAGCACCTGGAATCCGCTCGAGCGGTCGGCCAGCGACGCGCTCGCCGCGGCGCACGGCGACGGCTGGCTGGTAGTGGTGAAGGAGGCGCTCGCGAACGGGCGCCTCGTCGCGCAGCCGATCGACGCCGTCGCGGCGACTCCGCAGCACCTGCTGGCGAATCTTCGCGCGCGTCCGCTCGCGCTCCCGGCGCTCGCCGTGGATCCCGCCAACTACTGGGCCGAGCGCTCCGCTCTCGACTGGACCTGAGCGCACTCGCGGGAACCGACAGGTGAGTCGGGGCACCGCGGGCGGTACTGTTCCCCTCAGTATCCCGGCCGGTCTCTACGCACGGTGGTGTGCTGGTCGACCCTCGTGATTCTGCCCGAGGAGATTCGCTCCCGCCAGCCACCCCTATTCGAGGGTCGGCGACTCCACATTTCCTCCGCGCCCCGACCCTGCCCCCGGCCGGTCCTAGCGTGACGCTCAGGTCGTCACTGCGACCGGCTCACCCATCCCCCAGGCGAGCGTTCGATCCTCGACCCCACGCCCAGCGGAGTGCCCCCATGTCCCGTACCCGAACCGTCTTACTCGTCACCGCCGCTCTCGTCGGAACCCTGCTCACGGCGCCGAGCGCCGCGCTGGCCGCGACTCCCACCACCGCTCTTGTCACCGGCTTTGAGAGCGGTTCGCCCACGCTCACGCCGGCCACCGGCAAGGCCTCCACGGCTGCCTCCAGCGACAGCACGGAGGGCGGCTCCTCCCTCAAGATCTCGTACGACGTGACGGGCGGACTCGCCGAACTCGGCTACGACCCGCGCCTGGCGCCCGTCGTCCCCACACCCGTCTCGGCACTGACGGTCGACCTCCGCGGCGACGGCTCCTACAACACCGTCTACCTCCGGGTCCGCGACGCGAGCGGCGAGACGTTCGTACACCGCGTGGACGCGATGCGCTCGACCCAGTGGCAGACGCTCACCGTGGACCTCACCGCGGAGCCGGTGGCCCGCGACGGCGGCGACGGCAACGCCGTGATGGATGCACCGCTCACCGTGGCCGGGTTCCTCGTGGTCCGCAACGGCGTGCAGCCGCCGACCGGCACCTTCGCCCTCGACGATCTGCGTGCGAACACCACCGGCTGGACCCTCCCCGTCGCCGCCTCGACCTACGTTGCGGCTGGGCACAGTGTATCCGTCGCGTTCGACGCCGGCGCCGCGGGCGACTGGGAGCTGCGGCTCGCGGACACCGCCGGGCTCTCGCGCACCCTCACCGGCACGGCCGGCGCGGCGGGACGGGTCGCCCTCGACTGGAACGGCCTTGACGACTCCGGCGCCGCGATGACCGGCGACGTGCGCGCGGTCCTGCGCCAGGACAGCTCCGCGGACGGCTCCCTTGGCGCCGCGACCACGACCGGCCTCCCGCTCCTGCTGACCCTCGCCGCGGCCGATGACCCCGACGCGACCTCCGTGGTCGAGGCCTTCGACGGCGGCGGCGACGCCTGGGGCGTGGCCACCGGATCCGCGACCCTGCGCCGCTCCTCCGCTGGCGAGTCGAACGGCGGGGCGACCAGCACCCAGGGCTCCGACGCGCTGACCGTCGGCTACGACCTCACCCACGGCCTGGTCGGCATCACCCGCACCGCACTGCTCGACGTCGTCACCGGCCCGACTACCGCGCTGAAGGTCGACCTCAAGGGCGACGGCAGCTACAACACGGTCTACCTGCGCGTCACCGACGCGAGCGGAGAGGCGTTCACCTACCGGATGGACGCGATGCGGCAGAGCACCTGGACCACAGTGTCGATCGACCTGACCCAGGATGCGGTGCTCGCCGAGGGCGGCAACGCCGACTCCGTGCTCGATCTGCCGCTGACGCTGACCGGCTTCTTCGTGGTCCGCAACGGCGAGCAGTCGGCAACCGGCTCGTTCGTGCTCGACAACCTGCGTGCGGTGAGCAGCCGGTGGACCATGCCCGTCGCCGACACCGAGTTCCTCGTGCCGTCCGAGGGCGCCGTCGCGAGCCTCGCCTTCTCGGCCGCCACCGCCGGTGACTGGATGATCGTCCTGCACGACGGCACCGGCCGCAGCCGCTCCCTCACCGGCACTCTCGCCGCGCCCGGCGAGACCGCGGTGCAGTGGGACGGGAAGGCCGACGACGGCCAGGAGATGGACGGCCCGATCCGCAGTACCTTCCTCCAGGACTCCAGCCCCGACGGGCAGTTCTCGGCCTCGCGGACCCGCTCCGCGACTCCGACCCTGCTCACCGTCGCCGCGGCCCAGCCGTCGACGACCAGCGTGGTCGAGGGCTTCGAGGGCGCGGCGTCGACCTGGGCAGTGGCGATGGGCTCGGCGGCGATCTCGCGCACCAGCGCGCAGAAGACGCAGGGTTCCTTTGCCCAGCGGATCGACTACGACGTGTCCTCGAGGCTGCTCGAGACGGTGCAGAGCACCCCCGCGACCGTGATCGTGAAACCGGCCACGTCGCTCCGGATCGACCTCAGGGGAGACGGAACCTACAACACCGTCTACACGCGGCTCCGCGACGCCTCGGGCGAGACCTTCACCTACCGGCTCGACGCGATGCGATCGACGGCGTGGGCGACGATCGACGTCGACCTCACCGCTCCGGCCGCACTGATCGAGGGCGGCGACGGCGACCAGGTGCTCGATCTCCCGGTGAAGCTCTCGGGCATCATCATCGTGCGCAACGGCAGCCAGCCCGCGACCGGGACCGTCGTGCTCGACAATCTGCGCACCCTCGCTTCCGGCTGGTCGCTGCCGACCGCGGCGAGCGCGTTCTTCACGCCGGCCGCCTCGGCGACCACCTCGTTCTCGTTTACGGCCGCCGGCCCCGGCGACCACCGGCTCGAGCTGCGCGACACGGAGGGACGCCGGAAGTCGATCACCGGGCGCGCCACGGCGGTCGGCCCGGTCACCGTGTCCTGGGACGGCTCCGACGACTCGGGGACGCGGATGCGCGGCGACGTCAGTGGCGTCTTCGTGCAGGACGGCGTGAACGACGGCGCGCTCGCCTCGAATGCCACGCGCAGCGGGATCCCGCTGCTGCTGACCCTGGCCGAGATCGACGCCGACGCGAGCCTCGCGCAGTCGTTCGACTCCGCCGGGACCGACTGGGTGCAGGCCGCGGGTGGCGCCACCCTCTCCACCTCAACCACCCGCACCGAGGGCTCAGGGGCGCTGCGGATCGCCTACGACCTCTCCAGCGCCGACGCCGAGATCGAGGCCGCGACCACGCCGGTGCCGCTGGTGACGCAGCCCGCCACCACGCTCAAGGTCGACCTGCTCGGTGACAGCAGCTGGAACACCGTGTTCCTGAAGCTGCGCGACGCCACCGGCGAGATGTTCTTCTACCGCGTCGACGCGATGAGCCTCAGCCGGTGGACGACCGAGACGATCGACCTCCGGTCGCCGGCCGCGAACACTCACCTCGGCAATGACGACAGTGTGCTCGATTACCCGGTCTCGCTGGTGCGGATCACCGTGGTGCGCAACGGCCCCTCGGCCCCGGCCACCGGCACGGTCGTCCTCGACAATCTGCGCGTGCTCGACAAGGACTGGACGCTCCCGACCGCGAGCGCCGCGCGCTTCTCGCGCTCGACCGCGGCGACGACGACCGTCCGCTTCACCGCCGGCAGCCCGGGCGACTACGCCCTGATGCTGCGCGACTCCGCCGGACGCCGTCGCACCTACGGCGGAACCGCCTCCGCCGCGGGCGAGATCAGCGTGACCTACGACGGGACCGACGACAGCGGAGCCGCCATGTCCGGCAGCATCGCCGGGCGCCTCACCTGGGACACGACACCGAACGGCGCGCTCTCGGGACCCGCCACGGCGACCCGCCCGTACCTCACCGGAGTGAGCGCCCGGCCCACCGAGGCGGCACCCACCTCGATCAGCGGTATCAACAGCTTCCTCACCGAGCAGGACTCACCCGCCGAGGCAGACCGCCAGGCCGCCCTCCTCGAGGATGCCCAGGTGCGCTGGGCCCGCGAGGAGTTCGAGTGGAAGCGCGTCGAGCCGCGGAAGGGCTACTACGACTGGGCGAAGTTCGACCAGGCCGTCGCGATCAGCCAGGCCCGCAACGTCGACATGATCGGCAAGCTCGTCTACTCGGCGCCCTGGGCCTCCTCCGCCCCGGCCGGCACGTCCGCCGAGGACGCGCAGTACTATCCGCCGCGCAGCACCGCCGACTTCGCCTCCTACGCGGCGGCGACGGTGGCCCGATATAGGGACCGCGTGCACGTCTGGGAGGTATGGAACGAGCCCAACACCGACCACTACTGGCGCGGCGGAGCCACGGCCGGCCAGTACGGCGAGCTGCTGAAGGCGGCCTACGCCGCGATCAAGGCCGTGGATCCGACCGCGACCGTGCTGGTCGGCGGGCTCGACCAGTTCAGCGACCCGTTCATGGCGGGCGTGCTCGCGGCCGGAGCGGGCGACTCGTTCGATGGGCTCGCCGTGCACACCTACACGGTCGACGGAGCGCCCGAGACCGGAGCGATCCCGACCTATCTCGACGCGGCGCAGAACTTCCTCACCCGCAGCGCGCCGGGCCGGAGCCTGTGGATCACCGAGGTCAGCTGGGCGACCTGCACCACCTGCATCGGCGCGACCAGCGAGGCCGACCAGGCGTCGTACTTGTCCCGCTCCTACCTCGACGCCGCCGCCCGCGGGATCAAGGCGATCGCCTGGTACAACCTCGTCGGCGGCCCCGACCCGCAGGCGCCGCTGGACACCTTCTCGGTGACCGAGCGCTCCGGGCGGCAGAAACCCTCCTACACCGCGCTGAAGGAGGTGGGCGCGGTCCTCGCGACCGGCACCGCTGTCGGTCGGGCGAGCGCGACCGCCTCCGCCTCGCCGGTGAAGGTCGACGACCTCTCCTCCACGAGCGGATGGGCCGTGGCGCCGATCGGCGGCGGGAGCGCCTCGCTCGCCGCGACCTCGACCGGCTACTCCGGCTCGGGTGCGCTGACGCTGACCTACGACTTCTCCGGCACCTCGAAGGGCGCGCAGCTGCAGACCTCGCGCACCCTCCCCGGCTCGCCGACGGCGGTCTCGGTGTGGGTCAGTGGCGACGCGAGCACCAGTCCCGTGTACCTCAAGCTGCAGGACGCGACCGGCGAGACCTTCCAGGGCCTTGTGGGCAATGCCGGCGGCTCGGCGTGGCAGAAGATGACGCTGTTCTCGGACGGGTTGAACAGCAATTACACCCATTCGGGCGGAGACGGCGACGGCGTGTGGGACTACCCGGTGAAACTCGTGGACGCCTTCGTCTATAGGTCGACGTCGGGCATCACCTCCGGCTCGGTCTCGATCGACGACGTGACGGCCGACTACGGGGCGAACCTGCGTGGGACGGTGCTGCAGACGCCGACGGAGACGGTGCAGGCGCTCTACACGGCCGACCCGTCGACGGCCTCGGTGCAGGTCTCGGGCGCCGCGGCGTCGATCCGCACGAGCACCGGCAGCACGGCGCTGACCGTGGCCAGTGGGCATGCGGCCGTGTCACTCGGCCGCACACCGACGTTCGTGGTCTCGGCGCCGGCAGTGTCGCGTCCCAGCGGCACGACGACGCTCGACTGGATGACCGGCGACGGCGCGACGACCAGCGTCGCGGTGCTCCCGGCGTCGGGCTCCGTGGCGAAGCAGTTGACCACGTCGATCCGGTACCTCGCGGGCCGGCAGGTGCTCGCCTGGGACGGACTGCTGACGAACGGCACGGTCGCCCCGGCCGGGTCGTATGCGATGCGGATCACGACGACGACGCGCGACGGGCGCACCAGCGTGCAGACGGTGGCGTTTACCCAGCCGTGAGCCGCGGGCCGCGTCGCGGCGTTAGCTATTGACGACCGGGCGAAGAGCGAGAAAGAGCACACGCGATTCGGCTCGCGCAGATGCTCGGCCCCACAGTACGCGGTTCCGGCATCGACGGATAATCGTCGCCCGGAGACGATCTGGGATGTTGTAGAAGGAATGTCAGAGGAAAGGCGCTGAGGAATATGATGTGGGCGCCTAAGGCATCTGCAAAGGTCTCCGTGTCATTTTGGTGACGATCGAGTTTGTCGAGACACTAAGTCCTCATTGATTTGCGCCAACGGCGTTTTACTTCGCGCCTTTGCGCCGATGGTGACTCCCGGGTTCCTGATAGCGTGCTGACGGCAGACTAGGCCGTCTCGCAGTATCAAGAAGGGAATATTTCATGGCTCAGATTAGTGTTACGCCGGAAGAACTGAAGCAGCAGGCTCAGGTCTACACCCGCTCGAAGGAAGAGATCGAGCAGGCTATTCAAAAGGTAAACCAGATGAACTCGACCATTTCTGAGCAGTGGAAGGGTCAGGCGTTCCAGGCGTATCTCGAGCAGTACAACCAGCTTTCCGAGAGCGTGAAGAAGTTCGAGGAGCTGCTGGTGAACATCAACGAGCAGTTGAACAAGTATGCGGAAACTATTGCTGAGCGTGACGCGCAGGATGCGCAGAGCTTCGGCTTCTAGCAGCTTCCCGGGTGCAGAAGATTCTTGCCTTATTCCGCAGGCTAGGGCGTGTTTGATGACGGTGAACGCCTAGGAGGGCGCCGCGGTGCGCTGGATGTTGCGCGAGCCGTTGGAAGCGCCCGCCGACAATGGTTGGCGTATTAAGAGCGCGGCGGACAGTGGTGAGTTCTTGCCGAATCGACCAACTGGCGTATCAACGACTTCAATGATGTCTGCGAGATCGAGCCCGCCCTGATCGGCATCTCTGGTCTTCCTTTCGGAAGTGATCTACAGATTGTTGTTTATGAGCGCGGCAAGCGCATAGTCGAGACCCCGAGCGGTCACGAGATGACACCCGATCAGGTGTACGTCCCGTCAGACCAGCGAGGCTGACTATGTCGGCAGCGATTCTAGTAGGGAACAGCCGAGGGACTTCGCGACCGATCTGCGCTCCATCGCGCTAACTGAAGGAATCTTGGTCGAACAGATTTTCATCCGGCAGGCCGCATGTGCCCGCTTCTCAATTGTGTGATTCAAGAATAGGAAAGGCAAGAAGAGTTATGGATGCTTATGTACTTGGGAAAATATTTGGCGTAGTTCTTGGCGTCGTACTTTTTGCCTGGCTCATTATCGGTGCGATCGTCGAGGTCGTGAGGTATTTCGTCATCAGGAAGCGGCACGGCGAAGAAGCTGCGCGAGAATTCTTGAATTCAAGGAAGAGGCGAGCAAAGAAGTAGCTGACCTGATCGAGACGTAAGAGGGGGTAAGAGATCATGGGTTCAGATACGCGAGGCGTAGCTGATGGGTTCCATGAGGAGACCCGGTCGGTGTCTACTTTGACGTCCTGTGTGGCGGAGGCGGGCGGTGGGTGGGATCGGGGTGGTGACTTGAATGTTTCGGGGGTCACGGTTGTGTCCGAGATCTTCGCGGGCCTGTCCGCCCTGGTCGCGTCGTATGGTGCGGCGGCGGGAAAGGACACGGTCGAGTTCGACCTGCTCGGGGTGGGTATTGAGGTGCAGGACGCGCAGGGTGGCGAGGTGTCGCAGTGAGCAGCGTGGTGGAGTTTTCTGCGGATTCGTGGCAGGCGTCGTCTCCGGGGTTGCAGAAGAGTCTCGCGGAGCGGGGGGAGGCGCTTGATGCGCTCTTGCAGGGGCTCGTGAATCTGGCCGAATCTGGGACTATTAGTGGTCAGGGTGCGGATGCGATGCGTGCGTATATTCGGGAAGTGCATGTCCCGATCGTGCAGTCGCTGCTGGTGTGCTTGTCCACGTTCCAGACCGCGATTGGCGTGTATTGGAGCGGGTATTCCCAGGTGGACGCGGACGGGAATTTCCGGCTCGTGAACGATGAGTACGACGCGCACGTCACCCAGCTTGATACTGGTATCGGGCGGTTGCGGGGGTTCGCGGCCGACTTGCGGTCGATTGCTGCTAGCGCGTCGCATCTGGTGTCGCTGGACGGCGCTGGCGCTGGCGCGGCCGATAATGCCGCGGAGGGTTTCGAGCGGATGCGGTCGATCGCGAAAACTCAGCAGGAGACGTGGGCCGCGTATGAAGCCACCGATCCCGGGTTCACTCAGGTGAAGAACCTGGTGGCGGAGGTGAACCGGGTGGTCGCGAACCTGGGGAGCCTCACGGTCGGGCAGGGACGCTCCTACCTGCCGGGGAGCTTCACTCTGACGTTGCGGACGTTGGGGGAGCTGACCGGCGGGATGCTGGAATACTGCCGGACGAACCAGCAGGTCGCCTCCGACGGGTGGCAGGCCCTGTTCTCCGGATACGTCGATGACGTTGAGGCGGACGCCGAACGCCAGCGCAAGGAAGACGCCGTGTCGGGCCTGCTGTGGGATGGGTTGCAGACCGTCGCGGGCGCGGTCCTTGTCACAGTGGGTGTGGTGGGGACGCCGTTCAGCGCGGGCGTGAGTCTCGCGTTGGCCGGGCTGGGCGGGTCGCTGATCGCCGGGGGCGTGAACAGTGCGATCGATCACGCCACCATCGCGTCCACGGGCGAGAGCCTGAACCTGGTCGGGATGGCCAGCCAAGGCATCGGCCACTGGTATGACGTCACCCTCGCGCAGCCCGCGATCGCGTCCGGCGATCACGACTTGCAGTTTCTCGTCGGTGCCGGGTCTGGGTTGGGAGACCAGGTCAGCGGAGCGCTGCAGCTGAACATGCACGACACGGTGACCGGTGTGTTCACCCTCGCGACCAACGGCGAAGCGTTCTCCCAGTTCTGGAACCAGCTGACCACTACCGCCGGGAAAGCCGCCTCAGGAGACGCGTTCGTCCTCGGCCAGATCGCCGGGAACCTTCTCCCACTCGGCGCGCTGACGAAGGCCACCACACTCGACAACCTGCTCACCAAAGCCGACGACCTCGGGCGTCTGACCACGAAGGCCGACGACCTCGACTTCGGGAAACACGTCACGATCGCCGCCGCGAGTGATGCCACCAGCGCGATGGACTGGCTCAAGAACCACCTCGGCGCGGGACGAGTGACAGTCAGCGACGAATTCACGCCCACAATACGACCATTAGACCCGATTGACGGGTCGACCGTGAAGTCGCGTAGTGGAGGTCCGGACTTCGATGCTGGAAACCGCGGAGGCGGTGGTGATCAGTTATCTGCCGATGCCGGACTGTTGACGCTGAAGCAGGGCGAGCTCCCTCGTGCTGGGGAATCTTGGCGCGGCCAGACCGAGGGTGGACCCGGCATCTGGGAGAAATCACCAAAACGAACCGGGGGCATCGACTACCAAGAGTTCATCACAAGCATGGAACGCGGCACAGAGTACCGAGTAAATGGCGTACACTTCGACGGATACGATCCGATCCGTCATGTGCTCACTGACGCCAAGGACTGGCAGAAGTACCCACCAATAGCCGCCGACTTCTGGCAAGAAGGAACACTGACGGAAATTAAAAAACAGGTCGCTGCAGCCGGCGACACGCCTGTCGAATGGCATTTCTCTACAGAGGCCGCCAAGCAAGCAGTTGATCTGCTGCTGAGGGACGAGGGCTTCGAAGGCGCAATCAGAACCGTTCATACTCCGTATTGAGCTAAAGTGAGGAACTATGACTACGTTTCAATCATATCTCGGCGTATTCTGGGAACCACGCGAGCTGACATTCGTTCAGTTCGCGATCCAGGTACGAAGGTTCCTTGAAGGGCTACGAGAGTTGCATCCCGTCTTCGAAACGTGGTATGTGCTCGGCGATCGAATGAACGACGAGAAACCGCTTGGAGCTGATCTCCAGCACCTTGATGAGCTTATGCTCGAACGCGGCTGGGATATGAGTGCTCCTAAGCATTTCTTCACGCACCTTGATGACGATGGGTGCCCCACCGCGAATTCAACGGCAATTGTCGGTTGGAGCTTTAGCCTTGTGACCGAGCCAGAAAGGCAACGTTCGCGTGAATATGTGCGTGTGTCGATATTTGCGGGAGCTACAAGTCCTCGCCTGTCGAATAGCGTGTTGTTGAAGGTGGGCGATCCTGCGTCGCCGTTGCTTGACCCGGTGGTGTCTGAGCGGGTGTTTCAATACATGATCGAGTTGTGGAACCCTGATCGCGCGCTCGTCACCGAGCGGGCTTATCGTGACGCAGTGCACGACTCAGAGACGAAAGAGCAGCTGGGTTGGCTGAACTACCGGGCAGACTCATCGTTCGTCGAGTTCCTTCCGGACGGGGTACGGCATGAGCCGCTCAAAGACGGGATATTGTTCCGCATCGGCGACGGTCGCGTGCTTGGCGGGAACTCTCTGGAAGAGGTGCAACTCGGTAAGCGGATCCAACACGAGATCCTCGCTCGTAGATAGATATAAGAAAGCTCGGGCGAGGTTTGAGCCGCGTCACGTTTTCTAGACCATTTATATACTGCGCCCGAAACTAGCCGACGAGGAAGCTGATGTCCAACGAGACCAGTTTTGAACGACTGTCGGAAATCCAGGACGAGATTCTGGGCTTCACCATGCAGCAAGTCGGTGATAAAGTCGACAAGTTCTACGTGCAGGGCAAAATCACTGACGATGCGCGGGGGAACATTACAGGATACGAAGGCAATCTCAGGAATGTTGTTGTCGGTGGCGGTGTCCTCGACGTCTCTGATGTCCTGGGTGACGCTGGGTTCGATGAGAGTTGTGGATTCATTCAGCCACGGATTGTTGAGTTGCATGACATTCTCCGCGAGTTGCAGGGTAAGTCTCCTGTCCGGTTTCGCTGGGCGGTGGACACAAAAACGGGTCAGGTGGAGAGTGACTGGACGTACTACGACGATCTGACGGCCGAAGAGAAGAAAGACGACTTCTGGGAGAACTGGGAAGGTGACTTCGCGTGGAAGGCGCAGCTTGAAGCTGAGCTAGCCGGCGAGTGAGACCGGGAGGACCTTGCGTCTGATCGCGAAGTCTCAGCAGGAGGCGTGGGCGGCGTATGAGGCCACCAATCCGGGGTTCGGTCAGGTGAAAAACCTTGTGGCGGAGTTGAACCGGGTGGTGGCGAATCTGGGGAGTCTCACGGTCGGGCAGGGACGCTCCTATCTGCCGGGGAGCTTCACTCTGACGTTGCGGACGTTGGGGGAGCTGACCGGGGGGAAGGTGGAGTATTGCGAGCAGAATCGGGAGGTCGCATCCACTGGGTGGAGGCTCTGTTCTCGGGGTATGTCGCTGATGTGGCCGCGGACGCGGAGCGGAAGCGGACAGAAGACGCTCTCTGGGGCTCAATGTGGGATGGGTTGCAGATCGTCGCGGGCGCGGTCGTTGTCGCGGTGGGTGTGGTGGGGACGCCGTTCAGCGCGGGCTTGAGTCTCGCGTTGGCCGGGCTGGGTGGGTCGCTGATCGCCGGGGGTGTGAACAGTGCGATTGATCACGCCACCATCGCGTCCACGGGTGAGGGCTTGAACCTGGTCGGGATGGCCAGCCAGGGCATCGGCCAGTGGTATGACGTCACCCTCGCGCAGCCCGCGATCGCGTCCGGCGATCACGACTTGCAGTTTCTCGTCGGTGCCGGGTCTGGGTTGGGAGACCAGGTCAGCGGAGCGCTGCAGCTGAACATGCACGACACGGTGACCGGTGTGTTCACCCTCGCGACCAACGGCGAAGCGTTCTCCCAGTTCTGGAACCAGCTGGCCACTATCGCCGGGAAAGCCGCCTCAGGAGACGCGTTCGTCCTCGGCCAGATCGCCGGCAACCTTCTCCCACTCGGCGCGCTGACGAAGGCCACCACACTCGACAACGTGATCACCAAAGCCGATGACCTCGGGCGTCTGACCACGACTGACACATCTCGGTCGCCCGAGAGGGGTCAGCGGGGACGGGGAGACGGCGTATCGAGGCAATGCAGCATGTCCCTAGCGAGGCGGCATCTTTTGCCGCGATGACGTGATACTGACGGCCTACCTCAATGAGTCGCACACGGATGTACGAAAATCCCACCCGAGGCGAGGTTGTTGGCAGGCCGGTCGCCCCACCCGCACCCGCGGCGTCGATCCGGCGCTGGCGGCCCGTGCGCAGACTCGGCACGGGCCGCAGGCGACGGATCGACGCGGCGGGCATAAGGCGCGGGTCAGACCGCCGCGAGCCAGGTGAGTTGCGAGTGCGGCTGCACGATCAGCGGGCCCAGCTTCTCGTTGAACACGGCGCCGTAGTCGGCCGAGATGTGCGCCTGGAATGCTTCCTCATCGCGGTAGACCTCGTACACGAAGAACCGCGCCGGGTCGTCCTCTCGGCGGTAGGGCACGAACTCGACGTTGCCCGGCTCCTGCCGGACCAGAACGGCGAGGTCGGCGATCATTCCGGCGACCGTTTCCTCGTGGCCGGGCTTCGCGGTGAACTCGGCGACGAGGATCCGTGCGCTCATGCCGTCGCCGCCCCGGTCATGATCGCGACGGCGTCGGTCATCGAGTGCGACTGCGGCGTGATCGTCGCGGCCTTCTTGCCGAGGCGCTGGATGTGGATCCGGTCGGCCACGTCGAAGACCTGCGGCATGTTGTGGCTGATCAGGATGACCGGGATGCCGCGGTCGCGCAGGTTGCGCACCAGCTGCAGCACCTGGTTCGACTCGCGGACGCCGAGGGCGGCGGTCGGCTCGTCGAGGACGACGACCTTGGAGCCGAACGCGGCGGCGCGGGCGACGGCGACAGCCTGGCGCTGTCCTCCGGAGAGGTTCTCGACCGGGACCGTCACGTCCTGCAGCGTCGAGATGCCCAGCTCGGTCAGCTCTGCGCGGGCCTCCTTGCGCATGCCGGCCGTGTCGAGCATCCGGAACACGGAGCCGAGGATCCCCTTCTTGCGCTTCTCGCGGCCGAGGTAGAGGTTCGAGGCGACGTCCAGGGCCGGCGAGACGGCGAGGTTCTGGTAGACCGTCTCGATGCCGGCACCGCGGGCGTCCTGCGGTCGCTTGAACGAGACGGGCTGCCCGTCGAGGAAGAGTTCGCCCTCGTCGGGGATCTCGGCGCCGGTGAGGCACTTAATCAGCGTGGACTTGCCGGCGCCGTTGTCGCCGATGATCGCCAGGACCTCGCCGGGGTAGAGCTCGAGGCTGACGCCGTCGAGCCCGACGACGCGGCCGAAGGTCTTCACGAGGCGCTTGGCCTGCAGGACGGGGGTGCGGGCGGCGGCGGGAGCAGTGCCCGCGGCGTCGATGAGGGTCACTTGCGAACCTTCCGGATCCACTGGTCGACCGAGACGGCGACGATGATGAGGACGCCGACAGCGAGCGTCTGGTAGAGGACGTCGAGTCCGGCGAGCGAGAGCCCGTTGCGGAAGACGCCGACGATGAGGGCGCCCAGGAGCGTGCCCCAGACCGTACCGCGACCACCGAAGAGGCTGGTGCCGCCGATCACGACGGCGGTGATCGAGTCGAGGTTGAGATCGGCTCCGGCGTTGGGGCTGGCCGCGTTGGTGCGGCCGATCTGGATCCAGGCGCCGATGGCGAGGATCGCGCCGGCGGCGAGGTAGACGCTCATCAGCACGCGGTTCACGCTGATTCCGGCGAGTCGGGCGGCCTCCTTATCGTCGCCCACCGCGTAGACGTGCCGGCCCCAGGCGGTCTTACCGAGGATGAACGCGACGACGATGTAGAGCGCGAGCATCAGCAGTACGCCGTAGCTGACCCGGACGCCGAGGACGTCGAACGTGCCGCCGGTGGAGGGCAGCAGCGCCGGCATGTCGGTGCCGCGGACCGTCGATCCGCTCGAGTACAGGAGCGTCAGCGCGACGAAGATGTTGAGCGTGCCGAGGGTGACGATGAACGGAGGGAGCCGGAGCCGGGTCACGAGCATGCCGTTGAAGGCGCCGGCCGCAAGGCCCACGACCAGGCCGAGCAGCAGTGCGACGATCGCGGGGAGGCCGTTCTCGGTCGCGGTCTGCGCGATGACCATCGAGGTGAGGACCATCACCGCGCCGACCGAGAGGTCGATGCCGGCGGTGAGGATGATCAGGGTCTGCGCGACGGCGAGGGTACCGACCACCGCGACCTGCTGGGTGATCAGCGAGAGGTTCGACGGGTCGAGGAAGCGGTCGTTCAGCACTCCGAAGACGATGATCGCCAGGACGAGGACGACGGCGGGGCTGACGGCGGGGTAGCGGTGCAGGACCCCGCGGACGCGGTCGAGCGGCGTGCGTCTGTCGAGGAACTCGCTGGCGAGATCCAGGGCCGAGGTCGGCGGATTCGGGTCGGTGGTCTTCTGAGCCACGATGGCCTTTCTGAGGTTGCTGGGAACGGAGGAGGGGGGCGGGGCGCCGGACGCCCCGCCCGAGCGGGTTACTCGCCCCAGCAGATCCCGGACGCGTCGTCGGAGCTGATGCTGTCGAGGCCGTCGACCGGGGTGTCGGTGACGAGGGCCGAGCCGGTGTCGAAGAAGTCGAGCCCGGCGCTGGTGCTGGGCTTGGTGCCGTCCTCCGCGAGCTGCGCGATCGCCTCGACGCCCAGCTGCGCCATCTTCACCGGGTACTGCTGCGCGGTGGCGCCGATCAGGCCGTCCTTGACGTTCTTCACGCCGGCGCAACCGCCGTCGATCGAGACCAGCAGCACGTCCTTCTCCTTGCCCGCGGCCTGGAGGGCCTGGTAGGCGCCGTAGGCGGCGGGCTCGTTGATCGTGTAGACGACGGTGACGTCGGGGTTCTTGGAGAGCAGGGTCTCCATCGCGGTGCGCCCACCGTCCTCGGCGCCCTGGGTGGCTTCGTTGCCGACGAGCTCGTAGTCGCCGCCGCTGTAGCTGCCGGTCTTCGCCTCGTCGCCGTTGGTCGCCTTGTCGGCGACGTCGATCCCCATACCCGTGAGGAAGCCCTGGTCGCGGTTGTAGTCGACCGAGACGACCTTGTCGTCGAAGAGGTCGAGCATCGCGATGGTCGCCTTCTTGCCGTCGAGCTGCGCGGCGGTCCACTTGCCGATGGACTCGCCGGCAGCGAAGTTGTCGGTGGCGAAGGTGATGTCGACCGCGTCGGCCGGGTCGGGGGCGGTGTCGAGGGCGATCACGAAGAGGCCGGCGTCGCGCGCCTTCTGGATCGCATCGACGACGGAGGGGCCGTTCGGGGTGATCAGGATGCCCTTGTCGCCCTTTGAGATGGCGTTCTCGATGGCCTGGATCTGGGTGTCCTCGTCGCCGTCCTCCTTGCCCGCGGCGAGCGTGAGGTTGACTCCGGCCGAGGTCGCGGCCGCCTTGGCGCCATCCTCCATCGCGACGAAGAAGGGGTTGGAGGTGGTCTTCACGATGAGGGTGACGCCGACGCCGTCACTGCTTCCGGCGGGCGAGCCTCCTCCGGAGGAGCTGGAGCAGGCGGTCATGCCCAGGGCCGCGAGGATCGCGACGGAGCCGAGGCCAAGGTACCGGGTGAGGCGAGGGGAACGGTTCGTCATTGAAAGTCCTGTTCATAGGGCGGGAGCAGCCTCCCGACAACGATGTCAGAGGTAGGTCTAGCGGGTTCGGGGCGCTAAGGTCAAGCGATCCTCCAGAAAGCGAGATCGTAACGTGACACCGTTGTCAGAGGGTGCCGGTCGGCGCCCCACCATGAAGCACGTAGCTGCTCTCGCGGGGGTCGGCATCAAGACGGTCTCGCGTGTCATCAACGGCGAGCCGAACGTGTCGGCCGCGACGATCGAACGAGTGCGGGCCGCCGCCGCGCAGTTGCAGTACCAACCCGATCTGCACGCGGGGAACCTCCGTCGCTCCAACGGGCGCACGAACACGCTGGGCCTGCTGGTGGGCAGCGTGGCCAACCCGTTCTCGGGGGCCCTGCACCGTGCGGTCGAGGATCTGGCGAACGAGCGCGGAGTGGCGGTCTTCGCCTCCAGCCTCGACGACGATCCGGCGCGCGAGCGCTCCAGCGTGAATGCGTTCGTGTCGCGGCGTGTCGACGGGCTGATCCTGACCACCGTCGCGCCGAGCCAGGCCTATTTGGGTGTCGAGATCGCCCGCGGCACGCCCGCCGTGTTCGTCGACCGCGTCCCCTCGGGCATCACGGCGGACGCGGTGATCTCCGACAACGCGGCCGGCATCGCGCGAGCGGTGGGTCACCTGGTCTCCTTCGGACACCGCCGCATCGCCTTCCTCGGCGACCGGCCAGAGATCTTCACGGCGAAGGAGCGCGAACGCGGTTTCCTCGAGGAGATGGGTCGGCGCGGCCTGCCGGTGCCGCCCGGATACGTCCGCCACGGCGCTCACGACGAGCACGCGGCCGAGGAGATGGCGACCGCGCTACTGGAGCTTCCGACGCCGCCGACCGCGATCGTCGGAGGGCAGAACCTGATCACGATCGGAGTGCTCGCCGCGCTGCGCAGTCGAGGCGCGCACGGCCGGGTCGCGCTGATCGGCTTCGACGACATCCCCCTCGCCGAGATGCTCGAGCCCGCCGTTTCGGTGATCGCGCAGAATCCTGCGCTGATCGGTCGGACGGCGGCGGAGCGCGTGTTCCTGCGGCTCGACGGGGGGGACGAGCCGGCGCAGACCTTCGTGATCCCGACCACGCTCGTCGCTCGCGGTTCGGGGGAGGTGCCGGGCCCGGGCTGAGTGCCGTGTGAACGCCGTGTGCGCGTCTTCGAAGAAAATTCGTACAGTGTCCGGAGGACAGCCCGGAGCGTGCCCGCCCGTGAGCAACGGTGTCACTCCTGGCACGCCGAGAATCCCCCTGGTCGCGATCTCCACCCCGGGGCACAGGACCGGGGCGTAGGCGCAGGCCCTCGCCGACGAACGTCGGCACGAGCGTGCGGAAGCGGGACTCCACGGAAAAGGAGTGCCGCGGCCCGCCGTGCTCGTCGAGGTAGCGCCGGATCAGAGGTAGCGCCGGATCAGAGCTCCCGCCGGATCGTCGCCGATCATCCCTCCGGTGTGCGCAGCTCGTCGATCGGCATCTCGCCGAGGACGAGGACCGGCGCGCCCGCCTCAGCGGCCATCGAGCACGGTGACATCGAGGGTGGCTCCGGCGAGGATGGACGGCTCCGCGCGCAGCAGCACCGCGGTGTCATCGTCGGCGGGGAAGACCTGGTCGGTGACGACGACCCGGCCCCCGTCGGCAAAGACCTCGATCGACGAGACGTCGACCCACACATCGAGCTCGACACTCCCGTCGGCGCCCGTCGGCAGCGCTGCCTCCGAGACGCTCGCGAAGACCGGCGAGAACCGGACGTCGCCCGACTCGCGGCGGTCGACGCACAGCCGGTCCGCCTCCACGCGGACGACCGTCCCGCGCGATCCGTCCGCCGAGGCCCGGACGACGAGCTCGAGGGCGGCCGTGGCGGGCCGACAGCGCAGCCGGATCCGGAGCGCCCGGCCGTGCGCGCTCTCCGGCAGCAGGAGCAGGCCGGAATCGGGGGACGGATCCTGCCAGGAGAAGTCGGGCTCGCCGGTGGGCGGCAGCGCTGGACGCTGCACGAGGCGCTCCCCCTTGAGCGAGAGCAGACGGGGGAGCGCGGCCGACCCGCGCCAGGGCGAGGTGGGGACCGCGTCGGCGTAGGCCCAGTTGCTCATCCAGCCGATCATCGTCGGCTCGGGGGAGTCAGCGACGGTTACGCCGGCGTAGAAGTCGTGGCCGCGGTCGAGCCAGTCCCACGAGGTTGCAGTGAACGTGGTGCCGTCGAAGTCGCCGACGAAGTACTGCATCCCGGAGCCACCCGCCGGGTTCCCCGGGTTCAGCGAGAGCACCAGGACCCAGCGGCCGTCGAGCGGGAAAAGATCGGGGCACTCCCAGATCCCGTCGGTCGCGCCGCCCGGGCCGAAGACGGACAGCGGCGTCCACGACCGGAGGTCGTCGGAGCGGAAAAGGTGCACCTGGCGGTCGAGCGCCTCCACCGTCGCCATGACCCAGTGGTCCTCGTAGCGGATCACCTTCGGATCGCGGAAGTCGGCGGTTCCGCGGTCCAGGACCACCCCGTGCTTAGACCAGGTCTCACCGCCGTCGGTGCTCCAGGCGAGGGCCTGCGCCTGGCTGCCCTCGCGGTCCGAGGTGTAGAGGGCGATGAGCGGCGGGTGTTCGACAGAGCCGAAGCCCGAGGAGTTCGCGGCGTCGAGGACGATCGAGCCGGAGAAGACGCCCTCCTGCTCGTCGTGCAGCAGCGCAACCGGGTGCTCAGTCCACTCGAGGAGGTCGGCGCTCGAGGCGTGTCCCCAGCTCATGTTCCCCCAGTCGTCGCCGCTCGGGTTGTGCTGGAAGTACAGGTGGTAGCGGCCGCCGTGGTGGATGAGACCGTTCGGGTCATTCATCCAGTTGCGGGCCGGCGCGAAGTGCACGGCCGGCCTCACGGAGAGGGCGGTGGTGGTCATCGAGGAGTCCTCTCGGGGCGGGGGAGTGCTGCGTTATCGGTGGTGCCGTCGGCCGTAGTGTCCGGGACGCCGCCGAGCGAGTCGCGGTCGGTGTCCTCGACGCCGTCGCGGTTCACCCAGTGGGTGGGAGTCAGCCACTGCACGGCGCCACGGTCCGCACCGGCGCTGCGACGGGAGGTGATGCTCGCGATCTCGGCTCGGGCCTGCGCGCGGTCTGCGCGGTCGAAGGCCTCGGTCCGGTGCGGATCGGGCGCCGCCGAGATGAGCAGCTGCGTGTAGGGGTGGCTGGGCGCGTCCATCACCTCGGCACTGCTCCCGCCCTCCACGAGCACGCCCTGGAGCATCACGCTCGTGGTGTCCGCCAGGAACCGCGCGGAGGCCAGGTCGTGGGTGATGTAGAGAATCGAGATGCCCCGTTCGTCGCGCAGGCGCCGCAGGAGCTGCAGGACCCCCATCCGCACCGACACGTCGAGCATCGAGGTCGGCTCGTCGGCGAGGATCACCGTCGGGTCGGCCGCGAGGGCGCGCGCGACGGCCACGCGCTGGCGCTGGCCGCCCGAGAGCTCGTGCGGGTAGCGGTCGAGGAAGGCGGGGTCCAGCTCGACCGACTGCAGGAGATCCTCGGCGCGGGCGGTGCGCTCGCGGGCGTTCAGCTCCGGGGCGTGCAGGACCAGCGGACGCTCGAGGAAGTGGCGCACCTTCTTGGGCGGGTTGAGCGAGCCGAAGGGGTCCTGGAAGACCATCTGCACGGTGCGGCGGTAGGCGCGCGTCGCGCGTCGCGGCTCCTTCTTCAGCACGTCGACCCCGTCGACCACCATCCGGCCGGAGGTCGGCTCGACCAGCCGCGCGAGCATCCGGGCGATCGTGCTCTTGCCGCTGCCGGACTCGCCGACGAGGGCCATGATCTCGCCGGCGTGCACGTCGAGGTCGGCGTGGTCGACGGCGACCGTGGACTTTTTCGAGAAGATCCCGCCGGTACGGAACTCCTTGGTGAGGCCGCTGAGGGCGAGGACGACCTGGCGCTCCTCGGGTGCAGGCGCCGCCTCGATCGCGGCGACGGGCCCGCGCTGGATCGGCGGGAAGGCCGCGATCAGCCTGCGCGTGTAGTCGCTCTGCGGGTTCGCGTAGACCTCGCGCGAGACTCCGCTCTCGAGCAGCCTGCCGTGCCGCATCACGCCGAGCCGCTGCGAGATCTCGACCATGAGGGAGAGGTCGTGCGTGATGAAGAGGATCGCGAAGCCCAGGCGCTGCTGCAGCTCCTTGATCTCGTGGATGATCTCCTGCTGCACGACCACGTCGAGTGCGGTGGTCGGCTCGTCCATGATCAGCATCGGCGGCTCAAGCGCGAGAGCGATCGCGATGACGGCGCGCTGGCGCATGCCTCCGGAGAGCTGGTGCGGAAAGGCGTCGATCCGCGCGCGGTCGATGCCGACGAGCTCGAGCAGCTCTGCCGCCCGCTCCCGCGCCGCCCGCCGGCTATCGCCGCGGTGGGTGGTGAGGACGTCGACGATCTGGTCGCCGACGGTCATCACCGGGTTCAACGCATTCATCGCGCTCTGGAAGACCATCGAGACGCGGCTCCAGCGAAAGCGGCGCAACTCCTCGTCGTCGAGGGAGGTGACGTCGACTCCGTCGCAGTGGATGGAGCCGGAGACGACTCGGCCGTTGGCGCCGAGCAGGCGGAGGATCGCGATGGCGATCGTGGATTTGCCGCTGCCCGACTCGCCGGCGAGGCCGAACGTCTCGCCGCGGCGGATGGTGAAGGAGACGTCGTCCACGGCGCGCACGGTACCGGCGCCGGTCTCGTACTCGATGGAGAGGTTGCGGACGTCGAGGACGACGTCGTCCTCGGAGGGGGTGGTGCTCATTTCCGGAGGCCTTTCTTCTTCGCACGGATGAGGCGCGGGTTCGTGATCTCGTCGACCGCGTAGTTGATGAGCGCGAGCGAGAACGCGACCAGCGCGATCGCGATGCCCGAGGGGACGAAGGTCCACCAGGTGGCGCGGATCAAAGAGCCCTCGATGCTGGACCAGTAGAGGTTGGTACCCCAGCTGACCGAGGAGACGTCGCCCAGGCCCAGGAACTCCAGTCCTGCCTGAGCGCCGATGCCGAAGATGACGCACGCGAGGAAGGTGCTCATCACGACCGACGCCATGTTGGGAAGCATCTCGCGCAGCATGATGTGCAACGAGCGCTCACCGGTCACGACGGACGCGTCGATGAAGTCCTTGCCGCGGAGCGAGAGCGCCTGCGAGCGGATCACGCGCGCCGATCCCGCCCAGCCGGTGGCGACGAGCACGAGGATGATCGTGCCCGGGCCGGGCGGGAGGAACGCCGCGAGAATGATCAGCAGCGGGAGCCCCGGGATCAGCAGGAACACGTTCGTCACGACGGAGAGCACGTCGTCGACGACGCGCCCGAAGTAGGCCGACGCCAGTCCGACGATCAGGCCGACGACGGTGGCGGCGATGCCCACGGCGAAGCCGATCGAGAGGGAGCTGCGCGAGCCCCAGAGCAGCAGGGCGAGGACGTCCTCGCCCTTCGCCGTCGAGCCGAGCAGGTGGGCGAGGGAGGGCGGCTCGGAGCCGGCGACGACGGCGGTGTTCGGATCGCCGGGTGACAGGAGTGGAGCGGCCAGCGAGAGCAGGACGAAGAGCGCGAGGATCACGACGCCGACCAAGGCGCGGCGATCGCGGAGGATGCGCGCGAGGAAGTGGCCGCGGACGACGCGGGTCGGCGCAGGCTTTGCGCTCAGCGGGTCCTCGACCGCGGTGACGGGGACGGGGTTCTGCAGGGACATGGCTACCTCACTCGCACGCGCGGGTCGAGCCGCACATAGACGATGTCGATCATGAAGTTGGCGATCAGGACCGCCGCGGTCAGGGTGAGGAAGATCCCCTGCATCAGCGGGTAGTCCAGCGCCTGCACGGCGCGGAGAAGCTGGTACCCGATGCCCGGATAGGCGAAGACGACCTCGGTCAGCAGCGCGCCTCCGACGACGAAGCCGATCGACATGCCGAAAGAAGTGATCGAGGGGAGCATCGCGTTGCGAGCGGCGTAGCGGAACATGATCCGCCCCTCCCGCAGGCCCTTGGCGCGGGCCATCGTGATGTAGTCCTCGGCCGAGGTGGCGATCATCGTGTTGCGCATCCCGAGCATCCAGCCGCCGATCGAGACGGCGACGATCGTCAGCGCCGGTAGAAAGAGGTGCGTGAGCACATCGCGGAGGAACTGCGGCGAGAGCGAGGGCTGAGACCCGAGGGTGAAGGCCTGCCCGATCGGGAACCACTTCAGCGTCACGGCGAACAGGAACAGCGCGCCCATCGCGATGAAGAAGTAGGGGAACGAGCCGACGAAGACCAGCAGAGGCGGGAGGATCCGGTCGAGCACGCCGTTGCGGCGCCAGGCGACGACGATGCCGAGCAGGTTGCCGAGGATCACGGCGACGATGAGGGCGGAGCCGCCCAGCAGCAGGGTCCAGCCGAGCTGCGTCCCGATCACCTCGGTGACGGGGGTGGGGAACTGCGAGATCGACATGCCCAGGTGCCCGGTGAAGACGTCGCCGAGGTACTGCACGTACTGCAGCGGGAGGGGGCGGTCGTCGAGCCCGAAGAGGTGGCGGAACTGGTCGATCTGCTCGTCGGTGAGCGAGCCCTGCATCGTTCCGATCATGCGGCCGACGGGGTCGCCGGGGATGAGGCGGGGGAGCAAAAAGTTGATCGTCAGCGAGGCCCAGAAGGCGATGAGGTAAAAGCCGAGGCGGCGGAGCACGAAGGTCATGAGAGCGGTCCTCCGGAGGATCTGGGGGAGGGGGAGGGGCGTCCCGCCCGGCTCACGCCGGACGAGATGGACTCAGCGGGGGACACGGTCCGCTCGAGACGGGAAGGGACGCGCGGGACGCGCTGGGGAGTCCTGGTACCAGTAGGCGACCGAGGACACGTCGTCGGAGCGCTCCACGAGGTCCGGGCCGACCTGCCCGATCTGCTGCAGGGCCACCCGCAGGCTCGAGTGGAAGTAGATCGGGTCGGGCTCGTGCCAGCGGTACATCCCGTGGACGGGAGCCATCGCGGTCGCGTAGACCGCCTGCTGCGACTCGTCGCGGATCGAGTAGGTCGGGTAGCCGACGTACGGGGCGCTGTAGGTGAGGACCTGCGGCTCGATCTCCCTGGACAGCCGGTCCTGGAACGCCCAGGCGCCGCCGTAGTAGTCCTCGGTGCCGGTCCCGCAGATCGTCGGGTGGTCGGTGTCGCCGTCGAGGAAGAACTTCATCTCGCCCTCGCCCCACCAGTAGCGCTCGAGCGCGACGATCGTCAGCGACGTGCCGACGAACACGCCAGAGCCCTCGACGCCGTCCAGCACCGTATAGTCCACGCCGCGCGTCGTCGGGTTCTCGCGCCGGTACTCCGCGTGGAAGCGGAGCGGGCCGACCTCGGCGGGATCCGCCTTCTCGAGGTAGTCGATCTGGTAGAACAGGCCGCCCACGTCGACGGGGTGCTGGTTCTGGATCGTGACCCGCGCCCCGTCGGCGAACGGCATCGCGAAGTAGGCGTTCATCCCTCCGGTCGGCGCGACGAGCACGAGGCTCGAGGTGACCAGGCTGCGCTGGCCGTTGCCGTTGCAGAAGAAGTCGCCCAGCGGCGCCTCGACGGCCGGCGTCTCTGAGCCGTCCCAGTACATCCGCAGCACCAGGTCGCGCAGCACAAAGCCGACGGCGTCGGTGTGCGTAGCGACGGTGAACCAGATATGCCGGATCTCGCCGGCGCCCGAGAGATCGGCCAGCGTGGTCGTCTCGCCGGCGGGGAGGGTGATGCACGGGGCGCCCTTCCGGCCGGGGCCGAGGATCGAGGCGGCACGGCCGCCCTCGCCCGGGGCTCCCGTGGGGTTCTCGGCCGTCACAGCCCGCGAGCTGTCCCCGGCGATCAGGGCTGCGTTCGCGCGGGTGAGCCAGTCGCTGCTCATTGGTCGTCCTCCTTGTTCTCCTGGATGCTCCGGAGCTCCCCGGAAACCTCGAGATGTCCCTCCTGGGCGAAGACCGCGAGCAGGTCGCCTCGCTGGTCGTAGCCGCGGAAGGTGACGGCGGTCGAGCCGCCGAGGTAGACCACCGAGACGTCGCCGTCGAACACGATCGTCACCGTGAGCTCGCCCTCGGGGGCCTCGAACGGGCGCACGTCGAAGGGTGCGTCCGAGCCGAAGCGGTCGAGGCGGTCGATCCGCACCCGGTGCTTCCCTGGCTCGATCGTCACGGAGTAGCCGGGCCGGCCGGTCTCGTCGGTCCGCAGCTCGATGCCGAAGGCCGTGGTTCCGGGCGCGGGGGTGAGCATCAGGTCGACGAGGCCCGTGTGCGGCATGCGCGTCAGGACCCGGCGCTCGAAGCCGTGCTCCGAGCCCACGCTCGAGGCCTCGAGGGTGACCGGAGCCGCCGCTCGGCCCTGCTCCAGCGCCCGCCGGGTGAGGCCGGCCTCCACGACGCGCAGGCTGCCGTCGGAGTTCTGCAGCAGCTCGTGGACGACGAGGTTGCCGCCCCAGAGCCAGGGCGCGCCGTCCTTGCCGACGGCGTAGTTGGGGCACCAACCGACGAGGTAGCGGTGCTCGCCGTCCGAGATCGTCTTCGCCGCGTACAGCCCGAGCCCGTCGAGCTCGTCGTCGTCGGGAGCCGTCCACGGCCCCTGGAGCGAGGTCGCCGTGCGGTAGCGGGTAACCGTGCGGTCGGTGAGTGTGGAGTAGACGAGGTACCAGCGCTCGCCCCTGCGGAACAGGTCGGGGCACTCGTGCATCGAGAAAAGCCCGGGAGCCCAGAGCGGCTCGCCGACGATCCAGGTCAGCCCGTCGGCGGAGGTCGCTGTGGCAGTGACCCCGCGGCGCAGCGCGGGCCCGTCGAGGCTCTGGCCGGCGATCAGCATCAGGTAGCTGCCGTCCTCCTGCTCGAGGACGAAGGGGTCGCGCCACTCGTGCGGGTCGTAGCGCTCGGCGTCGGCCACGAGCGCGAAGTCCGTGTCCTTCTCCCAGGTCACGAGGTCGGTGCTGGTGGCGCGCAGCACGGTCTGGTGGCGGCCGCCCTGCTCCTTCTGCCACTCGCTGAAGCCGGTGTAGTAGGCGACGTAGCGCTCGCCGATGCGGATGACGCTGCCGGTGGCGGCCGAGGCGTCGGCGTCACGCAGGCCGCCGCGGCGGATGGCGGGGCCGTGCTCCTCGAACTCGACGAAGTCGGTCGTCGAGACGTGCCACCAGTCGGTCTCGATGCGGTCGTGCGTGTCGTCCGCGTAGCGCTTGAGGTAGAACACATGGAAAACGCCGTCGGCGAAATAGGGGATGGTGTCGCCCAGGCGCGCGCGGTCGGGCTTGTACAACAGGGTCACAGGAGTCGCCTTCGAGTCGAGGAGGGGGAGGCGGCGGGACCGGTGGGCCCCGCCGCCAGGATCACTAGGGCGCCAGGATCACGAGCGCGGGTGGATGGACGTCAGGACCTTGACCGTGCTCGACGCCTCGGGGGAGAGGGTCGCGTACGGGTCGTCCTCGCTCGGCCAGCCGACGAAGGTGGTGCTGTTGTAGGAGCCCCACTCCGGTCCGGGGAACAGCGGGATAGTCGGGGCCTTCTCGGAGTAGAGGGCTTGCAACTCGTTCATCGCGGAGCGCTGCTCGTCCTCGCTCGTCGCCGCGGCGAACTCATCGAGGAGGACGTCGGCCTGTGGGTCGCAGAAGCGCTGGAAGTTCTGCGTGGCCTGCTCGCCGGCGGGCTGGACGGTGCGGCAGGAGAGCATGCCGCGGTAGTACTCGTAGGGCGTGAGCCCTGTCTGGCTCCAGGCGATGTTGCCCTGGAAGGTGCCGCCGAAGAGCGCCTGGTTGATCTGCGACCAGTCCTGCACCTTGAGCGGAGCGTCGATCCCGAGCGCCTTCATGTCGTCCGAGATGACCTGCGCCACCGCTATCCAGTCGGTGGAGGCGGAGCCGACGCCGATCGAGAAAGAGACGGGCGTGCCGTCGGGGGAGTTGCGCATGCCGTCCGAGCCCTTGGCGTAGCCGGCGGCGTCGAGTTTCGCGTTCGCCGCATCGACGTCGTAGCTGGTCCAGTCGCAGGACGAGACGACGCTGTCGTCGCGCCACGAGTCGTAGGCGTCGCTCAGGCCGGTGCAGTCGGCGGGGTGGGTGTAGCCGCTCATCCCGGTCGAGGCGACCTTGTCGCGGTCGATACCCATGCTGATGGCCTTGCGCAGCTCGACGTCGTCGAACGGCGCTTCGGTGGTGTTGAGCGTGAGCGAGATTGTCGGGCCCACGGAGGGGAACCAGTAGCCGCGGTGTTCGGGGTCGGGGTCGACGTAGGTCTTCTGGATGTCCTGGATGAAGCCCAGGCCGAAGTCGATGTCGCCGTTGATCGCCGCGATGTTCGCCGCGTCGTTGCCGCCGTACGCAATCACGCGGATCCCGGTGTACTCGGCCTTGTCCTTCTGCCAGTAGGCGGGATTACGGAGCAGGTCGAAGGATTGCGCCGAGAAACTCTGCACCTGGGTAAAGGGACCGGATCCGATCGGGTCGGGGTTCTGGAAGGTGGCCGGGTCATCGACGTCCTTCCAGATGTGCTCGGGCACGACCACCTGCACGCCGAGCTCGTAGAGCCCCGGGGTGTAGGGGCGGTTGAAGGTGTAGGTGACGGTGGTGGCGTCCGTCGCCTCGACCGAGTCGACATAGTCGTAGGTCGACTCGCCGAGAACCGTTCGGACGAGGCCGAAGGTGTAGGCGACGTCCTCGGCCGTCAGCGCCTCCCCGTCGGACCAGGTGAGGCCGTCGTTCAGGGTGAAGGTCAGCTGCAGGCCGTCGTCGCTCCACTGGTAGCTCTTGGCGAGCCAGGGGTCGATCTCGCCCTTCGCGAGGTTCGTCACCATCGGCGACTCGTAGATCGCTCGGTTGGTGATCTTGAGGGCCGACGGCGAGAACGGATTGAAGTTGCGGGTGAAGGACGCATTGCCGATCGAGGCGATGCGGAGGGTGTCGTGGGTGCTCGTGCCGGCGTTCGTGGTGCAGCCGGTCGCGCCGATAGCGACAGTGGCGGCGAGCGCGGTGGGAACTACTAACGCGCGCCAGAAGCGTCGCGAAGAAGGTCGGGACATTGTTTTTCCTTTCGACGGTGAATGGAACGGGCAAGGACCGGGGGCTGGGGTCGTCGCCACATGAGGAGCCTCTGCGGGGGCAGAGGGGGTAGGGGAATCAGACGGAGTTGCGGAGGATCGGCGGGCAGCGCACCGTCTGCCGCGGCAGGTCTCGATCGGAGGGGCCGCGGACGAGCAGCTCTGCGCCGAGCCGCCCCATCTCGCGGAAGGGCAGCGCAATGCTGGTGAGGGAGGGGCGGAGATAGTCGGCGATGACCTCGTGGTTGTCGAAGCCGACGATCGAGAGGTCGGAGGGAATGCTCAGGCCGGCTTCGCGCGCGGCGTCGTACGCTCCCATCGCGATGCGGTCATTGCCGCAGAACAGGCCATCGGGCCTCGTGCGCGACAGGAGCTCAGTGGTGGCTCGATAGCCCGACGTGGCGTTGTCGCCGCCGACCACGACGAGCTCGGGATCCAGAGGGATGCCGGCCTCGTGGAGCGCCTGACGGTAGCCGGTGAACCGGCCGCGGGCAGCGTCGAGGTGCTTGTCGATGCCGACGAGGGCGATGCGGCGCCGGCCCCGGTCGAGCATCAGCCGGGTGGCCGTGTAGCCGCCGTCGTGCTCGTCGGGGACGATCGAGGGGTGTCGGCCGGCCTCGTCGTAGCAGTGCACCAGGGCGATGTCGATGTCGTCGAGTTCGCTCGGGATCGCGATCGCACGGTTGTAGGTCGTGGCGATCATCACCCCGCCCACCCGGTGCTCGAGCATCATCTCGACCGACTTGCGGTCGGGCCGCTCGGGGGTCGAGGTGCCAACGATGATGAGCGACTTGCCGTGCTCCCAGAACCATTCCTGCGCGCCGGCGATCAGCTCGCCGGCGAAGGGCGTCGAGACGATGTCGGTGACCAGGCCGAACAGGTCGGTCGTGCGCCCGGCGAGGGCGCGAGCGCCGGCGTTGGGGCGGTATCCGAGCTCTGACGCGGCGGCGAGGACTCGGGCCCGGGTTTCGCTGGAGACCTGCTTCTCGTCGTTGAACGCGAACGAGACGGCCGAGCGGGAGACTCCGATGTGGCGCGCCACGTCACTCATCGTGACTGCTTTCCGTGTCATCCGGCAACCTCCCTGTCGCGCGCCAACCTCCCTGTCGCGCGCCAGAACCGAAACTAACGCGCGTTAGAAAGGATGTCAACACCTCGGCTTGAATCCGTCGGCGCCGGTCCGTCTGCCGCCGCGTCACGATCGCGTCACTCGCCGAGCGGCTCCCGGTCGCGCGTCAGCGGAGCGGCCCGCAGCGCCCGCATGTAGATCGCGTACCGCCGCAGCTGCCCGGCCGAGGCCTCCGCCCGCCCGGGTCGCAGCCCGGACAGCCGGTAGACGAGCATCCGCGACGCCATACCGGCCAGCACGACCGTGCGCCAGAGCTGCTGCTGCGCGTCGCTGCTGGCCATCCGCCAGCCGTAGAGGTCGAAGAGGTTGACGATCCACGCGGTGCCGACGCGGCCGTCGACGCCACTCGAGGAGCCACCCATCGCGTGCAGGGCGTGCAGTCGCGGATCGAGGACCACCCGCAGGCCCTCGGCGCGCAGGCGCAGGCAGATCTCGACGTCCTCGGCGTACATGAACCAGCGATCGGTCAGGCCACCGATCCGGTCCCACACGGCCAGCGGGATCATCAGGCAACCGCCACTCACCCAGTCGACATCGCGCGGTCGCCCCTGCAAATCGGCGGCGAAGAGGTAGTGGCCCTCGAAGGCGGGGAAGCGTCGGCCGAGGCGCGAGAGGCCGCTCTGGTGCAGGAGCATTCGGCGGACGGTGGGGGCGTGCCCCGCGGCGACGATCACGACGTCCTCGCCCTCGTTCTCGAGCAGCGGAGAGACCGCGCCGATCGTCGGGTCGGCCTCAAGGAGTGACGCGAGCGAGCCGACGACGACCGCCGAGATCTGCGCGTCCGGGTTCAGTAGCAGCAGGTGGCGACCGGTGGCGTGGGCGGCACCGAGGTTGACGGCGCGCGAGAAGCCGGCGTTCTCGGTGTTCTCGACCACCGTCACGTCCGGGTACTCGGCGCGCAGCACGGCGACCGTCTCATCGCGCGAGAGATTGTCGACCACCAGGATCTCGATGCTCCCGTCGCGGTCGGCGAGCGCGTCGAGGCAGGAGCGGATGACGCCGACGCTGTTGTAGGTGACGATCACGATCGACACGGTCGGCCCGCTCACGGCAGCACCTCCGTGATCGCGGCGCGCAGGCGCGTCACCACGGCGTCCCAGCTGTAGTACTCGAGCACTGGAGTCGGATCCGGCGGTTGGGGCGGATTCGCGACGAGCTCGCGGATCGACGCGGCGATCGCGGGCACGTCGCGCGGGTCGACCAGGCGCGCGCGCTCGCCGAGGATCTCGCGGAACACCGGGATGTCGCTGGCGAGGATCGGCGTGCGGCAGGCGAGCGCCTCCAGGGTGGGCAGGCCGAAGCCCTCGTCGAGGGTGAGGAAGAGGAACAGCGCGGCGTTCTCGTAGAGCCAGCGCAGCTCCTCCGTCTCGATGCGGCCGAGCAGGCGCACGAGGTGGTCGTCGAGGGCGGCGCACACCGCGGGCGGGAACTCGGCGAGCGCGCCGGACGCCTCGCCGACGACGAGCAGCGGGAAGGAGGGCGAGAGCACTCCCGACGCGAGCGCCGCCTCGATGGTGGTGGCCAGATTCTTGCGGGCGGTGAGGCGGCCGACGGCGAGCAGGAAGCCGTCCAGTCCGTCGACGCCGGCGGGAGCGACGGGCTCTGCTGCGGCGAACGCCCGGTTGAGGCCGAGGCCGACGGGCACCGCGCGGGGAGCGGCCGACGTGCGGACGATGCGCTCCGACTCCGCGACGCTGCTCGCGATCACCACGTTGGCACGGCGAACGCTGAGCGGCATGAGCGAGAAGTAGGCGCGTTCCGTGCGGGTGAACCACTCCGGGTTCGACAAGAAAAGGAAGTCCTGGATGAACACGGCGGACCGGCCAAGAAGGGGGGTGAAGTTGTGCGCCAGCGTGATGTCTGGGCGGAGTCGGAGAGAGAGCAGGGCGAGTTCGAGAATGGCGCTGATCCCCTGCGGGCGAAGTCTTGTCGACACTACTCGGGCGAGTCCCGCAAGCTCTTGACGCGCCGTTTTGACCCCCGTCAGGGGTACGGCAACGGTAAGGGAATCCTCAGGATGTAATCGCGCCCAGGTGAAGGTGATTTCGCGCATAACCTCGCGATTCGAGATCGGGCCGCGAATCCACCAATTACCATCGAGCAGGACCCGTAGCGATTCTCGGTGGGGAGCTGTGCCGGGCATTCGACCCCCGTCTGGGAATAGGCTTCTCGTGGATGTCCCGACTGTAGTGGACTGGCTCCGGTAGAGGACTGGCTCCGGTACCGGACTCCGGTGGCCAACGGCGGCGAGTGCCGGTCGCTCCGGACGTCCGCACCGAGGGGGATCAGCATGAGAACTCGACGCCGCACCGCGCTCGTCCGCTGGGCCGTCGCCGCGCTCGGCGCGCTGGTCGTGCTGGACACGGTCGTCGCGCAGACCGCGGTGGGCTCCGACGCGACCGCCGACTTCCTCAGTTCGATCACGGCGCTCACCAACACTCTCTCGGTCATCGTGTTCGTGATCGCGGGCCGCAGCGCCTGGCGATCAGCACGTTCCAGCGGACGCCGAAGCGCCGCCTCCACGGGAGAATCCCGCAGAATCACGGCGATGCGCACCCTCAACGTGGCGACTCTGCTCAGCATGTCCGGCCTGTTCCTGGTGATCTACGGGCCGACTGTGCTCGGTGATCCGGCGCAGCTGAACCCGAGCACGATCGTCCTGCATGTGCTCGTGCCGGCGTTCGCCCTGCTCGAGCTACTCGCGGCGCCGGGCGAGCGCCCCGTCGATCCACGCCTGGTCTGGCTGGTGATGGTGTTCCCGGTGCTGTGGTTCGCATACACCTTCGTGCGAGGCGCTCTCACCGCGCGGTACGTCTATGGATTCCTCGATCCGGAGCTGTCGGGAGGACCGCGCATCATCGTCGGGATGACCGTCCTGATCCTCGCGGTCTTCTTCCTGATGGGGGTTGCCATTCTGTACCTCCAGCGGTGGCGGACAGCGGTTCGCGGGCAGCTAGTATGAGCGCCAATACCCGCTTTCGGCGTCTGAGAACATCGTTGAATGAATATCGTGCACCGTCGCATCGCCTGGTACTGCGACAGCATATTTTGTCGGGCGATCGCCCTCAGCGAGACGCGAGCACAACAAGGGAGAACCGGGACATGGGCAGGTCGGTTGCCATTATTGGCACGCGGGGCTATCCCAGTTACTACGGGGGATTCGAGACAGCGGTCCGGCGTCTTGCGCCATTCCTCGCGGAACAGGGTTGGGACGTCACCGTCTATGGACGATCAGGGACAACGGCCCCCGAAGATCCGGACAGAGATGAGCGGGTGATCACGCGGCAGACGTACGGAATCGAGAGCAAGTCGCTCAGCACTTTGTCCTACGGCCTCACCGCCGCCCTCGACGCCGCGAAGCGCAAGCCGGACGTCGCCCTGGTGCTCAACTGCGCCAACGGGTTCTGGCTGCCGATCCTCCAGCAGCGCGGCATCCCCACCGTCGTCAACGTCGATGGGATCGAGTGGGACCGCGCCAAGTGGGGTCGCTTCGCGAAGTTCGTCTTCCACCAGGGCGCGGTCTGGACCGCCCGCCACGGCGACCGCATGGTCTACGACGCGGCGGCGATCCAGGCGCGCTGGAAGCGGGAGTTCGGCCGGGACGGCGACGTGATCCCCTATGGCGGCGACGTCCCGCCGGACTACCCGGTCGAGCCGGGACTGTGCCACCGCGGCTACGCCCTGCTCGTGGCGCGGTTCGTCCCGGAGAACACCGTGCTCGAGTTCGTCGAGGCGGCCGAGCGGATCGCGCGCAGCCACGACGTGGTGATCGTCGGCTCCTCCGGCTACGGCGGCCCGATTGATCAGGCCGTCAGCGCCCTCGCACAACAGAATGTGCGCGTGCACTGGTTCGGTCACGTCAGCGACGACACCCGGCTGCACTCGCTCTGGCAGCACGCCGGGGCCTACTTCCACGGCCACAGCGTCGGCGGCACCAACCCGGCGCTCGTGCAGGCGATGGCCTGCGGCGCTCCGGTCGTCGCCCGCGACACCGTCTTCAACCGCGAGGTGCTCCGGCAGGCGGGGCGGTTCGTCGCTCCCACGCCGGACGCGATAACGGAGGGTGTGCTCGACGTGCTTGGCGACCCGATCGAGCAGGAGCGGCTCTCGTATCGCGGGCATCAGCGGGCCGTGCACTCCTACTCCTGGGCCGAGGTGAACGCCGGCTACGAGCGCTCGCTCCTGAGTGTCATCGCCGAGCGGGCCACCGCGGGAGTGAGCAGGAGCCGGGCGTGAGGGCCGCGCGCGACCTCGGCTACGACGACCTCCTGATCAGCTACCACGTAGGTTCGCTGACCGGCGTGACGGCGGAGCGGGTGTGCACCGCCCTGCGCGATGTGCTGCTCTCGCCGCGCGGCGCGGTGCTCCTGCGGCGACGCGCGCGCGTGCGGGCGTGGCGTCGGATCGACGTGGCGGCAGCTCTGGACGCGGCGGGGCGCGCCGTCATCGTCGTCGACGGTCCGCTCGAGCGAGAGGACTTCGTGCAGCGCCTGGTCGCCGCGAACTTCGCCGCGGGGGAGCTGCCGGTGCGCATCCTCTTCGACGGAGCGACGGTCGGCTTCACCCTTCCGCACAGCCTCTTCGACGGCACGGGGGCGACCGCGATCGTGGCGCTCGTGATCGAGAAGCTGGGGTCTCCGGGAGCCGACGCAGTCGCTCCGCAGCCGCTCGCCACCTCTGCGCTGCGCGAACTCATGGAGCGATTCGAGCTGACGGGGCTGGCCGGCGTGCGGAAGGCGCGCGACACCTTCCGCACTCTCACCGCTGCCACCGACACCGGCTATCAGCTCGACGAGACCCTCTCGAAGCAGGAGTCGGAGCGGCGCACCCGCTTGGTCAGCACGGTTCTCGGCCCCGACACGCTCCGCGCGATCGCCGCGACCCCGGAGCGGGCGCGCGACGGGAAGCGCCCGGCCCGCCCGCCGGTGTCGCTCAAGACCGCGAGCCTGGTGCTCCGCTGCCTGCAGGACTGCGGCGCCGACGGTCTCGACTTCCGCGTCGTCGTCCCCGTCGACGCCCGCCGCTGGATCACCAAGGGCACCGAGGTCTCCGGCAACCTTTCGCCCTCCCTCCCGCTCGGCCGCCTCCGCGCCGACGACTGGTCGGCGACCTCGCTCCTCGAGCGCCTGTCCGTGACCACCAAGTCCGGGCTCCCGGCAACCTGGCTGCTCGCGAGTGCGCTGCTGGGGGTGAAGAACCTCGTGCGGCATCCGCTCGCCGCCCGCCTCCCGCCGAGCGGGACGCCCCGCGTGCCGTGGGAGATCCACGTCTCGCTGCCCTCGACCGAGGTGACCGTCTCGGAGGAGCTGCTGCCGCGGATCGAGCCGGACACCATGATCAGCGGGATACCCGCGCACCTGCGTTTCCCGCTCGGCGTGTGGGTCGAGCTGGCGCCGATGCGGGACAGCATGCACCTGAGCATCCGCGATGAGACCGGCACCTTCGCTCTCGACGGTTTCGAGGAGCGACTGCTCGCCGCTGTCGGCGCCCGAGCCGCGGAGGCCTCGTGAGCGCTCTGCTGCGCCTCCTGAACTCCCCGATCACGATGCTCGCGAGCCGCCTCTCGGTAGCGGCGCTCGGGCTGGTCAGCGCCCCGCTGATCGCTCAGTCCCTCGGCCCGAGCGGACGCGGCGAGACGGCTGCGGCTCTCGCCTCGATGTACCTGATCCCCATCGTGCTCGCGCTCGGGATGCCGCTCGAGATCCGCAGGCGCGTGCTCGCGGCGGCGGGCGATCTCGGCGCGGTCCGCACCGCCCGGCGGCTGGCCTTGCTGACCGCGATCCCGGCGGCGCTGATCGCCTGGCTGCTCACCTCGACCCTCCTCTCGGCGCTGGACGAGGCAGCCACGTTCGCCGTGTTCGTCGCGCTCACCGGCACGCCGCTCATGGTCTGCTGGATGATCGACATCGGCGTCGTCGGAGCGCAGCGACGCTTCGGCGCGGTCGCACTGCTCCAGGCCACGCAGCCGCTCGTGTACGTCGGCGGGATCATCGTGCTGTTCCTGCTCGACAGGATCACGGTCTCGGGGGTGATCTGGTCGAACTTCGCCGGCTCCGCGGTGACGGCGCTGATCGGGTCGCTCCTGAACCGCCCCCGCGGGGTCGCTTCGGCGCCCTGGCGGCCACTGCTGCGCGGCTCCGTCACCTTTTACGGCGCGCAGGCCTCGGACGCCGCCTATCAGCGGCTCGACCAGGTGGTCATGCTGCCGCTGATCGGCTCGCACCAGGCCGGCCTTTACTCCGTTGCCGTGACGATCGGCACCCTGCCGGTGTTCCTCGCGCACGCGGTCGCCGCTCCGGTGTTCTCGGACATCAGCCGGACGGAGGGCGGCGCCCGCATCACGGCCACCGGCGACGTGCTGCGCTCGGCTTTCGCGGTCGGCCTGGCGTCGGCCGTGTTCCTCGCCGTCGTCACTCCGTGGGGCGTGCCGTTGCTCTTCGGCGACCAGTTCGCGGAGGCGATGCCCGCGGTCTTCTTCGCGATCCTCGGCTCGGTCTTTGTGGTCGTCACCGTGAGCGCCGCCGAGGTGCTCTCGGCCCGCAACCGCGGGATCAGCCTGACCATCGCGCAGGGCGCCGGGCTGCTCACCTGCCTCGGGCTCCTGTTCGCGTTCGGCCCGGCGAACGGGGCGATCGCTGCCGCCATCGCCAACGCGAGCGGGATCCTGATGGCGCTGGTGGTGATGGTGCTCGCGATCCGGCCGCCGGCGCGGACCATCCTCCCGCGGCCCTCCGACGTCCCTCTGGCCCTCCGCCGTCTGACGATGCGGGGCGGCACGGCATGACCCGGACGGCGCCGCCGCTTCCGCGCGCGGGAGCCCTGACCTTCGCCCGCCGCCCGGTCCGCGCCCACCGCTCGCTCCGCACGATCCTCGGCCGCGACGGCCTCGGCCTGCCCTGGCTGGGCGTCCTCGCGCTGGTGTTCGTGCTCCCGGCGAACGGAGTTGCGTCCGCGTTCCTGCCGGGCGCCACGGCGACGGCGTTCGGCGCGATCAAGGACGGCGTGATCCTCGGGCTCTTCCTGCTCGCGCTCGTCAGCGGTCGGATCAGGCGGGTGCCGGTGCCGATCGTGGTGCTGGTGCTGATGATCGTCGGGCTCGGCCTCGTCTCGGCGGTGTGGACCGCGAATCCGATCCAGGCGGCCTACGGCTGGCGCAACGACTTCCTGCCGTTCCTCGCCCTGATCGTCGTGCCCGCCGTGCTCGAGAAGCGCCACCTCGCGATCCTCGCGACTGCGTTCGTTGTCGCGGTGCAGCTCTCGTCGATCACGACGATCCTCACCTGGAGCCAGGGCCTGGACTGGCTGTTCACCCTCCGTGTCTTTCCGCTCGCGCCCGAGACGCCGTTCCCCTCCTCCCTCTTCGTCGCCGGCAGCATCGTGCCCCGCGGATTCAGCCCCTATAGCGCCCCGAACGAGAGCGCCGTCGCGGTCACGATCGCGCTCACCGTGCTGTGGACCCGACCGCGCTGGCCGCTGTGGCTGAAGGGCGGGCTGACGGTTCTGCCGCTGGTCGCCGTGTATCTCACCCAGTCGCGCAGCGGCTACATCGGCCTCGCGATGCTCGCGGTGACCCTGGTGGCGTGGGCGCTGTTCCGAGCGAAGCCGATGCTGGTCTGGGCGATGCTCACCGTCTCGACCGCGGCGGCGATCGGCGGAGGCACCCTCTACCTCTACGTCGACAAGGTGATCTCGCACGTCGCCGACCCGTCGCTGATCGGCCACAGCGACAGCCTGCTCGAGAACATCCCGCTGCTCGTCGCGCACCCGTTCGGCTTCGGGCTGGGCAAGGTGGGGCCGCGCGCGCAGCTGTACTCGACCGACAGCGTGCTGGTGGAGAGCTTCTTCCTGGTGCTCGCGATCGAATCGGGCATCCTGGTAATGCTGCTCTTCGCGGCGCTGCTGGTGTACCTGTTCCTCCGCGGGCTGCGCGCGCCGACGCTCGACGGCTTCCTCCCCACGGCCGTGGTCGCGGGCACGCTGGTCAGCTACACCGTGCTGCCGACCCTCCAGGAGGGGCCGGTGGCGTTCACGCTCTGGATCGTCTGCGGTATGGGGATCGTGGCAGGACGGGCGGAGCCGGGGCCGCGCGTGGTGCGCCCGGTCGGCACCCGCCAGCACGAGGCCCCACCCTCGCGCACAGCCGCTCACCTCGACGGGCCACACACCGCCACCGGAGCGCACCTCGCCACAGCGCGCGGAGAGGGGCGCCGGCGCAGGCCGCCGCGCCTCCGCGTCTCAGGCCGACGCCGACGCCGTGACGAGCGCGCTCCGAGGAGCCTGCGCGACCACGGACCCGAGGACATCGCCCCCGACGTCCCGTAGGCGATCGGCCGCGGCGACGAGGTCGGCCGAGGACGACACTCCGGCCCCCGCAATGAGGACCGTCGTGGCGACCAGCTTGCCCAGCAGCACCGCATCGGTAGCCGACAGGATCGCGGGCGAGTCGACGATCACATGGTCGTACCGGCGCGCGAGGTGCGCAATCACGCGCTCCATCGCCGGGGTGCCGATCAGGTCGCTCGGGTTCGCCTGACTGCCGCCGGCCGGGAGCACCGTCACGCCCTGGGCGCTCCTCGGCAGCGATCCGTCGGCGGGGAGGGTGCCGGTGCGCAGCAGCTCGGCGAGCGTGGGCCCGCCGGTCGGGATGCGGAAGAGCGTCGACTGGGCCGGGTCGCGCAGGTCGGCGTCGATCACCACGACGGTACGGCCGATCTGCGCGATCGACACGGCGAGGTTCGCGACCACCGTGCTCTTGCCGTCGCCCTCGCGCGCGGAAGACACGAGCAGGGTGCGCTCGGACGTGCCGGAGCCGAAAAGGATCGTCGTGCGCAGCATTCGGAACGACTCCGCCACGGCGCTGCGGCCATCGGCCACCAGGGGCGTGCGGCGGATCGCGGCGTCGTAGGGGATCGACTCGAGCACCGGCAGGGTGGTGCCGACCGCGACGTCCTTCGCCGAGCGGATGCGGGAGTCGCTGAGCGAACGCAAGACCACGACGCCGACGCCGACGATGAGGCCCGTCGCTCCGCCGAGCACCAGGTAGACCAGCAGGTCCGGGCTGAGCGGCGAGCTGGGCACCGACGCGGCTTCGAGCACCTTCACGTCGACCCGGCTCGCGCCGCCCGAGACGGGGCGCTCGATCTGCGCGACATAGCTGCGCAGGCTCTCGGCGACCGCATCCGCAATCTGCGCCGAGCGCCGGGCCTCGGCGTCGACCACGTCGATGCTCATGATGACGGTGCCGGGGAGCGCGGCCGGGGTGACCTCGGCGGCGAGCTCGCCGACGGACAGGTCAAGGTCGAGCTTCTCGATCACCGGCAGCAGCACCGAGCTGGAATCGACCAGCGCGACGTACGAGGCGACCCGAGCCTCCGCGCTGGTGAAGGAGGCGCCGACCTCGGCGCTGGACTGATTGTCGGCGGTCGACACCGAGACGAACACGGTCGTCTGCGCGCGGTACTCCGACTCCGACACCATCGTCGCCACCGAGGCGGCTGCGAGACCCAGGGTGACGAAGATCGAGATGACGAGCCAGCCTCGGCGGAGGAGGCGTCCGTACTCGCGAATTCCCACAGTGTCGTCCTAGTCGAGGAGGGATCCGACGGGGCGGATCGAGACGATGATCGTGCTGCTCTCGATCCTCGCAGAATCGCACCACCCGTCTGGGTGCCACATCGGCGGTGACGGCGCGATGATCGGCCTGCGAACGCCCTCGGCTCCGGATTCGTCGCGATCGGCTTGACAGGTGTCGCTCGTCGACGGGCGTCAGCCGCGCCTCACCCAGCAGCGCCTCCCGCTCGGCCGAGACGACCGCGGCGGTGCTCAGCTCCATCAGCGGTGGCTCTCGGTGGCGCAGGGCGGCATGACCGCCGGTGGAGGGGACGGATTTCAGCGGCGGAGGACGCGGGTGAGGCCGAACAGAAGGGCCACCGTGCCGAGCGCGGCGATCACCAGGGCGAGCGCGGCCCCGGGCTCGAGGGTGATCCCGCGCTCGACGACCTGCGCGCGCAGCACCGGGTCGGCCGAGATGACGAGCAAGCCGATCGAAGCGGCGGCGAGGACAAGGCCGTAGACGACGGCGCCGACTCGGATCCGCGGGCGCGCGGGGGAGGGGGTGGGCGTGGTGGTCATCGTGCGGCTCCTGACTCGGGGGTGGCTGCCGGGGTGGCGCCGGGGGTGGCGGTGTCGTTCGTGGCGTCCGGGGTGGAGTCGTTGACGCGGATCGAGCCGCCCTCCTGGGCGATGCGGACCACGAACGGCTCGGCGTCCGGGTCGCCGAAGGTCTGCGTCCAGATCTGCCGGCCGCCGGCGGTGCGGACCTCGCGGGGCGCGTCGACCGCGCCCCCGTCGGCGTCGACCACCCAGAGGCCCGTGTCCTCGGTGGTCGCCTCCAGGCGCACCGCGGTACCCGCCATCGTGGCGACGGACACCCGCCCGTAGCCGACCCAGAGGTCCAGCGGTTCGCCGGTGCTCTCGGAGCCGGGCACGACCGTGACCTGCAGGTCACTCGCCGCGAGGGTCGCGAAGCGACCGGGTGCGGCGCTCGAGAAGCCGTAGGAGCCGAGCACCGGCAGCAGCGTGCGGTCGGTCGGCAGCATGGCGGCGCAGGCGGCCGTGATGAGCGCGACCGTCGCGAGGGCGATCAGCGCGATTGCGCGCCTGCGGAGCAGCCCGGCGAGCACGATCACCACGGCGAGCACGAGCGCGGCGGACGCGGCTCCGACCACGAGGGCTGTGGGTCCGGAGGCGGTGAGCGAGACCAGCGCGCCGGTCAGGGCGGCGGCCCCCAGGGCGAGCAGGGTGAGGCTCGCCCGCAGTCGCGGGTTCGCGGCGCGACGGAGGCGGTGGCGTTCCAGGCGCGCGGCGGTGACGGCGGCGGCGGCGAGACGCGCCTCCTCCGCCCGGGCGCGGGCCGTCTCGCGGGCCGAGGCTGCCTGCTGGGCGCGGAACGTCTCCCGTTCGGCGCGCCACGCCTCCTGACGCTCGCGCCAGTCGGCAACGGCTTCGGGGGAGGAGGGGCGCGCGTCCTGCAGGCCAGGGTCGGGCGCGGGGTAGGCGGGGCGGAGGGGAGGCGGTGGGGTACGGCCGGGTCGCGGACGGGCCCTCGGCGGGGTACGGAGCGGCCGCGTCGTCCGACCGGCGGCTGCGGCGCACGACCCAGACCACGAAGGCCACGATCAGTCCGAGCACCACGAGTGACCACAGCGTCCCCCCGGTCGCAGGCGCCCACGGCACCGCCCCTGCGTAGGCACTGCCGAGCGACCAGAACCCCTGGGCCACCGGCAGCATCGACGCGAGCACGAGGGCGCCGATGGCGGCGTGCACCCGGTCGAGCGAGCCGCGGAGCAGCCGCGCCACCGGCAGTGCGCCGTCCTGGTCGGGCAGTAGCAGCCAGGCGGCGGCGTAGAGGAGGAGCGCCGGTCCGCCCAGCACCGCGACGACGAGTACGATGCCGCGCACGATCAGCGGGTCGATGCCGAGTCGGTCGGCGATACCCGCGCAGACGCCGCCGATCCAGCCGGGGCGGCGGGGCAAGTCGAGGCCGCGCAGCCAGAGCACGAAGCGGTTCTCGGCGACGGGCGGGGGGTCGGTGGGTTGCGGGGGTGGGTGGGCTGCGAGGGGTCGGTGGGCTCGGGCTCCTGCGGGGAGCCGCCGGCCTGCGAGGATCCGCTGCCTGTCGCGGCTACGCCGGCCTGCGAGGATCCGCTGCGCGCGTTTCCCGTGGCATCCTCGCCTGCGGGCCCCGTCCCGATCGGGGTCGGCTCCGTGCCGTCTCGTTCCGTGCCGTCCGGCTCCGCGCCGTCTCGTTCCGTGCCGTCCGGCGGGGTCGTGCTGTGTCCTGTCATGCTGCGAGTCTCCCGTGCGCCCCCCGTGCCCGACCATCGGGGGAACCCCTGATCCGACCCTGAGAGCATCCCCGCTCGCCCGGTCGACCTGTTTGGATGCAGGGGTGAGCACAGTCCCCGGCACCGCCGTCCGCCCTCCGCTGCGGCGCCCGCGGACGGTCCTGCTCGGCGGAGTCTGCGCCGCCCTCGCCGAACACCTCGGCTGGAGCGTGCGCGCCACCCGCCTGCTCGCCCTCGCGACCACCGCGCTCGGCGGGGGCGGCGCCCTCCTCTACCTCTGGCTCTGGGCACTGGTGCCGCTCGCGCCGCCCGACGCGCGCGCCGCCGACCCGGCCGTCCGCCGCTCCGCTCCCGTCGCCGGCCTGCTGACCCTCGCCGCCGCGGTCGCGGTGCTCGCCGTGCTGATCACCGTCGGCCCCGGTGATGACGCCGACGTCACCCGCGCCCTCGTCGCGGTCGGGCTGCTCGCGGGCGGAGCCGTGGCCTGGACTCTGGGGCTCGACCGCGGCGACCCGGCGCGGCCTGCGCGCTACGGCTCCGCGGTGCGTCTCGCCTCCTGTTCGCTGCTGGTGCTCGCCGGAGCGGCCGTGCTCACCGGGCGCCCGAGTGCCCTGGACGCCGTGCTCGCCGTGGGCGTGCTGCTGATCGCGGCGGGTGTGCTGGCCGCGCCGCGGGTGGTCACCCTCTGGTCCGAGCTGATGCGTGAGCGCGCCGCCCGCGTGCGCGAGGAGCAGCGGGCCGAGATCGCCGCGCACCTGCACGACTCCGTGCTGCAGACCCTCGCGCTCATCCAGAACCGAGCCGGAGCCTCCAGCGAGGTCGCCCGCATCGCCCGCGCCCAGGAGCGGGAGCTGCGCGACTGGTTGTTCGAGCGCGACGTCCCCGTCGCCAACGACCTGGCGGCCGAGGTCCGGTCGATCGCCGCCGTTGTCGAGCTCGACTATCCGGTGCACCTCGACGTGGTGGCCGTGGGCGCGTCGGTCGCCGGTTCCGCCGCCCTCCTCGCCGCGACGCGGGAGGCCGTACTCAACGCGGCGCGGCACGCGGGCGGCGACGTCTCGGTCTACCTGGAGTCGTCCGCGCAGGGCGTCGACGTCTTCGTGCGCGACCGCGGTCCCGGCGTTGACCTGGACGAGGTCCCCGGCGACCGGCTCGGCATTCGCGAGTCGATCATCGGTCGGATGTCGCGGGCCGGCGGTAGCGCGATGGTGCGCCCCGGAGTCGGCGGCATCGGTACCGAGGTGCATCTGCGGCTCCCCGCGGAGGTCGAGCGGTGACCCGCGTGCTGCTGGTCGACGACCACTCCATCTTCCGCTCCGGTCTGCGCGCCGACCTCTCTCCCGAGCTCGACGTCGTGGGGGAGGCGCCCGACGTGGATACCGCCGTCGCCCTCGTCGCATCGCTCGCGCCCGAGGTGGTGCTGCTCGACGTGCACCTGCCGGGCGGCGCGGGCGGAGGAGGGGCGGAGGTGCTGCGGCGCAGCGTCGGCTCGCCGTCGCGCTTCCTCGCGCTGAGCGTCTCGGACGCCGCGGAGGACGTGGTCGGCGTGATCCGAGCCGGCGCCCGCGGCTACATCACCAAGGCCAGCTCCGGCGCCGAGGTGAGCCGGGCCGTGCTCGCGGTGGCGGGCGGGGACGCCGTGTTCTCGCCGCGTCTGGCCGGCTTCGTACTCGACGCCTTCGGTGCGCTCGCGGGCGAGCAGGCGGAGTCGGTGGACGAACTCGACCGCCTCTCGGCCCGCGAGCGCGAGGTCATGCGCCTGATCGCCCGCGGCTACGCCTACAAGGAGGCCGCCGCCGAGCTCTTCATCTCGGTGAAGACGGTCGAGTCCCACGTCTCCGCGGTCCTCCGCAAACTCCAGCTCTCCTCCCGCTACGAGCTGACCGCGTGGGCCTCGGCCCGCCGGCTGCTCTGAGGCGCACGCTCCTGCTCCTCGTTGCTGGGTCCTCGTTGCTGGTTCCTCGCCGCCCCTCCGCCGTCAACCGTGCGATGAGCAGGGGATCCCGACACCTCACAGCAGTTTCTGCGGCACAACGCCCCTCCTCCCGCAAATCCCCTGCAGATCGCACACCGGCGGCAGGAGTTACGCCCGAGAGCCGTCCTCGTCTTCGGTCGCAGCACGTCGGCGCGCGCCGAGGCCGAGGGCGGTGGCGCCCGCGGCCAGAAGCGCCGTCGCGCCGGCGATCAGCCCGGCGCCCTCGACTCCGGTGGAGGCGAGCGCGCCGCCCGAGCCGCCACCCGTCACCGGCGTGTCGGTCAGCGTGCTCGTGGGCACCGTCGCCGGATCGGCGCCGGACCCCGCGCCCGGTCCCGACGCCGGAGGAGTTGCGGGCGAAGTCGCGGGCGGAGTCGTCGTCGGCCCCGGGCCCGGGTCCGGCGCCGGCTGCGCGACCTGCGACGCCGGCAGGATCTGCACGATCGTCGGCCGCGGCGCCGCCACCGCGCCCGCCGCCGTCGATCCGTAGTCCGGGAACAGCGAGTGCGGCGCCTCGAACGTCCCCTCCTCGCCCGGGTGCTGCACCGCCACGAACACATGCTGGTCGAGGTCGTGCACGATCGGGCCGCAGGTCTCGGCGTCGCGCGGCACCGAGAGGAACTGCTCCACCTTCCCGCGGCTCGCACCGTCGAGCGTCACCTTGAACAGGCCGTCGTTGTAGCCGATACCGTCGGGCGCGCCGTCCGTGGCGATCCACAGGTTCCCGACGGAGTCGAAGGCCACGTTGTCGGGGCAGGAGATCGGCGAGACCTTCTCGGCCGGGAAGCCGGAGAAGTAGACCGCGTCGCCCTGCGCCTGGTCGCCGCAGAGCATCAGCAGGTTCCAGGTGAAGGTGCGGCCGGTCTGGTCGCCGCCGTCCTCGATGATCTCGACGATGTGACCGTCGCGGTTCTCGGTGCGCGGGTTGATCTCGGTCGCGCCCTCCTTGCCCTCCTTGCCGCGGTTGGAGTTGTTCGTGCAGGACACGTAGATCCGCCCGCTGACCAGGCTGGGCTGCACGTCCTCGCAGCGGTCCATCTTGGTCGCGCCGGCGGCGTCCGCTGCCTGGCGGGTGTGCACGAGCACCTCCTCCACGCTCCTCCCAGCGATCATTGAGGCGCCGTTCAGCACCAGGGGCAGCCACTCGCCGATCCCGTCGAAGCCGCCGTCCGAGGGGACCGCTCCGGTGCCGGTGATCTCGGCGACGGGGGAGTCCCCGGTGAAGCGGGCGACGAAGAGGTCGCCCTCCTCCAAGAGGGTCTTGTTGTGGGCGCGGTCGCCCTCGATGTAGCGCTTCGCCGACACGAACTTGTAGAGGTAGTCGAAGCGCTCGTCGTCGCCCATGTAGGCGACCACACGGCTGTCCGGAGCGATGATGACGTTCGCGCCCTCGTGCTTGAGGCGACCGAGCGCCGTGTGCTTCTTCGGTGTCGAGGTCGGCTCGAAGGGGTCGAACTCGACGATCCAGCCGAAGCGGTTCGGCTCGTTCTCGTAGCCCGGGGTGCGGGCGTCGAAGCGAGGGTCGTCGAGTTCCCATCGCCGCGAGGTCTCGGCGTTGGCGAGGCCGTAGCGCTTCTCGAAGTCGTTCGTGCCGGTGACGCGGAAGTAGCCGTTGAAGTTCTCCTCGCCCGAGAGGATCGTGCCCCACGGTGTCGTGCCTCCGGAGCAGTTGGCGAGCGTGCCGAGCACCGTGCGGCCCTCAGGGTCGGCGACCGTCTTCAGCAGGTCGGAGCCGGCGGCGGCGCCGGTCACGGTGTATGGGGTGTCGAGCAGGTAGCGGCGATTGCGCTCGCCGCCGCGGACGTACGACCACGGGCGGTCGACCGCGGTACGGACAAGCTCGACCACGCTGAGGCCGTGGGCCGCGCGGCCGACGGCACGCACCCGCTCGGGCTCGGCTTCGAGCTGCGCGGCCGGAAACATGATGTTCTCGTTTGTGTACTCGTGGTTGACGACCAGCAGCGCCCGGAGCCGGTTCGAGCCCGGGATCTCGACGATGTCGGTGTAGTCGTTGTTGAAGCCGAACTGCGCGGCCTGGGACGCCTCGGTCTGATCGGTGATGTCGAAGGCGGGGCTGTCGGCGAAGAGCGGGTCGCCCCAGCGGATGATCGGCTGCCAGGCGAAGCCCTCCGGCACCGTAAGCGCGTCGACCGTGTAGGGGACGGGGGCGATCGGAGTGAAGGTGAGCGGTGAGCCGTCGGTTGCGGCGGCTTGCGCTGCCTGCGCGGCTTGCGCTGTGGGCGCTCCTGCGGCCGACGTGACGGCGACGGTGACCGCGCCGGCCAGGCCCAGCCCGAGGGCGCTGCGGCGGGTGAGCTGTGCCGAGACGATGTCCCGGAAGTAGCTGTTGTGCGAGGTGTTGCAGGTCGCGGTCGAGCACGCGTTCGCGCACTTGAGCGCGCAGGTCACAGGGCTGCGCTTCCCCCGAACGTGGCCGGCCATCGGCAGCAAGAGTCGGCGGGAGGTGTCGGTCATCGTTGTCTCGTCCTTCGGTGGGTCGCGGGCGCGTGATGCGACGAGTCGACCAAGACGGGCGGACCGGGACGGGGAGCGGAGGCGACCGGCAGGCGAACGAGCGGTTAACCCTCTCTCAGGAGCAGCCCCGTCCCCTCCGCAGGCCCCGCCCCCTCCGCAGGAAGCCGTCCGATTAGCAGGAAGCCGTGCGATTCGAAGGAAGCCGTGCGATGTGCAGGCCCCCGTCCGATGTGCAGGCCCCCGTCCGATTCGCAGGGAGGCGTCCGATTCGCAGGGAGGCGTGCGATTCGCAGGGGTTTGCGACCGCGTTCACTCGATCAGGCGGAAGAGAACGATCTCCCGCGTCGAGCCCCTGCACATCGCACGTCGGTGGTCGGTTCGGTGGTCACCGAAGCGGTACCGGAGTCGGAGCTTGGGGCGGATGCTCAGCCTCAGCCTCAGCCTCAGCCTCAGCCTCAGCCTCAGCCTCAGCCTCAGCCTCAGCCTCCTGCTCCGCGATCGCCCGGCGCATCTCCCGCGCCGACGAGAAACCGGCCGAGCGCGCCAGCTCCTGCTGTTCCCGGAGCGACGCCCGGACCCATCGGGCCAGCATCTCGCGCGCGGAGTCGACCCGAGCCGCCCGCAGGTACCACTCCAGGGTCCGGCCTGTGCGGGAGATCGCCGTCTCCAGCTCCGGAAGCGGCACGGACAGCTCGTCGGCGACCGCTTGAGGATCGAAGGTCGGATCCGCGTGGCCCTTGACCACGATTGCGACAGCCCGGCGGATCAACTCAGCCGTCGGTGGAGGCGTTTCTGCGGGCAGAGGAGGCCCGATCGTCATGAGCACGGCCGCGAGGAGCGCCTCGAACGTACTGAGCAGGTTCGCCCACGTCGGTGCGTCCGGTTCCAGCCGGAGTTCGGCGCCGGCGCGGATGGTCGCCACGGCCAGTGTCGCGGTGGGGTCGCGGGCCCGCAGCACGGTCGGCCGCTGCGGCAGCCCCAGCCAGAACCGGTGCAACCGTGACTGCGCGAGCGTGATCTCGACCGCGGTGTACTGCCGGTCGCTCGAGACGACGAACCGCGCCGGAGTCGTCTGCAGCATCAGGTCGCCGGACCGCAGCGTCTCGTCGATCCCTTCCCCGCAGATCCGCAGTTCGCCCTCATCGACCGCGAGGATCGCGAGCCCGGCGTCCTCGCGGAGCAGCGTGACCACCGGAGCATTGTGGCGGAGTCGCGCGAGGGTGTGCTCCCGGCCGCGAAGCGAGTCGCCGGCGAGTTGCAGCGCCTCCGTCGGCCCCTGCGGGGACCAGCCGATGGCCCTCATCCACTCCGCGGCGGCGTCGCCCACTCGGTCGTCGCGGGGTTCGATCGGAGCGGGCAGCCAGTTGTCGAAAGGTTTTACGGGGACTCCTTGCGGCGCACGTCGGGCCACCCTTAGTGGTGTCATCGCACCAGGATGGGCCACCACGTCGCCGAGCAGAAGAGCAGGAGCCGTTTCTGGCGTCAATGGACACAGTGGCGACTCCGGCGTTAGTGGCGACTCCGGCGACCGTGGCCCCAGTCGTCCCCGGCGACCGTGGCCCCCGGCCTCCCCCGCCTCCCCCGCCGAGCAGCGCCGACCCGACGAGCGCCACGGTTTTCGTTCTCCTGCGCGAGGCGAGAGAGTGGGTTCCGCGCTCCGGGAAGCATCGGATCCGCAGTCCGGGAATGCCTCGGATCGACACCCCCGTTACACCCCACGGCGGCACGCGCGCCGCCCCTACGGAAGGACCCCTCATGACCCTCGTCGTCACCGGAGCCACCGGCCACCTCGGCCGTCTCGTCGTCGAGCACCTGCTTGCCCGCGGCACCGCCGCCTCCGATATCGTCGCCACCGGCCGCACCGCCGCGAAGCTCGAGGCACTCGCCGCCGACCTCGGCGTGCGCACCGCCGTCGCCGACTTCGAGGACCCCGCCTCGCTCGATGCCGCCTTCGCGGGCGCCGAGGCCGTCCTGCTCGTTTCCGGCTCCGAGGTGGGCAAGCGCGTCGCCCAGCACACCGCCGTCGTCGAGGCCGCCGCCCGCGTCGGCGCGCGTCTGGTCTACACCAGTGCCCCGAAGGCGACCACGAGCCCGCTCATCCTCGCCCCCGAGCACAAGGCCACGGAGGAGGCGATCGCCGCCGCCGGCATCCCCGCCGTGATCCTGCGCAACGGCTGGTACAACGAGAACTACGCCCAGACGATCTCCGAGCTCGCCACGACCGGCAGCACCCTCTCGAGCGCCGGCGAGGGCCGCGTGGCCAGCGCTGCCCGCAGCGACTACGCCGAGGCCGCCGCGGTGGCCCTGACCGATGCCGCCCTGGTCGGCACCGTGCACGAGCTCTCGGGCGACACCGCGTGGAGCTTCGACGAGCTGGCCGCGCTCGTCGCCGAGGTGGCCGGCCGTGACGCCGCGATCACCCACGTCTCCTCCGACGAGCACGCCCGCATCCTCACCGAGGCCGGCGTGCCCGAGGGCGGAGTCCACTTCGTGGTCGGCCTCGACGCGAACATCGCCGACGGCCTCCTCGGTGTCACCGACGGCTCCCTCGCCCGCCTGATCGGCCGCCCCACCATCCCGATCCGCACCTACGTTCAGGAGCAGCTCGCCCGCTGACCTCGCCGCGCGACCCCCTATCACTCCGCCGCGAGGGCCCGCGGTATCGGAGTGCGCAGCGCATGCAGCGTCGGCAGGAGCGTCGACGCCAGCACCAGCGCGAGCCCAACGAGGAGCACGACGGTCGGCGCTCCGAGCGGAATCGAGGGCACGACCACGATATGGCGGGAGGTGGACAGAGCGACCGCGACCATCGTCGCGGCGACGGCGATGACTCCCGTGCCCAGCAGGAACGCCGTCAGTGCGTGGACGACCGCCTCACCGACGGAGGAGGCAATGATTGTCGCGTCCGTCGCTCCTGCGGCGCGCAGCAGCGCGGTGCGGCGGTCGCGGTCGCGGCCCGCGACGAGGACGACGACGGCGGAGCCCAGGAGGGCCAGCACGACCGGCGGCCCGACCAGGAGGGCGAGCAGGGACATCGCGCCGCCGGAGCTGATGGTGAAGTAGTCCGGCGGCACCTCCTGCGTGATGGTGACCGCGCTGATCGTCGTTTCCAGGGCGGCGAAGAACCCGCCGATCAACGCGACCGCGATCATCATCGGGGTCACCGCCGCTGCCGAGAGTCCGATGTCGTGCCGGGCGTTGTGCCGCGCGAGGTACCACGCCGCCGAGACCCGTGCCGGCAGCAGGGACGTCCACACCCGCACTGCGGCCGGGAACGTCAGCGGGCCCAGCGCGGCCACGACAAGAACGAGGATCGGGGCGAGGAGCGTGCCGAGCCACAGGATCTTCGCCCGGTCGTCGGTGACCATGCCCTGACCGGCCAGGGCGAGCGGAACGAGGAGGACCGCGGTCACGATCCAGCGACGCACGCTCATCCGGGCGGCTGGCGCCGTCGACGCCCGCAGGACAGCCAGGGGCTCGGTCCGGGCGGCGCGTCGGGCGGCGGGGATGCTCGCGGCGAGCACGAGGACGCAGACAAGGACGACGTCGGCGATCGCGCTGGGCACGCCGAAGCGGAGCGAAAGAGGAGTACCGGTGGCGGAGGCGAGCAGTTGCTCGAGAAGGGTCGGCACGATCAGCGCGGCGATGCCCGCCCCGAGCGCCGAGCCTGCTAGCGCCACGACGACCGACTGGCCGAGGATCACCCTCCGAACGGACGATGGCTGCACGCCGGCGAGGCGCCACCTCGCGAACTCCTGCCGGCGCAGGTCGACGGCGAGCTTGCTCACGGCACCGACGACGAGCAGAGCGGTCGAGACCGAGACGACCAGGACCGCCACAGCCATGTTGATCAGCCCCTGACCCGCCTCTGTATCCATCGCCGCCCCCGTTTCCACCAGGCAGAGTCCGAAGGCGAGGACGAGCGCGGCTCCCGCGACGGTCACGAACGGGCCCAGCCTGCTCGCCGCATCCGTGCGCAGGTCTGCCAGGATCAGGCGGATCATGCGTCGACCTCCGCGACTCCGGTGCTCGTGGCCGCATCGAGCGCGGCGAGGATCGCCGGCCTCGTGGGGGTGGTGATCTCGGCGTGGATCCGCCCGTCCCTGAGTACGAGGACGCGGTCTGCGAGGGTCGCCGCGTCGAGGTCGTGTGTCACCATCACCACCGAGCGCTCCCCGGACGCCAGTGAGCGCAGCAGTGCCAGCACGCGGGCTCCGGCCGCACCGTCGAGAGAGCCTGTCGGCTCGTCGGCGAAGACGACCTCCGGATCGGCCGCCAGCGCCCGGGCGATCGCGACGCGCTGCTGCTGACCGCCCGACAGGCGGCCAGGAGTGTGCCGTGCCCGGTCCGCCAGTCCGACCGCGGCGAGCGCCTGGTCGGCGCGGTCGGCGGCGTCCCGGCGTCGGGCGAGCCGGCCGGCGAGCGCCACGTTCTCCCGCGCGCTCAGCGAGGGGATGAGGTTGAACTGCTGGAACACGAAGCCCAGCGTGTCCCGCCGGAAGCGGGCGAGCTCGGCCTGGCGGAGGCCACCGACGGCTGTGCCCGCGATGCGGACGTCCCCGGAGGTGGGCGCTTCGAGCGAGGAGAGGCAGTAGAGGAGGGTCGACTTGCCGGAGCCGCTCGGACCGACGATCGCGACGAACTCGCCTCGATTCACGCGCAGAGACACCCCGTCGAGGACATCGACCGCCGGTGCTCTGCGGCCGGTCTGGAACGACTTCGAGATGCCGACCGCCTCGATGAGTGGCTCGGTCGCGGAGTCGGCGTGCTGCTGGGGATCCGTCATGGGTCCAGTCGACCAGCCGGGGCGCGGCTTGTCGGTCGAGCCTCCCCCCCTCCTGAGGGGGGGGCAGCACTACCCCCTCCGCGCCACGCTCGGGCGCTCCGGCCGCCTCTGCTCCTACTGTGGGCGCCATGCCCTCCACTGCACTCCCGTCCTCGGCGCAGAAGTCCCCGCGGACCGCCGACGCGGAGGGCTGGCGCGCCCTGCTGAGCCCCGGCTTCCTCTTCTCGTCGTGGCCGTGGCGTGCGCTGGTCTACGCGCTGTGCACCGTCGCCCTCGCTGCCGTGATCCTCCCGCTCTTCACCGTCGCCCTCCTGCTCGTCCCGGCGTGGGCCGTGCCCTTCGCCGCACTCGAGCGGAGGCGGGCGCGGGTCCTCGGTCTGCTACTCCTGCCGTCCGGCCATGCGTCCATCCCGCTGAGTCAGTGGTATCGGTGGCTGCCCCTGCGCTACGGGGAAGCGGCGACGTGGCGCGACACGGCCTACGTCATGGTCGCGATGGTGTTCGGAGTCGCGCATGCGGTCGTGTTCGCGTTCACCGTCGGGATCGTGGCCGCCTCCGTCTCCCTCCCCCGGGCTCTTTGGCAGTATTACCGGGGCGACGACGGGTACTCGTCCCGCCCGCCGGCCCTGTCCGTCGGCGAGTACGTTGTCGACCTCACCGATCTGACCAGCGTCGTCCTCACCCTGCTCGCCGTCGCCCTCGTCGAACTCGCTGTCGTCTACCTCGGAACACTCCTCGCGCTCGGGCAGGGCGCCCTCGTGCGCCTCCTGCTCTCCGCACGGCCGGAGAAGCTCGAGGCGCAGGTACGCGATCTCACCTCCTCCCGCGCCGCCCTTGTCAGCTCCTTCGACGCGGAGCGGCACAGCATCGAGCGGGACCTGCACGACGGCGTGCAGCAGAGGCTGGTCAGCGCCGCCCTAATGGTGGGCACCGCCGAGTTGGACGCGGAGGAGTTGGCGGCCTCCGGTGTCGATGCGTCTCGGCTGCGGGCGACCCTCGCCGCCGCGCACGACGCCGTCGAGGGCGCCCTCATCGACCTGCGGAACACACTCCGGGGCATCCACCCCGTCGTGCTGACGGATCACGGGCTGCCGGCCGCCTTGAGCGAGATCGCCGCTCGCCTCCCGATCCCGGTCGTCCTGCGGTCGAGTTCGACCGCTCGGCTCGACCCCGAGACTGAGACCTGCGCCTACTTCGTCGCGAGTGAGGCGCTGACCAACGTCGTGCGGCACGCGCGCGCGTCGATGGTCGAGGTGGAGCTGACGGTGCTCGACGGGCGCCTGACCCTGTCGGTGCTGGACGACGGGATCGGCGGCGCCGAAGTGACGCGCGGGTCAGGCCTGGCGGGTCTGCAGGAGAGGGCGGTCGCGGCCGGAGGGACCCTCGTGCTGCGCAGTCCGGTGGGCGGGCCGACCCGCGTGGTCCTCTCGGTGCCCGGCGACCCGGCGTGCGCCGCAGAAGGCGCCAGCTGAGCTGCGCCGAGAGGGCCACCGGTAGCCTTCCCGACCGTGCGCATCATTCTCGCGGAGGACACCGCGCTGCTTCGAGACGGTCTCACCTCGGTGCTCGAGCGGTTCGGCCATGTGGTGACATCGGTGGCCGACGCGGTGGAGCTGGAGGCCGTCGTCGAGATCGCGCTGTCCTCCTCCACGGGTGTGGACATCGTCATCACCGACATCAGGATGCCTCCCCATCACCGCAACGACGGGCTCGAGGCCGCGATCGCCCTGCGCGCCCGACACCCCGGCTTGCCCGTGCTGGTGCTGTCCCAGTACGTCGCGGGCGCCTACGCGCGCGAACTCCTCGCTGACGGCGGTGGTGGTGTCGGTTACCTCTTGAAGGACCGGGTCGGCCGGATCGCCGATTTCCTCTCCTCGCTCGCAGTGGTCCGCGCCGGAGGCACGGTGATCGATCCGGAGGTCGTGCAGCAGGTCTTCGCCCGCACCGCGCCCGGCTCGCCGCTCGCCGCCCTGACCTCTCGCGAGCGCGAGGTGCTCGAGAAGATGGCGTCGGGGATGGCGAACGGCGACATCGCCGACGCGCTCGTCGTCTCGGAGGCGGCGGTCGCCAAGCACATCGGCAGCATCTTCCTCAAACTCGGCCTCTCGGCCGAGGACCCGGGCCATCGCCGCGTCCGTGCGGTCCTCGCCTTCCTTTCCGCGGACGGCCGCTGACCGAGTCCGCGCGTCAGTTCCGCGCCGATCAGTTCTGCAGAGCCTCGACGGGTGTCACCGACACGGCGCGGCGGGCGGGGATGAGCGCGGCGACCACCGTCAGCAGCAGCGTGGCCAGCACCAGACCGAGGACCAGAGCGGGCGGGACGACGGGTGCCGTCGCGACCACTGCGGGCAGCGAGCCGAGGAAGGACAGCGCACCCGTCCAGCCGTAGGCGATTCCCAGCGCGAGACCCAGAATGACGGCCGTGATCGACGTGGTGGCCGCCTCGAACACGATCGTCCACCGCACCTGAGCGCGGGAGAACCCCATCGCGCGCAGGAGTCCGATCTCGCGCCGACGCTGTAGGACGCTGATGGAGAGGTCGTTCACCACTCCGATGCCCGCGAGCAGAGCGCTGAAGGCGACCAGCCCGAGCCCGAGCGCGCCGACCTGGAGCATGACGTCGTCGACCCCGACGTAGTAGTCGGGGCGCGCGGCGATCGCCTGGTCGAGGATGCCGCGGAATGTCGCCAGCGCCACCGAGAAGGTGGTCACGACGGTGACGCCGATGAACACCCCGGTGGTGGCCCGGGTACTGCGGTCGGGCGAGCGGAGCGCGTTGGCACGGGCCAGAACCGCCTCCGGACGCGATCCGAACAGGCGGCCCATGAGGTGGAGTGAGCCGGGCAGGATCGCGCGTGCCCCGAGGACGACGCCGGAGAAGGACAGCAGACCGCCCATCAACGTGAGGAGGACTCCGCTGTAGTTGACCAGACCTTGCAGCACTCCGAACACGATCACCGCGCCGCCGAGGAGGACGAGCACGGCGGCGACCGTGTTCCTCACCGGGCGGCCCCGACGCGCACCGATCGGTGCCTCGTGCGAGGCGGCGAGAGCCTGAAGAGGCGACACCGTGAGCACCTCTCTGGACCCCGACCAGGACGCGACGATCGTGACGGCGACGACGCTCAGGAGCGGGAGCGCGACAGCGGCGGGGATGCTCGGAGCCAGGAAGGCGACTCCGGCGGCGGTCGAGACGGCCACAAGCAGCGCCAGGCCGAGGCCGAGGCCGACCCCGAACCCGAGTACCGCCCCCGCGACGCCGATCAGAGCCCCCTCCCGGAGGAAGACCCGGCGCTGAGCGCGAGCGGTGGAGCCCAGCAGGCGCAGCAGAGCGATGCTCTGCACCCGCGTCGAGACGGTGGCGGCGACGGTATTGGTCGTCACGACGCCTCCGATGAAGGCGGCGATGCAGAAGAAGACGGGACCGAGGACGGCGAGCAGCTGCGGGACGAGGTGGCTGCTGCCGGTGCCCGGCGCGTCACGCATGATCGCGTCTACGCCGGCCAGGACAGTGACGAGACAGGTTCCGAATGTTGCTCCGACGGTGGCGACCAGAAGGCTCGATCGCTGCTCGCGCAGGGTCTGTCGTGCTGTCATGGCTGATCTCCGTGGTGTCGAGGTTCGTGGGGGAGTGGTGCGGGGGCCGACTGGTGACCGGATTCGCTGCGCTCACGCGGACAACGGAAGCCACCGCGGACCCGCCCACTGACGAGGGCCTCCAGGTCGCCAGGGGGAGGGGTTGGCTGGTGCGGTCAGGCGGGTCGCGAGCAACAGGGGCTCCTTTCACAGCCCCAGGCTGCCCGTCACCCTCCTGATCGTGCATCGGCCGCTCGGCTCGCCATGATCGACCCAGCGGACGAGTTCGGTGGACCCGCAGGCGCACACGGGTGTCTCCGATGCCCGCGGCTGGATACCCGCCCGGCTCCACGTCCCGGTCGGTGCATCGCGCGGCACGCGAATGCCGTCGTAACGGAGGCTGAATGCCCTCCACCTACCGAATTCGGGGCTCCCGGCCGCATCCAGCCTCGGTTACGACGACGTCTCGCCCTACAGCGTGTGGACTCGCTCCCGCAGCGCGGACCTCAGCACTTGTTCGCCTTGGTGTACGTGACGTAGTCGTCGTCGTTCCCCGCGTTGTACCCCGCGGCGTCCACGACGTCGGTCTCCACGTCCTTGTCGCCGTGGTAGAGGGTTCCGTCCTTCGAGAGGAAGTAATTCCCGGCCAGCGGCGTCGAGTCATTGGCAACGCTGGTGTGCTCGCTACCAGGTCCATCACCCTGTGCGATATAGGCCTTGCCGTCTGTGGTGACGTACGTCACGTAGTCGGTGCTGCCGCCGGTGTTGTAGCCGGCCGCCTTCTTGACCTTGTCGGCCACCTTGGTGCCGCCGTGATAGAGCGCTCCGTCCTTCGAAAGGAAGTAGTTCCCCTGCAACGGGGTCGAATCGTCCGGGGCCGCCTTCGTGCTGCTGGGTCCGTCCCCCTTGGCGAGCCAGGCCTTTCCGTCGTTCTTGACATAAGCGACATAGTCGTTGGTGTCGCCGGCGTTGTATCCGGCCGCGCGCTTCACGTCACTGGCGACCTCGGTGCCGGCGTGGTACAGAGCCCCGTCCTTCGAGAGGAAGTAGTTCCCGGCCAGAGGTGTCGAGTCGGCAGGGGCGGCCTTCTCGCTTCCGGGCCCGTCTCCCTTGGCGAGCCAGGCCTTGCCGTTCGTCGTGACGTAGGCGACGTAATCGGTGCTGCCTCCCGTGTTGTATCCGGCTGCCTTCTCGACGTCACTCGCCACCACCGTGTCCTCGTGGTAGAGCGTGTTGCCCTTCAGGAAGTAGTTACCCTGCAGAGGAGTCGCGTCACCGGGGACCTTCGCGTGCTTCTTCCCGGCACCATTTTTATTCGCGACGTACGCCCCATCGGACTTGAAGGCGGTCTTCACCGGCGCACTCGCCGACAGGGAGTCCGACGTGGCGCTGAAGGTGCTGTCGCCGCCGCGAGCGGGAACCTTGATGTCCGGCAGGGTGATGAGCCCGTCGGTTCCCGTTGTCCGGGAGACCGAGGTCGAGCGGTCCGCGAACCTGTAGCCGTTCGCAAGCTTCACGGTGACGACCTTGCCCGGGTCGGCAGTCGAGCCGTCGGTGGTGCGTTTCACCTGCACGCCCGTGATCGTCCCGCACGCCTTGCCGCTGTAGGAGGTCTGCGTGAAGGTCAGGGTCGGCCCGCCGGACGCGGCGGCGGCGGGGGTGGCCATCGAGACGGCGACGACGGGGACCGTCCAAGCGGTCCCCTTCACCAGGGTCCGGCGGTGCACACCGTCTGAGGCGGGGATGCTCCAGCCGTCGTCGATGCGGATCTCGTGCGAGGTGTAGGGGTTCTGGTCGTTCATAAGCGCCTCCGGGGGAGCGGGTTTGGATGTGGACGGCCCTCATGTTTCTGGCCGCGCTCGCTGAAGCAGAAGCGAGGACGACCCGAACCGGAGGTTTGGGCACGGAAGACCGGAAGTCTGGACCTCCGCGGCCGTCCGTTCCCGACACTGAGGGCTTGACCTCCCTCAGCCAGCTGCCCTCCCGCCGTCCTCGCGGGTCGGCGCCGACCCCTCCCCCACCCCCGCCGACCGCACCTCCACCGACCGCGAGTTCGCCGAGCGCGGCGTTGTCGCCGAGGGCGCTACCGCCCGCGACTGGCTGCTGCGCCACGGCGTCACCGTCTCCGCCAGCGGCGGCTACCTGCGTCTGTTCGCCGACGCGATCTGCTCCCGCGAGTTGACGCTGCGGCGGGTCTGGCATACCGCCCGCGAAGTCGAGCGACGGGGCCGAGCGGGCGGCGCCGTCATCAGCTTGCTCGTCGAGGGCTCCCTCACCCTGCGCAACGGCGCGGGCGCGGAGCGGGAGGTCGCCACGGGAGGTGGCTTCGTCCTCTGGTCCGACTCCTCGGTCGCCGCGATCAGCCGAGGTCGGTGCGGAACGGTCGAGGTCGCCGTGAGCCGCGAGATCCTCGAGCGCATCTTCGCCTGGGCCGACGCCGGCGCGACTGTCATCCCCCAGGGCTTCACGACCGCGCGCATCCTCCTCGCTGCTGCCACGACCGCGTTGACGGGTCCGCTCGCCCCACGAGATCCCGCCTGGGGGTCGATCTGCAGCATGATCGCCAGCGGCATCAGCGCTCTGCTCGCCGAAGTCGGCCCCGCTCTGCTCCCCTCCGCGCCCGTGAGAGCCGTGCGCCTCCTGCGCCGCGCTCACGTCGCGATCGAGCGTCACTGCCGCGACGCGTCTTTCGACGTCCGCTCGCTCGCCGATGAGATGTCGGTCTCGATGACGACCCTCTATTCCGCGTTCGAGCATTCGCCCTGGACGCCCGCGCAGGCGATCCGTTCGGCCCGGGTGGAGCTTGCGCGGCGGATGCTCGATCACCGCGTCTCGCCGACCGCGGCAGATCGGGAGGCGATCGCTGAGCTCGCCGGTTTCGTCTCGGCGCCCGCCATGTCGAAGGCTCTGCGTGCCGATCAGCGCAGGCGCGGAGGGTGAGAACATGTCCGGCGTTGTCAGCTCGACTAATCGGGCATCGTGCAGATCCGGGCGCTGAGCGAGAGGCCTTCGCTGTGTGCCGTGATCAGTCCGATTCCGCCGGTGGCGGGCACCAGGATCGCCGGGAGGGTGACGAGCCCCGTGGAGTCGGATGTCGCTGCGCAGGTGGTCGAGCCGGTGGTGAAGGTGAAGCCGCCGGAGACAGTGGCGGTGACGATGCTGCCCCGGGCGGGTCTGCATCCGTCGATGGTGCGACGCAGTTGTACGCAGGTGATGGTCGTGCAGACGGGGCCTCCGTAGCAGGCCTGAAGGAAGGCCATCGAGGGTCGGAGCGACGAGGCGGCGGCCGGAGCGGATACGGTCACCGCGACCACCGGGGTGGTCCAGCTGTGCTCGCTCATCGCGATCGGAGGTGAGCCCAGGGTGCCGGTGAGGGGGCCGGGCAGCCGAGCGCGGGAAGGGCGGTGACGTCGGATCTGTTCAGCATGAATTCCCCTACCTGGTCGGGCATCGCGATGGCCGCGAAGTTTTGTCAGCTTAGCCCGTAGAGGGGGTATTTAGTGGCGCCACTTTCCCGGAAAAAGCCGCCAATTGTGCCGAATCGTGCCACCAAACCGTTCATTCCGCGACCCGTAGATCGCCGTCGGCCGCCCGGTGTCCCGCGTGCGGGTGGGGCCTCCCAGACACGTATTACCACCCTGTTCCCCGACGATATCGGCGCCAAGGAAATGACGAGTGGCACACCGCCCGCAAAGTCGAGCGCCGCGGCCGGGGGCGCCGTGGTCGGCCTGCTCGTCGCGGGCGCTCCGGGCGCAGCGCGGCCACGAGCGGTGAGGCGGCGCGGACGGCCGGAGCGGAGCCGGTCGCGGCGCTCAGGGGAGAGCGCCGCGACCGACTCCGCCGTCACGAAGCCCGTGTCGGGTTCGAGATCAGCAGGTGGGCGCCTTGATGAAGAAGGGGACAGGCCCGCTCGAGGCCTTCGCAAGGGTGAGACCCTCGTCGTTATCGGGATCGAGACCGGTGTCCGCCGAGCCCCCTCGCACGCCAGAGGCCCTTGAACGCCGATAAAAGCGTGCATCGTGGCCGTAAAGTGCACCCTTCAGCCGGATGTCGACCGAAGCGGCCACCGCCGTACCGAGTAGCGGGAGCGGGGGGCCGCGGAACAGCGCCGGTGGCGATGATTTTCTAGTTCTTGAGGTGGGCGATGCACCTCTTGACCGCGGATCGGGTTCTGGAGATTTCCCGGTTCGATTTCTTGGTGTTGTCGTCGAGGGTGCTGCCGCGGGATCGTTTGCGGGGAGTGGTAGCGGTGAGCTCGGACTTTTGTTCATGTCAAGGGACGTCGAACAATGTTGGGAGCGCACCCCCCGAGACTGGCGAAATGCCGGAAGTGAGGTGGTGCTCGCCGTCAGTCACCTGTGCGGCAACTGCCGTACGGCGCGCTTCGGCGCAGTTGGCCGCTGTCGGGGTCGCGTCGTTCAAGACGGGCTCTGACGCTTGCGTGCTTGGCATGCGCGGCGCGGTCCGTGCGTAAATGCTCGTTTCACCGGCGCGGGCGAATCGCGAAACCGAGCCTCAGAGTAATTTCCGGGCCCGGCTCCGATAGTGTGGGGTGAGCACCGTACCGATAGGCCTCTCACTCTGAGTAATGCTGTTGGACTACCTGCACAAGTCTCGTCTGGCGAGCGCTCCAGTCATTACCGGAAATCCATTGTGCCCGCCTCCTCTGCCGAGGAGGCGGGCACAATGCTAGTAAAGAGTGGCGAGCATCTGGCTTATGAGATTCAGGCGGCCGCTCTAAAGTGTTTTGTCTTCAGTCTTTTTGCTAGCCTGCAAAAGTATCTCGCATAGCTTCCTATGAAGCCGAGAACTTATGCGGTGGCTGGCGTCAGCACTTCGTGGCGTTCTCGATGTAGTAGACACCGTTCGACTTGCCGTTGAGGTAAGGAGAGAAGTCCGCGACATCGGTCGCCACCTTGATCGGAGTGTTGGCGCCGTCAAGGAGGTAAAGTGTTCCGTCGGTCGTCAAGATATACGGAGCGCCGGCTTCACCCTTGTCGTAGCCGGTCTTGATGACCGACGCGTCGGTGATCGTCTTGTTGTCCGTCGAGGTCGTACCGTCCGCGTACTGCTTCACCACGCCATCGGAACCGACGTAGAAGACACCGTTCGACTTGCCGTTGAGGTAAGGCGAGAAGTCCTTGACGTCGGTCGCCACCTTGATCGGAGTGTTGGCGCCGTCAAGGAGGTAAAGTGTTCCGTCGGTCGTCAAGATATACGGAGCGCCGGCTTCACCCTTGTCGTAGCCGGTCTTGATGACCGACGCGTCGGTGATCGTCCTGTTGTCCGTCGAGGTCGTACCGTCCGCGTACTGCTTCACCACGCCATCGGAACCGACGTAGAAGACACCGTTCGACTTACCATTCAGGTAAGGAGAGAAGTCCTTGACACCGGTCGCCACCTTGATCGGGTCATTAGTAGCGCCATCAAGGAGGTAGAGCGTTCCGTCGCTCGTCAGTATGTACGGCGCGCCGGCGCTACCGCTGTCGTAGCCGACCTTAATCTCGGTTGCGTCGGTGATCGTCTTGTACGTGGTGGTCGTGGTGCCCTGGTACTGCTTAACCACGCCCTTGGAGTCGATGTAGTAGGCACCGGTCGTCGTGCCGTTAAGGTAGGCAGAGTAGTCCTTCACGTTGGACGCCACCTTGGTGCCGTCGCGAGTGTAGAGCGTTCCGTCGGTCGTCAGAACGAACGGAGCGCCGGCGTTACCGCTGTCATAGCCGGTCTCGAGGCTCGTTGCGCCCGGAATGTTCGCGTAGTCGCCGTATGTTTTGTCCGCATACTGGCGAATTGTCGTCTTCTTCGTGCTCGTGACCGGAGCGGTGGCCGCGAGCGTATCGGACGAGGCCTTGAAGGTGCTGTCGCCGCCCTGAGCCGGGACTTTGATATTAGGAAGGCTGATGAGGCCGTTCGCGTCCGTGGTTCCCGAGTAGGTGGTGGTTCCGTCCGCGAAGGTGTAGCCGTTAGCGAGGGTTACGGTGACAGTCTTGCCCGGGTCTGCGGTAGTCCCATCGGTGGTGCGCTTGACTTGCACGCCGGTGATGGTGCCACAGCCCGTTCCGCTGTAGGACGCCTGGGTGAACTTCAGAGTCGGCGAGTTCGACGCTGCGGCAGCGGGTGTCGCGATCGCGGCGGCCGCGACTGGGACGGTCCACGCGGCGCCTGCGACGACCGCGCGGCGTCGAGGGCCGTTTCCGGGCGGCGTAGCCGCTCCGGCAGCGGGGGCCGCGAGGGTGTTGCGGGTGTTGGGGTTGTTCTGCATTCGGATTCTCGAACTTTCGTCAGTGGCCTGGCGGGCTCACGAAGCTTCCCGAAGCGTGGCCGGTTTGTGCACGCCCATCGGCGCTGTATCACCGACAATGGCTCTTTTTCCGGCCGGAAAAAGCCCCAGGCGCAGCGATCGCGACCGTATTTGCCATCGCGGTGCAGTTCGTGCCGCGTCTCCTCAGCACTCCCTCGATGCAGTGGATCGTTATTTTCTGCGGGGAGCGGGCGCGTGATAGCCGGCCGCACCAGCAACTGACCACAGGAGAGGCCGCCCGAGTGAGGGCTGCCTCTTCTGCTCGATCAGCGGCCTATTTCTGCTGGGTGTTCGTCACCGGACGCGCTTGATGGCTGCTCCTGCCCCATGCCTGAGCGCAGGTCTTTGTGCATTTACGGTCAGCTGCAGGGGATGGTGGGCAGGGTGATGTAGATTTCGTCGGAGCTGGTCTGTGATCCGTTCCGATCCGGAATGGAGAGCTGGAACGCGACATCGACCGTGCCGTCCTCCGTCGCCGTGTAGGAGGCGGTGTAATCGGCCCACGGAGGAGTATGGAACTCTTCTCCTGGATCGGCAGCTGCGTGCTATCGAATTCGAAAACTCTGATCGAGAGAGTCGTGCCGATCTTTCCGCCGTTGGTGAGCAGCTGCGAGCACATAACTCGAGAACGTGCAGGTCTTACCTCTGACGACTTTCATCTTCGCCGTGTAGTACAGCTGGCCGTAGAACCCTGAATCGTTGTTGGACGCTCTCTCTCGCTCTCTCTCTGCACCTGGAAGGCCTGAGGCTTCCCGCCGATCGAGCCAATGGTGGCCTGGTTTGAGTTCACGTATTGATTCGCCGTCTTGGTGTAGTCGGAGGACATGAGTACTGGTCAGGTGACGTCGGTCGACGCCGCAGCGGTCGGCGTGGCGATGGAGGCGGCGACGGCCGGGATGGTCCAGGCGGCGCCCTTCACGATGGCGCGTCGGTGGAGGTCGTCTTCGGACGGGATGGTCCAGTCGGAGAAGTCGAAGGTGGCTCGTTCGGTGGTCTTGTTCGGCATGGTGGGCTCAAACTTTCTGTTGATGTCGGTGGACGTCGAACAGTGTTCTGAGCACGTCGCCCTAGGGAGGCGGGTGTGCCGGAGTTGTGGTGGTGCTTGCCGGAAACGGCGTTCGCGCGAACTGGCCGCGAGGCGTGTGCCAAGCGCTGCGGAACATGTCGCTGTGGGCGACCGCCTTGCTGGTGGTGGATGCCGTCCTCGAAGGAAGGGTTCAGTCGGAGCAAGCGACGATGAGGGCGCCGGCGGAATTCGAAGTCTCGCAAGAGGTGTCGGCGCAAAATTTTTCGGGTCGCGCGATTGTGTCCTTCGCAACCAGACCGAAGAAGTATTCCGAGTGAGTTCAAGTGGGCGCATGCACAATACGAGAAGAGGCTGGCCCCGAATGGGACCAGCCTCTTCCTTGTCAGCCAAGCGCTTGGCCGAAGCTTACTGCGGTCGTGCTGACAGTCGTATCTTTACTATTTGCTCAGGCGCAAGGCGGGGACTTCTTGTACCATACCGTGACTGCACCGGTTCCGGTCGACGAACGGCTGGTGGAGACCAGGTTGGCGCCGGTGTCGACGCCCGTTCCATTTTCGCCGCGGACAGTGCCCTCGACATCGCGGATCGAGCCGTCCGAGTTCTGGAAGATGACCGAGTCGTTTCCGGAATCAGCGATGATCTTAATAGTCGTCTTCGTGTTCGCGATGACGTCCGAGGTCTCCTTGGTCGAGGAGTTGTAGCTGTACACCCCGTCCGCCGTCTTGTACCAGATGATCGTTTGTCCGGCGGAGTTCTTCGTTGTGGCGATGAGCGACCGATCGACGATCACGTCGTTCGCGGTCTTTCCAAGAATGTCGCCATTGATATCGCGAAGAGCTCCGTCAGAATCCTGGAAGACGAAGGAGCTATTCGTGGGATCAGAGATGAAGCTGACCGCCTTCGACGAGTTGGCGATCGGTCCCGTCGTGACCTTAGTTCCGGCGTTGTAGCTGTAAATGCCGTCTGACTTCTTGTAGTAGACGGTGACCGAGCCGTCTCCACTGGCGGAGCGTGTGGTCGAGACGAGATTATCGCCGGTATCGACACCGCTTTTCGTCTCGCCCAGGATGTCACCGTTCACATCGCGGATCGAACCGTCAGAGTTCTGGAAGATAACAGCAGAGTTACCCGAGTCGGTGATAATCTTGACCGTCGTAGAGGTGTTGGAAATCACCTCCGACGTTACCTTCGTGCTTGAATTGTAGCTGAAGACTCCGTCATCTGTCTTGTACCAGATGATCGTCTGGCCGTCGTCATTCTTCGACGTGGCTACCAGGTTCGCATCAGTGCTCACCCCGCTCGCAGTGTTTCCGAGGACGGCGCCGTTGATGTCGCGGATCGAGCCATCCGAGTTCTGGAAGACAAACGAGCTGTTGGTCGGATCCGAGATGGTTCGGATCGCTGTCCCAGAGTTGCTGATCGGATCGGAAGAAGAAGTGTTCGTCGACGTGTCAAGCTTGTAGATACCGGTCTTAGCGGAGGGATCCGCAGAGACCGGCGCGTTGGATGATAGAGTATTCGAAGTCGCAGCAAAGTTACTTTTGCCGCCCTTAGAGGGAACCTTGATGTTCGGCAGGGTGACCAGCCCATTGGCATCGGTCGTACCGGTATAGGTCGTAGTCCCATCGGCGAAGGTGTAGCCATCGCTGAGCTTCACGGTGACCGTCTTGCCCGGGTCTGCTGTCGTTCCGTCAGTGGTGCGCTTGACCTGAACGCCCGTAATCGTGCTGCAGGCGGTCCCGGTGTACGAACTCTTAGTGAACGCGAGTGTCGGTGTCTTGGACGCGGCAGCCGCCGGCGTGGCCATTGAGACAGCGACAACCGGGACGGTCCAAGCGGCGCCCTTCACGATTGTGCGGCGGTGGAGGCCGTCCTCAGAGGGAACGGTCCAGTCGGAGGAAGCGACGATGACGTCGCGGGTCTTCTTCGGCATGTGATGCTCGAACTTTCTATTGGGTGTGTGTGGACAAGAGGCAGTGTTGCCAGCGCTCGCCGGTCGAAGCACTCCCAGGTCGCAACATCGGCCGGAAACCGCTGGCGCGTCTGCCGCTCCGGGTCGCGGACCACCGCTAGAGCCCTGGAAGGCGCCTCCGTGCCAGGTCAGGCGGCTCGGGCTCAATGCGTCGCTTCTACTCCGACCTACTGGCAGCGGTGGTAGTGCCACGAGCCCGGTGGTCACGGGATAGAGCCGGGACGCCCGAGCTGCACTCCAGGTGGGCGTGGGATGAGACAGGTCTCTTCCGCGATGTGCGGCTGAGCGGCGGGATCGGGGCGGGCGTTCGTCCGTTTCGGTGCCGTCTGGCTTGGCCGCGGCGGCAAAACCACTGCGCTCATCGTGGACCGCGCGGTCAACGAGATCCGTCGCTCCTGCACAGACTCCTGCTCGGCGCCGCCATCCGCACTCGGCAGACGACCTCACGTCGTCTTCGCCGAGTGCCTCGCCTTCCCGCTTCCCGCGATCAAGGCACTCGCATCGCGCGCCAGATCTTGGAGACGAGCCCGGAGGCGGAGTCGGACGTCCGAAGCGCTCCGACGCGAAGTGGTGTGAAGAGAGGAGTCCAGAAACGACCGGTGGGGGCCGGAAGGAGCGCGGTGAGTCCTGCTGCGACGACGGACTCGCGACGAGCCGCGCAATCGTCGCTGAACGGTGAAATGAACGCCGGAGATCGCGGTGACAGTTCGGCACGACGGGCTTCTCGCCGCCGGGCATTCCGATCGGCGATGAGTGCGGATTCGTCAATTACCCCGATAAGCACACCTCCCCGCCTAGTCCGACCGTCGGGTGAGTTAACCCATCCAAGTCACTGACAAATCGTCGATATCTATCAGGTGCGCAGAATGCCTCCGGTATCCGCCGCCACTGGCCCGTTCCCTCGCCGAAAACCGCACGTAACGAGGCGGAATAGCGATCCGCGAGGCATTCTGATCAGACGAGTCAACTTTCACGACTACCGAGCGATCGTCGCTTTCACGAGATCCCGAGAACGGAAAGCTCATGCCCGTCGAGACGCCCCGATACAAATACTCTCTTCTGGGCTCGGAGGTGTTCAGCTGGCTGGCGGACAGGCAGATGCTCGACGGCGAAGCCGACTCCGATGTCCGTCTCGTCGCCGATGAACTGGTCCTGCCCGAGTTGCGCATAGCTCGCCTGTGGCACACCAGCGCCAGCTACCGGGTCCATCGCGAGTCCTCGACGGCACTGCTGTTGCTGCAGATAGAGGGAGTGATGTCGATCGAGTGCGACGCTTGGGAGGCACCGGCCGAACTCAGCCCGGGAGACGTGGCGATCCTCGCCGTCGGAGGGCACTCCTTCCGGTTCTCCTCCGGCGCAACGACCGCGCGCTACGAGGTCGACTACGACCTCGACGGCCTCCCGCAGTCGGCCCGCGACGAACTCACGGTGGGCCGGATCTTTCACGCTCCCGCCAGGGAGTACCGCGACGCCGTCGCAGCGGCCTCGAACGCCGCCCTGAACTCGGGCATGGACGTAAAGAACGCCGGCTTCTCGGACTTCGCGGCGGGAGTACGGCACCTGACGACCGCGCTGCTCGTGCAGGCGCTCGAGAGCACGTCGCCCTTGCCGATGACGCCCTCTAGCGCCCTGTACCGGAGCGCGATGCGGGTCATCGCGGTAAAGGCGACGGATCCGGAGTTCGACGTCGAACTGCTCGCTGAGGCGGTCAGCACGTCCCCGCGCAATCTGCGTCATGTCTTCGCGCGGGCGGGCGCCTCGGCGAAGGCCGCCCTCACGGCCGAGCGGGTGCGGATCGCGCGCACTTACCTGGCGAAGAACGCCAGTGGCGGGTCGTTCTCGCAGACCGAGATCGCGCGGCTCTCGGGGTTCCGCGACGTCCGCGCGCTGCGGCGTGCCGTGACGGCGACCGGGGAGCAAGTTCCGACGAGGCGGGAGGATGCCGCGGCGAAAGAGGGCGCAGGTGCCTCGGAGTCGGTCCGCAGTGCGCCACGCCGTGACACCGCGTCGCTACCGAACGTCTTCACGGCGCGTGAGGACTCCGTGCAGCCCGACCCCCTTACCAGCGCTGTCGGTGCCTCGACGTAGGCTGTCGGCCATGACCTCGACGACGCCTCGCTCCGGTATCGACCGCTCCGAACTCGACCCAGAGACGCGTCCGCAGGACGACCTCTACCGGCACGTCAACGGGCTCTGGATCGACCGCACCGAGATCCCCGCAGACAAGGCGCGGTACGGCTCGTTCCACCTCCTGCAGGAGGAGGCCGAGAAGGCCGTGCGCGACATCATCGTCGAGGCGCAGACCGCGCAGCACGGCACCGAGGAGCGCCTGATCGGCGACCTGTACGCCTCCTTCATGGACGAGGCGCGAGCGGAAGAACTCGGTGCCGCTCCGATCGCCGACGACCTCGCGGCCGTGCAGCGGGTCGACTCGATCCCCGGTCTGCTCCGCGCCGTCGGTGCCTTCGAGCGGAGCGGCGTCCCCGGGCTCTTCGGCCTCTTCATCGACAACGACCCGGGCAGCCCCGAGCGCTACCTCGTCTTCATCAACCAGGGCGGCCTCGGTCTGCCAGACGAGAGCTACTACCGCGAGCAGGAGTTCTCCGCCGTTCGTGAGGCGTACACGCCGTTCGTCGCGCGGATGCTCGCGCTGGCGGGCCTGGACGCCGCCCAGGCGCGCGCCGAGCGGATCGTCGCGCTCGAGACCGACGTCGCCGCCGTGCACTGGGACAAGGTCCGCAGCCGCGACAGCCAGGCGACCTACAACCTCCGCTCCTGGGCCGAAGTCGAGGAACTCGCCGCGGGCGTCGACCTCGGCGTCTGGCTCACCGCGATGGACGCTCCGGAGGGGGCGCTCGCCGAGGTCGTCGTCCGCCAGCCGAGTTTCCTCCAGGGCCTCGCGGGCCTGCTCACCGATGGCCGTCTCCCGGCCTGGCGCGACTGGCTGTCCTGGCAGGTGATTCGCGGGGCCGCCGCCTACCTGTCCACCGAATTCGTCGACGCCAACTTCGACTTCTACGGCCGCACCCTCACCGGCACCCCGCAGAAGCGCGAGCGCTGGAAGCGCGGCGTCTCACTGGTCGAGGCGTCCCTCGGCGAAGCGGTCGGCCGCACCTACGTCGCCCGCCACTTCCCCGAAACCGCGAAGGCCGCGATGGACGTGCTGGTCGCGAACCTCATCGAGGCCTATCGCCGCTCGATCGTCGACCTCGAGTGGATGAGCCCCGCCACCCGCGAGCGCGCGCTCGAGAAGCTCGCGAAGTTCACGCCCAAGATCGGCTACCCCGTCCGCTGGCGCGACTACTCCGCCCTCTCGATCGACCCGGCCGACCTGCTCGGCAACGCCCGCCGCGTCGCCAGATTCGACTTCGCCCGCGAACTCGGCAAGATCGGCCGGCCGCTCGACCGCGACGAATGGTTTATGACCCCGCAGACGATCAACGCCTACTACAACCCGGGCTTCAACGAGATCGTCTTCCCCGCCGCGATCCTCCAATTCCCCTTCTTCGACGAGGGCCGCGACCCCGCCGCCAACTACGGAGCGATCGGCGCCGTCATCGGCCACGAGATCGGCCACGGCTTCGACGACCAGGGCTCCCGCTTCGACGGCGACGGCCGCCTCACCGACTGGTGGACCAAGGAGGACCGGGCAGCGTTCGAGGAGCGGACGAAGGTGCTCATCGCGCAGTACGACGCTCTCGCTCCGGCGAGCACGCCTGAGCACCATGTGAACGGCGCGCTCACCATCGGCGAAAACATCGGCGACCTGGGCGGGCTCGGCATCGCCTGGAAGGCGTACCTGCTCTCGCTCGAGGGCCAGGAGCCGCCCGTGGTCGACGGTCTGACCGGCGCCGAGCGCTTCTTCCTCTCCTGGGCGCAGGCCTGGCAGCAGACGTCGCGCGACGAGGAGACGATCCGCCTCCTCGCCATCGACCCGCACGCTCCGGCCGAGTTCCGCTGCAACCAGATCGTCCGGAACATCGACGAGTTCTACGCTACTTTTGACGTCTCCGAAGGCGACACCCTCTGGCTCTCCCCGAGCGAGCGCGTCACCATCTGGTAGTCGCCGCCGACCACCTCCCCGCACCACGGACGAGGAGCCCCGGGCATCGAGAGCCGACCGATGCCGCGGGGGTCGTCCGCCGATCTCGCGTCCCGCCGACGCGTGAGGACCTCGGTCCCCCTCCGCACAACCGCTCTCCCGACCCGTAAAGGGGCCGACACCGTGGTGATCCCCACCAGCGAGACCCGCCGTGAGAACCGACGCAACCGGCGGGGCCGGCACAAGGGCGCCGGCGACCGCGACAATTTCCAGCGCGGCTTCGACGCCCTCGGCCGCCTCGCGATCGACGGAGTCGTCGTCTCGGCGCGCGCCGTCGACCTGTCGACCGGTCGCACCCTCTTCGCCGTCGACGACTCCGTCTCGATGCCCACCGCCTCCCTCGGCACCGTCGTGCTGCTGATCGAGGTTGCCGCCCGCCTAGCGAACGAGCCGCAGGAGAATCTGCGACTGGTCGACCGAACCGCCGCCGACGCGGTCACGGGCTCCGGGATCTGGCAGCACCTCCAGGTGCCGTCGATGCCCATCGCCGACCTCGCCGCGCTCGTCGGCGCGTCCAGCGACAACCTGGCGACGAACGTCCTGCTCCGCCGCGTCGGCCTCGATGCCGTCCGTGAGCGCGCGGAGGCGCTGGGCCTGTCGCGCACCGCCCTGCTCGATGTCGTCCGCGACGAGCGGGGCCCCGACGACGCACCGCAGCTCTCGATCGGCTCGGCCCGGGAGCTGACCTGGCTGCTGGCCACCCTCGCGAACGGCGACGTCGTCGATGCCGCCGTCAGCTCGCGGGTGATCGGCTGGCTCTCGCTCGGGACCGACCTCTCGATGGTTGCTGCATCCTTCGGCCTCGACCCGCTCGCGCACCGACACCCCGATCACGGGGTCCTGCTCGTCAACGCCACCGGCACCGACGTCGGCGTCCGCGCTGAGGCGGGCGTCCTCCGCGGACCCCGCGCCGGCGTCGCCTACGCGGTGGCCACCCAGTTTGACGACACGACCCTGCACTACCGCCTCGCGGTACTCGAGGGCATGCGCACCCTCGGTGCCGACCTGCTCGAATACGTGCACTGAGCCGGCTGTTCAGTTTTTGCTCGTGTTCACTTCTTGTGAACACGAGAAGAAACCGAACGCTCGGCCGCGACCTGCGCGCCGGGCCCTTCGTCAAGTCCGTGACTGCCCATCGAGCCGCGATCTAGGCTGCCCGCAGCGGCGCCGCCTCCCGGGCGGTCCGCGGAGAGGGAACCATGAGCAGCTTCGGCTTCGACGCCCCCGAGGACGTCACCGACACCACCCGACCCGACGGCGACTCCCTGCCGGTACCGCCCGAGGACCCCGCCGAGATCGACGACCCCGAGGCTGTCGACGAGGCGCTCGACCAGGGCGCCGACGCTCGCCTCGACGACGAGCAAAACCCGCCGGAGCACCCCTTCATCCCGTCGCCCAGCTGATTGTCGCGGGACGCCCTCGCGGCGGGCGGCGTTCCGCGCCAACGCGGAGCGGCGTGTCGGTGGTCTCGGGCACAGTGGAGGAATGACAGATGCTCATCAGATTCCCCAGCCCGCTCCTCCCCGTCCCGATGCAGAGCACGCGATCGGGCCCGCGGCCGGTTTCGCGCCGCCGTCCGGTCCGCCACCCGCGCCCGCCCGTAGCGGCCTCGCCCTCACGGCTCTGATCCTCGGGATCGCCGCCGTACCCCTCGCCTTCCTGCCGCTGCTCGGCGCTCCGGCGGGCCTCACCGCGGTGGTGATGGGCATCGTCTGCCTGGTGAAGAGGCGCCCGCCGAAGGGCTTCGCGGTCAGCGGGGTCGTCCTGGGCGCGCTCGGATTCGTCCTCGCGATCGTCGTCCTCGGGGTCGCGGTCGTCGGTGTGCTTGGCGCCGTCGAGAAGCAGCAGGCGGTCTCGCGTTCCGACACGGTCCAGAAGGAGCAGGTTGCCTCGTCCTTCAACAATGGCGTGGCGTTCGACGACGGCGTCGCGATCGGCGTCTCGTCCCCGGCGCCGTATCAGCCCAGCACCTACGCGATGGGGGCTGACCAGGCGCAGAACATCGTCCTCACCTTCGTCCTCAAGAACGACTCCGACAAGCCCTACGAGCCGTACGTGGTCATCGGCGCGTCCTCCGGCGGTGTCGAGGCCTCCCGCATCTCGGACTACGACTCGGGCGAGACCTTCAAGGACCCGACCACCGCCGTGCTCCCCGGAGGCTCGGTGACCTGGCAGCGTGCCTTCTCGGTCGCCGACTCGGCCTCACTGATCGTGCAGGTGCACGTGGATCAGCGTCCAATGGTGATCTTCACCGGCGTGCAGTGACTCCGCCGTGCGGGTGACTCCGCCGTGCGGGTGACTCCGCCGTGCGGGTGACTCCGCCGTGCAGGTGACTCCGCCGCGCCGCTCGTGTGAGGCGGTCGGCTACTCCTTCGGCCCGGGCTTCAGCCGCTGCGCGAGTCGCTTGAGGGGATGAGCGGGCTCGCGCTCGGTCGGGTCCTCGACCTCGAGACCGTACAACGTGCCGATGTCGCCGACGAACGCCGAGCGGCGGGCCCGGTCGTAGGCGCGGATCTCGCGACGGAAAGCGATCACGGTGGCGATGCACATCAGGATCATCACGACGCTGAACGGTAGGGCGGAGAGGATCGCGGCGGTCTGCAGGGCGTCGAGTCCGCCGGCGATCAGGGGCGAGAGGGCGAGCAGCGCAGTTGCGACGGCGAAGAAGACGCGGCTCGGCTTGCGCGGCTCGGCCTGGCCGTCGGTTGCGATCATCGCCATGAGTTGTCGCACTCGCCGTCGACTGCGACAACTTGTGGAGTCTCGCGGTGTGGAGTCTCGGGTGGTGGGCGGGCGGGGGAGCCCGCGCTCCGCCTGCGTCGCCGCGACCTACGCTGGGGGGATGGCGGACACGATCGAACGCGCGGACGAGCGGGTGGCGTCCCGCTCGGCGGCCGAGGTTCCGTGGATCGTTTTGGTCTGGGACGACCCGGTCAACCTGATGTCGTACGTGTCGTACGTATTCCGCAGCTACTTCGGCTTCAGCCGCGCCGAGGCCGAGCGGCTGATGCTGCAGGTGCACACGGAGGGGCGCGCGGTCGTCGCGACCGGCAACCGCGAGGAGATGGAGCGGCATGTGGAGGCGATGCACGGTTACGGCCTGTGGGCGACGCTGCAGAAGGCCGACGCGTGAGCGCGCCCCGGGATCCTCGCGCACATGCCCCGAGGTGCCGCCCCCGACCTCGTGCGAGCGGAACCTACTGATGCGCGCCTTCCGTCGCGACTCCTCCGGCGACGTGATCGCCCGCTTCGACCGGGAGGAGGCCGGAATCCTCCATCACCTGGCCGGCGAGATGCTCGAACTGCTCGACCGCGGCGCGTCGTCGGAGCAGGCGCGCGCGGATCCCGCGCTCGCCCGACTCCTGCCCGACGCCTACCGTGACGACGCCGAAGCGGCCGACGAGTTCCGCCGCTTCACGGCCCCCGATCTCGCCGCCCGCAAGATGGACGACGCCCGCGCCGTCACGGCCGCCCTGGACGCTGGCGACGGCACGAGCCACGGCCGGATCTTCGAAGGGCTGGGCGAAGTGGCGGTCCGGCTCGACGAGCCGCAGGCGATCGCGTGGCTCCGCGCCCTGACCGACATGCGGCTCGCCCTCGCCGCTCGACTCGGGATCGACGACACCGACGACATCGAACCGCAGGAGGGGAGCGCGGCCGCGATCCGCAGCGTCTACGACTGGCTCGGCGGCGTTCAGGACGGACTCGTCCGAGCCGTCGACGTCTGATCCTTTCGTCCCGTTGGCGATTCCACAGCTGTGGACAACCCTGTGGAGAGGTGTGGAGAACCGCCCCTCGGAGCACGCCGGAACGGCGGGGGGCGGGGCGTGGGGGTGTGGAAAGTGGGGGTGTGGAGCGCCGGTCCGACCATCATCCTGAAGAAATGCATAGCGTTCCCCTCGTGAACACTCCAAGCGCCGCCGCCGCCCGGCGCACCGCGGAGCGAGCAAGACGTTTCTCGAGAACGTTGCGGAGTCGGCGGGTACCGCGGCCGCCGCTGGCCGCGCCTCTGATGGCGGAGAGTGGATCCGGTGCATACCTGTTACCTCCCTCTCGCGCAACGGGTCCCGCAGTCACAATGTCGGTGACACGCTGGGGCCTGTGAATGGTGGGGGCGAGGAGGCGAGCGGAGGACGGGTGCGTCCGCCGCTGACGCTGGACGCAGGCCGTCTGCTGACCCGCACCGCCTCGGGAGACGCCTCCGCTCTGGAAGAACTCGTCGACCGCTTCGGCGGCCTCGTCTTCGCCTGCATCGGCACCGTTCAGGCCGACCCGGCCGGCCGCGATCGTCTCTGCTCCGACGTGTTCACCGCACTCTGGCGCCGTGCCTGCGAGGGGGCCCATTCGCCCGAGCCCGTGCTCTGGGTCCTCAAGGTGCTCTGCGAGACCCTCGGCTCGGCGAACGAGCTGGATCGCCGTCCGCTCAGCGGGGGTCTGCTCGGCCTGGCCTGCCCCGACCGGGAGCTGCTGCTGCTCGCCGCGGCCGGCGGATTCTCGCAGGGCGAGATCTCGGCGCTGACCGGCATCGACGAGTTCCGGCTGCGCGCGATTCTCCGGACTGCGCTTGAAGCCCTGCGGGGCCGACGCGACGATCTTCTGACGGCCTGACCTCCCGGGCCCGGGCAGGCGTAAAGTTGAGTCCATCGAACTCAACTTCTGAGTCACGGAGGAGACCACCATCATGCAGGCCGGTCGGATGCCCCAGCAGGACGAGAAGTCCGCTCTCGAGCAGTACGGCGTCAACTTGACCGCCATCGCGGCGAGCGGCAAGCTCGACCCGGTGATCGGACGGGACGCCGAGGTCCGGCGCGTCAGTCAGGTGCTCACGCGCCGCACCAAGAACAATCCGGTCCTCATCGGTGAGCCCGGCGTCGGCAAGACCGCTGTCGTCGAGGGGCTCGCCCAGCGGATCGTCGCGGGCGACGTCGCCGAGAGCCTCAAGGGCAAGCAGCTCGTCAGCCTCGACCTCTCGGCCCTGATCGCCGGCGCGAAGTACCGCGGCGAATTCGAGGAGCGACTCAAGGCAGTGCTCCAGGAGATCCAGGACTCCGACGGTCGGATCATCACCTTCATCGACGAGCTGCACACCCTGATGGGCGCGGGCGGCGGCGAGGGCTCGGTGGCGGCGGCGAACATGCTCAAGCCCATGCTGGCCCGCGGTGAGCTGCGGATGATTGGCGCAACGACGCTCGATGAGTACCGCCAGTACATCGAGAAAGACGCGGCCCTCGAGCGCCGATTCCAGCAGGTGTTCGTCGGCGAGCCGACCGTCGAGGACACTGTCGCGATCCTCCGCGGGTTGAAGGAGCGCTACGAGGCGCACCACAAGGTGGCCATCGCCGACTCCGCTCTGGTCGCCGCCGCGTCGCTCTCGAACCGCTACATCACCGCCCGTCAGCTGCCGGACAAGGCGATCGACCTGATCGACGAGGCCGCGTCACGGCTACGGATGGAGATCGACTCCGCCCCGGTCGAGATCGACGAGCTGCGTCGCTCCGTCGACAGGTTGAAGCTGGAGGAGCTGGCACTGAAGAAGGAGAAGGACGAGGCCTCGAAGGCGCGGCTGGAGAAGCTGCGCGAGGACCTCGCCCGCCGCACTGCCCAGCTCGACGAGCTCCAGGAGCGCTGGGAGCGCGAGCGCGCCTCCCTCAACCGTGTCGGTGAGCTGAAGAACCGGCTCGACGCCCTGCGGATCGCGGCCGAGCGGGCGCAGCGCGAGGGGAGGCTGGAGCGCGCGTCGAAGCTGCTCTACGGCGACATCCCGGTGATCGAGCGCGAGCTCGCGGCGGCCGAGGCGGAGGAGGAGCCGGCCGAGGGCCGCATGGTCAACGAGCAGGTGACGGCCGACGACATCGCGGCGGTGATCGCTGCCTGGACGGGCATCCCGGTGGGGCGCCTCCTCCAGGGTGAGACCGAGAAACTGCTGCACCTCGAGACCGAGCTGCACCGGCGCCTCATCGGCCAGGACGAGGCGGTGTCGGCGGTCTCGGACGCCGTGCGCCGCACGCGCGCGGGCATCGCCGACCCGGGCCGGCCCACCGGCTCCTTCCTCTTCCTCGGGCCGACCGGCGTCGGCAAGACCGAGCTGGCGAAGGCGCTCGCCGATCACCTCTTCGACGACGAGAAGGCGATGGTCCGCATCGACATGTCGGAGTACGGCGAGAAGTTCGCGGTCTCGCGGCTGGTCGGTGCCCCTCCCGGCTACGTCGGCTACGAGCAGGGCGGTCAGTTGACGGAGGCGGTGCGGCGCCGCCCCTACTCGGTGGTGCTGCTCGATGAGATCGAGAAGGCGCACCCCGAGGTGTTCGACGTGCTGCTGCAGGTGCTCGACGACGGCCGGCTCACCGATGGGCAGGGGCGCACGGTCGACTTCCGCAACACGATCCTCATCCTCACCTCCAACCTGGGCTCGCAGTTCCTCGTCGACCCGGCGCTCTCGCGGGCGCAGAAGGAGGAGGCGGTGCAGCAGATGGTGCGCCAGGCCTTCAAGCCGGAGTTCGTGAACCGGCTCGACGACATCGTGATCTTCGACGCGCTCGATCGCACCGAGCTGGGCGAGATCGTGTCGCTGTACGTCGACCGGCTCTCGAAGCGGTTGTCGGAGCGACGGCTCGACCTGGCGGTGACGCCGACCGCCCGCGGGTGGCTGGCCGAGCGAGGCTACGACCCGCAGTACGGCGCGAGGCCGCTGCGCCGGCTGATGCAGCGGGCAATCGACGACCAGCTGGCGACGGCGCTGCTCGGTGGCACGGTGCGCGACGGAGACGTGGTGCTGGTGGACGTGGCGCCGGACGGCGAGAGCCTGTCGGTGACGGCCGGGCTGTCGGCGCCGGCGTAGGCCGCTCGGGCGCCGTCGCCGCTGCGGTCGCCGTTCGAGTGTCCAAGCGGCGGAGGAGGTTCCTCCACAGAGGGCGGAGAGGGCCCGATTGTCCACAGATGCGGCCGCGGTCGCCCGCGGCGACGGTCGCCTGCGTAGCGTCGCGGGCATGTCCTTCGAATCGCGGCGCATGGCCGACCTCTCTCCCGAGGAGCGGCCGCGCGAGCGCCTGCGTGCCCGCGGTCCCGAGGCGCTCACCGACGCCGAGACCCTCGCCGTGCTTATCGGCGCCGGTGTCCGCGGCGCCAACGCGACCGTCGTGGCGCAGCGCCTCCTCGCCCGCTTCGGCGGCATCGACGCCGTCGCCCGCGCCGGCGTGAACGATCTGATGCGGCATCGCGGCATCGGTGAGGTCGCCGCCTGCCGGCTGGTCGCCTCCTTCGAGCTGCGGCGGAGGATGAACCGCGCCTCGCGCGCCGCCCGCGTAACCGACGCCGCCGGTCTGGCCGCACTCGTCACTCCGCTGCTCACCGCGCGGCCACTCGAGACAGTGCTCGCCGTGGCGCTCGCCGAGTCCGGAGCCGTGCGCGACGTGCTGACCCTGGCCGACGGCCCTCCCGCGCACGCCGAACTCCCGGTGTCCGCCGTGCTCACCGAGGTGCTCGCGCGGGGAGCCGCGGGCATCGGGCTCGCGCACAGCCACCCGGGCGAGGCGGTCGTGCTCCTCTCCGACCGCGCGGCCACCCGCGCCATCGAGGACGGGGCCCAGGCGTGCGGTCTGCGGTTCCTGGCCCACGTCGTGGTCGGACGCGACGGGTGGGTGGAGGTGCCGCCATGATGCTGCGCCACTTCGCCCGACGCCGCTCCGCTCCGTGCTGCCGCTGCGTCGGTGAGGACATCGTCGCGCGTTCGTGCAAGCCCACGCCGCGGCAGCCTCCGTATGCGGCACCGGGCGTACCGTGGACGCCGACCCACCCCTCTCGACCAGGAGCATCCATGCGAGCAACACTCATCCACGGCGAGCGCGACATCCGACTCGAAGAGGTCCCCGACCCGCAGCTCTCCACCGGGCGCGACGCGATCGTCCGGGTCACGGCGGCCTGCGTCTGCGGCTCCGACCTCTGGCCCTACCGCGGCGTTACGCCCACCAAGGAGGCGCGCCGCATCGGGCACGAGTTCGTCGGAGTGGTCGAGGAGATCGGCGAGGAGGTGCACGATGTCGCGGTCGGCGACTTCGTGATCGCCCCGTTCTACGTCTGCGACGGCACCTGCGTGAACTGCGCGAACGGCGTCTCGACCTCGTGCGTGAACGGCGGCTGGTGGGGCGCAGAGGTGCGCGAGGAGGGGTTCGCCGACGGCGCCCAGGGCGAGAAGGTCCGCGTTCCCCTCGCCGACGGCACGCTCTTCCGGGTCGGCGCCGACCCGGACCCCGCGCTCATCCCCAGCCTGCTCACCCTCGCCGATGTCATGTGCACCGGCCACCACGCCGCCGTCTCGGCCGGTGTCACCGCGGGCTCGACCGTCGCGGTTGTCGGCGACGGGGCGGTCGGCCTCTGCGCGGTCCTCGCCGCGAAGCGCCTGGGCGCCACCACGATCATCGCGATGTCGCGGCACGAGTCGCGGCAGGACCTCGCCCGCCGCTTCGGAGCAACCCACATCGTCGAGACCCGTGGCGACGAGGGCGTGGCGCGCGTTCGCGCGCTGACCGACGGCATCGGCGCGGACTGCGTGCTCGAGTGCGTCGGCAGCAAGGAGTCGATGCAGCAGGCACTCGATTCCGCCCGCCCCGGCGGCATGGTCGGCTACGTCGGCGTTCCCAATGGCGGCCCGGAGCTGCCGGTACGCCAGATGTTTGGCTCGAACGTGGGCGTCAATGGTGGAGTCGCGCCGGTGCGCGGATACATGGCCGAGCTGCTCCCGGACGTGCTCAGCGGCGCGATTGAGCCCGGCCTGGTCTTCGACCTTGAGCTGCCCCTGGAGGAGATTGCCGAGGCGTATGCCGCGATGGACGAGCGCCGCGCGATCAAGACTCTCGTGCGTCCGTAGCGGGTCGCACCGAATCCGCTCGCAGCCCGGCCGATTCGTCCTGCACCACGAGTGCAGCCTGCGAAAAGGTTCTCACTGCCCGCCCACCACGTCTTGAGGGAGTCCCCCTGAACATCGACCGGCTCGCCACTCACTACCGAATCGCCCTGCCTTCGTGGATCGAGGACGCCCTGCGCGACGTCCCCGACGTCCTCCGGAGCCTGGAGGAGCGGATGGCGCTCGTGCACGCGCTCGCCGACCGCAACTTCCGCGAGGGGAACGGCGGCCCGTTCGCGGCGATCGTCGTCGAGCGCGACTCCGGCCGGATCGTCTCGGTCGGAGTGAACGTCGTCCTCGGCAGCGGAGTGTCCTCCGGTCACGCCGAGGTGACGGCGCTCGGACTCGCGCAGACCGCGCTCGGCACCTGGGACCTCGGCGGCGAGGGCCTTCCCGCGCACGACCTGGTGGTCAACTGGCGCCCGTGCGTGCAGTGCTACGGAGCGACGATGTGGTCGGGCGTGCGCCGTCTGGTCATCGCGGGCTCGGGCCCCGAGCTGGAGGAGATCAGCACCTTCGACGAGGGACCGATGCGCGAGGACTGGGCCGCCCAGTTCGAGGCGCGCGGCATCGAGGTCGTCGACGGTGTCCTGCGAGACGAAGCCCTGGACGTGTTCCGCGCCTACCGCGCGTCCGTCGACTCCGGGGCGGCCCGCGTCTACAACGCCCGCGCCGAGTCCTGACGCCGCCCGACGGTCGCCCCGAATGCACGAGATCCTGTGGTTCAGCGAGGGATCTCGTGTCGTCGGTCGGGCCGCCCCTGGTGCGCCGGAGGGCTACCGACGGTTGTCAGCGCGGCGTCAGCGCCACCAGTCGTCGAACATTGACAGCGGCACTTGGCGCTTGTGCTCGGTCGCGGCGTACCGGGCCTCGATCGCCTCGGCGATGGCCGAATCAATGTCGCCGCCCTCGAGGTACGCGTCGAGGTCGGCGTAGGTGAGGCCGAGGTTCGTCTCGTCGGTCTGGCCGGGGTTGTCGTCGAGCAGGTCCGCAGTGGGCGCCTTCTCGTACAGGCGGGCCGGAGCGTCGAGGTTCTCGAGGATCGAGCGACCCTGCCGCTTGGTGAGGCCGGTGAGGGGGAGGACGTCGGCGCCGCCGTCGCCGTACTTGGTGAAGAAGCCGGTGACCGCCTCGGCCGCGTGGTCGGTACCGACGACGAGCATCCCCGTCTGGCCGGCGATCGCATACTGCGCGACCATCCGCATCCGCGCCTTCACATTGCCCTTGACGAAGTCGCTGATCGGCTCGCCGACCGCGTCACCGAATGCCGCCGCGACGCCGGCCACGCCCTGGTGGATGTCGAACACGACCTGGCGGTCGGGCCGAATAAAGGTGAGGGCGAGCTGGGCGTCCTCCTCGTCGGCCTGCACCCGGTAGGGCAGGCGGACCGCGATGAAGGAGGCGTCCCCTCCGCTCGCGCGTACCTGCTCGACCGCGAGCTGGCAGAGTCGGCCGGCCAGGCTCGAATCCTGCCCGCCGCTGATACCGAGGACGAGGCCCTTCGCGCCCGTGCTGCGGAGGTAGTCGGCGAGGAAGCCGCTGCGCCGTTCGACCTCGGCGGCCGGATCGACGGTGGGAGAGACGTGGAGCTCGGAGATGATCTGCTGTTGGACGTCGCGCACGGCCTCACGCTACTCCGGATGCGGTCGCTGAGCTCCACCGGTCGCCGAGGCGGTGGCGACCGTCCGGAAGCGACCGGTGGCCAGCACCCGTCACGAGTCGACCGAACCCCCTGTCCCGAGGCCCTCACCGGCCGCGGCCGATTCTTCGAGTGCTTGCCGGAGCCGCTCATCAAAGGTCATGGTGCCCGTCTCGTCGATCGACGAGACTTTCGTGACGGAACCGCCACGCGCGAAAGAGACGTTCGGGGAGAGCATCGTCGCAACGACTCCGCTGGTTGCTTCTGCACCGCCGGAGTTCGAACCGACCGCGGACGGGTGCGAGCCGCTGGTCCCGTGCAACGTCGACATCGCGCTTGTGCTCGCTTCAGCCGAGCTGCGCGACGATCCGGGCGATGCGCGCCGGAACGGTGTCGTCCTGGAGGCTCGTCACATCGCCGAGCGGTCTGCCGTCGCGGATGTCGCCGAGCAGGCGGCGCATGATCTTGCCGGAGCGTGTCTTGGGCAGATCGGGCACCACCACCACGTCGCGCGGCTTGGCGATCGGCCCGATCGCGGTAGCGACGTGGTCGCGCAGCAGAGCGGAGAGCGACGAGCTGAGTGCGCTCCAGTAGGCCGAGTCCTCCTCGGCCCGGTCGACCGCCTCGTCGGAGGGGATGACGAACGCCGCGATCGCCTGCCCGGTCGTCGCGTCGGCGACTCCGACGACTCCGGCCTCACCGACCGCCGGGTGAGCGACGAGGGCGGATTCGATCTCGATCGTGGAGAGGCGGTGGCCGGAGACGTTGATCACGTCGTCCACGCGGCCGAGCACCCAGATGTCGCCGTCGGCGTCGTATTTCGCGCCGTCTCCGGAAAAGAACCAGCCCTGTGGCGCGTAGCGGGCCCAGTAGGCGTCGCGGTAGCGCTCCGGGTTTCCCCACACGGTTCGCGCGAGCGCCGGCCCGGTGCGGTCGACCACGAGGTAGCCGCCGGATCCGTTCGGGACCCGCTCGCCGTGCTCGTCCACGACCAGGGCGCCGAGCCCGGGCAGAGCGCCGAGTGACGAGCCCGGCTTGAGGGTCGAGACGCCCGGCAGCGGGCACATCACCGCGGCGCCCGTTTCGGATTGCCACCAGGTGTCGACGATCGGGCAGCGCCCGCCGCCGACCGCCTCGTGGAACCAGACCCAGGCCTCGGGGTTGATCGACTCGCCGACCGTGCCGAGCAGGCGCAGGCTCGACAGGTCGTACCGAGCGGGCACCCCCTCGGGGAACCAGGTCATCAGCGTGCGGATCAGTGTCGGGGCCGTGTAGTAGACGGTCACTCCGTAGCGCTCGATGATCTCGAAGTGCCGGGCTGTGTGCGGCGTGTTCGGCGTGCCCTCGTAGATCACCTGGGTCAGCCCGTTCGAGAGCGGGCCGTAGATCTCGTAGGTGTGCGCGGTCACCCAGGCGAGGTCGGCCGTGCACCAGTGCACGTCGTCGGGCTTCGCGTCGAAGACCGCCCAGTGCGTCCACGACGCCTGGGTGAGGTACCCGCCGCTGGTGTGCACCAGCCCCTTCGGCTTCCCGGTCGTGCCGGAGGTGTAGATGATGAACAGCGGCGTCTCGGAGTCGAAGGCCTCAGCCTCGTGGACGTCGCTCTGCGCGTCGACCAGCTCGTGCCACCAGACGTCGCGGCCCGGAGTCCAGGGCACGTCCTGCTCACCGGTGCGGCGGACGACGAGGACGTGTTCGATCGACGCGACGCCCTCGACCGCCTGGTCGGCGCTCGCCTTGACCGGCACCGCTACTCCGCGCCGGAACTGCCCGTCGGTGGTAACCAGGAGCTTCGCCCCGGTGTCCTCCACCCGGAACCGCACTGCCTCGGCAGAGAAGCCGCCGAAGACGAGCGAGTGGATCGCTCCGATGCGGGCGATCGCGAGGGTGATCACCACCGTCTCCGGGATCACCGGCAGGTAGACGACGACGCGGTCGCCCGTGCCGATCCCGAGCGCGGTGAGCGCGTGCGCGGCGCGGGCGACCTCGCGCTGGAGCTGCGCATAGGTGATCGACCGCCGGTCGCCGCGCTCGCCCTCGAAGTGCAGCGCGATCTTCTCGCCGCGCCCCGCGTCTACGTGGCGGTCGACGCAGTTGACCGCCACGTTCAACCGCCCGCCCTCGAACCAGGTCGCACGCGGGACCGAGAGCGAGCCGTCGGGCAGTGGAGCGGCCGGCTCCCAGGTGTGCGCGGTGTGCCAGGGCTCCGCCCAGTCGAGGCGGCGGGCCGCCTCCTCCCAGAAGGCGATCGGATCGGCGGCGGCGCGCGCGTGCTCCTCCGGGCCCGCATTGGCCTGGGCGGCGAAGGCCGCGGGCGGGGGGAATCGCCGGTGCTCGTCGAGCAGGTTCGCAATGGTGTCGCTCACGCTCGGAGCTCCTTTCCGGGCGCTCACGCCCACTTCCTCACGGCGTAGCGCTGGAACACGCCGACCACGGCGTCAGTGAGCTTGCCGAGCACGGCGAGCAGGACGATCGCGAGGAACACCCGGTCGATCCGGCCGTTGTTTTGGCTGTCGATGAGCCGAAATCCCAGGCCCATCGACGAGGCGATCAGCTCGGAGGCGACCAGGAACAGCCAGGACTGGGCGAGAGCGAGGCGCAGCCCCGAGATCACGGAGGGGATCACCGCGGGCAGCTGCACCGTCGTGAAGAGCCGCACGCCCGAGAGCCCGAACGCGCGACCGGCCTCGACGAGGTGCCGGTCGACGTGCCCGAGCGCCGTGGCGACAGTGGTGAAGACGGGGAAGAACGCACCGATCGTGATCAGCGTGATCTTCGACTCCTCGCCGATGCCCATCCAGAGCAGCAGGAGCGGCACCCAGGCCAGCGAGGGCACGGCGCGGATCGCGCCGAGGGTCGGCCCGAGGACCACCTCCCAGACGCGGGAGAGCCCGAACAGCGCACCGACGACGAGTCCGAGAGCTGAGCCGAGGGCGAACCCGATGAGCACCCGCTGCGTCGAGATGGCGACGTCCTGTCCCAGGTCGCCGCGCTGGGCGAGGTCGACTCCGGCTGCCCAGACCATCGCGGGGGAGGGGAACACGGCGACCGAGACCAGCCCGCTCGTCGTCGCGATCTGCCAGGCCGCGAGCAGCAGCACGGGGAGGATCGCCCCGCCCGCGACGACGAACCAGCGCCGCGAGGTGAGCGGCCTGGACCCCGCAGCGCGGTTGTCGCGGAGCCGGCGCTGCGAGGCAGCGACCGAGGGGCTCACCACGGCGAGCCCGGCTGCGCCCGGCGACAGGGTGAGCCCGGTGCTCGCGCGCAGCACATCGGCGTCGGTCGCGGTCTCGTTGTCGCGGATCGTCATCGTCGTCTCCTCGGGTCGCAGTGCAGTCGCAGCGCAGGGGGTGGTGGGCCGCCCCTCACGCCCCGATCGCACCGGGATCGGCCGCTGACGCGTACCTGGTGTCGAGCAGCGAGCTCAGCGCGTCATCGACCTGCTGCTGCGAGGCGACGTCGCCGTTCTCGACGAAGATCGGGCCGATCACGGCGAGCACGTCCGTCTGTGCGGAGCCGGGGACGTGGCCGACGTCGAGGTTGCTGCGCTCGGTGATGACCGTGGTCGCCACCGCCACGTCGAGGCCGGCGACGGAGGCGAGGATGCTCGCCGTCTCGTCCTGGTTCTCGAGCGCCCAGGCGCGGGCGTGCTCGTAGGCGTTCACCACGGTTTGCGCGAGGTCGGGCTTCTCGGCGAGGAAGCTCTCGGTCGCGTTGAGGAGGCCGTAGGAGTTGAAGTCGACGTTGCGGTACAGCAGGGTCGCCCCGGCTGCCTGGGCGCCCGCCATGATCGGGTCAAGGCCCGCCCAGGCATCGACGGAGCCGTTCTGCAGCGCGGCCCAGCCGTCGGCGTGCTGGAGGTTCTGCACGGTCACGTCGCCGATGCCCAGCCCCGCGGCCTCGAGCGCCTGCACCAGGAAGAAGTAGGGGTCGGTGCCCTTGGTGGCCGCGATCTGCTTGCCCTTCAGCTGCTCGACCGAGGTGATCGCCGAGCCGGCGGGGACGACGAGAGCCGACCACTCCGGCTGCGAGAAGATGTTGATCGTCTTAATGGGCGAACCGTTCGAGCGGGCGAGCAGCGCGGCGGAGCCGGCAGTGGAGCCGACGTCGATCGCTCCGGCGCGCAGGGCCTCGTTGGCCTTGTTCGAGCCCGCCGATTGCACCCAGGCGACGGTGACCTGCTGCTCGGCGAGGGCCGCCTCGAGCCAGCCCTTCTCCTTGATGACCAGGCTCAGCGGGTTGTACGTCGCGAAGTCGAGTGTGAGGGTGCCGCCCTGGGTGCCTCCGGCCGCGGTGTCGGCGGCCGCCGCTCCTGCTCCGCCCTCGCCCTGCACGCAGCCCGCGAGGAGCGGGACGGCGGCGGTGAGCAGACCGGCCAGAGCGGTGCGGCGGGTGAGCGGGGAGCTGGTGAGCGGGGAGCTGGTGAACGACATGGGGGCCTCGACTTCGGGATGCGGTGACAGGAGTGAGTGTGGGTGCTGCGGGGGAGCGGTGGTGCGGGGAGGAGCCGGTTCGGTGGAGAGCGGACGGAAACGGCGGCTGTGGAGGGAGGCCACGGCTCTGATCGGTACGGGTCAGGGTCCGGCGTCGCCCTGATCGGCTCGGTGCCGCCCCGCTCGGTGCCGCCCGGCTCAGTGCCGCCCGGCTCGGTGCCGCTCGATGCCGAGCCCCGCGAGCAGCTCGGCGCGGTGCTCGGCGAGTTCCGCCGAGCCGCGGTCGCGGGGCCGCGCACCGGGGACCGTCACGATCCGCTGGATCCGCGAGACGCCTCCGGGCTCCTCGCGCCCGAGGAGCACGATGCGGTCGGCCAACTGCAGGGCCTCGTCGACATCGTGCGTGACGAGCAGGATCGTCGCCGGGGCTGCCGCGTGCACGTCGAGCACCAGGTCCTGCATCCGCAGGCGCGTCAGCGCGTCGAGCGCCCCGAAGGGCTCGTCGAGGAGGAGCACGCCGGGGTTCCGGGCGAGCGCGCGGGCGAGGGAGGCGCGCTGCGCCATCCCTCCGGACACCTCGCGGGGCCGCGAGCGGGCGTGCGCGGTGAGGCCGACCAACGAGAGCAGCTCGTCGACGGCGGCACGGGCAGCTGCTCGGGGCGTGCCGCGCGGCAGGCCGAGCGCGACGTTGTCGGCGATGCTCCGCCACGGCAGCAGTCGCGGCTCCTGGAACGCCACCGCGCACCGCGGCTCGATGCCCGAGACGGGCGCGTCGTCGATCAGCACGGAGCCCTCAGACGCGCTGTCCAGGCCCGCGGCGATGCGCAGCAGCGTCGACTTGCCGCAGCCGCTCGGACCGAGGATCGCGATGACCTCGCCCGCGGCCGCCTCGAGTGAGACGTCCGTCAGCACCGGCGCCCCGGGCGTGAAGGTGCGGCCGACCCCCTCGAAGCGCACGGGGAACGCCGACTGTCCGAGCTCGGCGTCGAAGGCCAGGCTCGTGCGGGCGGCGGGGGTGACGGGCATGTCTCTCCGGACGGCGGGATGGGCGGACGGGCGGGCGGGACGGACAGGCGGATCGTCCGATCGTACGGAGAGGCTCCGGGCACCACAGCGCGGGCCGACACGGGGAGTAACACACAAGGCCTCCCCGGTCCGCGGACGGGGGAGGCCTTCGAGCGTGCGGCGGCTACGCCTGGACGAGCACGAGCTCCTCGAGGGGCAGGCGGGTGCGCGGCGCGGTCTCGCGCTCGCGCAGGGTCTCGTTCGACAGCGCGTCGGCCTCGGCCGCGACTCCGACCGCCGCGATCGTCACCGGGTCGAAGCGCTCGTCGACGCCGAACGCGGTGCGGACGGCATCGTTGTCGAAGCCGGCCATTTGGTGTACGTGCAGGCCCTCGTGGTGTGCCTGGACGCTGAGATGGGCGATCGACTGGCCGAGATCGTAGACGGCCCACGGGCGCGGCTTTCCCTCGGAGTCGACGGTCTCGGCGAGCGCGACGACCAGCACGGCCGCGGAACCAGCCCAGGCGCCGTTGAAGCCCGCGAGGGTCGCGACGATGCGGTCGAACTCGTCGGAGCCGCGGCGGGCGACGATGAAGCGCCACGGCTGCGAGTTGCTGGCGGACGGGGACCAGCGCGCGGCCTCAAGGAGCGAGGCGAGGGTCTCGTCCGAGACGGTCGCGGACGTGTCGTAGGAGCGGGGGCTCCAGCGCTCCGCAAGGACGTCGAGGATCGGGGCGCTGGTCGTGGCGGTGCGGGGGGCGGCGAGGGTCATCGCGGGCTTCTTCCGTGCGGGGACTGGGGGAAGGGCTCCGTTGCCCGCAAGAGGTCAACCGCAGGTGTTCGGCAGGCATTCCCGCCCATGCTGGGTGCGCGCGCCTGGGCGCACGTTCGCCCTCGGACGACCGGGCCGCCTCCGAGCCCCGGAACGGTACGGTGGGAGACGGCGTGGTCACCCCGCGCACCACCATCCACGACTCTGGAGGATCATCCATGACCCAGCACTTCGACGTCGTCGTCCTGGGGGCAGGCCCCGGCGGATACGTGGCCGCAATCCGCGCCGCCCAGCTCGGCAAGTCCGTCGCCGTCGTCGAGAAGCAGTACTGGGGCGGTGTCTGCCTGAATGTGGGCTGCATCCCGTCCAAGGCGCTGCTGCGCAATGCCGAGCTCGCCCACCTCTTCCACACCCAGGCGAAGCAGTTCGGCATCTCCGGCGACGTCTCCTTCGACTTCGGCGCGGCGTTCGACCGCAGCCGCTCGGTCGCGGACGGCCGCACCAAGGGCGTCCACTTCCTGATGAAGAAGAACACGATCGCCGAGTTCGACGGCGTCGGATCTTTCACCGGCCCGAAGGGCCTCGACGTCCAGCTCAGCAAGGGCGGCACGGAGTCGCTGACCTTCGACGACGCGATCATCGCGACCGGCGCGAGCGTCCGCCTCCTCCCCGGCGTTGAGCTCTCCGAGAACGTCGTCACCTACGAGACCCAAATCATGACCCGCGAGCTGCCCGACACGATGGCCATCGTCGGCGCGGGCGCGATCGGCATGGAGTTCGCCTATGTCTTGAAGAACTACGGCGTCGACGTGACGATCATCGAGTTCATGGACCGCGCCCTCCCCAACGAGGACCCGGACGTCTCGAAGGAGATCCAAAAGCAGTACAAGAAGCTGGGCGTCGAGATCCTGACCTCGACCAAGGTCGAGTCGGTCGTCGACAAGGACGGCTACGTCACGGTCACCTACACCGCGAAGGACGGCACGCAGTCGACCCTCGAGGTCGACAAGGTGCTCATGTCCATCGGCTGGGTCCCCCGCACCGAGGGCTTCGGTCTCGAGAACACCGGCGTCGAGCTGACCGAGCGCGGCGCGATCGCAATCGACGACCACATGCGCACCAACGTGCCGCACATCTACGCCATCGGCGACGTCACCGCGAAGCTCCAGCTCGCGCACGTCGCGGAGGCGCAGGGCGTCGTCGCCGCCGAGACCCTCGCCGGCGCCGAGACCCAGACCCTGGGCGACTACCGGATGATGCCGCGCGCGACGTTCTGCCAGCCGCAGATCGCGTCCTTCGGCCTCACCGAGAAGCAGGCGCGCGACGAGGGCCACGAGATCACCGTCTCGACCTTCCCCTTCATGGCGAACGGCAAGGCGCACGGCCTCGGCGAGCCCACCGGCTTCGTGAAGCTCATCGCGAGCAAGAAGTACGGCGAACTCCTCGGTGCGCACATGATCGGACCGGACGTCTCCGAGCTGCTCCCCGAGCTCACCCTCGCCCAGAAGTGGGACCTCACCGCGACCGAGCTGGCCCGCAATGTGCACACCCACCCGACGCTGTCGGAGGCACTGCAGGAGGGCTTCCACGGCCTGAAGGGGCACATGATCAACATGTAGGGCTCGTCCCTCCGCCTCCTCCGGCTCGCAGGATCCCGCTCGGTTCGTCCGATCGCGCGGTTCCTGCGAGCCGGAGTTGTTTCCGGGCGTCCGAGCGGTGCGGCAGGGCGTCAGAAGAGGGTCGGCTCGGCAGGAGGACCTGCCGTGGTCTCCTGATCCCGCTTCAGGAGCCGGAGGAAGGCGTGGTTGACGAACAACCGCTCCCGCCCGATCGGAGTCTCGGTGAGAATCCCGCGCTCGACCATCGCGGACAGCCACGAGCGCGCAGTCGGACGGGAGACTCCGCATCGGGCCATCACCGTCCGGATGCGGCAGTACGGCTCCTCGAACAGCACCTCGAGAAGATCGGCGTTCGCGCCCCCGGGCAGCGCACTCCGCACCTCCTCGCGCACCGTCTCCCGCAGCGCACCGATCCATTCCTCCGCACCCTCTGAAGTGACGGCGAGCAGCAGGCGAACGGGCGGATGGCCTCGAACTGGTAGTGCGCGGTCGCCATGACGATCAGTGGATCGAGCCCCTCAGGCTCGTGGATGAACGTCTCCCAATTAAACAAGGGAATTGGTGATCGTTCCGACTCCGACCGGGGGCGCGTAGGCGTGCTCCCCGCTCGGTACCGCAGCGCCTCGCGCGTGGCGGGATCGGCGGCGGCGTCCTCATCGTCGGCGAAGCGGAAGAGCTCGTCCGACGTGGTGACGATGTTCTCGATCTCGGAGCTCGCCTGCGCTTCGAGGAGCTGGATGCTGTTCACCAGAACCGCGGGATTCGGGAGCGAGGAGAGCAGAGCTCGACGTGTAAAGAATCGAGCAGTTTCTTCAAACGAAACTCGGACGGTGCAAAAGACTTGCTACGACGAACAGGACGTTCCCGCTACCGTGACCGGATGGATCCGCTGCTGCTCGACCGACTCGCCGCCGACGCCTGGCCCGCGCTCGTGCGACGTCCGCTCGGCGCGTGGGAACTGCGCGCCTCCGCGGGTGTGACCAAGCGCGCCAACTCGCTGCTCGCCTCCGGAGACGTCGCCGACCAGGCGGCCGCCCTCGACGCGGCGGAGGCGTTCGCCCGCGAGCACGGCATCGCGCCCCTCGTGCAGGTCGGCCCGCCGAGTCCCGCCGGGCTGACCGGGCTCCTCGCCGAGCGGGGCGCCACGCCGGTCGACCGCACGCTCGTGCTGACCGGGTCGGTCCAGGAGGCGCTCGCCGCACTGCCTGCGTTGCCGACGCCCATCCGCCTCGCCCCGGCTCCCGACGAGGACTGGCTCGCCCTCTGGTGGTCGGTCGACGGACGCGGAGGAGCGGAGGCGCGCGCGGTCGCCGAGCGCATCCTCACGGGCTGTCCCTCCTCCTACGCCCTCGCCATCGGCGGCGACGGCCCCGCGGCGACCGGCCGTCTCGCCGTCGTCACGGCACAGGACGGAGAACTCTGGGGCGGCCTCTTCGGCCTGGCGACCCGGCCCGACGCGCGCCGACGCGGCCTCGCCTCTGCCGTCGTCCGCGCCCTCCTCGAGGAGGCGTCGCGCCGCGGAATCGAGCGCTTCTGGCTCCAGGTGCTCGCCGACAACGCTGCCGCCCGCCGCCTCTACGCATCCCTTGGCTGCCGCGAATCCTCCTGGTACGAGTACTGGCGCTACCCCCCTCCCCCCTCCCCCTCCCCCTCCCCTCTTCCCCCTCTCGCGAGATGCCACTTATGAGCGCGACACGCCGGTGAAGACGCGCATAAGTGGCATCTCGCGGGAGGGGGAAGGAGGGAGGGGGAGGAAGGGGGGCGGGGAGGGTTAGGTGTTTGCGAGGACGGCGCGGGCGACGGCCTCGGCCTTCGTCGCGTCGCCGGTGACGGTCACGCGCCACCAGACGTCCTCGGCCAGCGCGTCGATCTCGCAGACGCCCGCCGCGCAGCCGGTGAGGGCCTTCTCGCCGAAGCCGTCGAGCGGCTCGAGCGGGATCGCCAGGCCGGAGGTCAGCGAGAGGTTGCGCCAGCCGTCGTCCCCGTTCGGCAGCGCATCGACGGTCACGCCCGAGTAGGCCGCGCTGGCCGCGTCGCTCCAGCTGCAGGAGGTGTACCCGGCTCGGGCCGCCGCCGCAGCGGATGCCGTGGTCGCCGTCCCCGTCCCGGCCGCCGCTGTCGGCTGGGCGAGCCCGGCGGCTCCGGTGAGCTGCTCGCCGGTGAGGACCTCGGTGCAGACGGGCGACGGAGCGGTCACCGGCTCGTCGAGGGTGCCCAGAGTCGTCGCGGCCGTGCTGGTCGCCAGCGCCGCGAGGTCGACTCCGGCCGCTGCTCCTCGCAGCTGCAGGGTTACCCAGGTGGCGCCGGCGAGCAGGTCGAGGTCGCAGCTGCCGTCGGTGCAGGATCCGTACGCCTCGACGTCTGTCGCGAGCCGCGGGCCCGGCCGGCCGGCGAACGCCTCCGCCGCATCCTCCACGGCCGCCGCGGTGACCGACGCATCCCCGTCGTACCAGGCGCAGCGGAGCAGTCCGCCGCTGTCCTCCGCCGCCTCGCGGATCAGCTCGCCCGAGGAGCGCGTCGTCACCTCGCGGCTGCCTTCGAGGCCGCTGCGGGCGACCCCCAGGGCCGTGGCCGCGCGCGACGCGGGCAGGAGGGAGTCGCAGCCCAGCCGGGTCGAGATGGTGGGCGAGGCCGTCGCAGTGGTTGGCGGAGTCGCCGAGGGTGTAGCGGTCGGCGACGGCGTCGGCGCGTCGTCCGAGCGTTCGGCCGTGGTGCAGCCGCTCAGCCCGACAAGGAGCGCCAGCGCGACTCCGATCGCCGCCGCGCGCGGGGAGCGCGCCTTCACGCGGCCAGCTCGCGCTCGATCGCCGTGGCGAACCCGTCGATGTCGTCCTCCGTGGTGTCGAAGGAGCAGACCCAGCGGACCTCGCCGGTCGCCGGGTTCCAGTCGTAGAAACGATAGGCGGCGCGGAGCCGGTCGGCGACTCCGGGCGGCAGCGTCGCGAACACCGCGTTCGCCTGGGTCTGCTGCGTGAATTCGAGCCCACTGATTCGGCCGTCAGCGATCGCCGCCTCGAGCCCCGATCGCAGCCGCGCCGCCATCGCGTTCGCGTGCCGAGCCGAGCGGAGCCACAGGGGTTCCTCCTCGCCGCCGCCGTCGAGCAGGGCGAGCAGCTGCGCCGAGAGGAAGCGCATCTTGGAGGAGAGCTGCATGTTGGTCTTGCGGAGGAAGGTGAGTCCGGTCGAGGCCGCCGGGTCGAGCACGACGATCGCCTCGCCGAGCAGAATGCCGTTCTTAGTGCCGCCGAACGAGAGCACGTCGACTCCTGCGTCCGTGGTGAAGGAGCGCAGCGGCAGGCCGAGCGCGGCGGCCGCGTTCGCAATCCGCGCGCCGTCCATGTGCAACCGCATGCCGAGGCCGTGCGCGTGCACGGCCAGCGCGCGCACCTCCTCCGGGGTGTAGACGGTGCCGAGCTCGGAGGACTGCGTGATCGAAACCACGAGCGGTTGGGCGCGGTGCTCGTCGCCGAATCCCCACGCCTCTCGGTCGACCAGGGCGGGGGTGAGCTTGCCGTCGGGCGTCGGCACGGTCAGGATCTTGATCCCGCCGACTTTCTCGGGTGCCCCGCCCTCGTCGGAGGTGATGTGTGCGGTGGCGGCCGAAACGACGGCGCCCCACCGGGGGAGCATCGACTGTAGGCCGGTGACGTTGGCGCCCGTGCCGTTGAAGACGGGGAAGGCCTGCGCCTGCTCGCCGAACTCGCGGCGGAACGCCTCCTGCAGCCGCTCGGTGTACACGTCCTCGCCGTACGCGACCTGGTGCGCCCCGTTAGCCGCGGCGATCGCGGCGAGGACCTCGTCGTGCACTCCGGAGTAGTTGTCGGAGGCGAAGCCGCGGACGTCGGGATCGTGCAGAGCGCTCATCCCTCCATCTTCGCAGCCCTCCGCCCCGGAGGCGCCTCCCGGCATTCGTGCTGTCCTTCGCGTGTCTCGGGCAGGTGAACGGACAACGCCCCGAAAGGCGATTGTCGTCAAGAAGTTGGTATCGGCTGGGCGGCAGGCCACTCTTGACGTATGCGCATGGACACGACGGGAGCTGTACGCGACATGCCTGCCCCTCCTGGGGTGGACGAGATCGCGGCTCGCTTCGGCGATCCCGTTCTCGCGTTCGCGCCGCAGCCACGGCTGGAGGAGTTCGCCGCGGCGCAGACGATGGCCCTGGGCCGCTTTGTCGAGATCTCGCTCTCGTACTCCTTCTTCAAGAATCCGCGCAATCGGGCCGACCCGGTGAATCACGTCCCGCTGACGCCCGAGCAGAAGCGCGCGATCGAGCGAGCCGAGCACGACCACCTGCCGCCGTGGATGGTTGACCAGGTGACGCGGATGCGGTACCCGGTGCTCTGGGAGGCGGTGCGCACCTCCGTGCCGATCCCCGCTGAGCGCAGCCGACCCCTGGAGTCGCGTCTCGCGGCGCACATGGGTGACGTGCTCCGTAACACCTTCCCGGGCCGTGTGCGCAGCCGTCGCGGCGGGATGCCGGTGGTCGCCGCCGCTCTCCGCGATGAGGATGTCGTGCGCGGCGTTCCGGTGATCGTGGACGGGGAGGCGCTGCGCGGATATCGCGTGGACTCCGATCCGGATGTGGTCGCGGTCGGCGCCCGCGTCGACGGCCGCTATATGACGGTCGTGCTCGATCGCAAGATCGTGCCGGACATCCGGATGGAGTTCGTCCGCCGCAACCCGCCCCGTCCGGCGGCCCCGTCCTCGCGGCGCTGACCACCGGGTCGACCCGCGCATCATCTGGCGGGCTGAACCAGCGCGTCCCGCCAGGCTCGTGCGGACGTCTGGACGCCGTTCACCGGGCGCAGCGTGGCGGTGAATGAGCGGCTCATGGGTCGAAGGTGGCGGGAGAGATCCCCCAGGAGGTTCAGCTGCTCGATGAAGCGTGCGCTGATCGCCGAGCGCAAGAAGGCCGCGGATGTCCCGCTCGATGACCAACAGGCAAACCTGCACATACGATGAACACAGTGGACATCCGGTGCTCACGATTGCCCGGGCACGGCGATCCCGTGCTCGTACGCGAACACCACCGCCTGGATCCGATCGCGCACCCCGAGCTTCATCAGGATCTTCGAGACGTGCGTCTTCACGGTCGCCTCGCCCACGAACAGCTCGGCCGCGATCTCCGCGTTCGACCAGCCCCGCGCCAGGTGCACCAGAACCTCGCGCTCGCGGTCCGTCAGCTCCGCGACTCCGGGGTGCTCGACGGCCGCGGGCGGCCGGTCCGGGCCGGTGGCAAACCGCTCGATCACGCGCCGCGTAACGTCCGGGGTGAGCATCGCATCGCCGCGAGCCACCACCTGCACGGCCTCTACCAGTTCCTCCGGCGACGCATTCTTGAGCAGGAACCCGCTCGCGCCAGCCGAGAGGGCTTCGAAAAGGTAGTCGTCGCGGTCGAAGGTGGTCAGGATGAGTACCCGCGAGCACAGGCGCGGGTCGGCGACGATCTCCCGGGTAGCTGCCAGACCGTCGAGCCCGGGCATCTGCACGTCCATGCAGATCACGTCGGGGCAGAGTTCCGCGGCGCGCTGCAGGGCTTCGAAGCCGGTGCGCGCCTCACCGACGACCTCGATTCCCGGCTCGGACTCGAGGATGATGCGAAAGCCCGCGCGGACGAGCTCCTGATCGTCGACGAGCAGCACGCGCAGGTGCTCGGTCATGGGTGGTCCCCGCTCGCTTGCCTCTGGCGCCCCCACGACGCCTCCGATGACGCTACCGGGTCGCCCGCCCCCGGATCGCCCGCTACCGGGATGCTCGCCCGGACGGGGGACAGCGGGACCCGGGCGTGCACGAGATACCCTCCGCCCCTCGGCCCCATCTCGATGCAACCGCCGACCGCCGCCGCTCGCTCGCTCATGCCGGTGTGGCCCAGCCCGCAGGAGGCAGGGGCGCTCGGGTGCGGGCCGGAGCCGCCGTCGTCGGCGATCTCGAGTTCGACGACGTCGGGGGCGTACCGCAGGCGCACCTCGGCATGCGCGCCGCGTCCCGCGTGCTTGCGGACGTTCGTGAGCGACTCCTGCGCGATGCGGTAGAGGCTCAGCCCCACCGTCGCCGGGATCTCGCGGGGCGTGCCGAGTGTGCGGAACGCGGTGGGCAGTCCTGAGCCGCTCGAGGCGGCCACCAGCTCTTCGAGCTGGGCGATTCCGCGGGTCGAGGCAGCGTCGGTGAGCGGATTCGGGACCGCGTCTTCGGCGCGCAGAGCGACCAGGATGCGGTGCAGCTCCTCGATTGCCGAGCGCGCGTCGCTCTCGATCGCGCTGAGGGAGGCTGCCGCCTGCTCGCGATCGCGCGCCAGCACCCGCCGCGCCGCTCCGGCCTGCACCCCCATCACGCTGACGTGATGCGCGACCACGTCGTGCAGCTCGCGCGCGATCCGTAGCCGCTCCGAGGACAGCGCCCGCTGGGAGGACCGCTCGCGCTCGTCATCGAGCTCTGCTGTGCGTGCCTTGAGCGCTTCGAGCCGCCGGACCGACTGCCAGGATGCCTCGCCGAAGACGTAGGAGCTGCCGAAGTAGAGCAGGTTGGTGACCACCGCGAGGGCCGACTCCGCCGCGTATGGCGAGAGCAGGCCGGGGGAGTCGTCGACCGGTACCGAGCTGCCGAAGTACTCGCCGGTGGCCAGCGTGGTGAGCAGCCAGCTCAGCATCCCGACCGCAATCACCACTCGGACGACGAGGGCCGCCCGCCGATTCCGGCCCCACGCGCCGACGGTGTACAGGGCGAGGAATAGGCAGATCTGACCGAACAGCGACTCCGGCACCTGCAGCACGATCCCGAGCGCGTAGACGACCGAGAGGACCACCGCGATGCTCCCGGGGAAGCGCCGACGCAGCGCGAGCGGGAGCGTGATCGAGCCGGCCCACAGAGCGCTGACGATCGGGTGCGTCGCATCGGGGAAACCCGCGGAGGTGTACAGCGCGACGGAGGTGAGCGTCGCCATCAGCAGCACCCCCGCGGTGACCGCGTCGCGCGCGTAGCCCGAGCGGCTCGGAGTTCGCCGGACCCAGCCCGCGTCGAGCGGGTCCGCGGCGGCGTCACCTGAGGGCATACGCCCCACGCTAACCGACGACGGTCAGTCGGCGGGGCCACGGAAGGCGGAGCGAGCCCGCCCCGCCCCTCCCCGCCTCAGTCCCGGCCGGTGATGCCCCGGGTCGAGGCGATGACCTCGCCCATCTTCTTCCCGAGGGCCTCGTAGAACATTGACAGCGGGAACTCGTCGTCGAGCACGGCGTCAGTGAGTCCGCGCGGGGCCCCGATCAGCTCCTCCTCCGGGAGCCCGCGGGCCCAAGCGGAGGCGGGATGCGGCGTGAGCGTCGCCGCGATCAGCTGGTGAGCGGCCAGCCAGTGCGCCGTCTTCGGGCGGTCGATCGAGCGCCAGTAGAGCTCGTCGATCGCGTCCGAGAGGGCGATGACCACGTCCGCGACGCCGTCCCACTCGAACCCCAGCCGGGTGTCGGTCCAGTGCAGCACGCCATGCTGGTGCAGCCAGGCGAAGAGCAGCTGGCCACCGAGGCTGTCGTAGTTGCGCACCCGCGACCCGGTGAGCGGGAAGCGGAAGAGCCGATCGAACAGGATCGCGTACTGAACGAAGCGCGAGCGCTCGGCCAACGCCTCCTCCGCATCGTCCCGATGCTCGAGCGCGCCGAGGCGACGCTCGATGGCGACGGCCTCGCGGAACGCGGTGAGGTCGCAGCGCAGCTCCTCCAGCGAGTACAGGAAGAACGGCATCCGCTGCTTGATCATGAACGGATCGAACGGCAGGTCGCCGCGCATGTGGGTGCGGTCGTGGATGAGGTCCCACATGACGAAGGACTCCTCGGCCAGGCGTTGGTCGGCGAGGAGGCGCTGCGCGTCCTCCGGCAGTTCGAGCCGGGTGATCCGTGCGGCCTCCGTAACGACGCGGCGGAACCGGGCCGCCTCACGGTCGGCGAAGATCGCGCCCCAGGTAAAGGACGGGACGGAACGCATCGCGACCGTCTCGGGGAACAGCACGGCGCTGTCGGTGTCGTAGCCGGCGGTGAAGTCGACGAAGCGCACGGGCACGAACAGGGCGTTGGAGTAGTCGCCCGCCTCCAGCTCGGCGACGAAGTGCGGCCAGACGACCTCGACCAGGACGGCTTCGACGTGGCGATCACGGCTGCCGTTCTGGGTGTACATCGGGAAGACCACGAGGTGGCGGCGGCCGTCCACGCGGTCGAGCTGCGGCTGGAAGGCGGTGAGGGAGTCGAGGAAGTCGGGCAGCCCCAACTCGTCGGCGCTCCAGCGCTCGAGGTCCACGACGAGCGCCTCCAGGTAGGCCGCGTCGTGCGGCAGGGCGGGGGCGAGGGTGCGTACTCCGACGATGATCCGTTCGACGAGGGCCCGGGCCTCGGCGAGGCGTTCCGGCTCGGCGAGCGAGCCGTCCTGCGCCTGGAGCGGCTGCAGCGCTGTGGCGGCGGCCCTGAGGTGGAGCCAGGCGGCGGAGTCCTCCACGCGGTCCTCGACGACCTCGGGTTCTCCGATGACGGTGCTCTGCACGACATGCGACATGGTGATCCTCCTCACGCTGGTAATACGGGGTTTTCGGGACGGAATGCGCTTCGACTCCGAGCGTATGGGCTCGCGCACGCGCTTTTCTTGCGTCCAGGCGGAGTGCGGCGGCGCGCTCGCCAACCCGTGCGCACGTCTGCGCCGCGCTCCAGGAGCCCGCGATCAGGATTCGCCCAGGTCGCACGTAGATTTTACCCCCCATCCGGGGCTAGAATGCTCGGCATTCCGTTTTTGCCCCTCCTTCGGGTCGAAGATGGTGCGACATCGTGTCCGCATCCCGAGTGCGGAGACATCCGATAGGACCAGCGCGCCGAACACCCTGGTGGTGTGCTGGATCGTCGAGCCATCCTGAGAGAGAGGATCGGAGCGCGTGACGGGACCAGAACCCGGAAGCGACCAGAGAACAGCCAGCATCGACCACCGCCCCGAGAACCTCCGTCTGCTCCCCTGGCCGCAGGCGGACGCCGAGCTCCTCCGCGATACCCTCGCGCACACGAGCGCTGGACTCGAGAGCGAGAGCGAGTTCCTCGTGCGTCACGACCGCTACCTGCGCGGTTGGGCGGACGGCGACGCGTTCTTTTACGTGGTCGAGCTGGACGGCGTCTCCGTCGGCTCCATCGGCTATTGGTATGGCTCCTCTCGAGGCATGCTCGCTTACGAGGCGGCGTGGAGCATCGTTCCGCACGCCCGCGGCGTCACTGCGGCCTCTGTTCGGATGCTGCTCGAGGAGGCCGCGGCGTACCCCGTGCCCCGCTTCGTGCACGCCTTCGTGGCGCAGAGCGACCTCGACGCTAGCGCGACCTGCATCGAGGCCGGATTCGACCGCGTCGACCTCGTCGAGCAGGGCGAGCCGCCGGAACTCTACGTCGATTGGGCGTTCGACCTGGCCGCCGTGGCCTGACCAGAGGCCGTGGCGCTCCAGCCGCCGCCCCGCTCACGGCGCCGGCGGCGGGCAGGCAGTCCGCGAGATGCCACTTATGAGGCCGACACGCCGCACGGAGGGGTCATAAGTGGCATCTCGCGGACGGGCGACGGGGGCCTGGTCGTCGCCGACGCGCGGCTTTCCTCCGCGTCCCTCGTCCTGGGTTGGCTGTGGTGGCGCGGAGACCGTCGCGCTTGAGGGCCGTCGCTTAGGCTCTCTGCAATGAGCACCACGTCCGCCTCTCGCCGCGCCTCCGGCAGGCCGCGCCGCCGTCGCGGCCTCTGGATCACGCTGATCGTCCTCCTCGTCCTGTTGATCGGCGCTGTCGTCGCTGTGCTCCTCGGCGTCCGCACCTACGACAAGGCGATGACGGTCCGCGACAAGCTCACCGAGGCGATCCCGCTGGTCTCGCAGGTCACCGGCAAGCTGACGGCGTTCGACACCTCGGGGGCGGAAGCGACGGCCGCGCAGATCGCGACACTCACCGGTGAGGCCCGGGACGAGACCGACGACCCGGTATGGCGAGTGATGGAGGTCGTCCCGTACCTCGGCCCAAACCTGGCCGCCGTTCGTGCCGCGACGGAGATCGCCGACGACATCTCCGGCAAAATCGTCACTCCGCTCTCGACGACCTCGCTCGACATCCTCAAACCGGTCGGCGGCAAGGTCGACCTCGCCGCGATCACCGAGCTCTCGCAGAAGATCACCGTCGCCAAGGGAGTCGTCGATACGGCGCAGACCCGGGTCTCGGGGATCGACCGCGAGCAGCTCGTCCCGCAGGTCTCCTCCGCTCTCGACTCCTTCAGCCCCCAGCTGGCCACGGCGACCACGGCGATGGATCAGGTCGAGCCGCTGACCGCGATCCTGCCGGATTCGCTCGGCGCCTCCGGCCCGCGGCACTACCTCGTGCTGTTCCAGAACCTGGCGGAGTCGCAGGCGCTCGGCGGCGGTGCCTCCTCGGTGATGCAGCTCGATGTCGACGGCGGCGCCATCTCGATCGGTCGCCAGCAGTCCAGCTCGGACTTCAGCGGGCTGGATCCGGTCACCGTGGACGAGAGCGCGCTCGACACCATCGGCCCCAACCTCGCGACGACCTTCAACGTCTCGACGAGCCGGCCCGACTTCCCCACGGCGGCGTCGATCGCCTCGCAGTTCTGGGCCCAGAAGTTCCCCGAGCAGAAGATCGACGGTGCGCTCGCCATCGACCCCGTCGCCCTCTCCTACCTCCTCGCCTCGACCGGCCCGGTCACCCTCACCGACGGCACGGTCCTCACCAGCGACAACACCGTCTCGACGCTGCTCAACGAGGTCTACTTCCGCTACCCCGCCTCGGTGGTCGGCGAGCGCACGGACGAGTTCTTCTCCGAGGCGAGCGCGACAATTCTGGGCAAGATCCTCGGCGGAGAGATGGAGCCGACGACGATGCTGCCGGCGATCGTGAAGGCGGTCGGCGAGAGCAGGATCCTGGCCTTCAGCTCGGACGCCGACGAGCAGGCACTCCTCTCGCCTACCCCGATCGCGGGAGTGCTGCCGGGCTCGACCGCCGAGAGCACGACGACGGGCGTGTTCTTCCAGGATGCGTCCCGCGGATCGAAGATGGACTACTACCTCAAGACGGCAGTCGCCCAGTCGAGCGTGGGTCGTTGCGCCGCGTCCGGCGCGGTCTTCTCGACCTCCGTCACCGTCACGAACACGATCACGAAGGCCGTGGCTCGGGGCCTGCCGGCCTACGTCGCCGCGGCGGGTGGGCGGGGCCCGTACCCGCTCGGCGACTTCGTGACCAACATTTACGTCTACGGTCCTCCTGGCACGAGTATCGCCTCAGCGTCCTGGGACGACGGCACCGGCTACGACCCTCAGACATTCGAGGACCTCGGCCGTCCGGTCTCGAAGGTCGCTGTGCAGCTCGCGCCGGGGGAGTCCCAGACGTTCGACGTGCAGTTCAGCGCCGGAGAGAGGACGGGCTTCGGGGACCAGGCCGTGCGGGTCACGCCGATGATCACTCCGACGACGGTGACCCTCAGCGACGAGCCCAGCTGCGGCTAAGGCTCGCCGCTACGCCAGCGCCGAGCCGGGGATCGAGCTGGTGACGAGCCAGGAGGCGAGGAGCGCGGTGCCGACGCAGAGTGCGAATCCGACGATTGGGATCCAGAACGAGCGACGACCGACGAGGTGGCGCACGACCGTGACGCCGACGGTGATCAGCGTCAGGGCGGTCGGGCCGAGCAGCGCGATCGAGACTCCCCAGTCGATTCGGTCGAAGTCGCAGGCGAAGTTCTGGCCCTCGCACTGCGCGGGGAAGACGGAGAGGATCGCGGCGAGGTAGCCCAGCACGATGCAGAGGAGGCCGAGGGCGAGGCAGCAGAGGACGGAGAGCACCAGGTCCCAGCGGCGCCGGTGCGGCTTCCCGGCGGCGATGATCTCGCGGATGGAGCGGTAAGCGTCCGTGCGGAACTCGTCGCGGGCGCCGGCGGGGCGCGCGGGAGCGGGCCGGGCCGGAGCGGCTGTGGCACCGTTAGCTCGGGCGCGCTTCTTCTTCGACGAGGCCATGCTCAAAAGATCATCGGACGGTCGTCGTCGAGGGTCGTCTCGAGGTCAAGGTCCACCACCACGGGCACATGGTCGCTCGGAGCGTCGCCCTTGCGCTCGTCGCGGTGGATCGACGCGCCGGTGACCAGCTCGCCGAAGGCGGCGGAGCCGAGCACGAAGTCGATCCGAAGACCTTCGTTGCGCGGGAAGCGCAGCTGCTTGTAGTCCCAGTAGGTGTAGCCCTCGGGCACGAGCGGGCGGACGACGTCGTGCAGGCCGGCGGCCTCGAAGGCGGAGAAGGCCGCGCGCTCGGGGACCGAGACGTGCGTGGATCCGGGACCCAGGCTCGGATCGCCGACGTCGCTGTCGAGCGGGGCGACGTTCCAATCGCCGACCAGCGCGAGCGGCAGATCGGGCTCGGCGGCCAGCCACTCGCGAGTGTTCGCCTCGAGGGCTGCGAGCCACTCGAGCTTGTAGTGGTAGTGCGGGTCATCGACCGCCCGGCCGTTGGGCACGTACAGGCTCCAGACACGAACCCCGTCGACGGTCGCGCCGATCGCACGGGCCTCCAGCGGGTAGCCGCCGTCGGCCGCGGGCTCCTTGGCGAAACCGGGCATCCCCGGAAATCCGATCCGTACGTCCTCCAGTGGCAGCCGGGAGGCGATGCCGACCCCGTTCCACTGGCTGAGGCCGACCATCTCGACGTGGTAGCCGGCGTCGGCGAAGGCCTCGTGCGGGAACTGCTCGGGCTTGCACTTGAGTTCCTGCATGGCCAGCACGTCGATGTCCTCGCGCACGAGCCAGTCGATGACGCGGCCGGTGCGGGCCCGGATGGAGTTCACGTTCCAGGTGGCGATGCGCATCCTGAAAGTGTAGGAGCCGCCGCCGACACATCGCCTGCGGGCGGGCGTGAGGCGGGTATCCGCTCAGCGATTGCGGAATGGGTGTCGGTGGTCGATGGTTGACGTGCGCCGTCCCCGACCGGCCGCCTCCGCCCCACCCCCTGCGCCCCACCCCCTGCCCCGCCCCGGAGGACTCATGATCCTGCTCCGTCTTGCATCGTCGTACGCGAAGCCCTACTTGCGCTGGGTGGTCGCCGTCGTCGTGCTGCAGCTCGTCGCGACGCTCGCCGCCCTCTACCTGCCGAGCCTCAACGCCGAGATCATCGACCAGGGCATCGGCCGCGGCGACACCGACTTCATCTGGGCCACGGGGATGAGCATGCTCGGCGTCTGCCTGGTGCAGGTCGCGGCGGCGATCGCAGCCGTCTACTTCGGCGCCCGCACTGCGATGTCCATCGGACGCGACCTGCGCCGGGACGTCTACCGCCGCGTCGACTCGTTGAGCGGGCTCGAAGTCGGCGCCTTCGGCACCGCCACCCTGATCACCCGCGGCACGAACGACGTGCAGCAGGTGCAGATGCTCGTGCTGATGACCCTCAACTTCATGGTGTCCGCGCCGATCATGTGTGTCGGCGGCATCGTCTTCGCGCTGCGCGAGGACGTGGGGCTCTCCTGGCTGGTCTGGGTGTCGGTTCCGCTGCTGTTCGTCGTGGTCGGCGTCCTGGTGTTCCTGCTGCTGCCGCTGTTCCGCCTGATGCAGGACCGGATCGACGGGATCAACAGCGTGCTCCGCGAGCAGATCACGGGCATCCGCGTGGTGCGCGCCTTCGTGCGCGAGCCGTTCGAGTCGGAGCGGTACCGCAGAGCCAACGCCGCGATCACCGAGGTGTCGATCAAGGTCGGCAACATCTTCGTGCTGATGTTCCCGGCGATCATGATGATCCTGCACCTCGCCACCGCCGCCGTGCTGTGGTTCGGCGGGCAGCGGGTCGACGCCGGCCAGATGCAAGTGGGCTCGCTGACCGCGTTCCTGCAGTACCTCCTCCAGATCCTCACCGCCGTGATGATGGGGGTCTTCATGGTGATGATGATCCCGCGTGCCGTTGTCTGCGCCGAGCGGATCCAGCAGGTGCTCGACGCTCGCACCAGCCTCACCACTCCCCAGGGCGGTCTCGCGACCCCGACGGGCGGCCGCGTCGAGTTCTCGGGGGTCGTCTTCGGTTACCCGGGCGCCGAGCGTCCCGTGCTCTCCGGGATCGACCTCGTCGCGGAGCCGGGCCGCATCACCGCCGTCGTCGGCTCCACCGGCGCTGGTAAGACGACGCTGCTCGGCCTCGTGCCGCGCCTGTTCGACCCGCACGAGGGCTCCGTCATGATCGACGGCGTGCCCGTCTCCTCCCTCGACCGGGCGCAGCTCGCCCAGGTGATCGGGCTCATACCGCAGCGGCCGTATCTCTTCTCGGGCACGATCGCCTCGAACCTGCGCTTCGGCCGGCCCGACGCGACCGACGCCGAACTCTGGGAGGCGCTGCGCATCGCCCAGGGCGAGGACTTCGTGCGGAGCAAGGAGCACGGCCTCGACGAGCCGGTCTCGCAGGGCGGGACGAACGTGTCGGGCGGCCAGCGCCAGCGGCTCTGCATCGCGCGCGCCCTCGTCGCGAGGCCCCGGGTCTACCTCTTCGACGACTCGTTCTCGGCGCTGGACGTCGCGACGGATGCACGGCTGCGGGAGTCGCTGGCCGACGCGACCACCGACGCGACCGTGATCATCGTGGCGCAGCGGGTGTCGACGATCCGCCACGCCGACCAGATCGTCGTGCTCGACGCGGGCCGGGTCGTCGGCCGCGGTACGCACGACGAGCTCCTCGAGGCGAACGCAACCTACCGCGAGATCGTCGAATCCCAACTGAGTGTCGAAGGAGTGTCCTGAGATGGCGCGCGCACGCGACACCGCCGCCACCGACCCCGCGTCCGCAGAGGTAGAGCAGCTCGAGCCCGACTTCGAACCCGGCGAGGGCGACGGCGGCATGTTCGGCGACGGGCCGCCCGCCCGCAAGGCCCAGAACTTTTGGCCCTCCGCCAAGCGACTGTTCGCGCTGCTCGGTCCCGAGCGTGCGCGGATGATCCTCGTGGTCGCCCTGGTCTCGCTGTCGGTCGTCCTCACCGTCATCGCGCCGAAGATCCTCGGGCAGGCGATGGACACGATCTTCAACGGAGTGATCGGCGCGGGTTTGACCGCAGGGGTCCCGCTCGAGCAGATCATCCAGGAGCAACGGGCCGCGGGAAACGACACCTTCGCCGACATGCTGTCGAAGACCGACATCGTTCCCGGCCAGGGCATCGACTTCGTGGTGCTCGGCCGCCTCATCATCGTCGTGCTCCTGATGTACGTGGTCGCGTCGGTGCTGATGTGGGCGCAGGGCTACCTACTCAACGGGCTCGTGATGCGCGTGGTCTACGGTCTCCGCCAAGACATCGAGGCCAAGCTCAACCGGCTCCCGCTGCGCTTTTTCGACACTCGCCAGCGCGGGGACGTGATGTCGCGCGTCACGAACGACGTCGACAACATTCAGACGGCGCTCCAGCAGGCCTTCTCGCAGCTGGTGCAGTCGCTGCTGACCATCATCGGCATCGCGGCGATGATGTTCATCGTCTCCTGGCAGCTCGCGCTGATCGCGCTGATCTCGATCCCGCTCTCGGGCGTGATCGCGGGAGTGATCGGCGCTCGCTCGCAGAAGCTCTTCGCCGCGCAATGGAAGAACACCGGCGCGCTCAACGGCCACATCGAGGAGACCTTCTCCGGCCTCGAGATCGTGCGTGCCTTCGGCCGCGACCGCGAGATGCTCGAGGAGTTTGATCGCCGCAACGACAGCCTCTACACCGCGTCGTTCGGCGCCCAGTTCGTCTCGGGCATGATCATGCCGGCGATGACCTTCGTCTCCTACCTCTCCTACGTGCTGATCGCCGTGGTCGGCGGCCTGCGCGTCGCCTCCGGGCAGCTGACGCTCGGCGACGCGACCGCATTCATCCAGTACTCCCGCGAGTTCACCCAGCCGGTCACACAGCTCGCGAGCATGGCCAACATGCTGCAGTCGGGTGTCGCTTCGGCCGAGCGCACCTTCGAGCTGCTCGACGCGGAGGAGCAGGAGCCGGAGACGGCCACCGCGTCGCTCCCGCAGCGCACCGACGGGCACGTCGAGTTCGAGAGTGTCTCCTTCTCGTACGACCCGGAGCAGCCGCTGATCGAAGACCTGACCTTCTCCGCGCAGCCCGGGCAGACCGTCGCCATCGTCGGCCCCACCGGAGCAGGCAAGACGACGCTGGTCAACCTGGTCATGCGCTTCTACGAGCTCACCGGCGGGCGGATTCTGGTCGACGGAGTCGATATCACCAGCCTCGCCCGCGGCGATCTGCGCTCGCGGGTGGGCATGGTGCTGCAGGACGCGTGGCTCTTCGAGGGCACGATCCGCGAGAACATCCGCTACGGCCGCCTCGACGCGACTGACGACGAGATCGTCGATGCGGCGAAGGCCACAATGGTCGACCGCTTCGTCCGCCAACTGCCCGACGGCTACGACACGGTGCTCGACGCCGACGGCGGCAGCGTCTCGGCCGGTGAGCGGCAGCTGATCACGATCGCTCGGGCGTTCCTCGCCACTCCGTCGCTGCTGATCCTCGACGAGGCCACCTCCTCGGTCGACACCCGCACCGAGCTGCTGGTGCAGCACGCCATGAACGCGCTGCGCTCCGACCGCACCTCGTTCGTCATCGCGCACCGTCTCTCGACGATCCGCGACGCCGACACCATCCTGGTGATGGAGTCGGGTCGCATCGTCGAGCAGGGCGCACATGAGGTGCTCCTGAAGCGGCGCGGCGCCTACTACGAGCTGTACATGACCCAGTTCCGCGGAGGCGGCGATGAGGCGGGCGAGCACGCCGCAGCGCGCGCTCCCGGGCGGTGGAGGGGTGGCCCCGTAGAGTAGGTGCGTGACCGACGCACGCCACCAGCTCATCGAGTACATCGGCTCCGACGCCGTCTTCCACGGGGACTTCACCCTCACCAGCGGCACGAAGGCGTCGTACTACGTCGATCTGCGCCGGGTGAGCCTCGACCACCGCGTCGCCCCGCTGATCGGGCAGGTCATGCTCGACCTGATCGCGCCGATCGAGCGCGTCGATGCGGTCGGCGGCCTCACGATGGGAGCCGATCCGATCGCCGCCGCGATCCTGCACCAGGGTGCAGCTCGAGGGCTCTCCTACGACGCTTTCGTTGTGCGCAAGGAACCCAAGGACCACGGCCGCGGTCGGCAGGTCGAGGGCCCCGACCTCGAGGGCAAGCGCGTCGTGGTCGTCGAGGACACGTCCACCACCGGCGGCTCACCGCTGACGGCGATCGAGGCCCTGCTGAAGGTCGGCGCCGAGATCGCCGGAGTCGCCGTCGTCGTCGACCGCGCGACCGGGGCCCGCGAGATCATCCAGGACGCCGGCTACCCGTACTTCGCGGCGATCGGTCTGGCCGACCTCGGCCTGAGCTGATGGTCGACAAGGGCGGACGCGACGGGGGCTCGGAGGGCGGTGAGCACTCGGAGCCGGAGGGCCGGGAACTCGAGGGCCGGGAGTCGACTCCTCGCGGGAACGAGCGTTCCGAGCCGGATCGTCCCGTCGGCAGCAGCGAGTGGCTGCTCCAGCAGCTCAGCGGTGGCCGACTGAAGAGCATTTTCGACTCACCTCGGCCTCCTGCTCCGGTGCAGCGGCCGACAGAGGACGGTGCCGAATCCGTGGTGAGCGGATCCGAAGCGGCGGCGGCTGAGGTACCCAGCGCGTCGGCGACGGAGCGTCCCGTGGAGGACGAGTCCGCTGCCGTGCCGCGCCACAGCCCGGCTGCTCCGGTCGGTCTCTGGCCGGGAGAGCCCGTGCGGAGTGCGGCACCCGCACCCGTCGAGGGCGACGATGCGGACGGCGGGTCCGATGACGGCGACACCGGGACCGGCGACACCGGGACCGGACCGGGCGAGCCGCCCTCCGTGAGCGATCCAGCGGATCAGCGGCGCGAGCGCGCTACCGACCGCGCCACCGAGGAGCCGCCCGGCGACCACGTCTCCCACGAGCCGCCCACCGACAGCGGCGCCGACGTGCACCGCCGCCGAGCCGACTCCGTCCGCCCGGTCCTGCCGCACACCCTCCCTCCCACCGACCTGCCGACCGCGCCGGCCGGGCTGCGCAGCGCCCGTCGGGCGTCCGACGAGTCCGTCGAGGTGGCCGGCCCCGGCACCGACGGTGCAGTCCCGGAGCGCGCCGAGGTGCCTCCCGTCGCCGACGACCGCCCCGCGGGTGCGACCGCGCCCGCCCCCCGAGAGCTGGCCCCGCCCGCCGTCTACGAGTGGCCCGACCCGCGTGGCGACTGGGACCAGCCGCCCGTGTGGGAGCAGGTCGTCGCCCCGCGCGACGTGCCGGACGGCGGCGACCAGGAACTCTGGCGGGAGAGCGCGGGCTCCTACGCCTGGGATCTCGAGCCGGCGACCGACTCCGTCGTCCCCGCCGAAGCGGCGCCCTTCCGCACCGCGCCCGCGGCCGCGCACGTCAACGCCGCCGCGCCGCGCACGTCGCGCTCGGCCCGGTCCCGCCCCAAGAGCCGCGAGCGAGGATCCACCCCCGTCGGACCGCCGCTCTGGCGCACCCTCAGCAGGCGGCGCCTCCTGGTCGGCCTGATCGCTGCGGGCGCCGTGATCCTGCTCGCCGCCCTCTTCACCATCGGCATCGCGGTCGGGAGCGCCGGCGGACAGGCCGAGCCGCAGGCTGCCCCGGCCGTCAGTGACACGCCGGCCGACTCGACGCCCGGGCCGACCGCGTCCCTGCCGACGGTCGGCCCGCTGCCGGCGGGAACCTGGGCGTGGAACGCGCTGCTCGGCGGCGAGTGCATGCAGCCCTTCGACTCCGTCTGGGCGGAGGAATTCACCGTCGTCGACTGCGCGACCGCCCACTCCGCCCAGCTCGTAGCCACGGCCGAGTTGACCGACGCCGCCTTCCCCGGCCAGGAGGCGCTGGCCGTCACCGTCTCCTCGCTCTGCCAGGCGCAGGGCGTTGTGAACATCGCCGCGGCCGAGACCTACGGCGACGTGCAGGTCGCCGGCGCGTTCCCGGTCACCCAGGAGCAGTGGGACGCGGGCGAGCGCAGCTACTACTGCTTCGTGAACCGAGCCGGTGGCGGCGAGCTGACCGGTTCCCTGGCCGGCAGTCCCGCAGCCTGATCCGCGCGTCCTGTGCCGTCGGGCCGACCGAGGCGGGACACGCGCAGTAGGGTTGCCGATCGTGCAGGAGAACGAGGCGAACCCCGCGGCCGGACCCACCGCCTCCGTCGAACTCACCACGAACGGGGTCGGCCCCTGGCGGGGCGAATGGCCCGAGGACGACCGCCTCGACCCGGAACTGCTGGAGCGCGGCGACGCGCGCAACGTGGTCGACCGGTTCCGCTACTGGCGGATGGACGCGATCGTCGCGGAACTCGACCGCACCCGGCACCCGTTCCACGTCGCGATCGAGAACTGGCAGCACGACATGAACATCGGCTCGATCGTCCGCAGCGCCAACGCGTTCGGCGCGGAGGGCGTGCACATCGTCGGCCGGCGGCGCTGGAACAAGCGCGGCGCGATGGTGACCGACCGGTACCAACACGTTCAGCACCACGAGACGGTGGCCGATCTCGTGCAGTGGGCGGCGGAGGCGGAGGTGCCGCTGATCGCGATCGACAACGTCCCCGGCTGCGTGCCGCTCGAGACCTACCGCCTGCCCGAGCGGTGCCTGCTGCTGTTCGGGCAGGAGGGGCCGGGTCTCTCGGAGGAGGCGATCGACGCCGCCGAGGCCGTGCTCGAAATCTCGCAGTTCGGCTCGACCCGCTCGATCAACGCGTCAGCAGCAGCCGCCGTCGCGATGCACGCCTGGGTGCTGCAGCACGTCCGCTTCTGAGCCCGGCGCCGCCTCCGAGCGGGACCGTGCCGACAGGAGTCAGACCGTGGACGCCGGCGGGAACTCCGACTCGAACGGCTCCGCCGACAGCAGCTCGTGCACCCCGCTCAGCACCTCGTCCGGTCGGAACGGGTAACGCTCGATCTCGGCCGCGTCGCTGATCCCCGTCAGCACCAGCACCGTGTGCAGCCCCGCCTCGATACCCGCGACGATGTCGGTGTCCATCCGGTCGCCGATCATCCCCGTGTTCTCGCTGTGCGCGCCGATCTTGTTCATCGCCGAGCGGAACATCATCGGGTTCGGCTTGCCGACGACATACGGATCCTTCCCCGTCGCCTTCGTGATCAGCGCGGCGATCGCCCCCGTCGCCGGGAGGACACCCTCAGAGCTCGGACCCGTCGCATCAGGATTGGTGACGATGAAACGCGCCCCCGCCACGATCAGACGGATCGCCTTCGTGATCGCCTCGAAGCTGTAGTTGCGGGTCTCACCCACGACCACATAGTCGGGTGCCGTCTCGGTCATGATGAAGCCGACCTCGTGCAGCGCGGTGGTGATCCCCGCCTCGCCGATCACGAACGCGCTCCCGCCCGGCTTCTGCGACGCGCAGAAATCCGCGGTCGCCAGAGCACTCGTCCAAATGCGCTCCTCCGGCACATGCAGCCCCGACCCGCGCAACCGCGCCGCGAGGTCCCGCGGCGTGAAGATCGAGTTGTTCGTCAGCACCAGGAACGGGGTCCCCGAGTCGATCCACTCCTGGATCAGCTCGGGCGCGCCGGGGAGCGCCTTGTTCTCGTGCACCAGCACGCCGTCCATGTCTGTGAGCCAGGCCTCGACTTCACTGCGGTTCGTCGCCATGCGTTGATGCTATCGGCGGCGCCCGTCCCCGCGACGGCGATGGCGGAAGGATCGGCGGGTCCCGCCGCCCGGCGGCCTGCACTTCTCGGCGGCACCGCGGAGTAGCGACAGGCCCGCGCCGGAGGGCCGGCTCCCAGACCCGCACAGCCGAGAGCGGGATAGCCTGGGCAGCATGACTGGCGAGAACCTGCTGGGCCCCGAACCGACCCTCCTCCCCGAGGAGCCCGCGGTCACCGCGGCCCTCACCAAGCACGCGGACCCAGGAGCCGTCGAATTCGCTGCCCTCGCCGCGGCCCACCCGCGCTCCCCGCTGGCCTGGGCCCTCCTCGCCGACAGCGTCTGGGGCATCGACGCGGCGCTCCCCTCCTACGCCTACGCCCGCGTCGGATACCACCGCGGCCTCGACCTCCTCCGCGCTGCCGGCTGGCGCGGCCAGGGGCCCATCCCCTGGCGACACGGACCCAACCGCGGCTTCCTCCTCTCCCTCTACGCCCTCCGCCGCGCCGCCGAGTCGATCGGCGAGACGGAAGAGGTCGCCCGCCTCACCCAGTTCCTCGAGCAGGCCGACCCGGCCGCCATCGCAGAGATCGAGCGGTACCACGAGGACGCATTACCCCCGACTGCCTCCATCATCATCCTCGGCAACGACTAGGCGCCGCCCGGGCACGGTGCTCGCGGCGTTGTAGGCCGCTACGGCGTCCTCCTTCGCCTTGCCGGTACCGCAGCCGGGCGACGCCTCAAGCGCGTCTGACAATGTCTGGGCGGCGGCTACGAGTGTCGAGTCATAGCGCGTTTGCAGCCGTTGTCGGTACGCGAGATCGAGTAGTCGGTTCGGTGGACTCGACATCAATGCGTTCGGCGACGATGTCGACGGCGGCCAGAGCGTCGCGCTGCGCCTGCGTGTCCTGCTTGCCGGTTGAGACGTGTGCGTACCCCACGAGACCAGCCAGGCGGGGAGCGTCCCACTAGAGGCCCCCTCAGCGGGCATTTCATCGGGCGGGTCATCTGCAACACTCCCGGCCCCGCGATTTCGGGCGCTGCTGCGGACGCTTGGAGCGTCCCGCTGGGCGATCCCCATACGGGACGAGGAGGCTGGAGCGGGCCACAGTCGTGACAGACTGCGAGAGTGACAGTGACCCCGCCGCCGACGGGTGCGACAGCCGCCCGCTCCTCGGCCACTTCGCGCCGACCTTCTCGACGGTGGTGGTGGATCACCGCGGCGGTGGCAGTGATTGCGTTCGCTGTGGCGCGGTTCATTCCGCCCCTCTACGCGGACGGGACGTGGTGGGGAACGTTCTTTACCTCCGCAGGCTTTGGAGGCAGCCTCGCCGTGCTCGGCGCTGGCATCGCCTCCTACATCGCGTATCACAACTCGAGCCGCGATCGAGAGCAGAAACACGAGGCCGACGACCTAGCCCGCTGGTGGGACCGGTTCGCCTGGGCGTGCGAGAAAGCGGTCAGCACGAAGCGCGGCGAGTCTGAGATGGGTCTGTCGGTTCTCGCGACACTCATAGACGCGCCGTGGGCGAGGGACGAAGATAATGAGATGGCGATCAACGTGGTCAACGTGATCACCGAAGCGATGGCACCGAAGAAGAGGTGGTGGCAGCAATGAGCGGATACAGCGAGCAATCGCAGCGACTGGCGCGCCAGCTTGCCGAGAAGGCCGCGAAGAACCTGCGGCGTTCCGGGCGCTCGGTGGAGCAGGACGCGACGACTGGACGGTACATCGTCGGTCCTCGCGGTGGAGGCAGCATCTCGGCCACTGCCCGAACCGGCGGATCCCACAGCGTCATCGCCAAAGACGGATCGTTCAACGCAAAGTCGCGGAACGACCTGGGCTGACGAACGACGCTTTTCCCTGGAGACCTCGAGGGGGTCCGATCTCAGTTACGTTGAGATCGGGCCCCCTCGGCTTGTCCGGGCTAGTTGTCGCGCTCGGTCAGGCTCGTGTTGGGGTGCCGTGCGGCGGCGGCGTTGGATCGGACACCGAGCTGCACGCTCACTCACTGATGACTGGTCGCGACGGGTTCGAGCTGATCGCGCGCTAGGTGCGCGCACGGATCTGGATCTATCAGCAATGGATGACCGAACTTGCGGCGCTGCCTGCACGCATTGTCGTCCGCGGCGTTGACATCTCCCGGCTTAATGCCCGGTACAAGTACTCGCGATCCCGGACGCCGTCGGGTGGGCGTGGGCGCGCGGTGGTGACTGGCGACGGCGCGCGCAACCGATGATCAGCGAAGTGATCGACATCGCACCCTGAAAGCGCGAAACCCGAGCGCCGCGTCCATTCCGGACGGGTCTCGGGTTCACTTTCCGAAACTCAACGCCCCGGACTGCCCGAAGTGTACCTTTTAGCGGCCCCCACGGGCAAACGGTCGGGTGGTCGCTCCCGCCGTTGGTCGCAGACGAGAAAGCGCTTGCGGCCGCTGAGATCCTGGCGGCCGCAGGGGAGACGGTGACCGCCCGCGCAGTGCGTGAGCGGTCAGGCGTACGCATGGCGGTCGCCACCGAGGTGGCCCGCACCCGGGATGCCGCTGCTGCGGCGCAGGGGGCCGTGCCCGAGGTTGCAGCACCGGTTCGAGGCGGTACGGGCTGCGACCTACGTTGCCCCAGGTGGGCTGCTGTCAAGTCTTGTTGAGTTCCTCGTCGGTCAAGCCGCGGGGAATGGCGCTCGGCGCGAAGCCGACCTCAGTCCCTATCAGCGTTCACCAGCCGCCACAACGGACTGAGTGACAACACCGCCCAGATCATGCGCACAACATCATGCCGAGCCCGGCAGGCCAACCCAGGATCACTCCGAAGCGGGCACGAAGAAAGTAACGGGGTGTGCCTGCGGCACGAGCGGGGGGCATGAGAAAGGTTGCGGGAGGATGGGGGGATGAACGACGGGATGGTGGAGCGTTTCCTCGAGGGGCTCGCGGGGGTGGAGGCGGGATTCCCGTTCGGGGAGGGGACGCGGGTGTGGAAGGTCGGGGGGAAAGTGTTCGCGCTCGAGATGGAGCGGTTCGGGCGGCCGGTGGTCAGCGTGAAGGCGCTACCCGAGAACGTGGTGCACCTGGTCGCGGGAGTCGACGGGATCGCGCCCGGCTACCACCTCAATAAGAAGCACTGGGTGACCGTGGACGCCGGCGGGATCGTGGAGCCCGGACTGGTGCTGGAGCTGATCGAGGAGTCGCACGCGATCGTCGTCGCGTCGCTGCCCCGACGACTCCGCCTCACCCTCGACGGCACCGCCACCGGATCGCTGAACGAGGACCGCTGACCGGACCCGCGGGACCTCTGCCGCAGCAGAGGTCCCGCGAGAAGCGTCCGGCCTACAGGCCGTACGAGCGGAGGTATGCGGCAGTGTCGTGCCAGCCCTCGACGGCGAAGCACTCGACGCCCATCGCCTTCACGGGGTAGTCGTTGCCGTCGGGGTCGAGGCGGTCGCCGACGAAGATCATCTCGTCGAGGGGGATGCCGGTCAGCTCGGTGAGCTTGTTCATCCCGTACGCCTTGTCGATGCCCTTGCGGGTGATGTCGACGGAGGTGGAACCGCCAGAGCGGACCTCGAGGTCCGGGAGCACGGCCTGCACGGCCTCGCGGAGGGTGTTCTTCTTCTCGCCGTCAGGGTCCCAGGCCTGCTTGACCTCGACGGGCGCCGACTGGCCGAGGGCCGAGAAGGTGATCTGCGAATCGCGGTCCTCGAGGATCGGACCCCAGGTCTCTGACTCCCAGTAGCCGAGCTCCTTCGCCTTCTCCTCAACCGCGGCGAGGGCGCGCGACTTCTCGTCGTCGGTCAGGTTCTCGGCGTAGATCTGCGCCCAGTCGCCGTTCTGGTACCGGTAGTACTGCGTGCCGCAGGTGGGCATCAGGTGCAGCTTCGCGAGGACCTCGGGGTCGGCGCCCTCGAGGCGGTCGAGCACCTGCATCCGGAACTGCCCGATCTGGCCGCCCGAGATGATGCACACCTCGGTGGCCTGGAGCAGCTTGACGAAGAGGTCGGCCATCGCCGGGTCGACGGGGGACTTCGACGCGGCGAGGGTGTCGTCGAGGTCGAAGGCCATCAGGCGGGGCAGGGTGCTCATGGATCTCGTTTCACGGTCTGCGGACGGGGCGGTATCGAGGATACGGGGCGGCGCCGGAACGCGTGCGCGGTCGGCACGGGTGGGCTCGCCGCGCAGACTGGGGAGCATGACCGTCGCCACAGCACCCGATGGAGGACGTCGCTCCGTCCCGCGCACGCTCGCCCGCCTCCTCCTCGGCCTCGTGCTCGTCACGGCGGGGACCGCCCACCTGACGCTCGCGCGGCAGGCGTTCCAGGCGCAGGTCCCGCCGTGGCTGCCGGTCGACCCGGATGTCGTGGTCGTCGCCTCCGGATTCATCGAGATCGCACTCGGGCTCGCGCTCGTGCTCCTCGCTCGGTGGCGCGTGGTCATCGGAGTCGCGGTGGCCGCCTTCTTCATCGCCGTATTCCCCGGGAACGTCTCTCAGCTGGTGACGCGGACTCCGGCGTTCGGCCTCGAGACAGACACGGCACGGGCGGTGCGGCTCGTCTTCCAACCGCTGTTGGTGGTCTGGGCGCTCTGGTCGACGGGGGCGTTCTCGGCCTGGCGAGCACGCCGGTCGCGCGCCGAGCGGGGCTGATCCGGGGGCCTCGATGACGGACGGCGGCCGACGGGAGACCCGCCGACCGCCGTCCGTCACTGTCTGGCTACGCTGCGCGGCGGCGTCGCGCGACGACCAGCGTGAGACGGAGCCGCCGTCGTGACGGGCTGCGGCGACGCAGGGGCGCCCGGCTGCTCGGTCGGAGTGCCGGGCGCGGTCGGGCCAGGCGCGGCCGGGACCTCGGCGGCGGGCTGCGTCGTCAGTGACCAGTTGGGGTCGAAGAAGTCCGCCTGGTCGATTGAAGACGTGCCCGTGCGTGGTCGTCGACACCAGGGTTTGCGGAAGTGGTCAGCGTGTGCGCGGCGGCGGCCCGCCTCCGGTGCCGACCCTCCCCTAAACTGATCGGGCTGGTCGTCCCGCTGCGATGTCCCTGTCGCCCGACTGGCCCGCGGCTCGTCGCCTCCGGGCTCGTGCCGTCTCGCACCGAGAAGGACAGGCCATGCCAGCAATCGTCATCACCGGCGCCCAGTGGGGCGATGAGGGCAAGGGGCGAGCCACCGACCTCCTCGGCAGCCGCGTCGACTACGTCGTCAAGTTCAACGGCGGCAACAACGCCGGGCACACGGTCGTCGTGGGCGACGAGAAGTACGCCCTGCATCTGCTCCCCTCCGGCATCCTCACCCCGGGCGTCGTGCCCGTGATCGCGAACGGCGTCGTCGTCGACATCGAGGTGCTGTTCCACGAGCTCGAGGCGCTGAGCGCCCGCGGCGTCGACGTGTCGAAGCTGCTCGTCAGCGCCAACGCGCACGTCATCACCAGCTATCACCGCACCCTCGACAAGGTGACGGAGCGCTTCCTCGGCAAGCGCCAGATCGGCACCACCGGTCGCGGCATCGGCCCGGCCTACGCCGACAAGATCAACCGCGTCGGCATCCGCATCCAGGACCTCTTCGACGAGAACATCCTCCGCCAGAAGGTCGAGGGCGCCCTCGACCAGAAGAACCACCTGCTGGTGAAGGTCTACAACCGCCGCGCGATCCTGGTCGAGCAGGTGCTCGAGGACCTTTTGCAGTACGCCGAGCGCTTGCGCCCGATGGTCGCCGACACATCCCTCGTGCTGGCGCAGGCCCTCGACGCCGGTAAGACTGTGCTGTTCGAGGCCGGCCAGGCCACGATGCTCGACGTCGACCACGGCACCTACCCGTTCGTCACCTCCTCCAACGCCACCTCGGGCGGCGCGGCCACCGGCTCCGGAGTCGCACCGAACCGCATCGACCGGGTCATCGCCGTGATCAAGGCCTACACGACCCGCGTCGGCGCCGGCCCCTTCCCTACCGAGCTCTTCGACGAGTGGGGCGAATACCTGCGCAAGCAGGGCTTCGAGTTCGGCACCACCACCGGCCGCCCGCGCCGCTGCGGCTGGTACGACGCGCCCATCGCGCGCTACTCCGCCCGGATCAACGGGGTCACCGACTTCGTGCTCACCAAGCTCGACGTGCTTTCGGGCCTGGAGAGCATCCCCGTCTGCGTCGCCTACACCGTCGATGGCGTACGCCATGACGAGGTCCCCGTCTCGCAGAGCGATTTCCACCACGCGAAGCCGATCTACGAGGAGTTCCCCGGCTGGCAAGAAGACATCTCCGGCTGCCGCGAATTCTCGGATCTGCCGCAGACGGCGCAGGACTACGTCCGCGCCCTCGAAGCGATGAGCGGCGCCCGCTTCTCGGCGATCGGGGTCGGCCCGGAGCGCGAGCAGGTCGTCGTCCTGCACGACCTGCTCTGACGCGCTGCTCGAAGCCGTTCAGAGCAGGTGAAGGCCGCGCTCGATTGCTGCGAGGATTGCCCGTTCGACGTCGGGCCAGCAGGTGAGCACCTGAGACGCGGAGAACCGCAGGGTGACGTAGCCGTCGACCGAGGCGTGCAGGTCCCGGCGGCGATCGTTTTCGAAGTCGTGCGTCGATCGGCCGTCGAGCTCGATGATGAGGCTGCGGCCAATCAACAGGTCGACGCGCCCGACGCCGGAGATGTACACCTGCGCCCGGGCGGCGACGCCGATCAGGTGCAGGCGCCACCGAGCGAGGGTCTCCACGCCGCTCTGGGAGTCGTCGCGGGCGAACACGAGGAGCGCCTGCAGCCGGTAGGGGCACGCAGCGCGCAGCTCGGCGAGGTCGTCGGAACCAAGGATCCGCTTCTCAAGCGCGGACTCAAGCGCGACCAGCAGATCTTCGTCGCCGACGGTCCGGCCGAGCTGGAGCAGCGCGTGGATCGGGGAGACGCGGAGCACCCCGTCGGCGGGATGTCCCGGATCCCAGTGGAGTCGGACGCTGCGTGGTGCGGCAAGCCGGGCGGCGTGCGGCCCGACGTGCACATGGAGCTCGGGCGAGCGCAGGACCCAGAGGCCGTGCGAGCGTGCCGCGTCGGTCGCGGCAAGTCGGCCACTGAGACGGAAAGCGGTGAGGGCCTCGGGCGGGAGACGCGGCGACGCGTACCAGCCGCGCCGGCCGCGGAGGAGGCGTCCGTCGCTGACCGCGGTCGTGAGGTCTCGGCCGGTAGCACCCGCCGCGAGCAGCTGCGACCGCGAGGCGATGCCGTCGCGGAGGGACAGCTCAGTGTCGATATCCATTCCGCGAGCGTGGCCCTTGAGGGCCGCTCGAGGAGGGGCGAGGGCCGCAACCAGGACGGCCGGACCGCCCGCCGTGGTTGTGGAGGGAGATTTGTCCCTCCAGGACGGGCGATCGTGTTCACAAAGCAGGACGAACGTCGTGAACGCGACGGGGTCCAGCTCGGATCGGTCGCGTCGAATTCGATCCTTCCTGCGTTGTGAACAGAACCACCCCGCCGAGCGCCGGATAATCGGCGCATGCAGATCTACGCCGACCTCCCGGCCGTTCGCGCGCGGCAGATCGTGGCCGACGCTCTCGCACTCGGAGTCGCCGTCGTCGCGATCGCCGCAGGGATCGCCGTCGGCTCGCTGATCGCCGGACTCGCTGAGATCGGCCGTCGACTCGAGAGCGCCGGCAGCGGCTTCGGCTCGACCATGAGCGACGCGGGGGCCACGCTCGGCGGCATCCCCCTCGTGGGCGACGCCGTGCGCGCTCCCTTCGATGAGGCGAGCGGCGCCGGCTCCGTGCTCGCGGCCGCCGGTCGCGACCAGCAGCAGCTCGCGGGCACGCTGGCCGTGGTCGCGGGGCTCGCCGTCGGCGGCCTCCCTGTCCTGCTCCTCGCCCTGCTCTGGCTCCGGCCGCGACTACGCTTCGTCCGCCGCACCGCGCAGCTGCGGGCGCTCGGCTCGACCGCGGCCGGCTCCGAACTGCTGGCCCTGCGCGCGCTCACCCAGGCGTCGCCACGCGAGATCCTCGCCGCGCACCCGGAGGCAGTGACCGGCTGGCGTCGCGGAGATCCCGCCGCCACCGCCGCGCTCGCGGCCCTCTCTCTGCGCCGCTCGGGGCTCCGAGTCCGCTGATCCGGGAGCCCCAGCGGACCACTCAGGGTCCGTCGCAGGGATGACGGCGCGGGCCCCGGCGGACGATGCCGGCGACACGAGCGGTTCCGTAGCGTCGAGGACATGCAAAACCAAACCTCCTCCGTCGTGGCGCGCGTCGAGGGCGTGCGCAAGCTCTACGGCAGCACCCCGCCCGTCGTCGCCCTCGAAGACGTCACCCTCTCCATCCAGCGCGGCGAGTTCACCGCGGTAATGGGTCCGAGCGGATCCGGCAAGTCGACGCTCATGCATGTCCTCGCCGGACTCGACACGGCCTCCTCTGGCCGCGTGTTCCTCGGCGACGAGGAGATCACCTCCATGAGCGACGCCGAGCTCACCGTCCTGCGCCGCCGCAGCGTCGGCTTTGTCTTCCAGGCGTTCAACCTCGTGCCCACCCTCGACGTCAGCGGCAACATCCGCCTCCCGTTCGAGCTCGACGGCCGCGCCGTCACGGGCGCCGAGGAGGAGTGGATGAACCGGCTGATCGAGTCCCTCGGGCTCCGCGAGCGCCTCCGGCACCGACCGCACGAGCTCTCGGGCGGCCAGCAGCAGCGGGTCGCGATTGCACGGGCGCTGGCCACCCGGCCGCAGCTGATCTTCGCCGACGAGCCCACCGGCAACCTCGACTCGCGCACGGGCCGCGAAGTCCTGACCCTGCTGCGCGCGTCCACGCGCGAGTATGGCCAGTCGATCGCGATGGTGACCCACGATCCGATCGCCGCCGCCTACGCCGACCGCATCGTGTTCCTCCGCGACGGGGCAGTTGTCGACGACCGTCGCGGGATGAGCGCCGAGGAGATCTCGCGCGCGATGCTGGCGATGGAAGGAACATCGTGAGACGGGTGCGCACGGGTTCCCGTCAGGGCGCCGGCGCGATCATCACGGTCGCTGCGCTCTCGGCGGCGTTCGGGACGACGCTCGTACAGGTCGTCGCAGGCATGATGGCCTCGCTGCATGCGCAGCGCCTGGAGGACGTCGCCAACGTCGCGCTGATGCTCGGGATGGTCGGAGCGGTGTTCTTCACGATCGCCGTCTACGTCGGCGGGATCGTCACCGCAAACGCCGTCTCGACCGTCATCGCCGGCCGCACCCGCGAGATCGCGCTGCTGCGTCTGCTGGGTGCCTCCGGCCGCTCCCTGCGCGGCGGCGTCGTCCGCGACGGGTTGCGACAGGGAGTGCTCGGCGCGGTGATCGGCCTGATCATCGGGGCGGGGCTGGTGGCTGCGGGTGCCGAGGTCGCGTTCAGCAGCGGCGCGTTCACCCGGTTCGACTATCCGCTGCTCAGTCCCTTCGTTGTGCTGCCGTTGCTCGCCGTCATTGCCTCCACCGTGATCGCCTCCTGGGCGGGCTCGCGACGGGTGCTCGCCGTCGCGCCCGCGCAGGCGCTGGGCTCCTCGACGGAACCCAGCTACGAGGAGCTGCGCCGGCGCAGTGGCCGCACGGTCACCTCGGTCGTGCTCGTCGTGCTCGGCGGACTCCTGCTCGGCGGGGGTGTGCTCCTCGGGACGATCACGCCGCTCGGCGTCCTGCCCGCCCTGCTCGGCGGGGTGCTCTCGTTCTCCGGGATCGTCCTCGGATCCTCCGTCTTCCTCCCTCCGCTCACTGCGCTGACGGGTCGGGTTCTGGGCCGCGGACCGGTGGCGCGTCTCGCCTCCGCGAATGCGATCCGCAATCCGGCCCGGAGCGCCCGTGCTGTCATCGGCCTGGTGATCGGAGTGAGTCTGGTCACGATGTTCGCGGTCGCGGCGGCGACGTTCGGATCAATCATGCGGCGCAGCGGAGAGCTGAACCCGGAGGGCTACGAGCAGTTCGAGCAGTTCGTCTCGGTGAGCACCGCCGTGATGAGCGTCCTGCTCGGCTTCTCGGTGGTCCTCGCCGCTGTCGGCATGATCAGTACACTCTCGCTGAGCGTGTTGCAGCGCCGCCGCGAGCTGGGCCTGCTCCGCGCCCTGGGCTTCACCGGATCGCAGGTCCGAGCGATGGTCGTGCTGGAGGCGGCGCAGATGATTATCGCTGCGGCGTTGTTCGGGTTGGTGCTCGGCTCGGTCTACGGCTGGTGCGGGGCGGTGTCCATCTTCGCCTCGGTGCCACACGGGGGGATCATCCCGCCGACCATTCCGGTCGCGATGCTCGCCTCGGTCCTCGCGGTGTCCGTCGTGATCACGGCGATCTCGTCCGTGCTGCCGGCGCGCGCGGCCACGCGGGTGTCGCCCGTCGCGGCGCTCGCCGTCATCTGAGCGGACAGCGCCGACCGCGCGTCACACCATGAGCAATCCCGTGGTGATGGGTCCCGCCCGCTGAGCGCGAGCACCCGCGCGAGCAGGCCGACCAGGGCGGCGGCGGGCGCGAACAGCGCGGCGGTGCTCCTGCAGCCATGCTGGCTCGGTGCCCCACATTGATCGCATGCCCAGTCCCCGCCGCCCCGGTCCCGTCGCGCTCGTTGGCCGCTCGATCACGCTCGAGCCGATGACCGCGGCGCACCTGGATCCGTTGCGCCGGGCGATCGCCCGCCCCGAGGTGTTCGCGGGCGGCTACGGAGGAGGGCCTGCCGGTCTCCCGGGCACACCGGAGGAGTTCCGCGGGTTCGCCGGCCGCTACTACCCGTGGGGCACAGGTCTGACGTTCGCGGTGCTGCAGGAGGGCCGGGTGGTCGGCACGACCTCGCTCGCCGATTTCGACGAGAGACGCGAGGCCGCCCACCTCGGCTGGACCGCTTACGCGCCCGAGGTGTGGAGCACCGCCGTGAACCCCGAGGCGAAGCGGCTCGTGCTCGGGCTCGCGTTCGACAGTGGCTACGAGCGGGTGAAGTTACAGGCCGATGCGGCGAACGCCCGCTCGCGTGCGGCGATCCTCCGCCTCGGGGCCGTGTTCGAGGGAGTGCTCCGTCACGACCAGCGGCGGGCCGACGGATCCTGGCGTGACACCGCCGTGCACTCGATCCTCGCTGCGGAATGGCCCGCCGTGCGCGATGCCCTTGAGCGCCGGATCGACGCGGCGCTAGCGCTCACTCCCGCGCCGGCGCAACCGCTGACCGGCGAGGGCCCGCAGGAGTAGAAAGGGGGCATGGAACGCATCCACTACGCCGGGAGCTCCGTGCTGACGGGCACCGCGATAGCGCGGTCGCTTCTGCGATACGCGGAGGCGCTGGCGTTGAGCAAGGGATCGGTCACGGTTGACATCCCGATCCGTCAGGAATCCGGGCGCCCCGGCCGGGCCGCGCTGCTGATCGGCCCGGCGAGTCAGCTGTTCTCGGAGTCCGAAGACGATGGATCCGAGGAGCTGCTCGATGCGGAGCTTGTCGAGCGCTTCACCCGCGAGGCGCCGGTAAGATCAAGACTCACGACTCCGCTCGATCCTCCGCGGACGGGCGACTTTCCGAACGGAGTACCGCCAGATGGGGCGACTGATCTACGATTCGACCCTCGAGGCCGACTTCGACGACCGGCTGCTGGCGCACCTGCAGATCGTGATCGGCTCGAAGCTTGCGCGCAATGAGTCGTTCTACTTTACCTGGAAGGACTCCCAGGCAGTCGGCGATGGCCGGACCTCGATTTGGCTGCATCAGGCGATCCCGCTGCGCTTTAAGTACCACGGCGGCCGGGCGCCGAACATCAACCCGGACTGGATCCGCCAGCTCCTAGCCGACTCGCACACCGCGCATGGTCTGCGCATCAGCGAGGAACCGCAGGGCAACCTCCGGTCGAGCGAGGAGGGCCTGCTGTGAAGCGGGTCGAGATCATGGACGGAGGAGCGCCGTTCAGCCTGAGCGAGACGACGGCGGCGGAGGTCCGCGAAAGTATCGAGCGCGCTCTGGACGGCTCGGCCTCACGCTGGATCACGGTGAACCAGGGCGAGGGTGAGCCCCGGGAGACCTCGATCCTGATCACTCCGGGTGTGGCGTTCTCCGTGGCGGACGTCGCGCACTGACGGGCGTGCGTCAGCCCGCCAGGACTCTCGGGAACTCGCCCGGGATCTCGCTCGCGAGGTAGCCGGCGGGCCCGATTCGCGCGGAGAGCCTGGTGTCCGCCTCCGTGTGCAGGAACGATCCCCAGGCCGCCGCACCCATCGGAGCGACGCCGCGCCCTCGCAGGCCCGCCGTCGCTCCAGCGAGTACGTCGCCGCTGCCCGCGGTTGCCAAACCGGGGTGCTCGCCCTCAATGCGCACCGCGTCGCCGTCCGGCGAGGTGATCGTGTTGAACAGGCTCACCACCGCGCCGTAACGCTCGGCGATGGCGACGGCCGCGCGCTCCACGTCCTCGACCTCGGTGCCGAGCAAGCGCGACGCTTCCTCCGTGTTCGGGGTGAGCAGCAGCCGGCCGGCGAGCCGCCGTGCCGTACGGCGCTGGCCGGGCAGGACGCCCAGCGGGAACGCATCGAGATGGACGGCCGGGACGTCGTCGAGCAGTGGCGCGAGGGCGCGCAGGGTCGCGGCGGTCGCACGCGGATCGTCGAGGCCGGGACCGATCAGGGCGACGTCCGCCGAGGCGAGTTCGCCGGCCAGGACGTCGAGGCCGCGCCCGGCGACGGAACCGCTGCGCGTCTCCGGGAGCGGGACCACTCCGCACACTCGGGCAGCGCGACCGCGGTCGCCGAGGCGACCGACTCGGCGACGCAGAGCGTGATCCGCCCCGCGCCGGTCCGCAGCGCGGCGATACCCGCGAGGATCGCGGCTCCGGGCGTCTTGCGGGCACCGCCGACCACGACCACGTCGCCTCGGGAGTGCTTCGATCCGCTGGGCTCGGGGAGGGGCCAGCGCTGCTCGAGCAGGGCGCGGGAGACGAGGTCACTCATAGTGGTCTCCTTGTCCGGCCGCGCGGTCGTCGTGCCGGGTGACGGGGGCGCCGGAGCGCTCGAGGTGGTCGGTGCGGTTAAAGAGGGCGAGCCGCCATCCCTCGCCCTTGCGGACGAGGCGGGTGACGGATCCGTTCGCCACCGGGGTGGCGGCGCCGATGTCGAGCAGTTCGTGCTCGGAGAGGCCCTCGCAGACATAGCGGAGCACGAGGACGACGGCGTCGTGGCAGAAGACGACGGCCGGTCCGGGCGCAGCGGCGGTGTCGAGGTGGTCGAGAAAGGCGCGGACGCGGAGGGCGAGGTCGGTCCACGCCTCACCGCCCGCGGGTCGGTAGTAAAACTTGCCGAGCCAGATGCGGCGCGCGGCCTCTTCGGGCAGCCGGGCCCGTACTCCTGCCGTCGTGAGGCGGTCGGTGACGCCGAGGTCACGGTCGCGCAGGCGCTCGTCGGCACGGAGGGGCAAGTCGATGCCGGCTTCGGCGAGGGCGAGGCGGGCGGTGGCGGCGGCACGGCGGTAGGGCGACGTCCAGACGGAGGCGGGTCGTGCCTCGTCCGCCAGCCAGCGGCCGAGCGCACGAGCCTGCTCCTCGCCCGCGGGGGAGAGTTCGACGTCGGGGTCGCGGCGGTCGACGGCGATCTCGTGCGCTCCCGAGGCCTCGGCGGCGCTTGCCGCGATGTTGGCGAGGCTCTCGCCGTGTCGGACGAGGAGGAGCTCGGTCGGGCCGGTGGAAGGGGCGGGCATGGCTCCACGCTCCGCCCTGCTGCCGGCGGGCACCAGGGGGTTCCGCGGCGGCGGCGCGGGTTGCTACGGAGGCGTCGGGCGATGTCCCATCGGGGGGTGTCTCGTTTCCGCGGGGTCTCGTCCGCCCGGGTCGCGTCCCGCGGTGTCCGCGGACGAGCGCTCTTCCGCGGACACCGCGGTAACGACCGCAGCGAGCGTCTCGGGGTCGCTCAGGATGCGGAAGTGCCCGCCGGTCTCGATCCGCACGTTCACCGCGCCCTCGAGCATGCTGCCCTCGGGGATGTGCGGATCGAAGAGCCCGAAGACCGAGGTGATCCGTGCGTTCGCACCGGCGCGAGTCGAGAGCAGGAGGGTCGTGGCGTCGCGCGGCGAGAATGCGCGCAGGCTGCGCAGCACGAGGTAGGGCGCATAGCGGGAGCCACCGAACGGAGTCGACACCGCCACCATCCGATCGACCCTACCCTCGGGGTCGAGCTCGGTCATCACGTATTTGCCGACGAGCCCGCCCTTGCTGTGCGCGACGATCACCACGTCGCGCAGGTGGTGCTCGGCGAGGTAGGTGGCCACGTCCTCCGCGGTGCGTGCGACCGGGCGGCCGTTGCGGCCGAGGCCCGTCAGCACATGCAGCGGATGCCCGCGCTCGTGCAGCGGGTCGATGATCGGGCGCAGGAACGACCAGGTTTCCCAGATTCCCGGGAGGGCCACGATCGGTCGCCGATCACCGTCGAGGTAGTCATCGGGGGCACGGCGCGAGAGGATGCCGCGCGCCTGCCAGGTGACGGCGTAGGCGTAGTCGCGGATCCACCAGACGGCGTTGCGCAGCAGACGCCGGAGGCGGCTCATGCGGCCGGCTCCGCGCGCAGCGGAAGCGGGGCGACGGGTGCCTCGCCGAGGGCGGCCGCGAATCGGAGGATCTCCAGCGCGAGAGGCTCGGGCTCGGTGCGAGGAACGACGTGGCGGGAGCCGGCGAACTCGACGAGCCGTCCTTCGCGCGCGCGAGCGGTCAGGCGCTCGCACCAGTCGCGGGTAGCGATCGGATCATCGCGGCCTCGCGCGACGAGCACCGGCACCTCCAGCTCGGCGAGCCGCTCCTGCACCGGGTACCGCAGCATCTCGGGAAGCTGACGCAAGTACCAGCGGACACCGCCGCGCAGGTAGTCGGCCAGCAGGATCGCGTCCACGCCCACCGGCTCGCCGAGGCAGTCGCGCAGCAGCGCCAGCCCCTGCCGGACGGCTCCCGGCCGCTCCGGATCGACCACTGGCCCGATCAGCACCGCAGCGTCGACCAGTCCGGGCGCGCGCACTCCGAGTTCGACGGCCACCTGCGACCCCATCGAGTGCCCGACGACGATGGCGCGCGAGACGCCCAGCCCGCGGAGCGCCTGCTCGACTTGCCGCGCGTGGTCCTCGAGCCCGATCCGCCGCCGTGGACGCCGGTTGGCGCCGAACCCGGCGAGGTCGACCCCGATCACGCGGCCGTGCCGCTTGAGCACGGCGGCGAGCGGAGAGAAGGTGTGGTGCGACATCCCGATCCCGTGGATCAGGACGAACACCGCCGTAGCGTCCGCCGGACCGACATCGACCGTGCGCAGCTCGACGCCGTCGACGAGGTGCCGTCTTTGATCAGGCCGCGGTGGGTTGCTGCGCATCTCCTCAGAGTACGGAGTCGCCTGGCTCTGCGCGTCGGCGGCGCTGCGCTCAGGGTGGTCTCAGCACACGCCAGATGAAGCCCGCGAGCGCGCATTACGCGAGGGACGGCATGAGCACCGTCCATTCCCCCCGTGTGTTCCTGGACGATCCAACAGTCACGACATCGGCGATTGGACCGAGACGCTGCCGTAGCTTAATCAGCAAGTCCGACGGATCGATAATCGGAACGGCGCGATCCTCGCAGTGAAGAACAATCTTCACAGCAGGCGCCTGTCCAGAGCGGATAGCCAGCGTCCTCTCATCCATGTTCTCGGCTTTCCGGGTCGCCGCGGACAGGCCAGCAAGAGTTGCGGTGACCTTCTTCGCGACGATGGTGGCCAGTTCGGTTGGATGCAACCCCCTTGCGTCGGCATGACGGTAGTCCTTCACTTCAATGAGAACCAAGCGGATGTCCGCGCCGTCGAGGTCTCGCTGAATGGCCACCAGGTCGATTGCCTTTATCCCATCGTGAGTGCGAATGAAAACCTTTTGAAAGAACTCGGAATCGTCGTACTTGAGGACATCCCAATTGCTTGGGAATGAGAAGTCAGCGCCATCTACGTCGAGGTTCATGCTTCGGTCACGGCGTCGAGGTAGCGATCCGATTGAGCAAGTGACTCATCGAGAATGGCTAAGTGCTCTAGTTCTTCTAGATATTGACCCACTGTGGTCCTCACTCCATCCTCTCCAGGGGAGAGCGTAACAAATTGCATCGGAGGGAAGTCCCCAGCCTCGTTGCGCTTCAAAATTTCAAGTTCTTTCATCAGGTATAGGCTGTGCGTCCCGACGAAGACCTGGACGCCAGACCGCGCGAGCTGTGAGATAGTGCGGGCCACATGCCGAAGAACCCGAGGATTGATATTAGCTTCCGGTTCATCCCAAAAAAGGAAGCCGCTGTCGAATAAAGTCCCGTTGGCGATGAGTCTAGCGAGCATCGCTAATTTTCGCATCCCCTCCGCCACAAGTGGCATCTCATATTTTCCTCCACCAGGTACTTTGAGGTAGAACCGGCCTCCCTCTTCGACTACACTGCCGCCGAGAGAATCCTCGAGGGGGGCGAGGAGTTTCTTCGCGCGTTCCTGGCGGGGGCCGCGGCTTAGCGGGAGCCCTAAAAGGACGCATGAATCTCGCCAGGTCTCTTCGAATTCAAGGGACGTTCTTTCGTAAAGCGAGACGAAACCAGGATAGATCGTCAGCAGCTCACGAGTCGGGAGGTACACCGGCGTTCCGGTGAGGGGCTTGCTGAGCCGATGTTCGACATTAACCTCGGACTGTGAGTTGGTCGCGAATGAGAAGGAGACACGTTGCTGGTCTCCAGAGAATTTTAGGTCGAGTTCGGCGCGCCCTCGTCCGACCCGTCGACGCACAAGACGCCCTAAGCTCTCTGGTCGAAAGACGTTCACGAGCTTAGCGGCGAGCTGCTTGCCCAACGTTGCCGATAGCGAATCGCGCGGCGTCTGATCTGCGGACAGAACCGAGTACATAGCTTTAAGGAGATGGGACTTTCCCGCACCGTTCTCGCCAGCGAAGACATTGATACCACTGGCTAGAGGGAGATCGAGGTCGGAGAATACGGTGAAATCTTTGACGCGGAGGCGCTCGATGGTTGAGGTCATGCAGACGCCGTTCTGTTCGGGGATGGGCTTTTTCGCACCCTATCGGGGTCGCGGGACGAGAGACGCAGGACGCGCACGATCGGCGCGTGCAAGAACCTGATCACGCGGAACGCGCGAAAGCTAGGTGAAGGGACTCCCGTGCGCGGACGCAGGTCGCCGGCCGGGCCCCTCGCCGCCCGAGCTGTCAAGAGGCTCCTTCGTGGCGGCGGCCCTGTCTAGCCTCGGAGCAAGGGGTCGGCGCGTGCCGCCCGCGGAGGGATGACGAGATGCGGATCGCGATCGTCGGGGCGACCGGCAATCTGGGCACGGCACTGCTGCGACGCCTGCACGGCGAGGCCGGGGTGCAGGAAATCATTGGCATCGCGCGCCGCGCACCGCGGCTCCGCTCCGAGGAGTATCGCGACGTGCGCTGGATTGAGGTCGATCTCGTCTCGAGCGAGGCGCCGGGCCTGCTCCGCGAGGCGTTCGCCGGCATCGACGCCGTCGTGCATCTCGCCTGGGCGCTGCAGCCCAGCCACGACGAGCCGTTCCAGCGGCTGGTCGATGTTGGAGGCACGGCGGCCGTGCTCGCGGCCGCCGCCGCTGAGGGGGTCGGCCAGGTCGTGGTCGCCTCCTCGGTCGGCGCCTACAGCGCGGCGCCCAAGTCGATCCGCGTGGACGAGGACTGGCCGACCGGCGGCCTGCACACCTCGACGTACAGCCGCCACAAGGCCGCGAACGAGCGGCAGCTGGACGCCTTCGAGCAGGAGCACCCTGAGATCATCGTCACGCGCCTGCGGCCGGGGCTGGTGTTCCAGCGCGGAGCGGCCACCGAGATCGCCGGGCTCTTCGCCGGCCCGCACTACCCCACGCGGTGGCTGAAGACGACCCGGATTCCGGTGCTGCCACTGCCGAAGAACGTGATCTTCCAGGGAGTGCACGCCGACGATGTGGCTGATGCCTTCTGGCGCTCGATCGACCGGCGCGCCGGAGGAGCTTTCAACATCGCGGCCGAGCCTGTCCTCACTCCGGAGCGGCTGGCCCGCGCATTCGGTGCCCGCCTGGTCACGGTGCCCTTCGGTTTACTCCGCTCGATCGTCACCGCGACCTGGCACCTCCGGGTGCAGCGCACCGACGCGGGGTGGCTCGACATCGCCGGCAACGTCCCCGTGATGTCCACCGAGCGGGCGCGCGCCGAGCTGGGGTGGTCGCCGACCCGCACCGCGGAGGAGGCGCTGGCCGAACTCGTTGCAGGCCTGGCCGATCGCGCGACCGTGCCGGGCTCGCCTCCGCTCCGGGGCTGACCCAGCGCGCGCGCCGGGTCAGTCGGCGATGCGGATGAGCACCTTGCCGGTCGTTCCCTACTCGGCCGCTGACTGCAACGCTTCCTCGCCCACCGTGTAGAGCAGGAGCCCCTGCCAGCGCGCGTTCTTCGCGAAGCTGGCGACGATCGGGACGGTGAACTCGTCACCGTTGTTGTTCGCGTAGTAAGCGATGCTGCCGTGGTTGGCGAGCACCTCCACGTCGAGCGCGGCGTTCTGGGCGGGGGCCACCTCGATCACCTGCTCGACGCCGTCCGGTGCGAGTTCGAGGATCCGGTCGGCGAGCGCGTCGTCGGGGTACTGGAGCACATGCCGCGCGCCGGCCGCCCGAGCGAGGCGCTCCTTGGAGTCGCTGCTCACTGTGGCGATCACGGCCGCTCCGGCCCAGACCGCGAGCTGGATAGCGGCGTGGCTTACGGCGCCCTGGACCAGGACGGTGCGGCCGGCAAGCGCTCCGGGCGTGAGACGGGAGGGGCCGTGCTCGTGCACGGTGAGGGCGCGGTGGGCAGTCATCGCGGGGACGCCGAGGCTCGCGGCGATGTCGGTTCCGATGCCGTCGGGCAGGCGCACGACGTGCTCGGCCGCGAGCACTGTCGACTCCTGCGCGGTGCCGGTCGGGCGGCGGTGCGCGGAGAGGTACATCCAGACGCGATCGCCGACCGCCAGGTGCTCGACGTCCTCGCCGACCGCATCGACGACGCCGGCGCCGTCCTGGTTCGGTACCACCTCGTCGAAGGCGAGATCGCCATCAGCGCGCGCCTTCCAGTCGGTCGGATTCACGCCAGACGCGAGGACGCGGACGCGGACCTCGTCGGGGCCGGGCGCCCGCTCCTCCCGGTCGACGAGGGAGAGGACGGAGGAGTCACCGGTGCGGGAGTAGACGATCGACCGCATACGGAGGGCAAGGAACCCGGCGGGCCCGGTATTCCCGGCCGGGCTATTTCGCGGAGGCGGTGTTCCGCGCCAGCGGCAGCAGAACGTCCGCGCCCCGCCATAAGGTGACGCTCACTCACAACGCCTCGGGTGGGAGGCAGGAAGGAGGAGCCGTGCAGGTGCGGTTCCACGCGGAGACGGCGGCAGTGCTCTCCTCTCGTCTCCGCTGCGCAGCGGAGGACCTCGGGCGCCAGGGCGTCGAACGGCAGGCTTCGGTGGTCGATGTCGAGACCGACTTCGCGGGGATCGCGCAGCAGCTCTTCGCTCGGGCCTGCCAGACCTCTGTCGATGATCGGAGGGAGCTCATCGCCTCCCTGCGGACGCTCGCCGATCAGGTCGATCGAATGGCGGAGCAGGCGGCGCAGGAGCAGCGGCGCCGCGACGATCTCGACGGCTGGTACGAGCGGGAGACGGCCCGACTCCGCGCCCGGGTGCCCGGGGACCCGACCCAGGCGATGCAGGACGAATGGGCGAGGATCACGGATCCGCGTCCCTCCTCCGAGCCGCTTCGACCGCGCCCGATCCGCGTGTCGTTCCGCGCGCAGGGACGCTCGCACTCGGCCGAGGGCGCGCCTGCCTCGGGTCGGAGTTCGGCCGATCCGGTGCGCTTGAGGAGTTTCGTCGGAGTCGCGCGGGCGCTCGACCGTGAGGCACACGATCTCTGGAGTCGGCTCAGCGGCGTCTGGACCGACTTCACCGCCTCCTGCTCCTGGGCGCCCATCGAGCAGATGGATGTGCTCGACAGCTTCGTCTCGTTCCTCAGCGAGAACGCCTGGGACGCCGATTGGGTCGAGCGCGTCGCGGAGGCGTTCGAGCGCGCGGGCGGCGGCCTGCTCTCGGATGTCACGATCGGCACCTGCGCGCTCGGGCGGCTGCCGAGTCCGCTACGGAAGCTCCTCGATCCCGCGCTCGCCTCGCCGGACGTGCTCGCGGCGTGGACGGCGTCCGGCCTCACCCCGGCGGACGTCGCCGGTCTTCCGCTCTCGACGCAGATCGCGTTCGCCGACCTCGATGGGCTGCCGGCCGCCGCTCGCGACGCCGCGTCGCGCGCTGTGCTCGCCGCGGCGGAGCGCGACCCGCAATGGGTGTACCTGGCCCTGGGGCTGGGAGGCGGGCAAGGCATCGGGCTGACCGAGTTCACGGCGCAGATGAGTGCGCTGCGGGAGGCGGTGAGGGACGCGGACGACAAGGCGAAGCGCCTGCCGACCGGGCCCGAGGGAAAAGTGGCACAACTGGTCGGGCTCAGCGTGGATGACGGGGCGCTCGTCGCGGCTATCTCGCTGGGCGACCTCGATACGGCGGACCGCGTCACCGTGAACGTGCCGGGAGCGCTCACGACGGTCGGCGATATGAAGCAGAACGTCCGGGTGGCGAACGATCTATTCGCAGGCGCGACCTTCCTCGATCCTGGCCACTCTTTCGCTGTCGTCTCCTGGATCGGCTACCACGCTCCGGTCGGACCGGAGGTCTGGAGCGACGCGAAAGCCGGCTCCGGGACCCCGCGCCTGAGCGGCTTCATCGACGGTGCCCTCGACGCGCGTCGAGACCTTCCTCCTGCGACCACCACCGTTCTCGCTCACTCCTACGGGTCCCCGCTGGCGATTGACGCCTCGCGGGACTGCCGTCACCGCGTCGATGCGCTCTTCTCCTACGGCTCCGCGGGTGTCGACCGGGGCCTGGAGGTAAACGGGCTGAATGTCGACGAGATCTACGCCACCGAGGCCGACGACGACAAGTGGGCAGGCGTGGGACGTTTCTGGGGCCTCGGTCAGCGGATCGATCTCCGCACGATCGACGGCGTCCGCACTCTCTCGGCCCAACAGGGTGACGGGACGAGGGCGGTGACGGGGCACGACATGTCTCCCGACGAATCGACCGGGGCCGTCGGCTACCTCTCGCCGGATTCGACCCCGTTCGCGTCCGTGGTGCGGGTCATGGCGGGGGAGGTGGTTCCGTGAAACGGGAATCGAGCTCCGGGCGTCCGGTTCGCACGACGCTGGCGCTGACACTGATGGTGATTCTGCTCTGTGGATGCGGAGCGGGTAAAGAGGAGGACGCGATGGTGGAGCGGCGGGATGCGGCGGGGATGACGCGGGCGGAGGTAGCGGGCTTGACGTTGGAGCAGGAGTTCGAGCTGAACGCGCAGCATTACGTGCACATGAATGAGGTGTTGCGGGATGCGCAGTTGCGGATCAGTGATGGTGTGTGGAGGTGGAACGGCGGGGAGACGTTGCCCGAGGAGGGATTCAATGGTGGTGTCGGGGGTGGTCTTCCGGGTGGCACCGGCGAGAACACCTACTACGTGCGAGGCGGCCGGATCATCACCCCGGAGGGTGCGAACGGTTCTCTTGCGGATCTGGATCCGATGCGGGAGTACTTCGAGGATCAGGGGTGGCGGTACTTTGTGCGCGAGAGTTCGGCTTATGCCGAATTGTGGGGCATCACCGGTGACGGCTATCGGGTGAAGTACTACATACAGGAGAGCGGGGTCTATTCCATTCAGGTGTACAGCGAACTGTTCTGGACCAATGATGCTCACGCCCTGTTCGACGCGGTCGCATCGCGAGACATTCCGGAGTTCCCGGACGAGTCCCTGCCCGGTCTTTACGCCCCGTTCCCGCGTTGGGATGCTCCGATCCATCCGCGTGGGCGGCAGTGATCCGCAGCAGCATGCGTCGACTTGCGGCGGTCGGCCTCGGGTTTCTCCTCGTCCTGTCGGGGTGTTGGTCTGACGCGTCGGTGCAGTGGCGGGATGCTGCGGGGATGACACGAGCCGGGATCTCGGGCTTGACGTTGGAGGAGGAGTTCGAGCTGAATGCGCAGCATTACGTGCATGCGCAGGAGTTGTTGCGGGATGCGCAGTTGCGGATCAGTGATGGTGTGTGGCTGTGGAATGGTGGGGAGACGTTGCCTGAGGAGGGGTTCAATGGTGGTGTCGGGGGTGGTCTGCCGGGTGGTACGGGCGAGAACAGCTACTACGTTACGTGCACTCGGATCATCAAGCCGCCAGGTGCTCAGGGGGAGAAGTCGGATTTAGATCCGATGGTGGCGTACTTCGAGGAACAGGGGTGGAAGTACTTTGTTCGTGAGACGTTGGAGAGTGCTGATTTGTGGGGGATCACGGGTGACGGTTATCGGATCAACTACTACATCCAGGCGAGCGGCCGATATTCAATCCAGGTGTACAGCGAACTGTTTTGGACGAATGATGCTCACGCGTTGTTTGATGCGGTTGCGTCGCGGGATACTGCCGAGTTCCCGGAAGAGTCTTTGCCTGGTTTTTATGCGCCGTTCCCGAGGTGGGATGCGCCTATCCATCCGCGTGGCCGGCAGTGACGGGTTGGGGTTCGGCGGCGCGGATCGCTGGGGTTCTTGTGGCTCTCGTCGTTGTGTCGGCGTGTTCGTCGAACGTGATGGCGGAGCGGCGGGATGCTGCGGGGATGACGCGGGCGGAGGTGGCGGCGTTGTCTTTGGAGGAGGAGTTTGAGCTGAATGCGCAGCATTATGTGCATGCGCAGGAGTTGTTGCGTGATGCGCAGTTGCGGATCAGTGATGGCGTGTGGAGGTGGAACGGTGGGGAGACGCTACCCGAGGAAGGGTACAACGGTGGTGTCGGGGGTGGTCTTCCGGGTGGTAACGGTGAGAACAGCTACTACGTCACCTGCACTCGGATCATCAAGCCGCCAGGTGCTCAGGGGGAGAAGTCGGATTTAGATCCGATGGTGGCGTACTTCGAGGAACAGGGGTGGAAGTACTTTGTTCGGGAGACGTTGGAGAGTGCTGATCTGTGGGGGATCACGGGTGACGGTTATCGGATCAACTACTACATCCAGGCGAGCGGCCAATATTCAATTCAGGTGTACAGCGAACTGTTTTGGACCAATGATGCCCACGCCCTGTTCGAGGCTGTTGCGTCTCGGGATTACGATCCGTTCCCCGAGGAGTCGCTTCCGGGCGTGTATGTCCCGTTTCCGCGCTGGGATAACCCGATCCGTCCGCTGGGTCGCCAATGACGTTCCGGAAAGTGCTCGCGAGGATCGCTGGCGTTCTCGTGGCCGTTGTCGTTGTGTCGGCGTGTTCGTCGAACGTGATGACGCAGCGGCGGGATGCTGCGGGGATGACGCGGGCGGAGGTGGCGGGTCTGACGTTGGAGGAGGAGTTTGAGCTGAATGCGCAGCATTATGTGCATGCGCAGGAGTTGTTGCGGGATGCGCAGTTGCGGATCAGTGATGGTGTGTGGAGGTGGAATGGTGGGGAGACGTTGCCTGAGGAGGGGTTCAATGGTGGTGTCGGGGGTGGTCTTCCGGGTGGGACGGGCGAGAACAGCTATTACGTAATGGGTACTCGGATTATCATGCCCCCTGGGGCTCGGGGGGAGAAGGTAGATCTGGATCCGATGCGGAAGTATTTCGAGGAGCGGGGGTGGCAGTACTACACGCGCGAGCGTACGACTAATGCCGAATTGTGGGGAATCACGGGCGACGGTTATCGGATTAAGTACTTTATCCAGGAAAGCGGAGTGTATTCGGTCAGGGTGTACAGCGAACTGTTCTGGACGAACGATGCCCACGCCCTGTTCGAGGCTGTCGCATCTCGAGATTACGATCCGTTTCTTGAGGAGTCGCTTCCCGGCGTGTACGTGCCTTTCCCGCGCTGGGATAATCCGGTCCGACCGCTCGGCCGTCAGTGACGCGGGTCCCGGATCGGTCGCCGCGGCCCGGAAACGTCGAAGGGCGGCGGGCCCGGAGGCCCACCGCCCTGTCAGCGCCGACGGATCAGCTCTGCACGTCCTCCTGGACGGCGTGCTTGGCCTCGCGGGCCGAGTCCTGCACATCGCCGGCGGCCGAGGAGCCTGCCTCCTTAACGTTCTGCGCGGCGTCGGTCGCAGTGTCCTTGACCGCGGCGAACGCCTGCTGCGCCGGCTCGCGCAGCTCACCGGCCGCCTCCTTCGCTGCATCGGTCACCGTGTCGACGATCGGCTGGGCCTGCTCCTTGACGCGGCTCGCCGCCTCTTTCTCCTTGCTGGACGCGGGGATCAGTGAGGCCACGAGCAGCCCGGCGCCGAAAGCGATCAAGCCCACGGCGAACGGGTTGCCCTCGGCCTTGGCCTTCGCCGAGCCGGCTCCGCTCGAGAGCGAGTCGGAGGCATCGTGCGCTGAGCCCATCACGCGGTCGCGGACCGACCCCACGGCCGAGCGGACCTTGTCGGTCTGCCGCTGCGCGATGGCGCTCGGGCTGACCTTTCCGGCCAGTGCGTCGACGTCACCGCCGAGTTCCAGCCGGGTGAGCTCAATATCCGCGCGAAGCTGCTCCGGCGTCTTTCCCTGCTCCGGCCTCATTCCCTGCTCCGGCGTCTTGTCCAGTCCTGCGTCGTACGTCATCGTCCTGCCCCGTTCGGCTTGAGGGTGTCGGGAATCTTCTTGAGGGAGTCGACCGTTTCGGGAGCACCGTCGACTTGCTTCAGGCTCTTACGGCCCGCGGCATAGAGGATCGCGGCGACGATCGCCCAGATCACGGCGACGACCACTCCGGACCAGCCGTTGCCGATCAGAGTGCCCAGGCCCCACCAGAGGGCGATCGAGAGGAACAGCACGGCCATCAGTGCGGCGTATCCTGCCCCACCGAGCAGGCCCGCGCCCTTGCCCGCCTTGCTTGCCGACTCCTTAAGCTCCGCCTTCGCGAGCGCCATTTCCTGGCGAATCAGCGTGGAGAGATCGCGCGAAACCTCACTGAGCAGGTCGCCCAGCGACGTCGAGCCCGCCCGCTCATCGGGCGTCTGGGCCGAGCGGTGGACGCCCGTCGGATCGGTCACCGCCGTCCGCCGTTCGGGAAGCCGCCGTCGAGCGGATCGGCAAGGGGCTCGGTCGGGGCGTAGTCGCGCTCGAGCGAGCTTGAGCCGACCGTGCCGTAGGCCGAGGCGGCGGGAGCGTCGTACGCGAGGGAGTCGGCCGCGGGAGCGTCGTACGCGAGCGAGTCGGCGGCGGGAGCGTCGTACTCGGGGCCGTCGGTGCGTGCCGTCGACGCCTCCTTGTCATCCTTCGCCTCGGCGGTCAGTGCCCGGATGAGGCGCCCGCCGACGAGGCCGGTCGCGGCGGCGATCAGGATGAAGGCGCCCGGCCGGTGGCGTGCGAACGAACGCACGTCGTCGAGCAGCTGCGACGGGTCCCGGTTCTCGAGCCACTGGGCGATGCCCTGGGCGCGGGAGGCGGCCTGCGAGACGAGGTTCGCGGCCATGTTGTCCTGACCGCCCTCGCCGTTCGCCAGAGCAGTGAGGTCATCGCTGAAGGCGCGCGCGCCCTTGGCGGCGTTCTCCTTCTGCGAGTGCGCCTGCTCCGTGAGCTGGCTGCGGCTCTGGTCGAGGAGATCCTTGACCTGAACCTTGGCCTCCTGGACCACGTTGCCTGCCTCGTCCTTGCCTGTCGAAAGCACGTCGCTCGCGGCCTGCTTGGCATCGCCGGCGACAGCGCCGGCCTGCTCCTTCGCGGTGCCGGCCGCCTCCTTCGCGGCGCCGGTGGCACTGCTCGAGGAGGAGGAATCGGAGGAGGAGTACGCGCCGACGGAGGCGGTGTGCGCCCCGCTCTCGGCGGGGGTCTCGGTCGCGCCGAAGTTCGCGGCGCCGTCTGCGAACGGAGGTGAATCGGGATCGATGTTCGACATCGTCTGTCCCTTCCAGGATCGAGTGGGGATGAGTGCGTGCCGGCGTCGCCAGTTTGGGCGGGCGCCCGAACAGCGGAAAGGGCATAGCGAACGACCCTCGAAGCGGCTACCATCCCGCGCCCACGCGGCCGGGTTCCGGCGATCGCGTCGCGAGTGCTCTCGGCCCACGTCAAGCCCCTTCTAGCCCTCCAACCGGGCTGCCTAGCGTCGAAGAAACCCACCCCGGACGTCCGCGCTCGGCTCCGCCCGGCCACACCGGAAAGGCAAGCAGTCATGTTCTTCCACCGTCAGGAACTCCAGTTCACGGCCTCCCCCTCCAAGCCCGACGCCGTCTTCGCCCGACGCTTTCAGGAGGTGCTCGGCGGCCAGTACGGCGAGATCACCGTGGCGATGCAGTACGGCTTCCAGGCCTGGAACGCCCACGACCCGGGCAAGTACCGGGATCTCTTATTCGGCATCGGCGCCGAGGAGTTCGGCCACGTCGAGATGATCGCCGTGATGATTGCGCAGCTGCTCGAGAAGGCGCCGATCGAGCAGTCCGAGGACGCGATGAAGAAGGACCCGGTGCTCGCGGCGGTCATCGGTGGCTCCGATGTGCAGCACGCGATCGTGGCCGGTGCGGGCGTTCGCCCCGTCGACAGCATGGGGAACCCGTGGCAAGGCTCCTACATCACAGCGAGCGGCAACCTGCTCGCCGACTTCACGGCGAACGCCAACGCCGAGATGCAGGGCCGCCTCCAGGTCCCTCGGCTCTACCACATGACCGACGATCACGGCGTGCGCGACCTGCTGTCGTTCCTCCTGGCCCGCGACACGATGCACCAGAACCAGTGGATCGCGGCGGCCGCCGAGCTGCGGGCGGAGGGCAAGGAGGATCTGCCGGTGCCCTCGAACTTCCCGATCTCGAAGGAGGAGCGCTCGGTGTCGTACGAGTACATCAACTTCTCGGACGGAGCGACGGCCGCCGACGGCACCTGGGCCTCGGGTCCGACCCCCGACGGCAAGGGCGAGTTCAGCTATCGCGTCGCCGAGCCCGGCGGCGGAGTGCCGATGCCGCCGCCCACCCAGCCGGACGAGCGCTTCTACGGCACCGACCCAAAGCCCAACGTGATCGAGAAAGCGGTCGGGGCTGTGAAGGATGCGGTGACGGGCAAGTGAGGGCCTCACGGGTCCTCGGGGCGCTCGGCGCCGCCGCTCTCACCATCGGACTCGTAGCAGGCTGCACCGGCGACGCCCAGACTCCGATTCAGTCCGGGACTGCGGTGCCGACCAGTGCGGACGACGGATCGACGCAGACTCCCACGAACGTGCCCTCACAGATGGCCCCGTCGGAGTCCGCCGCCCCGGCGACCTGATTCCGCGCCCTCAGCCGCCCTCCGCTGGTCGAGGGCGCGAAGCATGGCAGCCGAGCGGCCTCCTGGGCAAGCCCCTCTTCGTTCTCAGGAAGCGGGCAGTTCCCAGTCCTACGGTCGAGCCAACGATCAGCGAAGGAGGCACCACAATGGGGCTCGATGACAAGATCAAGAACGCCGCTCAGGACATCGCCGGCAAGGCGAAGGAAGCTCTCGGCGACCACAAGAACGACGACAGCCTGAAGGCCGAAGGTCAGAAGGACCAGGCTGCGGCCTCGGCCAAGAAGACCGGCGAGGACGTCAAGGACGTCTTCAAGTAGGTCTCGGCGTACAGCGAAGGCGGCGCTCCCTCGACGGGGCGCCGCCTTCGTCGTTTCTGCTACGGCTGCAGGACGACTTTGATGCAGCCGTCCTCCTTCTTCTGGAAGGTCTCGTACAGGGCCGGAGCGTCCTCGAGGGGTGCCCGGTGAGTCACCAGGTCCAGCACGCCGAGCGGATCGGACGAGTCCTCGACCAGTGGCAGCAGGTCGTCGATCCAGCGCTTCACGTTGCACTGGCCCATCCGCATCGTCACCTGCTTGTCGAACATCGACTTGAGCGGCATCGGGTCGGCCTCACCGCCGTAGACCCCGCTCAGCGAGACGGTCCCGCCGCGGCGCACCAGGTCGAGCGAAGCGTGCACCGCGGCGAGCCGGTCGACGCCGACGGTGTCCATCGCCTTGCGGGCGATCGGATCGGGGAGCAGCCCGGCCATCGTCTGCGCGAAGGAGCCGACCGGCGAGCCGTGCGCCTCCATGCCGACCGCATCCAGGACGGAGTCGGGACCCCGCCCGTCGGTCAGGTCGCGCAGCTGGGCGGTGATGTCGTCGGACAGATCGAACGTCTCCACTCCGTACCGGTCCGCCATTGCGCGCCGCTCGGCAACCGGCTCCACAGCGAGCACGCGATAGCCGCGGTACACACCGATCCGCGCGGCGAACTGGCCGACCGGCCCGAGCCCGAAGACGACGAGGGTCCCGCCGTCAGGGACCTGCGCGTATTCCACGCCCTGCCAGGCAGTGGGCACGATGTCACTGAGGAACAGGTAGCGCTCGTCCGGTAGGTCGGTTCCGACGACGATCGTGTTGTAGTCGGCGAGCGGCACGCGCAGCAGCTCGGCCTGACCACCGGGGACCTGGCCGTACATCTTCGTGTAGCCGAAGAGCGCCGCTCCGGAGCCGTACTCGGTGACCTGCGTCGTCTCGCACTGCGACTGCAATCCGCGGCGGCACAGGAAGCACTCGCCGCAGGCGATGTTAAAGGGGACGACGACCCGGTCTCCCACTCGCAGCGAGGTGACCGCGGAGCCCACCTCCTCCACAACGCCCATCGGCTCGTGCCCCAGCACGTCGCCCTTGTCGAGGTAGGGCCCGAGGAGTCGGTACAGGTGCAGGTCGGAGCCGCAGATCGCGGTCGAGGTGATCCGGATGATCGCGTCGGTCGGTTGCTGAATGCGGGGGTCGGGGACGGTCTCGACCGAGACCTTCTCGATGCCCTGCCAAGTGAGCGCTCGCATGTTCGTCTCCGTTCTCCGGCTCGCGCCGGTGGGGTCGGTGGGGGTCGGTGGGGGTCGGTGCCCCTCCACCGCACACCCGGAGGGCGCGGCGCGGGAGGGGCTTGACGGCTCTCGCGGAGTTCCCGGGCCGGATCCCCGGGAGAACGCAGGACGTGCCTCCCGCGTTCACTTGACTCACGGCGGCCGGGTGATGGGATGGGGGGATGGATGCTCTTTACACCGCCATCGCCCACGCCTCCGGTGGAGGACGCGACGGCCACGTCCGCACCGAAGACGACCGGCTCGACCTCGACACCCGCGCCCCGCAGGAGCTCGGCGGCTCCGGCGAGGGGACCAACCCCGAGCAGCTGTTCGCGGCCGGCTACTCCGCCTGCTTCCTCAGCGCCCTGCACGGAGCCGGCCGCCAGCTCACGATCGACACGACCGACGCCGCCGTCTCGGCCAGCGTCTCGATCGGCAAGAACGACTCCGACGGCTTCGGCCTCGCGGTCGAGCTCGACGTCTACGTCCCGAAGGCGAGCGCCGAGGACGCGCAGAAGGTCGCCGACGCGGCGCACCTGCTCTGCCCGTACTCCAACGCGACCCGCGGGAACATTCCGGTGCAGATCAACCGGGTCGACTGACCCTCCCCTCGTGACGGCCCCTCCCGGACCCCGGGCAGGGGCCGTCGTCATGCGCCGGTTGCAGCTCGAAGCCCCACCGGTCGGTTAGGGTCCCGCCATGACCGTTGACATCACTCCTGAGGAGTCCCAGGCGCGAGCCGAACTCGTGCAGATCCGTCAGAGCATCGACAACATCGACGCGGCGGTGATCCACCTGCTCGCCGAGCGGTTCAAGTTCACCCAGAAGGTCGGCAGGCTCAAGGCCGTGCATGGTCTGCCTCCCGCCGATCTCGAGCGTGAAGCCCGTCAGATCGCGCGACTGCGGGCGCTCGCCGAGGAGTCGCATCTCGATCCGGCGTTCGCCGAAAAGTTCCTCGGCTTCATCGTCGCCGAGGTCATCCACCACCACCAGCGCATCGCCGACGGCGCCGAGGACTGACCCGCCGCCCGAGGCGGTTTCGTAGCGGAGGCGTCAGCCCTCGATCCGCAGCAGTCCCGGCAGCGGGGCCGTGTGCTCGCGCAGGACGCCGAGCAGCAGCGGGTAGTCGGGGAAGAGCTGGTCGCGCCGCAACGTCGGCAGTCGCAGGCCGAGGGGCACCTCGGTAATGCGGCCGTTCGTCTCGGTGAGGACGAGGCGGAGGCTGCGGCTCCCCGTGGGACTCGAGGCGACCACGGAGCGCAACGCCTCGAGGGGGAAGACCAGCGCGTCGATCTGGATCGCCGACGCCGACACCACGATCGAGCCGGGTAAGCCGGGCCGCAGCGCCAACCGGGCGGCGATCAGGCCGAGCGGGAGCGAGAGCGCCACGACGACCGCGCCCACAGTGATCTGCGTGCGGTCGCCCGACGGGGCACCGGCGAGAGCGACGGCCAGGACACCGGCGGCGAACGCCTCCGTGGCGACGACGACCAGGGCGAGCACACGTCGGCGCAACGGCGCCCGGTGCGGACGGAAGAGCACAGCGGAGGCGGGACCCGCCAGCGCGGGCGGCAGGGCGTCGCGGATGCGTGCGACGGCGCCGAGGTCGGCGAGCAGGGTGGCGAAGTCCTCGGGTCGAAAGTGCGCGCAGCGGACCTCGACGCCGTCGCCGCGGCACCAGGCAACGAAGCCGTCGCCGTCGCTCGACTCGACGAAGCGCACCGAGCGGCGAGGCCACTGCTCGCGGCGGCGGTGGCCGCGCATCAGCACGACCTGCGTCTCGGTCGTCATCACGCGGGTGGGAGTGACGACGAAGAGGGACACTGCCGAGACCAGCCCGATCAGGACGGTGAGGGCGAGGAGGCTGAGCGAGAGCGCCGACTCGTCGAGGACGCCGCGACGGTCGGCCAGAATCGCGAACGGGATGATCACCGCGGCGAGCAGCGCGCCGACCAGCCGCCGCAGGAGCGCACGCAGGCGCAGGACGACGGACGGGCTGTAGACCCGCCGTGTCCGGCTCTGCGTTGGTACCGATTCCACCGCGTCAGGGTAACCCCGAGGATGCGGCGGACATCCCTGAGGCGCGGACACGGCGCGATCCTCGTGCCATCCGTCCCAGCTCCGGGGGGAGACGGCACGAGATGCCCGACAGGCGTCGGCCGTGTAGGCGTGGTGAGCGGCCTACGCCTCCGCAGCGCGATGCAGGGCGCGGACCGAGACGACCCGATGTCGGGCGATTGCGGTGACGGTCAGCAGCAGCCCGAACAGCAGCCAGATCACCAGGCCGACGACCGCGCCGGCCGTTCCCTCCGTGCCCCCGACCACTCCGGAGAGCGCGTTCTGCGCGGCCGACAGCGGCAGGAACCCGAGCACGTCGTCGAACAGGCCGGGGACCGTCGAGATGATGCCCGCGCCGAGTCCGATCACCGCCGCGACCATCGAGAGGAACCGGCCGATCCCTCCGAGCAGCGCGACCAGCCCCTGGTTGACCGCGGCGAACGACGCGCCGGCGAGCATCGAGAGCAGGGCGAAGCCGACCCAGCGTCCCGGCTCCAGACCGGCGACGTTACTCATCACGATCGCGACCGCGAGACCCTGCACGACGCCGATCACCAGCGCGGGCAGGGAGGAGGACAGGGCGAGAGCTGCGGAGGAGCGGGTGGAGGAGAGCGCCCGGTGCGAGAAAGCGGCGAGCACCAGGAAGGTCGCGAGGGCGCCGAGCCAGAGGGCGATCGTGGCGAAGAACGGGACGCTGGAGGCTCCGAACAGGTCGTTCGTGCTGCTCGCGTTCTCGACCGGATCGGAGACGACGTCGGCGAGGTTCGTCGACTCCGACTCGGTGTAGCTGGGCAGCTGCGCGACGGCGGCGTCGAGTCCGGTGGCGAGCGTACGGCTGCCGTCGGCGAGCTGCACCGCCCCGTCCGAGAGGCCGCTCGCGCCGTCGGCGAGCTGGTCGGCTCCCTCGGCGGCGGAGGACGCTCCCGCGGCGAGGTCGGCGGCGCCGCCCGCGGCGGTGGTCGCGCCGGTGGCGAGGTCGCGGGCGCCGGCCGCTGCGGTGGTGGCTCCGGACGAGAGCTGCGCGGCGCCGCCGGCTGCGGCGTCGGCACCGTCGGCGAGCTGAGTGAGTCCACCGGTGAGCTGGCCGATTCCGCCCGCGAGGGTGCGGGCGCCGGTGGCGGACTGGCCGACTGCGTCAATCAGGGAGGGCTGGCCATCGCCGCCGGTGCGGATCCCGGCGTCGATCCCGGCGATCGCTCCGGCGGTCTGCCCGGTCAGGGTGACCGCTCCCGTCGGCCCGCTCGCCGAGGCGATGACGGCTTTCGCGGCGCTGCACTGCGCCGTCTCGCAGCTCGCGAGCACACCGGTGAGGGCCTTCAGGGTTTCCGCGGTGGCCGTCGCCGCTCCCGCGCTGAGGGTCGCTACCTGCTGCGTCCCCTCACCCGTCTTCTGCACGCCCGCCGTCACCTGGTCGAGGCCGTCGGCCAGGCCGGTGGCGCCGCTCTGCAGCTGCGTCGCCCCGCCGACGGAGCCCCGTGCGCCCGTGGCGAGTTGCGCGACTCCGCCGGAGAGGTCGGAGGCACCGGTACCCAGCTGGCCCACCCCGTCAGCGAGGGAGGAGGCGCCGGTGCCGAGCTGCGCGACTCCGCCCGAAAGAGAGGACGCGCCGGACGCGAGCTCGTCGATGCCGTCGGCAAGGTCGCTGGTGCCGCCGGCGAGGGTGGCGGCGCCCGTGCCGAGCTGGTCGGCGCCGTCGGCCAGCGTGCCCGCGCCGCCGGCCGCCTGGCCGATCTGCTCGTGCAGGGTGTTGAAGCCGACGTAGACGTTCTCGAGGTAGGCCGTGGTGAGCTGCGTGTTCAGCAGCGAGGTGGCGGTGCTGGTCACCGTCGACGAGATGGCGTCGTCGACGAGCTTGGCCTTCTCGCTGGTGGCGATATCAATGGTGGCCTTCGTGGCTTTCGCGGCGTCACCCGAGTACGAGGTGGCGGCGGCCGAGAAGGAGGAGGGGATGGTCACGACGGTCGCGTAGCTGCCGTCGGCGAGTCCCTCCGCCGCGTCGTCCTTGTCGGTGAGTACCCAGGTGAAGTTGCCCGTCGAGTCCGAGCCGGAGACGTTCGGCGCCGGGGTCGGGGTTATCGAGGGGGTCGCCGTGGCAGGATCGGCCGGGCTCGCGGAGCCGGTGCCGCCCGTCACCAGGCCGGCCGCGAGCTGGCGCCCGAGCGGCACGGTCTGCCCATTGATCTCGACGGGCGTGTCCTCGTTGACCACGGCGGCCGTGATCGTGTCGAGGCGCTCGGTGGGGTTCCACAGCGCCCACACCAGGAGGCCGCCGATGACGAGGGGGACCAGGACGATCCCGAGAAGGGTCAGCCAAGACACCTTCTTGACGCCGCGGGGGCGTTCGAGGGAGAGGAGAGCCATCTGTCAGAGGACCTTTGCGATCGCGCGGCGCTTCGCCGCGGGGAAGACCGCGAGCACGCCGCGGTCGGAGGGGAGGAGGTCGTCGAGCGCCTCGGCGTCGACGCAAGAGGCGACCACGGTGAAGGTGCCGTCGACGGTGCGCGCCGCGTCGAGCTCGGCCCGGATCGCGTCGCGCAGCTGCGGATCGGTGACCGTGTCGAGGTCGTCGAGCACGAGGATCGGCGGGGCTGACTCCAGTGCCGAGCGCACCTCGGCGACGGGATCGGCCGCTCCGGCCAGGCGCACCAGAGCGACCCTGCCGCGCACGGCGGCGGAGCGGATCGGCACGACCAGGCCCGCGACTTTCAGGCGTCCGGAGTCGGGGGCGAGGCGGCCAGCGATGCTCAACAGCAGTGCGGTGCGGCCGGAGCGGTGCGGGCCGTGCACCACCAGGGAGGAGCCCGGCGCGACCCGCAGGGAGACATCGTGGTAGATGGGGCCGTTGGGTCCGTCGAGGCAGAGACCCTCGGCGGCGATCACGTCGGTGGATCCCGGCTCCGGCCAGTCGGCGAGCGCGAGCTCCTTCGTCAGGCCCTCGCCCTCGACATCGAAGGAGGGCAGGACGCGGTCGAGCCAGCGCGGCATCTGCCACGCGCGGTCGCCGAGCAGGTGCAGAACTGCAGGAACCAGCGTCATCCGGACGATGAACGCGTCGACGAAGACGCCCACGGCCAACCCGAGCGCGATCGGCTTGATATTGGTGTCCCCCTCCGGCACGAAGGCGGCGAAGACCGAGAACATGATGATCGCGGCGGCCGTGACCACCTTGGCCGAGCCGACGAAGCCCGACTCGACGGCCGCTCGTGCCGGGCGGCCGTGCACGTAGTCCTCGCGCATTCGCGAGACCAGGAACACCTCGTAGTCCATCGCCAGTCCGAAGAGCACGCCCATCAGGATGATCGGCATGAAGCTGATGATCGGACCGGTCTTGTCGACGTGCAGTGCGTCCGAGAACCAGCCCCACTCGAACACCGCGGCCACGGCGCCGAAGGACGCTCCGACCGAGAGCAGGTAGCCCAGCGTCGCCTTGATCGGCACCCAGAGCGAGCGGAACACCATCGTCAGCAGCACCAGCGACAGGCCGACCACGAGCAGGCCGAACGGCAATAGCGCTCTGGCGAGCGTGTCCGAGATGTCGATGCCGACCGCGGTCTGGCCGGTCACCGCGAGGTCGACGCCATACTCCCGCTGGAAGTCGTCGTGCTTGTCGCGGATCTCGGCGACCAGCGCCTTGGTCGTCTCGGAGTCCGGTCCGCCCTCCGGGATCACCTGGATGATGCCGGTGTCAGCGGTCTCGTTCGGCGTCGCGAGCGGCACCGAGGCGACTCCGTCGAGCTTCTCGATCTCGCCCTTGAGGTCGTTCATCAGGCCGAGTGGATCGGTCGAGCCGATGATCGTGCCGGTGACGATGAGCGGGCCGTTGTAGCCGGCGCCGAAGTTCTCGGCGAGGAGGTCGTAGGTGGTGCGCGCCGGCGTGCCCTCGGCCTGGTAGCCGGCGTCCGGCAGAGCGAGGCGGAGGCTGAGCGCCGGGATGCTGGCGACCCCGAGCACGCCGATCACCGCGATGATCGTGACGATCGGGAACCGGGTGACGACGCGGACCCAACCGCGGAAAAAGCCGCGCGGAACCTGGGCGTGTGCGTGACCGCCGGCGGAGGCGCTCCCCGTGTGTTCTTCCGTGTCGACGTGCGTCCCCGCGGCGGCGGCGGCCTTTGCGGCCTTCTTCTTCGCGCGGCGCTCCCTGGGCCGCAGCCGCGCACCGGCGAAGCCGAGCAGCGCGGGGGTCAGAGTGAGGGCGATGACCACGGCGATCGCGACTCCGCCCGCCGCGGCGATGCCCATCGTGGTGAGGAATGGGATGCCGGCGACTGAGAGGCCGACCAGGGCGATGATCACGGTCAGGCCGGCGAAGACGACGGCGGATCCGGCGGTCGCCGTCGCGCGCGCGGTCGACTCCTCCGGCTCCATCCCCTGCTTCAACTGGTCCTGGTGGCGGCTGATGATGAAAAGGGCGTAGTCGATCCCGACCGCCAGTCCCAGCATCAGCGCCAGGAGCGGTGTGGTCGACGAGATCGAGGCGAAGCGGGTGGCGATGAAGATCGCCGACATCGAGAGGGCGACGCCGAGCAGCGCGGTGACCAGCGGCATCCCGGCGGCGAGGAACGAGCCGAAGGTGAGCACGAGCACCACGAGGGCGACGACGAGGCCGATCGCCTCGGTGATCGTCACGCCGGGCAGGTTCTGGGCGAAGAGGTCGCCGCCGAGCGAGACCACGGATCCGGCGGGCAGGGCGTTCTGAAGGGTCGTCGCCTCGGCCTTGAGCGCGTCGCGGCTCTCGGGGCTCGTGGTGGTCGCGGAGCCGTCCATCTGCGCGGTGATGACGAGGGCATTGCCGCCCTCCGAGATCGTGCCGGAGACGCTGTCGGAGTACGGGTCGGTGACTGCCGCGACCTCGTCGATGTCGCCCAGCGCGGTGACTGCGTCGCCCACGGGACCCTTCACGTCGGCATCCTGGACGCTGCCTCCCTCGGGAGCGATGACGACGTATCGGGCCGACGTGCCGCTGACCTGGGGGAAGGTGCGCTCGAGCTGATCCAGCGCGGTCTGCGACTGGGTCCCCGGGATCGAGAAGGTGTTGTCGGTGCCCTGGTTGAGTAGCAGCGCGCCTCCGCCGCCCGCCACGACGATCAGCAGCCACAGGACGGCGACGAGACGGTGGGCGCGGTACACGCGACGACCGAGGCGGTAGAGCAGCGACGACACGCGGTCTCCTGACGGGGGTGGGCGGGAGGAGATACGTCTCTGTACCGAAGTGGAGCTCGGCTCCGATACACGAGCGTATCCGATACGGTACCGTATTCGATACAGAAATGTATCGGATAGGGTGATCGGCGTCGAAGGTGTTGACAGAGCGGACAGGAGCCGGAGATGACCGCGATTGACCCCACCGCTCCCGAAACCTCCCGTCGCGGGCGCACCCGAGAGCGCTTGCTCGACGCCGCCTACGAGGTGTTCGCCGAGACCGGCGTGCACAGCGCCTCCGTCGAGCAGATCTGCGAGCGCGCCGGATTCTCGCGCGGCGCCTTCTACTCCAACTTCTCCACCAAGGAGGAGCTATTCTTCGCGCTGATGGAGCGGGAGAACTGCGCCCGGATCACCACCCTCATCGAGCAGATGGGCCGCACGATCCCGCGGGTCGTCTCTGCCGACGAGCCGCTGACCGCCGAGACGCTCGCCGTGGTCATCCTCGATTTCCTCCAGGGGCCGACCACCGACAACCGGCGCTGGTGCGTGGTCGAGTCGGAGTTCGAACTCCTGGCGCTGCGCGACCCGAGAATCGCACCGCAGTACCGAGACTTCCGCGCGGGCTTCGATGCGTCGCTCGTCGAGATCGTGCACGGGGCGCTCCGTCAGGTGCGTCGGGAGTTCTCGCTGGAGGCGACGACTGCGGTGCGGCTCCTGGTGGCGGGGTACGACGACGCCGTGAAGCAGTCGATCCTCGAGGACGAGTCCGAGACGGAGTCGCTGGAGCGCCTGCGCACGACCCTGACGGCGGTCGTGCTCGCCATCTCGGCCGCCGACGCCTGAGCGGGGCCCGGTCCCCGCTCCTCGGCCCGCGCGTCGAGGATGGACGCAGGGAACTGCGTCAGCTCGAACACCCCGGATCTGGCGGGCGAGGCGATCGTCGGGCTGCAGGAGCACCGGGCGGCGAGCCTGCTGGCCGCGCGGGCTTTCGCCGTGCACGGGCTCGGCGCGGTTGTGCCGGCGCACTTCGGGCAGAAGCGCCCGGTGGGGGACGCGGTCTGAGCCGGGTGGCGTTCACAACGCAGGAAGGATCGGCCGCAGCGCCTGCGAGACCGCGTCGTGCGGAGGCCGGATCCGAATCCTTCCTGCGTTATGAACGGAATCAGTCGAGCGAGGCCAGCTCCTCGGCGCTGAGCTGCAGGTCGGCGGCCGTCGCTGAGTCGCGGATGCTCCCGGGTGGGTGCTCACCAGGCGTAGTCCTCAGGGGCGCTCCGGTGACCGGGGAAGATCTCGTCGAGGCGGGCGAGGGCCTCGGAGTCGAGGGTGATGTCGACCGCGGCGACCGCGCTCTCGAGCTGCTCCAGCGTGCGCGGGCCGGTGATCGGCCCGGTGACCGCGGGCTGGTGCAGGAGCCACGCCAGGGCTAGCTCGCCGGGCGCCTCGCCGCGCTCGCGGGCGAACGCCTCCCACTGCTCCAGCGCGGGGCGGTGCTCCTGGATTGCGGCGAGGGTGCGCTCGGAGGAGCGGCGCCCGCCCTGGGCGGCCTTCTCGAGCACGCCGCCCAGCAATCCGCCCTGCAGCGGCGACCAGGGGATGACGCCGAGCCCGTAGTGCAGCGCGGCGGGCAGGACCTCGCGTTCGACGTCGCGGACGAGCAGATTGTAGATCGACTGCTCCGAGGCGAGGCCGGTGAAGTGGCGGGCGTGCGCCGCCTCCTGCGCCTGGGCGATGTGCCAGCCGGCGAAGTTGCTGGAGCCGACGTAGAGGACCTTGCCCTGCTGCACGGCGACCTCCATCGCCTGCCAGATCTCGTCCCACGGCGTCGTCCTGTCGATGTGGTGGAACTGGTAGAGGTCGATGTGGTCGGTCTGCAGGCGGCGCAGGCTCTCATCGAGTGCGCGGCGCAGCGTGAGCGCCGAGAGGCGGCCGCCGTTGGGCCACGAGTCGCGGCCGCCCTCGGCACCGGGGGCGGCGAATTCGCCCATGTCGCCGAAAACCTTGGTCGCGAGGACCGTGCGCTCGCGGCGCTCGCCACCCTGCGCGAACCAGCGGCCGACGATTTGCTCGGTAGCGCCCCGGCCTGCCTCGCCTCCGTAGACGTTGGCCGTGTCGAAGAAATTGACGCCGAGTTCGTGCGCGCGGTCCATGATCGCGAAGGAGTCGGACTCCTCGGTCTGCATGCCAAAGTTCATGGTTCCGAGGACGGCGCGGGAGACGGACAGGCCGGTGCGGCCGAGGTGCGTGTACTGCATAGTCCCAGTCGACGCCTGATCGGGCCGAATGTCCAACAGGTGTTCGACATGGCTGCGTTCGACGGGGAGGTCAATCGGTGGCGCTTGTCCGGGGGTGACTTCGGGCACGGTGCTGTCCGCGCGTGCGGTGCGAGTTAGAGTCACGGAATGATCCGGACGACGCAGCGCCTCGTGATGGTCCTCGCCGCGGCAATCCTGCTGGCCGGCTGCACGTCCCAGGTGCCGAACCCCGTCGGGGAGACGAGCCCCGTCGCCGCGCCATCGGACGTCTCCGTCTCGTCAGAGCCGCTCGCCGTGAGCGCGGAGTCGGCGACGCGCCCCGTACCGACCGTCCCGACCACGCCCGCGCCGGTTAAGGACGCCGCGGGTGAGTGCTCGATCGAGACGCTCGACGAGGGCACCCTCGACGGTGTCGACATCGAGCGTGTGCGCGACCGCGGTAGCCGCCGGGGCGCGACCGGGACCGTGAGCACCGCCTCCGGCGGCACGCCCGCCTCCTATCTCGTGTCCGCCGGCGACATCAGCGAGCGGATCGCGGACCGCTTCTGCATCAGCGCCGACTACCTCGCGGCCCTGAACTCGGTGCGCCGGGACGGCGTCGACATCGAGAGCCTCTTCGGCGGCGACACCCTCAACCTCCGACCGACGACCGTCCTCGGCGTCGGCGACCAGAACGGCCGCGTCCTCCACAACGCCAAGCCCCGCGACCTCCCGACGCAGACCGGCTGACGCTGCGGACGCGGCCCCTGGGGCCCGACGCGAGAGCGCAGATGTTGTCGCACTCGGCGTCGAGTGCGACAACATTTGGAGAGTGGCGGGAGCGGGCCGGGACGCGCTCAGCCGAAGTAGCGCGGCAGCACGGCGCTGTTCACCGAGCGCAGCTCGTCCAGCGGCAGTGTGAACAGCCCCTGCACCTCGACCGCGGGAGTTGCCGCGTCGGTCACGCCGATCCGCAGCACCGGGTAGCCCCGGCCCTCGCAGAGCCCGCGGAACTTCACGTCGTCCTCGCGCGGCACCGACACGAGCACGCGGCCCGTCGACTCCGAGAACAGCGCGGCCGTCGCGTCGACGCCGTCGCGCTCCATCAGCTCGCCGAGCCAGATGCGCGCCCCGACGCCGAAACGCAGGGCCGACTCGGCCAGCGCCACCACGAGCCCACCGTCGGCGAGGTCGTGGGCGGAGGCGATCAGCGACTCCTTCGCGCCCGCCGAAATCAGCTCGGCCAGCGCCCGCTCGGCCGCCAGGTCGAGCTGCGGCGGCAGTCCGCCGAGGTGGTTGTGCACCGTGCCGGCCCACGCGGAGCCGTCGAGTTCGTCGCGGGTCGTGCCGAGGAGGTAGAGGTTGTCGCCCTCGTCCTGCCAGCCGGAGGGGATGCGGCGCGCCACGTCGTCGATCACGCCGAGCACTCCCACGACCGGAGTCGGGAAGATCGGCACGTCGCCGGTCTGGTTGTAGAACGAGACGTTGCCGCCGGTGACGGGGATCTCGAGCTCCAGGCAGGCGTCGGCGAGAGCGCCCACGGCCTCGCGGAACTGCCACATCACCTCCGGGTTCTCGGGGCTACCGAAGTTGAGGCAGTCCGAGACGGCGACCGGCGTCGCTCCCGTGACCGCGACATTGCGGAACGCCTCGGCCAGCGCCAGGCGCGCGCCCTGCGCGGGGTCCAGCTGGCACCAGCGCCCGTTCGCGTCGGTCGCGACCGCGAAGCCCAGGCCCGACTCCTCGTCGACGCGGACCATGCCGCCGTCGTCCGGGTAGCTCAACGCCGTGTTGCCGAGCACGTAGCGGTCGTACTGCGAGGTGATCCAGCTCTTGTCGGCCAGGTTCGCGGAGCCCAGCAGGGCCAGGGTCTCGGCGCGCAGGGCGGCACCCTCGCTCGAGCGGGGCAGACGGGAGGAGGAGTCAGCCTGGAGCGCGTCGAGCCAGGCCGGGTAGGCGATCGGGCGCTCGTAGACCGGCCCGTCGACGGCGACGGTGCGCGGGTCGACGTTGACGATCTCTTCGCCCTGCCAGTCGATGATGAGGCGACCGGAGTCGGTGACCTCCCCGAGAACGCTGGTCTCGACGTCCCACTTGCTCACAACCTCGAGGAACGCGTCGAGCTTCTCGGGGCGCACGACGGCCATCATCCGCTCCTGCGACTCCGACATCAGAATCTCCTCGGCGGTCAGCGAGGGGTCGCGCAGCAGCACGGAGTCGAGCGAGATGTACATGCCGCCGTCGCCGTTCGACGCCAGCTCGGAGGTGGCGCACGAGATGCCCGCGGCGCCCAGGTCTTGGATGCCCTCGACGAGGTCTTTGCGGAACAGCTCGAGGCAGCATTCGATGAGCACCTTCTCGGCGAACGGGTCGCCGACCTGCACCGCGGGGCGCTTGGTCGGTCCGCCGTCGGCGAAGGTGTCGGAGGCGAGGATCGACGCGCCGCCGATGCCGTCGCCTCCCGTGCGCGCTCCGAAGAGCACGACCTTGTTGCCGACGCCGCGGGCGTTCGCGAGGTGCAGGTCCTCGTGGCGCAGGACGCCGACGGCGAGCGCGTTCACGAGCGGGTTGCCCTGGTAGACGGAGTCGAAGTAGGTCTCGCCGCCGATGTTCGGCAGGCCGAGGCAGTTGCCGTAGAAGGAGATGCCGGCCACGACGCCGTGCACGACGCGCGCGGTGTCCGGGTCGTCGATCGCACCGAAACGCAGCGCATCCATGACCGCGACCGGCCGCGCGCCCATCGAGATGATGTCGCGGACGATACCGCCCACTCCGGTCGCCGCTCCCTGGAACGGCTCGATGTAGCTGGGGTGGTTGTGGCTCTCGATCTTGAAGGTGACCGCCCAGCCCTCGCCGACGTCGACCACTCCCGCGTTCTCGCCGATGCCGACCATGAGGTTCTTCTTCATCGCGGGCGAGACCTTCTGCCCGAACTGGCGGAGGTACATCTTGGACGACTTGTAGGAGCAGTGCTCGCTCCACATCACCGAGTACATCGCGAGCTCGCCGCTGGTGGGTCGCCGGCCGAGGATCTCGCGGATTCTCGCGTACTCGTCGGGCTTGAGCCCGAGGGCCGCGTAGGGCTGCTCCCGCTCGGGCGTCGCCTCCGCGTTCGCAGTGGTGTCGGGAACGGCGATGCGGCTGTCTGCCATGTGCTGGAGGCTCCAGGGGAGGGGGACGGGATGCGGCATTGATCCTACCCGGCGCCGTCGCCCCGGCCCGGGCGAGCGGGGGTGCGGGCATCGGCGCCTAGGATCGGCCGGGTGAAGCGGGCGGCTCTGCTGCTCGCGGGCAGGATCGCCTCCAGCGTGGCCGCGTTCCTCACCGGTGTGCTCCTCTGGCTGTGGTTCCGGAGCGAACTCGGCTCGACGCTCGCGCTGATCCCGGCCGGGCTGTTTTTCCTCTTCCCGCGCACCGCCGTGGGCGCAGGCACGCGGATTGACCGGCTCGCCCTCCTGGAGCCGTTCATGGTGCTGTTCGCCGTCGCGGCGATGGCGGCGGCGTGGACCTGGTCGCGCGCCTCGCCCAGCAGGCGGAGCGGTTGGCTGATCGCGCTGGCCGGCGCGCTGCTCGCCCTGTCGGTCACCTCGAAGCTGACCACCGGGGTCCTCGCCTACCTGCCCGTGCACCCGGTCGAGGCGATCCGGTACCTGCTCGACTTCCCGTCCGAGCACAACGCCGACGGACACCTGATCGAGGTCGTCGGCTTTGCGTACGTCTTCCCGCCGTGGTGGGCGAACCTCTGGTTCATGCTCGCCGGGATCGGGCCGGTAGCGCTCGCCGTGCTGCTCCTGGGCACCCTGCTGGCCCTGCTCGCTCCGCGGTGCCGCGCGCTGGTGCTGTACTTCGGCGGCGCGACCCTGCTCCTGCTGGTGTTCCACCTGGTCATCAGCGCGGCGGCGCGACCGCACTACTACACGGCGTGGGCCTGGCTGCTGTGTGCGCTGGCGGGCATCGGTATCGCGGAGGCGCTGCGCGGCGGGATGGTGCTGCCTATGCCGGTCGCGCGCGGGTCGGGCGCGGTGCTGCTGGCCGCCTCCGTCGTGGTCGCGATCGCCACCTCGGCGGGCATCGCCGAGGAGCGGCCGACCGGGATCGCGCGGGTGGCCGACGTGCTGCGCGAGCGCGGGCTCGACGGCGGCCTCGTGCTTGCGCAGGGCATGTCCTCCGGTGTCTACGTGCCTACCTCGGGGACCGTGTGACGACCGATCCGTCCTCCGCTGGCATTGTCGCCATCGCGATTGCGCGGTCGGCGCGGTTCCCGGTCGATCCGCGGGTCACCGCTTACCTCGAGTCGGTGCACCCCGAGACGGTGCGGCTCGACGACCTCACGCTCGTGCTGACGGGCGGGCCGCTGCCGTGACGGCCGAGACGGCCTCGCCGAAGACCTCAGCTGTCGAGTAGCTTAGCGGTCAACTGGCGGAGGGCGCTTGGGCTCCTCGGGCCGGTGCGAACGAGATGTGCGGCCTGCAAGCCTGCGCTTGCAGCACCGTCGATGTCGATGGCAACATCGTCGCCAATATACAGAACACGCTCTGCACTGAGGCCGAAACGTTCGGAGGAGATCAAGAATGCCTCCGGCGCAGGCTTTGCAAATCCGATGTCCTCCGAAACGATGATGAAGTCAACGACCGTCCCGACTCCCGTCCGCTCGATCTTTCTGTGTTGCATTGCAGAGGCTCCGTTCGTCAATATCCCTATCGGGAATCGTCGGCGTAGGCGACTCAGGGATTCGACGACGTCGGAGTAAAGCTGCCAGAGCTCTTCGTAGTAGGCCAGGTATCGGTCATACATTTCGAGCTGTTCGTCAGTAGTCGGCACCGCCCGGTCTGATGCGACACTCCTGAGGAAGCGTGTCATGCGACGGGTCCGGGTCAGGCTCATGGACACCCCGAGGTGGGGCTCCGGCGGGATGGCGCGCTCAGCGTCGCGCCAGTGGCGCCAGTGTGATCCATTCGGCTCGATGTTCTGATCGGCGGCCCATAGACGGAACGCCGATTCGGCAGCCCGGCTGTGGTCGAGAAGGGTGTCGTCGAGGTCACACAAGATCGCATCGACGCGGTTGGAGATCATCTCGTCAGCAAAGGACAGACGTCGTGAGCGATTTCTGCTCGCTCGCCCCTGGTGAGTGCACGCAGAGGAGGGCGTACGTAATCGGACTCAATGATGCCCTGAAGGGTGAGGATGTGCTTGAATTTGGCGATGAATCCACCCTTGGGCACCGAGAGGAACATGGTCACGGGCGATATGCGAACCGCTAGCTCGAGGGCATCCTCTATGCGGCCGCTGTCGAAGGCGGAATGGAGCGCGGCGATCTCGCGTGGAAGGATATTACCGATGGCCGTGGCCGAACCTCGTCCACCGCCGCGTAGACCTTGAAAGAGCATCATGTCCTCTCCAACGATCGTAGTCACGGCCTGTGTGGCGGATCGATAGGCGGCAAAAAGTCCCGGATCGGCGGTCGCGATCTTCGCGTAGCGGATATTGGGCGACTGCTCGTTGGCTTGGCGAAGGACGTCTGGACTGAGGCGGATACCGTTCGAACCGTCGTACAGCATCACATCAAGGTCCGTTGAACCGGCGATGGCGGAGTAGTGAGCGAGTTGCGCAGCGGCGCTGCTGTCGAAATAGATGGGAGGAACGACCATCAGGCAGTCGGCCTTCGCTTCCTGCGCCACTGCGGCAAGCTGGACCGTCTCGGCGGTTCCATCACTGCCGACGCCCACCGTCACGGGTACACGCCCGCTGATGTGTTCGAGCCCTATCCTCATGACCTGAAGGCGCTCATCATGTGAGAGACCGAAGAATTCTCCGGTCGACCCGAGGAGAATGATGCCTTTTGCCCCGCCTGCGATAACGTGATCGATGAGTCGCTGAAGAGAGCGGGTATCGAAGGAGCCGTCGGCGTGGAAAGGGGTGACAAGGAGAGTGTTGGCGCCTGAGAGGTCGAGCATCATGTGGAGGCCTTTCGATCAGTGCGGATCAGAGGGACGAGGAGAATGCCGGCAAGAGAGACGACGGACATGGTGAAGAGTGCTAGTTCGAAGCTGGCACCGATGATGTGGCCAGCAATCACCGTGAGCACCGCAGTGCTGAGACCCATGGCGAGCGATGCGTACAGCCCCTGTGCTGCGCCCTGAACCTCGACACCAACCCGATCTCGGACGTAGACGGTGAACGCAAGGTGGGTCGTCGCGTAGGACCCGGCGTGTAGCAACTGCGATAAGGCGAGCAGTGGCCAGCTCTCCGCGAAGGCAAGAAGTAGCCAACGCGTCGTCGCGATGGCTGAGCCGACCGCAAAGAGGGTGCGGACGCCGAGTCCTTCGACTCGTCTTCGAGCCAGAGAGAACAGCGCGAACTCACTTACGGGTGCGAGTACCAGCAGAAAGGGCACAGCGGCAGGAGGGGCAAGTTCGCCGACTCGGATCGCTCCGAAGCTGTAGTAAGCGGCGTGAGATCCTTGAATCAAAGCGGCAATCGTCAGGCTGAGGAGGAAGGTCCTGTCGCGTGCGAGATCTGCGAAGCCACATGCGCCGGAGCCGCAGATGCGAAGCGCCTCTTCGTCGCGAGGCTGGACGATTCCGACGATCGCCATCAGAAGGCATGAACCTATGAGAGTTGGGGCTAGCACATCTGCGCCGAGTGCAGAGGTCAGCCAGCCCGTGGCCAGGGTGCCGATCATGAAACCGAGAGATCCGAGCGCTCTCGTCGGCCCGTAAACTAGTAGCCCTCGTTTGGCGGCGACCGTGGCAAGCGTCTCGTTCAGCGGCAACATGATTGGGTAGATCAGGCCGAAAGCGGTCGACATGATGAGAAGCATCGGCAGCCCGGCCACGAAGAGGTACGGTATCGCGGCTGCGGTGACGGCCCACGGAACGATTCGACTCAATCGGAGTAAGGTTGCGTGGCGATTTACCGCCGGATAGATGAGCGCCACTGTCACGGCGCGGGCCATCAGTGAGCATCCGATTGCGAGACCGATCTCGGAGGTCGAGAAGCCACGATGCGCCAGCCAGAGGCCCCAGTAGGACTGGAAGACCGCCCAGGTCATGAAGAAAGTGAGGAACCTCGATGATATCCATGCCCGCACGGACAGCATCATCCGCACATCCTTTCTAGTCGAGTGACAAGCGCATCCGACGTCGACGTGTCCGGATATAGGTCAGTGATGCGAATCGATTTCTCCGCGGCGCGAACGAACATCGCAGTTTCTTGATTTACCGCGCGCACTTCGCTCAGACAAGCGTCGAGGCCGCGCCTAAGAGAACCCAGTGGCTCGACACCGCTCTCCAGCACGATCTTCGTCGGAAGGCGAGTTCCAGGATGGACTGCGTTCACCGTGATACCGCGCGATTTCCATCGTCGCGCGAAGACGTCCGTAATGATCAGAAGGAGCGCCTTTGACTGGCGGTAGGAGTTCTGCCGCGACCAATTCGAGGTGAGTTGGAGGTCGAAGATGTCGACGAGTCCCTGGTTCGTGGAGGCCACATTGACGACGCGACTGCCCGGCCCGAGCCGATCGCCTAGTCCTCGTAGAAGCGCGAGCGGAGCGAGTGCGTTGACCGCCAGGCGGGACTCCCAGCCGTCGATCGTCGTTTGACGCTCACTATTCGGAGGACCATAGCCTCCGGCTGCATTGTTGACCATGATGTCGAGTCGATCTGTCTCGCTCTCGACCTGTTCGACGAGGTGGGAGACCTGCGTTCGGAATGTGAGGTCTGCGGCGATGACGCGCGCACCCCATGCGACGAGATCCCGCCCCTCCCCCTCTGTTCGGACGTGGGCGAAGACTGTCCAACCCTCAGCTAGGAGCGCTCGACACATGCCGCCGCCTAAGCCGCCCGATGCGCCGGTGACGAACGCGACTCGCTTGGTTGCCGTCATAGGGTGGCGTGGATGAGGTCAGAAGGCATCAAGACGTGTTCGTCATCCACATCACGCGCCAGGCGACGGCCCACGACGTCGGCAAGGTCCGCTGGCCGGATCCCTGAGAGTCCTGATGTCTTCGCTGAGAGGATCGCATGCTCGAGCACTGTACCCGCAGGATGGTTACCTCGAACGACAAGCGTTTTGGCCATTTTCGCAAGGGCCGGAGCTTCCTCGGGAATCTGCCGCTTCACGGGAGAGCCGAGGGCGGCTCTGATGGTTGCGAGGTCCTCGACCATGGACTTCATCTCGGCAGGTGTCTGAGAGAAGTGGTGGTCGCTGCCCGGCGCACCTTTGTCCAGCGTGAAATGGCGCTCGGTAATTCTTGCCCCAAGTGCGTAGGCTGCCACTGGAACGGCGTTGAGGACGTCGTGCCCGGAGTATCCGATCACCGTGCTCGGGAAGAGCCTGCGGTATGTTTCGATCACTTGCAGATTGAGCTGATCTGCCTGCGCCGGGTAGGTTGCGGTGCATTGCAACAGTGCAAACTGTGCCCCTACATGTTCGAGGACGCCTACTGCTGTCACCACGTCTGAGAGAGTCGCTCCACCGGAACTCACGATCATGGGAAGACCGGTGCGGGCGGCGGTCTCCAATAGCGGAGAGTTCGTCAGATCGCCTGAAGCGATCTTGATGGCGGGCAGGCCGACGCGAACGATGAAATCGACACTTGCCTCGTCGAACGCAGTAGTGAAGAAGTCAATGCCGAGGTCGGCGGCGACAGCAGCAAGTTCACGATATTCGCCCTCGCCGAATTCGAGTGCTTCTCGATGCTGACCGTAGGTCGTGCCGTAACTATTTCGCCCGCTGTACGGCTTGTCGAGCATCTCCCTCGTGAACAGGTGGCGATTGTCCCTCTTTTGCAGTTTGACGGCGGAGGCGCCCGCTCGGGCTGCTGCGGCGAAGAGACTCTTGGCTGTAGCGAGGTCGCCGCCATGATTATGGCCGATCTCCGCGATTACGTACGACCCCGCCCTGTCCGAGATCTCGGTCGCACCGATTGTGAGAGTCCGCATTCTTCCTCCGGGGTCAGGGATGGGATCCAGCCCTCGGCGTGAGTCTCGGGCTCGGTCGCTGGTGCATTTGTGTCAGCGATGAACCTGAAGGTAGCTCACAAGTGATTCGGAAGGGAAGGGCTGGGCGCGAGACGATCCCCCGAAGGAGCACGCCGTGTACCGCGCTGAGTGTGCGTTGAGCGCGCGACTACGCTGCGTGGAAGCGCGCGGACCGGTGACCGCCGCTTGCTGCTCTCAACCGCTTACGTCGAGCGGCAGGCCCCCGGATCCACCGCGTCCGTCAGCGACGGAGCCTGCGCCGCTACGGGCGAGAGCACCGCGAGCGGGATGGCGTAGCCGACGTTGTCGACCGAGGCGGCCTTGCCGAAGACGACGCCCGAGACGGTGCCCTCGAGCGAGAGCAGCGGACCGCCCGAATTGCCCTGGTTGACCACCGCGGCGAGCGTCAGCACCTCGCGCGAGGTCGGCGCGCCATCGACTATCAGCGAGACCGTCGCGTCGGAGGAGACCTCCGCGGAGCCGAGCGTCAGCGGGCCACCGAAGGGGTAGCCCGCGACGACGGCGTCATCCCCGGTCGCCACGGCGTCATCGAGCACGAGCGGAGCGGCGTCCAGGCCGTCCACGGCGATCACCGCGAGATCGGCGGCCGGGTCCAGGTAGACCACCCGGCCGCTGCGCGGTGCCTCGCCCGGAGCCTCGACGACCGGCTCCGAGACCCCGGCCACCACATGCGCGTTGGTGATCACGCGGTCATCCGAGACGACGAAGCCGCTGCCCGTCACTCCGATATCGCAGGCCCAGGCCGTGCCGGAGACGCGCACGACCGAGCGGGTGGCGGCGGCGACCTCCGGGTCGTCGGTCGCCACAGTGGGGATGGTGGGCGCCTGCGTCGGCGCGTCGAGCGCCTCGACGACCCAGGAGGTGCCCTCATCGACGACGGTCGACTGAAGCTGCGCGAGGAGGGCGCGGACGGGGGAGGGGGTGAGGTCGTCGATCGCGCGGACCACGGTCGAGCCAGCGACGGAGGTGGTGACGAGGGGGACGCCGAGGAGGGAGACGGCCGAGGTGATGGCGATCCAGACCAGGCCGGTGATCGCGACGCCGGCGACGCCTCCCGCCAGCCGATCGAGCAGGCCGAGCTTCACCCGGTCCGCGCCGCGGCCGATGACCGCGCCCAGCCCGGCTCCGATCGCGTAGCCGACGCCCAGCAGCAGCACGGCGGTGCCGATCACGGCGAGCAGGCGCCACTCGCTGCCGGCCGCCCACGACGAGACAGCGGGCACAGCGAAGGAGGCGCCGATCGCGCCGGCGACGATGCCCGCGAGGCCACCGAGGGTGCGGAGAAGGCCGCGCCGCAGTCCGTCGACGAGCGCGCCGACGAGACTCAGCACGACGATGACATCGACGATGACGGATGCACCCACGCGGACCTCCTGGCAGTGTCGGGGACGGGATCTTCCAGCATGACCGACGCGGGATGCGCGGACGCCCGGAGGAGGCTGGCAGTCCGGGTGGCCGGACGCGCGATTCGCAGGGGACTGTCCGCTTCGCAGGGGACTGTCCGATGTGCAGGGGCACCGTCCGATGTGCAGGACCGCGTGCGATTAGCAGGGGATCTCGACGTCACGCCGGATTCCACACGGGAAAAAGCCCGGTTGTGCACGAATGTCCTGCGAATCGCACGCGGTCCTGCGAATCGCACGCCTGCCTTGGCGAGCCGCCCGAGACGACCGAGCCCCCGAGCCGCCTAGAAGAACGAGATGCAGTACGGAGTCGCGACAGGCGCAAACAGCCGGTCCACCCGCTCCCGATCTCCCACGAGCCGCGCCAATCCGGCGCGCGCCAGGGTCGAGGGCCGCACCGAGCCCAGCAGCAGCGACCCCAGGTCCGCCACGTCCAGCGACAGCTCGGCGTCGTCCTCCGTGTTCTCCACCGTGCCGGAGCCGCCCTCCGCAGTGATCCGGTAGCGCCCGCCGACGAGCCCCAGCCCGTCCATTACGTCAACCACGACCGTTTCATCCGCGGTCCACGGCCGAGCCGAGAACGCGGCGGCGACGTCGAGGATCCGCAACCAGATCAGGTCGCCCACATGCCGCACCTGAACGACGCGCGCGTCGCGGAGGGCCCAGGTCAGCGGGTCGTCGACAGGCGCCATGTCCCAGGTGACCGCTGAGGCGAGGTCGATCGCGCCCAGGTAACCCCAGAGCGCCAGGTAGGCGTCGGCGTTCGGAGCGACGAGGTCGACGATCTCGAGCATGTGGTCGTCCTCCGGCCCGACCGCGCGGTAGGTCACGAAGCCGTCGAGGGTCCCGGCATCGTCGAGGTGCACGGCCGAGCGGACGTCGAGGCCGGGTGTGGTTTCGCCGGGCGCAGTCCCGACGGAGTTCGCCTCGTAGCGCGACTGCCGCGTCAGCGAGCCGGGGGTCGACGCCTGGAACGCGGCGAACACCTCCGGGATGCGCGGCTGCAGCCAGCTCGTCGAGACGACCTCGACGCGGCCCGCGGGTTCGGTCTGCAGGCCGAAGCGCGGCCCGGTGTCGACGCGGATCGAGCGGGTGAAGGCCGAGCGGCCGAAGCCGAACCGGCGGTAGATGGATGCCTCGCTCGCCGTGAGCGCGGCGACCGGCGTGCCGGCCTCCTTCGCCAGGCGCAGGTCCTCCGTGATCATCGCGCGCAGGATGCCGCGGCGCCGGTGCGTGGGCCGCACGGTCACCTGCGACACCAGGTGCGCCGCCAGCTCCCGCCCGCGCCCGACCTGCAGCGCCCCGGGGAACGCGGCGTAGGTGCCCACCGGCACGCCCTCGCCGTCGAGCCCCTCGGGGGCGGAGGAGTCGACGACGGCGGTGAGCACACGCTGGTCGGCGACCATGTGCTCGGCCCAGTCGCGCAGCTTCTCGGGCGTGAACTCCTTCTCGTGGAAGCCGGCGTTGATCGCGGTGGCCCACGCGGCGGTGGCGGAGTCAGGTCCGCCGTCTGCGGTGAGGGCGGCGGGGAAACGGCGGAGGTCGAGACCGGTGAGGGGCATCCGTCCAGCGTATTCATCCGGGGTGCGCGGGCGCTGAACTGCGGCTCGTGGACTCGCGCTCGGCTCGCCGGATCCGCCCGTTCCTACGAGCCGGACGTGTTCGCGCGAGCCCAACGTGCTCGCGAGCCGGATGCGTGCGCGCGAGCCGGACGCAACCGACGGGCGGAAGCGAGCCGGCGCGGCCGACCGGCGGGAGGAGGCGGGCCCTCAGAGCACTGTCCACCGCTTCTCCAGCGCCGCGTCCACCGCCTCCGCCAGCACATCCAGCCGCGCGGAGTCCAGTCGTCCCGGTTCCGCAAACACCCGCACCCGCTCGCTCATCGCCGCGATTGCCGAGCGCCGCCGCGGCAGCGTCGCCGTGAACGCGCAGTCCCGGAGCAGCACCAGCAGTGCTCCCGCCGCGCCCCGCGCCTCCGCCAGCACCTCGAGCCGCCGCTCGAACGGCGACTCCGGCACCATCACGCGCAGGAAACCGTCCACATCCTGGAACGCCGCCGGCGGGTCGGGGATGCGCGCCAGAAGTGCCAGCGCCGAGCCGAGTGCGTCCAGGTCGCCCGCGCGCGCCCGCGCCCGCAGCCGCGAATCCACGTCCTCCGCCGGCCCCGCCCCGAGCTCCACCGTCCGCAGCACGAGCGCGTCGAGCCGACGCTCCTCCTCCTCGCCCGGGACGGACGGGGTCGCCGACCACCACGAGAGCAGCGGAGTCGCGGCCACCGCGTGCTCGCCGAGCCTTCGCTCCACCGCAACCAGCAGGTCCTCGCGCGCGGCGAGCGCCACCAGTGCGTCCACATCGACGCGCAGCAGCGTGCCCGATCTGGGCGGCAGCACCAGGCGGCGGCCGGAGGGAGGCACCAGCTCCGCGCGCGTCCTCGTGCCCGGTCCGCGCTCGCTCGCGAGCCGGATCTCCTCCTCGAGGGTCCGCCGAGGTCGTCGTCCGCTTCCCAGCGCCATGCCGTCACGCTACCGTCGGCCGCATGACCCGTTTTCTCGCCCTCCTGCGCGGAGTGAATGTCAACGGGCGCACCGTCCGCAACGCGGAACTGGCCGAGACGGTCGCCGGTGTCGGAGGGGAGCGGGTGCGGACGGTGCTGGCGAGCGGCAATGCGGCCTTCGACTCCGATCGCCTCGCCGCCGAACTGAAGCCCGCGCTCGAAGCGGCGCTCGCCGAGCGGTTCGGCTACGACGCCTGGATCGTGCTCGTGACGCAGGAGGCGCTCGCCGCGGTGCTCGCTGCCTACCCGTTCCCGCGAATCGACGACGAGGCGCACCCCTCTGTCGTCTTCGGCTCCGACGACGAGGCGCTCGACGCTGCGCTGGCAGCGATCGGCGATCCCGACCCGGCGGTCGAGCTGATCCGCCGCGGTGCCGGCGTCCTCTATTGGCGTTGCCCGCGCGGATCCTCCACGGACACTCCCATCGCGAGGATCCTTGCCCGCTCCGCCTACCGCTCGACCACGACGACCCGGAACCTGCGCACCGTCGAGAAGCTCGCGACGGCCTGACGTTCGTAACCGAGGCGGAAAAGACCCGAGCCCCGCTTGAGGCCGCTTGAGGCCCTTCTGACCTCGGTTGCGCACCGCGGCCCGCCCCCACGGCTAAGAACCTGCACATTCTTTGGTTAGGCTGCCCTTAGTACCCGGGCCACTCGGACCGCCGGCCGCCTCCCGCACCGCCTCTCGAAAAGAAACAGTGCCCCGCGCCACCACCCTCGCCCTGCTCGCCGCCACCGCGCCCGCCCTGGGCATCCGCGTCACCGCGACGCGCCTCGTCGTGATCGTCGCGGCGGTCGGGCTGATCGCCTTCGCGACGACCGCCGCCGGTCCGATCGCCCTCGTGGCCTTCCTCTCCGGCCCGATCGCCGCCCGCCTGATCGGGCCCGCCTCGCTCCTCATCCCTCGTCGGCGCGCTGCTTGTGCTCGTCGCCGACGTCGTCGGGCAGTCCGGGCTGGGTCTGCTCTACCCGGTCGGAGTGGTCACCGGCGTCCTCGGGGCGCTAGCTCATCGTCCGCAGCAACAGCGCGGGAGACTCACTGGGACCACCGCGCACACCCTGACGGCCGAGGGGGTCACCCTCGGCTACGGCGACCGGACGGTCGTCGACGGCCTCAGCACCGACCCGACCTCGGGCACCCCGCTGATGCTTCCGCTCGGGCGGCGTCGCCCCGCCGCGGCGCGGATCGACTCCGTGAATGGCGCAGAGATGACGGACGTGTAAACGGTTCCATACGGTGACCTGGGGCCGTATACGATACGTCCAGTCCGCGACGGACGACCGTCCCGCGGCGGATGACCGTCATCGGCGGAACCGCCGAACGCCTGCCCCCGATCAGAGGTCCCCCGCCGTGATTGCATCCCTGACGCGCCCCGACGCCTCCGCTCTCCGCGGAGTCCGCGCGCTCCTGTTCGACCTCGACGGAGTGCTGACGCCGACCGCCGACGTGCACATGCAGGCCTGGTCGCGGCTGTTCACGGAGTACCTCTCCTCGCGCGGTGTCGCCGAGGGCTACACCGACGCCGACTACTTCCGGTACATCGACGGCCGCCCGCGCTACGACGGCGTCCGGGCGCTCCTCGCCTCGCGCGGCATCACCCTGCCCGAGGGCACGCCGGCGGACGACCCGTCGCTCGAGACCGTCTGCGGGCTCGGCAACCGCAAGAACGACGCCTTCAACCGCACCCTCGCCGAGAACGGAGTCGCGCCCTACCCGGGCTCGCTCCGCTTCGTCGACGCCGCGATCGCCTCGGGCGTCGAGGTCGCCGTGGTGACCTCCTCCCGCAACGGCGTGCCGGTGCTCGAGGCCGCGGGCCTGCGCGAGCGCTTCGAGGTCGTCGTCGACGGACTCCTCGCCGCCGAGCGCGCGATCGCCGGCAAGCCCGCGCCCGACACCTACCTCTACGCGGCCGAACTCCTGGGCCTTGCGGCGGCCGACTGCGCCGTCCTCGAGGACGCGCACTCCGGGGTCGCCGCGGGCCGGGCCGGCGGCTTCGGCCTCGTCGTCGGTGTCGACCGCGGAGTCGGCGCCGACACCCTGCTTGAGCACGGTGCCGACCTGGTCGTGGACGATCTGGCCGAGCTGCTCCCCTTCCTCCCCACCGCCCCCGCCCCCGAGGACGCCGCATGAACCCCATCACCGCCGACCCGCTGGACCGGAACCGCTTCCCGATCGACGAGTGGGCCCTCGCCGAGACCGAGTTCGCCTCCGAGCTGCAGGGCCGCACCGAGACGCTGTTCGCCACCGGCAACGGCTACCTGGGCCTGCGCGGCAACGTGGAGGAGGGGCGCGACGGCTACGCCTACGGGACGTTCATCAACGGGTTCCACGAGACCTGGCCGATCCGCCACGCGGAGGAGGCGTTCGGTTTCGCCCGCGTCGGCCAGACCATCGTGAACGTGCCCGACGCGAAGATCGTCCGTCTCTACGTTGACGACGAGCCGTTCGTGCTCAGCGAGGCCGACGTCCTCGCGTATTCGCGGCGCCTTGACTTCGCGAACGGCGTGCTCACCCGCGAGCTGGAGTGGCGCACCCCGTCCGGTAAGCGCGTGCTGCTCCGGTCGCGTCGCCTGGTCTCGTTCACCGACCGGCACCTCGCGATCCTCGATTACGAGGTCGAGATGCTCGACGCCGACGCCTCCGTGCTCATCTCGAGCCAGATCCTTAACCGTCAGGACGGAGTGGACGAGTACCACGCCCCCTCCGGCAGCGAGGGCGCCGGCTTCGACCCGCGCAAGGCGGAGTCGTTCGAGGACCGGGTGCTCCAGCCCCGACTCAAGCGCGTGAGCGGCACGCGCTACCTCCTCGGCTACCGCACCACCAACTCGCAGATGACGGTCGCGTGTGGCGCCGAGCACCAGCTCGAGACCGAGAACGAGTGGGATCAGACGTCCCAGATCGACGACGACCTCGCCAAGCACGTCTACCGCGTGCAGGCCAAGGTCGGCCGCCCGGTGCGCCTGATCAAGACGCTGACCTACCACACCTCCCGCGGCGTGCCCGTGCGCGAGCTCGCCGACCGCTGCGATCGCACGCTCGACCGCGCCCGTGAGACTCCGGTCGAGGAGCAGTTCACCAAGCAGCGCGAGTGGCTCGACGACTTCTGGACCCGCTCCGACGTGCAGCTCGACGGCCAGCCCGCGATCCAGCAGGCCATCCGCTGGAACCTCTTCCAGCTCGCGCAGTCCACCGCCCGCACCGACGGCGGCGGAGTCGCGGCCAAGGGCGTCTCGGGCTCCGGATACGGCGGCCATTACTTCTGGGACACCGAGGTCTACGTCCTCCCGTTCCTCAGCTACACGGCGCCTCTCGTCGCCCGTAACGCTCTGCGCTTCCGCCAGAACATGCTCGAGGCGGCCCGCTCGCGGGCGGCGGAACTCAATCAGCGCGGCGCGCTGTTCCCGTGGCGCACCATCAACGGGCAGGAGTCGTCGGCGTACTACGCCGCCGGCACCGCGCAGTATCACATCGACGCCGACATCTCGTATGCGCTGATGCAGTACGTGGGCGCGACCGGAGACGACGACTTCCTTGCTCGCGGAGCGATCGACATCCTGGTCGAGACCGCGCGGATGTGGGCCGACCTGGGCTTTTGGCGCAGCAACGGCGACGACCACTTCCACATTCATGGAGTGACGGGGCCGGACGAGTACACGACCGTCGTGAACGACAACCTGTACACGAACGTCATGGCCCGGTCGAACCTCCGCTCCGCCGCGCGTGCTGTCGAGCTGCTCAGGGCCGTCGAGCCGGCCGCGTACGAGCGGATGTCCGACCGCCTTGCCCTCGACGAGGGCGAGGTGCTCGAGTGGGCGCGCGCCGCCGAGAAGATGTACATCCCCTTCGACGCCCGGGCGGGCATCCACCCGCAGGACGCGGCCTTCCTCGAGAAGGAGTTGTGGGACCTCGAGAACACTCCGGCGAGCAAGCGCCCGCTGCTGCTGCACTTCCACCCGCTGGTGATCTACCGCTTCCAGGTGCTGAAGCAGGCCGATGTCGTGCTCGCGCTGCTGCTGCAGGGCAACGAGTTCACTGCCGAGCAGAAGCGCGCCGACTTTGAGTACTACGACGCGCTGACCACCGGCGACTCGACTCTCTCGGCCGTCGTGCAGTCGATCATCGCGGCGGAGGTCGGCTACGGCGACCTCGCCCGCCGTTACTTCCTGTCGGCGCTCTTCGTCGACCTCGCCGATCTGCACCGCAACACCGCGGACGGCATCCATGTCGCCTCGACCGGCGGCGTGTGGAGTGCCCTCGTCTACGGCTTCGGCGGGATGCGCGACCACGCCGGGCGGATCACGCTCGACCCTCGCCTCCCCGACGACTGGGAGAGCCTCGCCTTCCGGATCACCCTCCACGGCACGCGCGTGCGCGTCGAGGTGAGGCAGACGGAGGTCGTGCTGAGCGTCGAGACCGGCGACTCGGCCACGATCACCGTCCGCGACGAGCGCGTGCACGTCGCGGCGGGCAGCCCCGTCCGTGTGCCGCTGAGCCACCAGGGCCGCCGCCTGCATGGCGCCCTGACCACCTCCGACATCGAGGGCACCCGCCGCTCCGACGGCACCGTGATCACCGCCTCGATCCCTACCATCTCGATGACCCCCGAGCCCGAGGTCCTCACCGGCCCCTGATCGCCGACCCATCACGAAGAACGCCGAGACACCGCCCCGAAGGCGGTGTCTCGGCGCGGCTGCCGCGCGCGTCAGGCCGAGGCGAGCAGCGAGCGCAGCGCCGAGGTGAAGAAGGTCAGCCCGTCGACGCCCGAGCGCATCGCGGCGGCCGTGTCGGGCCCGAAGCCCTCCTCGACCGCGTGCTCCGGGTGCGGCATGAGCCCCACCACGGTGCCGCGTCGGTTGCTGATGCCGGCGATATCGTTCATCGAGCCGTTCGGGTTGTGACCGAGGTAGCGGACGACGACGCGCCCCTCCGCCTCCAGTTCGAGCAGCGTCTCGGCCGAGGCGATGTAGCCGCCCTCGCCGTTCTTCAGCGGGATCGTGATCTCCTGGCCGGGCTCGAAGCCGTTCGTCCAGGCGGTCTCGGTGCTGGCGACGAGCAGGCGCTGGTCGCGGCAGACGAAGGATCCGACATCGTTCGCGATCAGGCCGCCGGGCAGCAGGTGCGCCTCCGTCAGCATCTGGAAGCCGTTGCAGATGCCGAGGACCGGAGTCCCGGCGTTCGCCGCGTCGATCACCTCGCGCATGATCGGGGAGTGGGAGGCGATGGCGCCGCAGCGCAGGTAGTCGCCGTACGAGAATCCGCCGGGTAGCACGATCGCGTCGACCCCGTCGAGGTCGTGGTCGCCGTGCCAGAGAGCGACCGGCTCCGCGCCGGCGAAGCGGACGGCGCGCCGGGCGTCGCGGTCGTCGAGCGAGCCGGGGAAGGTGATGACGCCGATCCTCATCGGGCGGCCTGCTCCGGGTAGTGGATTCCGACGACGTCCTCGATCACCGAGTTGGAGAGCATCTCGTCGGCGATCGCCTGCACCGAGGCGCGCACCTCGTCGGTCACCTCGTCCACCGTGATCTCGAAGCGCTTGCCCACGCGCACGCCGTGGAGAGCGGAGTGGCCCAGCCGCGCGAGTGCGCCGGCCACGGCCTTCCCCTGCGGATCGAGCAACTCGGCCTTGGGCATGACTTCAACGACGATCGTGGGCACCGTGTTCTCCGGAGTCTCGGGGGGAGTGCGGTCTTCCGCGCGACCATCGTACCTGCGCGGTCCCCCCTCGATCGGCGCCGGCTCAGGAGGTCGTGACGCGGATGGCGTTCGCCCAGGGGTCTTCGAAGGCCAGGGCGCGGCCGTCGTCTCGGGTGGTGATTCCCGAGTGGGTCAGCCGCTCGCCGAGGGCGCCGAGGTCGTCGGCGCCGGGGACCACGATCTCGACCAGTCCGAGCCCGAGGGCCGGCTGCCGGCGTCCCGCGCCCGCCGAGTTCCAGGTGTTCATCGCCAGGTGGTGGTGATAGCCGCCCGCCGAGACGAACAGAGCCTGCCCGCCGTACGCGGTTGTCGTCTCGAAGCCGAGCTGGTCGACGTAGAACTCCTTCGCCGTCGCGACGTCGCCCACACTCAGGTGCACATGCCCGACGCGGGCGCCGCCGAGGCGCGGCTGCGCGATCGACTCCTCGGTGAGGTGCTCTCGCAGGAACGCGGTCGGGTCAAGGAACAGCGTGCTCATCTCGATCCGCCCGTGCGTCCACGACCACTGCGTGCGGTCGCGGTCCCAGTACAGCTCCACGCCGTTGTGCTCGGGGTCGTCGAAGTAGAAGGCCTTGCTGACCAGGTGGTCCGAGCTGCCGGTGAACGAGCCGGGGTGCCGGCTGACGACGCTGTACACGGCTGCGGCGAGCGCCGCCTCCGTCTCGAACAGGATCGCAGTGTGGAAGAGACCAGCGCTACGGGGTGCGGCGTGCACCAGCTCCGGTGCGTACTGGAGGATCACGGCCGGCACGCCGCCACGGCCGAGCACCGCGACCGGTCCGTCGTGCGAGAGCAGCTCGAGCGTCACGGCATCGCGGTAGTAGGCGATCATCCCGTCGAGGTCGGCGACTCGGAGAGTCACCGCGCCCATCGCGGTGCCGGGGGCGAGCAGGTCGGAGGAGGAGGCAGCCACGGCGGAGACGCTACCCGCTTGTAGTTGTCGCCACAACTATCTGACGCAGCCCAGAGATCTGACGCAGCCCAGAGGTCTTAGGAATCACATAAGCGGAACCCAGCGAGTGTGGGGAGGCCGGACGTGGAATGGGGACCGGTCGCCGTCAGGGGCGGCCCCCGGCACGAGGACGACACCATGAACGAGAGACACGAATCCCACGAGCGAGAGCTCACTGACCAGTCCACCCCCGCCGAGGCGCCGAGCGCCGACGCATTACGGGCTCTGGCTGTTCGCGACCGTCGTCGCGCGCTGATCGCTGGCGGCCTGGGGCTCGCCGTGCTGATCGGAGTGGCGGCGGGCGGAATCTCGTACGCCGGCCGCACCGAGGCGGCCTCCTCGGCCTCCTCGGGCATCACCGCGACCGGGTATCCGGGAGGCTCCCGTGGAGAGTTTGGCGGCTACTCGGTCTCCCCTTACTGGGGTCGATCAACCGACCAGGGCGGCGCCCTGCGGGACGGCTCCTCCACCGAATCCTCCGGCGGCACCTCCCGCAGCACCGGCGTCGTGGTCGCGAGCGCCGCGCAGACCGCAGGCGTCGTCACCATCACCTCCGCGCTCAGCTACCAGGGCGCCAGCTCGGCCGGCACCGGCGTGATCCTCACCTCCGACGGCATGATCCTCACCAACAACCACGTCGTCGCGGGCGCCACCGCGATCGTGGTCACCGTGGAATCGACCGGGCGGAGCTACATCGCCCGTGTCGTGGGCACCGATGCGACGAATGACATCGCTGTCCTGCAGCTGAAGGACGCCTCCGGTCTCACGCGCGCCACCCTCGACACCGACGGAGTGGCTGTGGGTGACGCCGTGACCGCTGTCGGTAACGCGGGCGGCACCGGCGACCTGGTCGCCGCCTCCGGAGTGGTCACGGCCCTGAACCAGCAGATCACCACCCGCTCCGAATCCGGCGTCTCGGCCGAGACGCTCACCGGTCTCATCCAGATCGACGCCGACATCGTCTCGGGCGACTCAGGAGGCCCCCTCGTCGACTCCGCCGGACGCGTGGTCGGGATCGACACCGCCGCCTCGAGTGGGACGTCCGACATCACCGGTTTCGCCATCCCGATCTCGAAGGCCCTCGACATCGTCGCCACGATCCAGGCGGGTGCTGACACCGCCACTGTCGAGATCGGCTATCCCGCCTTCGTCGGCGTCTCCCCTTCGCAAGGCACGCCGTCGCGGACATCGCGCGCCCCTGCCACCACCGGTTCCGGCGCGTTGATTGGCGGCGTCATCAAGGACACGCCGGCCGCGAAGGCGGGCCTCCAGGCGGGCGACGTCGTCACCGCCGTCGACGGCGCGGGCGTCGCTTCCGCCGCAGAGCTGTCGGCCCTGCTCGCCGAGCGCGAGCCCGGCGAGTCGGTGCGGCTCTCGTGGACTGACACCACGGGCGTCGCGCGTTCCGCCCAGGTCGTACTGGCCGAGGGGCCGGTCGCGTGAGTGGGATCGCCGCTGGGGAATTCGGCCCTGCGGGGTCGCCCCCGCGGGGCCGGGAGAGGGACCCGCACTGTTCATCAGGCAGGACACGCTGGGACACCCATTGTTTTGATTCAGTCAAGACAACTCGGGTAGTGTCCTTATCATGACAACAGTGGATGAGCGGCTCCGAGCCTGCGGGCTCAAGGTCACCGCCACCCGACGCGCAGTGCTGCTGGCCGTCGAGGAACACCCGCACTCCGGAGTCGAGGCAGTCCTGGCCCGTGTTCGCGCGAGTCTGCCCGAGACGTCGGCGCAGGCGGTCTACGGAGTGCTCTCGGCGTTCACCGACGCCGGGATCGTCCGCCGCATCGAGCCGGAGGGCCACCCCCGCCGATTCGAGCTGCGGGTCGGCGACAACCACCACCACGCGGTATGCCGGCGCTGCGGGGCCGTCGCCGACGTCGACTGCGTCGCCGGGGAGGCGCCGTGCCTGCATCCGCAGACCGCGAGCGGCTTCGCCATCGACACCGCCGATGTCACGTTCTGGGGCACCTGCCCCGGCTGCCTGCCCAGGCCCACTGACCGACACCCGCTACACCCCAGCGGCGGGCGCACGCGCCCCTCGCCGACAGGAGGAACATGACCGAGGAACGATTCACCACCACGAACGCCGGAGCACCGGTCGCCAGCGACGACCACTCGCTGAGCGTTGGAGCCGACGGACCCCTCGCGCTCCACGACCACTACCTCGTCGAGAAGCTCGCGCAGTTCAACCGCGAGCGCATCCCGGAGCGGGTCGTCCACGCCAAGGGCGGCGGCGCCTTCGGCCGCTTCACCACCACCTCCGATGTCAGCGCCTACACGCGCGCCGCACTGTTCCAGCCCGGAGTCGTGACGGAGATGCTCGCGCGCTTCTCCACCGTCGCCGGCGAGCAGGGCTCGCCCGACACCTGGCGGGATCCCCGTGGGTTCGCGCTGAAGTTCTACACCAGTGAGGGCAACTACGACCTCGTCGGCAACAACACCCCCGTCTTCTTCCTTCGCGATGGGATCAAGTTCCCCGATTTCATCCGCTCGCAGAAGCGCCTGCCCGGCAGCCACCTTCGCGACCACGACATGCAGTGGGACTTCTGGACACTTTCACCCGAGTCCGCCCACCAGGTCACCTGGCTCATGGGTGACCGCGGTCTGCCCGCGTCCTGGCGGCACATGGACGGCTTCGGCTCGCACACCTACCAGTGGATCAATGCGGCCGGCGAGCGCTTCTGGGTGAAGTACCACTTCAAGACAGACCAGGGCATCGAGATCCTCAGCCAGGAGCAGGCCGATCAGATCGCAGGAGAGGACGCCGACTTCCACATCCGCGACCTGTCCTCCGCGATCGACCGCGGCGACTTCCCCTCGTGGACGCTCTCCGTGCAGGTGATGCCGTACGAGGACGCGAAGAGCTACCGATTCAACCCGTTCGACCTCACCAAGGTCTGGCCGCACGCGGACTACCCCCTGATCGAGGTCGGCACCATGACGCTGGACCGTAACCCCGAGAACTACTTCGCGCAGATCGAGCAGGTGGCCTTCGCCCCCTCGAACTTCGTGCCCGGGATCGCGGCGAGCCCCGACAAGATGTTGCTTGCACGCATCTTCAGCTACGCCGATGCGCACCGCTACCGGGTGGGCACCAACCACGCGCAGCTCCCGGTGAACGCTCCAAAGTCGCCGGTGCACTCGTACTCGAAGGACGGCCCGATGCGGTTCGACTTCCAGAAGTCGGAGGTGCCCGTCTACGCACCGAACACGCAGGGCGGCGCTCACGCCGACCCGGCTCGGGCTGCCGAGTCCGCCGGCTGGGAGAGCGACGGCGAGTTCACGCGCGCCGCGGCGACCCTGCACCCGGACGACGACGACTTCGGCCAGGCGGGAACGCTCTACCGCGAGGTCCTCGACGAGGATGCCCGTGCCCGCCTGGTCTCGAACATCGCCGGCCATGTGTCGAAGGTCACCCGTCCGGAACTGCGTCAGCGTGTCCTCCAGTACTGGGCACACGTCGACTCGTCGCTCTCGCAGCGCATCGCCGAGGCGCTCGAGCCGTCGGCTCCCGGTGCGGACGTGTCCGCAGAGGCGGTCGGCATCGGCGCGTAGGTACTCACGGCCCGAGGAGGAGCGCGCGGGACCGGAATTATCCGGGCCGCGTGCTCCTCTTCGTCGTTCGGGGGACCGAGGCTGCACTCGAGCGGGATGCGGCGTGCGCCGGTGTCACGCCGGGAGGAGCCCGGCGGCGACACGCCCGGGATGAGCCGTTTGGGGCTCCCGTTTGACAGCACCGCGATCACTGCGTAACTTATCCCGAGTCGCCACATAGGCCGCAGGGAAACGGAAAGAGCAGTAGCTCCCACGTCCCGGCCTCAATCGGGACCATCCACTCGGTAAGACAGCCTCTCGAGGCCGGTTTGCCTCGCGGATGTCAAACCTTCGCGGGATCCCTCGGGTCCAGCATCTTCGCCGCCCGGTCCAAGACTTTAGTCCTGCTGCCGAGCAACGTCGGAGCGCCTCCGGGTGCGAGGACATGGCCAAGAAGCCGGATTTGACACGGCCTGCGAATGTGCTAACTTGTACCAGTTGCCACGGCGACAAAAGAGAAAAACTTCTCCTAGTCTAACCGAGTAGTTGCGTATGACGCAAGCAGCAACATCTTTCGATCACTCTCGTTGTGAAGCATCTTTTTTGGTGTGGAGGCGGGGTGTGTCCGATTCTTGAGAACTCAACAGCGTGCACTATGTTCAATGCCAATTTTATATCCCGGCTCGGTCTTTGGATCGGGTGGGGTTTCCTTTGGAAATTGATGTCAGCTTCCGGCTTTCGGGTCGGAGAGATGTCGTATTTGCTAGAGGTCAAACTTGATTTCCTTCTCTTTGGGGTTGGGGGTCGTAATTTTTTTACGGAGAGTTTGATCCTGGCTCAGGACGAACGCTGGCGGCGTGCTTAACACATGCAAGTCGAACGATGAAGCCTAGCTTGCTGGGTGGATTAGTGGCGAACGGGTGAGTAACACGTGAGTAACCTGCCCTTGACTCTGGGATAAGCGCTGGAAACGGCGTCTAATACCGGATATGACCTGCCCCGGCATCGGGTGTGGGTGGAAAGTTTTTCGGTCAAGGATGGACTCGCGGCCTATCAGCTTGTTGGTGAGGTAATGGCTCACCAAGGCGACGACGGGTAGCCGGCCTGAGAGGGTGACCGGCCACACTGGGACTGAGACACGGCCCAGACTCCTACGGGAGGCAGCAGTGGGGAATATTGCACAATGGGCGAAAGCCTGATGCAGCAACGCCGCGTGGGGGATGACGGCCTTCGGGTTGTAAACCTCTTTTAGTAGGGAAGAAGGGCTTCGGCTTGACGGTACCTGCAGAAAAAGCACCGGCTAACTACGTGCCAGCAGCCGCGGTAATACGTAGGGTGCAAGCGTTGTCCGGAATTATTGGGCGTAAAGAGCTCGTAGGCGGTTTGTCGCGTCTGCTGTGAAAACCCGAGGCTCAACCTCGGGCCTGCAGTGGGTACGGGCAGACTAGAGTGCGGTAGGGGAGAATGGAATTCCTGGTGTAGCGGTGGAATGCGCAGATATCAGGAGGAACACCGATGGCGAAGGCAGTTCTCTGGGCCGTTACTGACGCTGAGGAGCGAAAGCGTGGGGAGCGAACAGGATTAGATACCCTGGTAGTCCACGCCGTAAACGTTGGGAACTAGATGTGGGGACCTTTCCACGGTCTCCGTGTCGCAGCTAACGCATTAAGTTCCCCGCCTGGGGAGTACGGCCGCAAGGCTAAAACTCAAAGGAATTGACGGGGGCCCGCACAAGCGGCGGAGCATGCGGATTAATTCGATGCAACGCGAAGAACCTTACCAAGGCTTGACATATACCGGAAACTTCCAGAAATGGTTGCCCCGCAAGGTCGGTATACAGGTGGTGCATGGTTGTCGTCAGCTCGTGTCGTGAGATGTTGGGTTAAGTCCCGCAACGAGCGCAACCCTCGTTCTATGTTGCCAGCACGTTATGGTGGGAACTCATAGGAGACTGCCGGGGTCAACTCGGAGGAAGGTGGGGATGACGTCAAATCATCATGCCCCTTATGTCTTGGGCTTCACGCATGCTACAATGGCCGGTACAAAGGGCTGCGATACCGTAAGGTGGAGCGAATCCCAAAAAGCCGGTCTCAGTTCGGATTGAGGTCTGCAACTCGACCTCATGAAGTCGGAGTCGCTAGTAATCGCAGATCAGCAACGCTGCGGTGAATACGTTCCCGGGCCTTGTACACACCGCCCGTCAAGTCATGAAAGTCGGTAACACCCGAAGCCAGTGGCCTAACCGTAAGGAGGGAGCTGTCGAAGGTGGGATCGGTGATTAGGACTAAGTCGTAACAAGGTAGCCGTACCGGAAGGTGCGGCTGGATCACCTCCTTTCTAAGGAGCATCTGGACACCGTAGGGTGTTCCAGGGGGCCGGATCAAAGCGAATGTCTTTGCTGGTCGCTCATGGGTGGAACATTGAACGAGGTGCCTGTCGAGATCGTCTCGCGTTAGTACAGCCTTTGGGTTGGGAACGCGTCGGGGTGGTGGAGTCGGGTGCATGCACGCTGTTGGGTCCTGAGGGACCGGGCCGGTTGCCTTCGGGTGGCGGGGTCGACTCTCTGGATCTTTTTCTCACGCCTGGGTGTGTGGGGGAGGGATACCGCCCGTATTTTGAGAACTACACAGTGGACGCGAGCATCTTAGATTCAGGACTACAAATCCTGGATCGTATAGATCCGGGACTGTAAATCCCGGGTCGCTCAGATCCGGGACTTCAAATCCTGGGTCGAACAGATTGAGGACTCTCAATCGTCGGTCGCACAGGTCCGGGACTTCAAATCCTGGATTGCACAGGTCTGGGACTTCAAATCTCGGACCGCTCAGGTTCGGGACTTCAAATCTCGGATCGCTCAGGTCTGGGACTTTAAATCCTGGATCGCTCTGATCTGGGACTTCAAATCCTGGGTCGCTCTGATCTGGGACTTCAAATCCTGGGTCGCTTAGGTTCGGGACTTCAAATCCTGGGTCGCTCTGGTCTGGGACTTCAAATTCTGGATCGTTCGGGTTGAGGACTTCAAATCCTGTACCGGAAAATCTGGGACGTTGAGTCTTGGGTGAGGGGTTCGTGGGGGTGCCTTCGGGTGTTCCTGGCGATGAGTGTGCGTGTGATGTGGTGAGTGATGGGTTCTCGAACTCATGTGATTTCAAGTTTTTAAGAGCAAACGGTGAATGCCTTGGCATCTGGAGCCGAAGAAGGACGTCGTAATCTGCGATAAGCCTCGGGGAGCTGATAAACGAGCTGTGATCCGAGGATTTCCGAATGGGGAAACCCCGTCAGGCCCTTTGTGGTGACCTGGTGACTCCCGCCTGAATATATAGGGCGGGTAGAGGGAACGTGGGGAAGTGAAACATCTCAGTACCCACAGGAAGAGAAAACAACAGTGATTCCGTTAGTAGTGGCGAGCGAACGCGGAAGAGGCTAAACCGAGTCATGTGTGATACCCGGCAGGGGTTGCATGGTCGGGGTTGTGGGACTTTTCGTCGTGTTCTGCCGAGCACGGAACGTTACAGCGCATCATAGACGAACAGGTTTGAATGCCTGGCCAGAGCGGGTGCGAGCCCCGTAGTCGAAATGGTGTTATGGCGTGGAGAGTATCCCAAGTAGCACGGGGCCCGAGAAATCCCGTGTGAATCTGTCAGGACCACCTGATAAGCCTAAATACTCCCAGATGACCGATAGCGGACAAGTACCGTGAGGGAAAGGTGAAAAGTACCCCGGGAGGGGAGTGAAATAGTACCTGAAACCGTTTGCTTACAAACCGTCGGAGCCTCCTTGTTGGGGTGACGGCGTGCCTTTTGAAGAATGAGCCTGCGAGTTAGTGCTCTGTGGCGAGGTTAACCCGTGTGGGGCAGCCGTAGCGAAAGCGAGTCCGAATAGGGCGTTGTGAGTCGCAGGGTCTAGACCCGAAGCGAAGTGATCTATCCATGGCCAGGTTGAAGCGACGGTAAGACGTCGTGGAGGACCGAACCCACTTCAGTTGAAAATGGAGGGGATGAGCTGTGGATAGGGGTGAAAGGCCAATCAAACTTCGTGATAGCTGGTTCTCTCCGAAATGCATTTAGGTGCAGCGTTGCGTGTTTCTTGCCGGAGGTAGAGCTACTGGATGGCCGATGGGGCCCAAAAGCTTACTGACGTCAGCCAAACTCCGAATGCCGGTAAGTGAGAGCGCAGCAGTGAGACTGTGGGGGATAAGCTTCATAGTCGAGAGGGAAACAACCCAGACCACCAACTAAGGTCCCTGAGCGCGTGCTAAGTGGGAAAGGATGTGGAGTTGCACAGACAACCAGGAGGTTGGCTTAGAAGCAGCCACCCTTGAAAGAGTGCGTAATAGCTCACTGGTCAAGTGATTCCGCGCCGACAATGTAACGGGGCTCAAGCACGCCACCGAAGTTGTGGCATTGACATTAGTGGTAGGCCTTCGTGGTCCAGCCGTGTTGATGGGTAGGAGAGCGTCGTGTGGCGAGTGAAGCGGCGGTGTGAACCAGCCGTGGACGCCACACGAGTGAGAATGCAGGCATGAGTAGCGAAAGACGGGTGAGAAACCCGTCCTCCGGAAGACCAAGGGTTCCAGGGTCAAGCTAATCTTCCCTGGGTAAGTCGGGACCTAAGGCGAGGCCGACAGGCGTAGTCGATGGACAACGGGTTGATATTCCCGTACCGGCGAAGAACCGCCCAAGACAATCTAGTAGTGCTAAGTATCTGAATCCCTGTGATGGATCCCTTCGGGGTGAAGCGTTGGGCCTAGCGTACGACCCCGTGCTGGTGCGTTTAGCGTATTAACAGGTGTGACGCAGGAAGGTAGCCGAGCCGGGCGATGGTTGTCCCGGTCTAAGGATGTAGGGCGAACGATAGGTAAATCCGTCGTTCATGTTGCCTGAGATCTGATGGGTAGACGCAAGTCGAAATCGGTGATCCTCTGCTGCCAAGAAAAGCATCGACGCGAGGTTCTAGCTGCCCGTACCCCAAACCGACTCAGGTGGTCAGGTAGAGAATACTAAGGAGATCGAGAGAATCGTGGTTAAGGAACTCGGCAAAATGCCCCCGTAACTTCGGGAGAAGGGGGGCCTGAGGCGTGAACGGACTTGCTCCGGGAGCGTTCGATGGCCGCAGAGACCAGTGGGAAGCGACTGTTTACTAAAAACACAGGTCCGTGCTAAGTCGCAAGACGATGTATACGGACTGACGCCTGCCCGGTGCTGGAAGGTTAAGAGGAACGGTTAGCCTTATGGCGAAGCTGAGAATTTAAGCCCCAGTAAACGGCGGTGGTAACTATAACCATCCTAAGGTAGCGAAATTCCTTGTCGGGTAAGTTCCGACCTGCACGAATGGCGTAACGACTTCCCAGCTGTCTCAACCGCGAACTCGGCGAAATTGCATTACGAGTAAAGATGCTCGTTACGCGCAGCAGGACGGAAAGACCCCGTGACCTTTACTATAGTTTGGTATTGGTGTTCGGTGTGGCTTGTGTAGGATAGGTGGGAGACTGTGAAGCGGGCACGCTAGTGTTCGTGGAGTCATTGTTGAAATACCACTCTGGTCACTCTGGATATCTAACTTCGGACCCTAATCGGGTTCAGGGACAGTGCCTGATGGGTAGTTTAACTGGGGCGGTTGCCTCCCAAAAAGTAACGGAGGCGCCCAAAGGTTCCCTCAACCTGGTTGGCAATCAGGTGGCGAGTGTAAGTGCACAAGGGAGCTTGACTGTGAGACTGACAAGTCGAGCAGGGACGAAAGTCGGGACTAGTGATCCGGCAGTGGCTTGTGGAAGCGCTGTCGCTCAACGGATAAAAGGTACCTCGGGGATAACAGGCTGATCTTGCCCAAGAGTCCATATCGACGGCATGGTTTGGCACCTCGATGTCGGCTCGTCGCATCCTGGGGCTGGAGTAGGTCCCAAGGGTTGGGCTGTTCGCCCATTAAAGCGGTACGCGAGCTGGGTTTAGAACGTCGTGAGACAGTTCGGTCCCTATCCGCTGCGCGCGCAGGAAATTTGAGAAGATCTATCCCTAGTACGAGAGGACCGGGATGGACGAACCTCTGGTGTGTCAGTTGTTCCGCCAGGAGCACCGCTGATTAGCTACGTTCGGAACGGATAACCGCTGAAAGCATCTAAGCGGGAAGCCGGCTTCGAGATGAGATTTCCATCCCTTCGGGGGAGAGGCTCCCAGCCAGACGACTGGGTTGATAGGCCGGATGTGGAAGACAGGACTAAAGACTGTCGGAGCTGACCGGTACTAATAAGCCGATAACTTGATAATCACTACACTCATACCGTTGTAAAGGCTGGTAGGAGTGGTCAGAGATTGCTTGCGTCCACTTTGTGGTTCCCAGAAGACGGGCACCCCGCGCCGCCCTTCGAGGAGCGCGGAACAATTGAATACACGCACGGCGTGTAACCCAGATTTGACCATCCACCTTGGGGTGGGTGTGTCGCCAGGGTTACGGCGGCCATAGCGAGAGGGAAACGCCCGGTCACATTCCGAACCCGGAAGCTAAGACTCTCAGCGCCGATGGTACTGCAGGGGGGACCCTGTGGGAGAGTAGGACACCGCCGGACACCATTCACGATGGCCACCCAGAAATGGGTGGCCATCGCTGTTTAACCGGCCGCTTCATACTCCGCTGTCGGCACGATCAGCGACCGGGTTAGGGTGGTGGGACGCCTTCGGGCGGATCAACTTCACAGAGCATCACCACGACAGGCGAGGTAGGCATGGACGACTCAGGATCCGACCGTCACGACCGGGACTCCGGACGGCGGGACGGGCGCCCGCCTCGAGCCGGGCGCTCGTCGAACGGTCGTAGGGAATCGGGCGACTCCCGTCCGCGTCGCGATGGTGATGCTCGTCCGCCGTACCGCAGCGGTGGTGACTCCAGCCCGGAGCGCGGCGGCGACTCCCGTCCGCGTCGCAAGGGTGACTCCCGTCCTTCCCACCCCGGCGGTGATTCGCGCCCCCAGCGGAACGCTGACTCGCGTCCTCGTCGGGACGGTGACTCGCGTCCTCCTTACCGGGGCGGTAGCGGGGGGTCGCGTCAGCAGCGTGAGGGTGATGCTCGTCCTCCGTACCGTGGTGCTGGCGACTCGCGGCCTCAGCGCGACGGCGATTCGCCTCCGCGTCGGGAGGGGGACTCCCGTCCTCCGTTCCGAGCGGGTTCGCGTGATGGCGGGGCGCGCCCCTGGTCGCACGATCGTCGCGGCGGTGAGGATCGCCAGGGCCAGGGCCAGGGCCAGGGCCAGGGCCAGGGACGCGGACGCGGGCGCGAGGGATTCGGCGGTGGACGCGGCGGCCCGCGCGAGGAGCCGGAGCTCACCGAGGAGGAGCGCGAGCGGCGCTCCCTACAGTCGGTGCGGCCGCGTCACGACGACCCCGACCTGCCGGACGACGTGCAGGCGAAGGACCTCGATAAGGTCGCGCGCAATGAACTCCGCACGCTCTCGAAGGACAACGCCGAGTGGGTTGCCCGTCACCTGGTGATGGCTGGCCGCCTCCTCGAGGAGGACCCGGAACTCGCCCATCGCCATGTGCTTTCCGCCGCCCGGCGGGCGGGACGCATTGCCGTGGTGCGCGAGTCGCTGGCCATCTCGGCGTACGCAACCGGCGACTTCGCTCTGGCGCTCCGGGAGCTGAGGACCTTCCGCCGCATCTCGGGCTCTGATGAGCAGGTTCCGCTGATGGTCGACTCCGAGCGCGGGGTCGGTCGGCCTGATAAGGCACTCGAACTGGGACGGTCCATCGACCGCAGCACGCTGAGCCCGGGCGCTCAGGTGTCCCTGGCCATCGCTATGTCCGGGGCGCGTCTCGACCTCGGTCAGACCGAGCTGGCGCTGATGGAGCTGGAGATCCCGCAGCTTGATCCGGACCGCGCCTTCTCGTTCAGCCCCGATCTCTTCGCGGCCTACGCCCTCGTGCTCGAGGAGGTCGGTCGGTCCGACGAGGCAGAGGAGTGGCAGCGCCGCGCCGATATCGCCGCGCAGGCCGTCTTCGCGGCCGAGGGCGGTGGCGACGAGACGATCGAGGTGATCGAGGAGGAGCACGGGCCGGCCGCCGCCACCGAGCCAGCCACCACCGAGTCCGCCGCCACCACCCAGTCCGCGCCCGCCGCCGCCGCCACCCAGCCCGCCGATCCCACCGAGGAGGACCCGCATGTTCCGCAGCAGCAGAACTGAGCCCACTCCGCTCGACGGGCGCGACTCGGTGCTGGCCGACCTCGACGGGGTCGTTTATACGGGTGCCGAGGCGATCCCGTTCGCGGTGGAGAGTCTGAACCGCGTGGCCGAGTCGCTGCGGGTGGGTTACATCACCAACAACGCGTCGCGCACCGACGCATCCGTCGCCGGCCACCTCTCCGAGCTCGGGCTGAGCGTTCGAGCCGAGGATGTCGTCACCTCGCCGCAGGCCGCGGTCGTCCTGCTCGCCGACCTGGTGCCGGTCGGCGCGACGATCCTCGTGGTCGGCGCGGAGGGCCTCACCTCGGAGGTCGAGCGTGCGGGGTTCACGGTGACCCGTAGCGCGGAGGACTCGCCGGCCGCCGTCATCCAGGGCTTCGCGCCTACGGTCGGCTGGGAGCAGCTGGCCGAGGCCTCGTTCGCGCTGCACACCGGTATCCCGTGGGTGGCGACGAACACGGACTGGACGATTCCCGTCGCGCGCGGCATCGCTCCGGGAAACGGCACGCTGGTCTCGGCCGTGCACACCGCGGTCGGCCGGCTCCCGGTCGTGGCGGGCAAGCCGGAGCGCGCGATCTTCGATGCGGCGACGGCGCGGTTCGGCTCCGCGAATCCGCTTTTCCTCGGCGACCGGTTGGACACCGACATCGCCGGGGCGAACGGTGCGCAGATGGCGAGCGCGCATGTGCTCACGGGGATCGACCGGGCGAAGCAGCTGCTGGCCGCCGAGCCCAAGCTCCGCCCGATCTTCATTCTCGGCGACCTGCGCGAGTTGCACCTGCCGTATCCGGCGACGACCATCTCACGGAACGGGACCCACTCCGTCCGCGGCGCGAAGGTGCGCCTCGAGGGCGACTCCGTGCTGATCGTGGACGCAGGCGACGACGCGACCGATCTCCTCCGGGCCGCCTGTTCGGTGATCTGGTCGTCCGGTCGAGCGATCTACGGCCTCGACGTGCCGGAGTCGCTCTACCGCTGATCCTGTGCGGCGGGCTCCCGGCGTCCCTCGCGGCGCAGGAGCCCGTCGAGCCAGCCCGCAAGCTCCGCCACGACTCCGGCCACCAGGGTACGCCGGGGTTGACGCAGGTTAGCGGTAGACGGCCCAGTCGTCCTTCGCGAGGACGGTCGGGGTGCCCTCGATCTCGACCAGCCAGCCGCGGTCGTCGCGTTCGAGGTAGCGTCCCTGGACGATCTCGGGGGCCCAGCCGCCGTCGCGGGATGAAATCCAGCGGACGAAGCGGATGGTCCCTCCGCGACGAAACAGTGTGCCGTTGTGGTCGCTCATGCGGGGATCTTCTTCACGGAAAGGTCGTCGGTGGACGAGGGTTCGGGGAGGAGGTGAAGGCCGAGGCGGCCGTTCGACGCGTTCGAGAGTTCGCGCAGCCAGTGCGGGTTCAACTCGATCGGGACGATGTCGTCGTACTCATAGCGGAGGGGGATGCCAGGGTGGAGCCACAGCTCGGATCGAGGGCCGGTGTCGTCCTCGATCGTGAGCAAGAAGCCCTCGCCGCGGCGGAACCGGGAGGTGATAACCGTCTGCAGGTGGGCCAGCGTACGGTCCTCGAAGGCGTGCGAGCTGGCCGGTGCGCCGTAGAGAAGTCGTCCCATCGTGTGCGCCTCCTCGCCGTCGACGGCGCACGAAAGGTGTGCCGCGCGAACGACTCTAGGTATTGCTAAGTCGGTTAGCTAACCGTCTGGTTCGCCACTGCGTTTTTGGGATATCGGTGCTCCGTCCGCCGCGAAAGTGGTTCGATGGATGCAGCGAGGTCCCGTCCGGAGCGCCTGCCGCTCGAAAGGTGCACCGCGATGGACGCTCGACCAGACCTGTTCGCTCTGCTGGCGCGGTTGCGCACGGCGGAGCGCGACTACGACGGTCGGGTGGAGCGGCGCCTGGGCGTTGGAGCGACGGACCTCGCAGCGCTGCGGCTCGTCGGAGGGGGCGAACGGCGCAACGAGGTCGTGCGCGCCGTCGACCTCGCGGCAGCGCTGTCGATCACGACGGCGGCGGTCTCGCTCCTCGTCGATCGCCTCGTCCGCGCCGGCTACGTTGACCGCACCCCCGACCCCTCCGACGGACGCGGCCGCATCCTCTGCCTGACGGAACGCGCGCGAAAGGCGATCGTCGGAACCGACGACCCCACCTACGACCAGATCCGAGCGATGGTGTCCCGCGTGCCCGAGGCGGAAGCGGCGACCGTCGCGACGCTCCTCGACGGGCTCAGCCGGATCCTCGAGGGGCAGCCACCACCCGAGCTCAAGGACTGAGCTCGCACCTCAGCAGGGTGGCGCTCGGCGACTCGCCGAACCGCTCCGCGTAGGCGGCGCTAAAGCGGCCCGCGTTCCCGAAGCCCCAGCGCCGGGCGACAGCCGCGACCGTCGTCCCGTGCGGTGGGCTCACCGCCAGCTCCTGCCGAGCGCGGTCAAGCCGGACCAGGCGCAGGTAGGCGATCGGGCGCATCCCGAGCACGCGCTGGAACGCGGACTGCAATCCGCGGACGCTGAGGCCGGCCGCCTCCGCGATCTCGGCCGGGCCGATCGGCTCGGCGCAGGAGGCGTGCACGTACTCGACCGCGGTGCGGACCCTCGTGTTGCGAGGGGCGAGCAGCTCGGGCGGGACCGGGGCCGACTCCGGAGGATAGAGGTCCAACAGGGCGGAGGCCGTGGCGCGGGTCAGTTCGTCCCAGAGCAGCGGCTCGACCCGCTCGCTGCGCAGCGCGCGAGCGGAGGCGGCGACCGCCGAGCGCCAGCGGCGGATCGCGGCGTCGCCGGGGCGGTGCTCGGAGTCGAAGGCGAGGGACCCGATCAGGCCCCGTTCGGCGCCAATGCGGTCCACGACTCCGCGATCGAGGTGCACCAGGCGCTGGTCGAAATCGGCGTAGTCGAACGCGAACGGCCGACCGACCGGGAAGAGCACGGGCCGATACTCCGCCATCACGATCGAGGCGCGGCCCACATCGAGCCGCCCGGCGCCGCCGACGATCCACTGCACAACGACATCGTCGGAGTCGCCGATACCGCCGACGAGGCGACCGGACATCCGCGAGGTGCGCAGAGTCATCCCACCGTCGCCGATGGCGGCATAGCGGTAGCTGAAATCGGAGTCGGTGGTGGCGGCGCGCCACTCGTCGCCGTTGTAGAGCCGGGCGAGGCTGTGGCGTGCCTCGTCCGGATCCTGGCCGCCGGCTTCGAGCCGGACGGGACGGGGGTGATCGTCCACAGGTCTCGGTGCCTCAGCGCGTCAGGCGCTCGATGAGCTCGCGATAGCGCGCGGCCGTTCGCTCGACGATCTCGGACGGAAGGGTCGGCGCAAGGCCCTGGCCGTCCCAGTTGTCGGCGAGCCAGTCGCGCACGATCTGCTTGTCGAACGAGCGCCCGCGGATCCCGGCGTCGTAGTCGTCGGCGTCCCAGTAGCGAGAGGAGTCGCTGGTCAGCACCTCGTCGCCGAGGGTGACCACTCCGCTCTCGCGGTCCACTCCGAACTCGAACTTCGTGTCGGCCAGCAGTACGCCGCGGGCCAGGGCGATGGCGGAGGCCTCGCGGAACACGGCGAGCGAGAGGGTGCGCAGCGCCTCCGCCACCGCTTCGCCGACGATCTCGACCGTGCGCTCGAAGGTGATGTTCTCGTCGTGCTCGCCCTGCGGAGCCTTCCAGGCGGGGGTGTAGATCGGCTCGGGGAGCGGGTCGCCGTCCTGCAGGCCCTCGGGGAGCGGGACGCCGCAGACAGAGCCGGTCGCCCGGTACTCCTTCCAGCCGCTTCCCGAGAGGTAGCCGCGGACGACGCACTCGATCGGAACCATGTCGAGGGTCTTCACCAGCATCGCCCGGCCGCGCACCTCCTCCGGGATCTCGCCCGGGACGAGGTGATTCGGCACATCGGAGAGCTGCGCGAACCACCAGAGGGACAGCGTGGTCAGCAGTTCGCCCTTCCCCGGAATGCCGGGCTCGAGGACGGCGTCGTAGGCGCTGACCCGATCGCTGGCGACCACGAGCATGCGGTCGGCGCCGAGCACGGGGTCGGCGTCGTCGGGGGTGTAAAGATCGCGGACCTTGCCGGAGTAGGCGTGCTGCCAGCCGGGCAGCGGCGTGGTGGTGTCGAAGGACAGGGAGTCGTCGCGGGTCACCGCACCATTCTTGCCGATCCCGCGACTCCTGACGGCGCGCTGGGTTCTTCGGGATCGGAGCTGTCAAGCACGCGCGGCGTCCGATCGCCCGCGCCTAGCGTCGACGACATGACTTCGCACAATGACACGACTTCGCACAACGACCAGTACAGGTTCCAGGACCCCGCCGCGATGTTCGCCGACATCGACACGGAGGCGCAGTATCAGGAGGGCTCTGGCCTCGACTCGAGGATGGACGACCCCGCCGACCGCGGCGAGTCGACCTACCGCGGCTCCGGCCGCCTCACCGGGCGCAAGGCGCTCGTCACCGGAGGCGACTCGGGCATCGGCGCGGCCGTTGCCATCGCCTACGCGCGCGAGGGCGCCGACGTCGCGATCGTCTCCCTTCCAGGGGAGGAGTCGGACGCGAAGAAGGTCGTCGCGCTGATCGAGGAGGCCGGACGCACCGCCGTCGCCATCCCCGGCGACATCACCGACCACGATTTCGCCGTCGGCGCGGTCGCACAGGCCGTCGAGGGCCTGGGCGGACTTGACATCCTCGTGAACAACGCGGGGAAGCAGCAGTACGTCGAGGACCTCCTCGAGCTCTCGGACGAGCAGTTCGACGAGACCTTCACGACCAACGTCTACGCGATGTTCTGGATGACGAAGGCGGCCGTGCCGCACCTCGCCCCCGGTTCTGCGATCATCAGCACCTCGTCGATTCAGGCCTACCAGCCCTCGCCGATGCTGGTCGACTACGCCAGCACGAAGGCCGCGATCAACACGTTCTCGAAGGCGCTCGCGCAGCAGCTCGCGCCGAAGGGCATTCGCGTGAACGTGGTCGCCCCCGGCCCGATCTGGACGCCGTTGCAGACCGCGGGTGGCCAGCCGTCGGACACGCTGCCCGAGGTCGGCTCGCAGACGCCGCTCGGACGCTGGGGCCAGCCGGCAGAACTCGCTCCCGCGTACGTATTCCTCGCTTCCGCGGAGTCGAGCTACGTCGTCGGCGAGACGCTGCACGTCAATGGCGGTATGCCCACGCCGTAACACTCGGTGCTCACGGCGGGCCCCGTCACTGCGCGGAAGACGTTCCTCCGCGCAGTGACGGGGCCCGCCAATTTGGTTGTCGTAACAATCGACTTCTGCGCCGGTTCGTTTGCCAGGCTCAGGACATGACCGATTCCTTGCCGATCCTTGACCTGTCCCGCCTCGACCGGGGGGAGGCGGAGGCCGCCGCCTTCCGCCGTGACCTCCGGGAGACCACACACGACGTGGGCTTCTTCTTCCTCGTCGGCCACGGTGTGCCCCAGGACCTTCTCGACGATGTTGTGACCGTCTCCCGTCGCTTTTTCGACCTGCCGGAGGAGGAGAAGCTCGCGATCGAGAACACCCTCAGCCCGCAGTTCCGCGGCTACACCCGATTCGGCGCCGAGCTGACCAACGGCGATGTGGACTACCGCGAGCAGGTCGACATCGGCGTCGACCGCCCGGCTGTCGAGCGCGGACCGGGTGTTGCCGACTACGAGCGCCTCGAGGGCCCCAACCTCTGGCCCGAGGCGCTGCCGGAGTTCCGCGAGGTCTTCGAGCGCTGGCATGCCGAGCTGGCCGCGGTCGCGATGCGGCTGCTGCGTACCTGGGCGCTCGCCCTTGACGCCCCGGAGGACGTGTTCGATGAGGCGTTCGCCGAGCGTCCCTTCCCGCTGGTGAAGGTCGTGCGCTACCCCGGCACTTCCGACCCGGAGCCGAAGCAGGGTGTCGGCGCGCACCGGGACGGCGGCGTCTTGACGCTGCTGCTGGTCGAGCCCGGCAAGGGCGGCCTGCAGGTCGAGCACGACGGCTCATGGATTGAGGCGCCCGCGCTAGAGGGAGCGTTCGTCGTCAACATCGGCGAGATGCTGGAGCTCGCCACGGGCGGCTACCTCAAGGCGACGCTGCACCGGGTGATCTCGCCGCTGATCGGGACGGACCGGATCTCGATCCCGTTCTTCTTCAACCCCGCGCTCTCGGCGACGATGCCCTCGCTCCCGCTGCCGGAGGAACTCAAGTCCGGTCTCTCGGTCGACCCGACCAACGCGCCGATCCTCGAGACCTACGGAGAGAACGCGCTGCGCTACCGTCTCCGCGCCCACCCGAACGTGGCCGCCGTCCACCACGCCGACCTGCTCGCTCCCCCCGCCTGACCCCTCCCCGCGAGATGCCACTTGTGCGCGCCGCCTCCGGCGTGTCGCGCGCACAAGTGGCATCTCGCGGGGGGGGGGGGGAGGAGGGGGGAGGAGGGATCGCGCGCGGTGCCGAGGTGCGGTGGCAGGGGCTCCGGGGAGCGTCGTCTCATCGTCGAGACCTTGTGGGGGAGGGATGCGTCGGGCCAGGGGCCGACAGTTCTGTTCACGCTAACATTCGGGCCGGTTCAGAGCTTTGGCGGGAACGTCCCGATTCGAGGAGGCGAACCATGCGGCCGAGGCACGTTCGCGGCAAGACCTGCACGGGAGGACGCTCAGGGCATAGCGTGAAGCCACCGCATCCTGGCCCCCGGTGACGGAACCACGTACATCCGCCCGCCCACGCGAGGACCTGATCATGAAGACTCTCTTTCACACCGGTGGCTCCCTGTCTCTCGACGACGCGACCGCCGACGCCGTCATCCGCTACTCCCTCGCCCTTGCGCAGCAGTGCCGGATGGGCACGGTGAGCGTGGCGGACGACGCCACTCCCTCCTCCGTCGTGACTCTCACCGTCGGACTCGGCATCCCCCTCGTCGTCGCGGGCAGCGGGGGCAGGGCTGCGGAGTCGAGCGAGGACATCCTCGGTCGCCTCGGCGAACTCGACGGCCCCGCCGGCCCCGTGCCCACCTCGGACATCGACCCCCGCGCGACGTGGGAACTCGAGAACGAGTACTGAGCCCCGGTAAACGTCAAGCCCCGGCCAGCGCGTCACCCGCCCGTCACTCCGACGTCGGAGGCTCAGCGCCGGTAGTCGCGAATGATTTCCTGCGCGAGCGTCGTGATCGGAGTCGACGTGGCCCGGGAGCGGACTCGCAGCACCTCGAAAGCCTGCTCGACCGTGGTGTGATGCGCGTAGGCGAGGACCCCTTTGGCCTGCTCGATCAGCACCCGGCTGTCGAGAGCCCGCTGGAGTTGCTCCTGCGTGACCGTGCTCTGCTGAAGGGCGCGCTGATGCAGGATCCCGATCGTCGCCACGTCGGCGAAAGCCTGGATGACCGCGATGTCGTCCGGATCGAGGCGGCCCGGCCCGGACTGGAGGAGGTTCAGCGAACCGATCGTCGTGCCGGCCGAGCGCATCGGAACGCAGTGCGCCGCGAGCACATTCAGCTCGATCGCCCGCTCACGGAACTCGGCCCACTCCGCTCCGACACTGCGGACGTCGGCCACGGTCACCGGCCGGCCGGTCTCGAAACATTCGATGCACGGGCCCGACCCGCTGTCGAGCTGAAGCAACTCGATCAGCCGCGCGTCCTCGTCGGTAGAGGCGAGCACCTCAAGGGAGCCGGAGGAGTCGGCGAGGACGAGTCCCGCGGAGACCGCGTCGAAAAGCGTCGCGCTGTTCTCGACCAGAGTCTGGGTGAAGTCGACGATGTCGTAGTCGTCGACCAGCGTGTCGGAGAGAGCGACGAAGGTCCTGATGACGCTGCGCTCGCGGGATTTCGTCACCATGTGTCGTCCTGGGCGGTCGAGGGGCGGTCGGGGAACCCGTCATGCCGGGACACGATGTCCGTCGCAATCTCGAGGACGGGACGTTGCTGGGCGAAAGCGTGCGCGCGCAGCAGGAGTAGCGCCTCGTCGGCCGTGCTGCCGTAACGCGCGATGATCATGCCGGTTGCCTGGTGCACCACTCGGCGCGATCTCGGATTCGTACTCTCTTCGACCTCGTTGTCGCGCAACACGGCGGCCAGCACCAGGAGCGCCGTGGCCGTGGTCGAAGCGTTGATCTCGCCCAGTAGAGAGTCGCTGAGGGATGCGGGGCGGCGGCAGTAGAGATCGACCGCGCCAATGGAAAGACCGGCGATCGACAGCGGGAAGGCGAAGACTGCGCGCGCCGTGGTGGAGCCGACGGCCTCGGTGAACAACGGCCAACGCTCCTCCGTGCTGGTGTTCGGCACGGAGATGGGGCCGGCCGCGCGGATCGCCTCCCAGCACGGGCCTTCGCCGAGATCAATCTGGATCTCGTCGAGCCGACTCGCGGTGCTATCGCTCGCCGCAACAGTCTCGCCGCCGAACGGGCGGCCGAGGGTCGAGATGGCGACGCCGTCGATCGGGTACCCGCTCATATACGGTGCGCAGAGAGCGCCGGAGTTGGTCACTGACCCCATTTTAGCCGCCGGTTCTGCTCAAGGCGAGTCGTCAGGCCCGCCCTGACGACGACGCGGCGCCGGGCGAGGGCTCGTCTCGCGGCTTCGCCGGGGCTCACCAGGCGACCGGTGAAGCGGCTCGACGGGCGCGGGCGGTACGCGGTGCGCGCGGGTTGGAGCCGGAGCGCGACGGCCCGCGCGACGACGGAGCGGCTGAGACCTGGGTCGATGGCTCCGGGGTGGGCGAGGGCGGCGATCAGATCATTGAGGACGGCGAGGGTGGGATCTGTCATCACGGCTCCTGGATGGGCTGCGCGGCCGTATTCGTGCGCCGAGGCGAGGGCGGTGTCGATCGAGAGTCGTCGTGACGGGATCCGCGCTCGGTAGTGACGGCGTCCTGGCCAACGGTACGGGGAGCAGATCGGCAGTTCGATGTGGTTGACCTCTCGGAGTTCGGTTGCTAGCCGGTCTCGGTGGTGGCGTCGTCGACATCGTTCGTGATGATCGTCAGCGCGGTGTACGGCGTGACCAGGATCAGCGCCGAATTCACCCGGCCTTCGCCGTAGTTGACGGTGATCCACTGCGGGGTCGGAGCGGCGAGGGCGGTGTCGACCTCCGTGCGGAACTCGGCGAGGCTGCGGTTGGCGACCGTGTAGGCGGTTCCGTTGTAGATCAGGTCGATGCGCTTCATAGTTGCTCCCCCTTAATTGGGGGACGTACGGGTTCGGCGGGCTCGGAGATGACATAGAGGCCGCCGGCCGAATTCGCCAGGTCGGTGAGCGCGGCGATCCAGGCGGGATTGATCCTGGGCATGCGTCCGCCGAAGTACTTGTAGCGGAGGGCATGCGAGGGGTGCAACCAGATCGCGCTGCGGCCATCGCCCATACTGTGGTCGTCGCGCCAGCTGAGCAGGAACGACTCGTTGCGGCGCAGCTTCGCGGTGATAACGATTTGCAGGTGCGCGAGCACTCGATCCTCGAAATCTATCTCGACCGTTCCGTCGTAGTACAGCTTCCCCATCGGCGTCTCCAGCCCCTATTACGGCCGGCAGGCACCCGCCGTTGCTCCACTGTTCCGCACCAGGGCTGATCCGACAACTCGGAGACCGTTCTCCCCTTCTCGATCCGACCCGACCCTTCGCCACCGGCATGTCCGTGTCAACCTCCTCCCTCCGCCCGGCGAGCGCTGGCGAGCATGGACGGCATGAAGCACATCCTCTTCGCTGACAAGACGATCCTGGTGGGCGACGAGGCGGCTGACGCGCTCGTCGAGTACGCCGTCGCCCTCGCCGCGAAGGGTAAGGCCGACTCCGTGGAGTACAGCGGCATCGGTGCGGACGGAGCGAGCGTGGACGCCACCTTCCTCGTGAACGCCGCAGCCGCCCTCGTCGTCGAGACGACACCCTCCGACCTGCCGGAGCCGGACAACGCGCGGGAGGTGGCGCGAGTGCGCCAGCGGATCCACGCCCTCACGGGCGAGCACCCGGTGCAGCCCGGAGACGGCGAGCTCACCGCCGGCTACGACGACCTCCACGAGCACTGAGTGCTGTCCTGAGGGATGACCGACGTGGCACTAGCACGGCGGAGCTGCGCAGTGAACCCCTCATCGGCCTCGGGCGGGCAGACGTACCGTAGACCCTGCGGGTCGGCGCCGACACCATCAGCGCCGACATCATCAGTGACGGGTCGCCACGGGTCGGCCGGGGAGGACGGGCGCAATGGCCGGAAACCATCCCTTTTGGGTGCGCCTCGCGCGCAAGGAGCCGCAGTGCGCGACCGTGCGCGGCCGGGTTTTCGAGATCGGCGCCCCCGATGAGCGCGACGGCGCCTTCCTGCTCACGGTCTGGGAGAAAGGCCGACCCGTCGGGCACGTCCTCAACCTCGATCCGCTCGTCTACAAGCCCTGTGGCCCCAACCACCATGCCGAGCCGCGCCCCGTCGACGGAGTCGAAGCCCTCCTCGAGCTGCTCGTCCCCCAGCGCACCCCTCTCCCGCCCTCCTCCTCCCGCCCCCCTCCCTGTCGCGTTGAGGTGCCCGAGAAGGCTCGTTCTCGGGGGAGAGAACGCGCCTTCTCGGGCGATTCAGCGGCGGGGGAAGGAGGATAGGCGAGCGAATGCTCGGGTGAGCGGCGCGGGGAGGAATGCGCGTGCGAAGCCTGGCGACTCCAGCGCTACTCGCGCATGCCGTGCTTATTCAAGCCGTCGCGTTCCTGCTCCGGCCCGCCGCCGTGTATCAGGCGATCCAGCTCGACGTGCCGGCCTGGGCGCTCGGTGCTCTCGGCGCTTCCTTCGCCCTGGTCCCGCTGCTGATCGCGCTGCCGACGGGCGGTCTGGTCGACCGGGTCGGGGCGCGCGCGGTGATGGTCGTCGGGTCGCTCGTCGCGGTGGGCGCTGTGGCCGTTCTGCTGCTCGCCGGAGGGAGCGTCGCGGGGCTGCTCATCGGCATCGCGCTCCTCGGGGCGGGGCATTTGGGCTGCGTGGTCGGGCAGCAGACAGTCGTTGCGGGCGGCAGCGGAGGGACGCGGCTCGACAGCCGCTTCGGCTACTACGCGTTCGCCGCGTCGCTCGGGCAGGCGATCGGGCCCACCTTCATCCCGGTGTTCGCGGGCGGATCGGTGCGTCCCGATCCGGCGCCGCTGTTCCTCGTCGGCGGGGTGCTCGCGGTGCTACTGCTCGCCGTCACCGCGGGGATCCGCAGCCCGACCTCGCGGGGCCGCGCGGCGGAGGAAGCGTCTCCCGGATCGACGCTCGGGCTCCTGCGGGTCCCGGGCCTCGCGCGGGCGCTACTGACCAGCGCCACCGTCGTCGCCGCCGTCGACCTGACCGTCGTCTACCTCCCGGCCCTCGGCGCCGAGCGCGGGCTGCCGGCCGGTGTCGTCGGCGCGCTGCTCACCGTGCGGGCGCTCGCCTCGATGGCCTCGCGCCTGCTCCTCGGCGCCGCCACTGCGCGGCTCGGACGCACTCGCGTGATGGTCGGCGGCATCCTGATCTCGGCCCTCTGCCTGGTGCTGGTCGCGCTCCCCGCGCCGACCGCCCTCCTCTTCGTCGCGGTCGCCGCGCTCGGCCTGGGCCTCGGGATCGGTCAGCCCATCACCATGTCGTGGCTGATCGAGCGCACCCCGACCGACCGCCACGGTCGCGCCCTCGCGCTGCGCCTCGCCGGCAACCGACTCGGCCTGATCGCCCTGCCCAGCCTCCTTGGCGCCCTCGCCGCCGCGGCCGGAGCAGGCGGCGTGCTCATCGGCACCGGCGCCGCGGTTGGCGCGACCCTCCTCCTGCTGCGCGGGGTGCGGCTCGACTGAGGCGCGGGGAACCCAGCGGATCGACGGCGCGGGCTGCGTTCCCGGGCATCTCAGTCGGAGACGGCGGGCTCGTCGGTCGCGTGCTCGGCTAGTCGGTCGAGGAGGCCGCGGCGCTCGCGATCGCTGAGGCCGGTGCCGACTCGGCCGGAGTAGGCGAGGCCGTCGTCGCCGGGGATCGCGGTGAGCAGCGCGCCGACCGAGCCCCGCAGGCCGCCCTCGCGCCACCCCACGATCACGACCTCCTGTAGCCGGTGGCGGGTGAGCGTGATCTAATCGGGCGAACGAATGCCCTCCTGGTGGTGCGCGTCGCGGCGCTTGGCGACCACGCCCTCCAGGCTCAGAGTGCGGCTGGTGGCCATCGCCTCCTCCAGGTCGCCGTCGAACACCATCAGGTGCACCGGAGTGTCCCTGGCGGCCGCCTCGATCTCGCGCGATGTCGCAGGCCGCCGCGGGTCTGCAGGGCACTGAAGTCGGGGCGCTCGCGGGAGTCGAGGGCGACGATCTCGCCGTCGAGCACGGCGTCGCCGGCGGCCTCGGCGAGCGGTCCGAGCAGATCCGGGAATGCGGCAGCGAGGTCGTTGCCGTTGCGGCTGGTCAGGGTCGCCGTGTCGCCCTGCACCCGCACGAGGGCGCGGTAGCCGTCCCACTTCATCTCGATCGCGGCCTCGGGATCCACGTCGTTCCTGCGTCCGGCGGTGGCGAGCATGGGGCGGTGGCGGCGCGGAGGCGCGGCCTCGCCCGGGCGGTCGGCGGAGGGTGCGGGGCGGGGCGCGGGTGACGCGGCGGGCGCGCCCGGCCGGCCCCGTCGCTGCGTCCCTCGGCTGTGGACAGTGCCCGGCGCCATCAGGTGCAGCAGCCAGTTCTTCTCGGCGCCCGCTGTCGACCCGGTGTGCAGCAGCGCGTAGCGGCGGGGCTCGCCGCCCAGACCGCCGTCGGGGCGGCCGGTCAGCACCGCGACCACCTTCTTCCCTCGCGCCACTTCTCTAGGGCATAGCTGCCCTCATCCCAGAGGCGCACCTCCTCGCCGCCGTACTCGCCCGCCGGGATGGTGCCCTCGAAGGTCGCGTACTCAAGCGGATGGTCCTCGGTCTGCACCGCGAGCCGGTTCGCATCGCCCTCCAGCGGCGGACCCTTCGGCACAGCCCAGCTGACCAGGAGGCCGTCGCTGGACGTCGTCGTGCAGGCGCCGCGCGTGGTGCTCCTGGATGACGAAGGTGTCGCCGGAGGAGGTCGCCGTCGCTCCGCAGGCGCTCCACCACCTCGTCGGGCGCGAGGTGGCGCAGGCCCTCAGCGCCCAGCTCCTCCCAGGTGCGGGGCGCGGCGGCGGCAGGACGGAGGCGCCCGCGGAGGGAGTAGGGCGCGATGGTCGTTTTCGCAGCGCTGTTCTGGCTCCAGTCGACGAGGACCTTGCCCTCGCGCAGGGTCTTCTTCAGGTCCGAGACCACGAGGTCGCGGTGGTCCGATTCGAGTGCTCTCGCCAGCTCGTGCGCGACCGCCGCGATCTGGTCGCTGGAGGTGGAGGCGTCGAGCGGGCAGTAGAGGTGGATCCCCTTGCTCCCGCTGGTCACCGGCAGCGGCGAGAGGCCCATCCCCGCCAACAGGTCACGGGCGAGGAATGCGACTCGGCGCACTCGCCCAGGCCCGCGCCCTCGCCGGGGTCCAGGTCCAGCACGAGGCGGTCGGGCGGGCGGCACTCGCCGTCGGAGCCCACCCGCCACTGCGGGACGTGCAGCTCGAGCGCGGCCTGTTGCGCCAGCCAGGTGAGCCCGGCGATGTCGTCGACCAGCGGGTACTCGACGTCGCGCGAGCCGGGTCCGGCTCAGCCAGTAGGGGGCGGAGGAGGGGAGGTTCTTCTCGAAAAAGACCTCGCCCGGCTGCACGGCGGTGCCCACTCCGTCCACCCAGCGCTTGCGGTCACCCGCCCCCGCCCCCCCCCGCAGCCGTCGTCCGCCGAGGGAACCCCTGACCGTCGAGGGAACCCGCAGCAGCGGGCTCCCTCGACCGGTCGGGGTTCCCTCGGCGGCGGGGAGTACCGTCGAACCATCACGTCCAAAGGAGTTCCCGTGTCCGACACGATCGCCGATATCCCCCTCACCACGATCGACGGCAGCACGTCGACGCTCGCCGACTACCCGCCCGTGCGGCTGATCGTGAACGTCGCCTCCCGCTGCGGCCTCGCTCCGCAGTACGAGAAGCTCGAAGCCCTGCAGAAGAGCTACGGGGAGCGCGGATTCACGGTCCTCGGCTTCCCGAGTAACCAATTCCTGCAGGAACTCAGCGACGAGGACAAGATCAAGGAGTACTGCTCGACGACCTGGGGAGTCACCTTCCCGATGTTCGAGAAGGTCCGCGTCAACGGCCGCTCGGCGCACCCGCTCTATGCGGAACTCACCAAGACCGAGGACGAGAACGGCAAGGCCGGCCGGGTGAAGTGGAACTTCGAGAAGTTCCTGATCACCGCCGACGGCACCGTCCATCGATTCCGCCCGACGGTGGAGCCGGATGATCCGCGGATCGTCGAGCTGATCGAGGCGTCGCTCCCCGCCTGATCCCCGCTCATCGGGGGGCGCGCCTGCGCACCAGCACGAGCGCGACAGCCGCCGCGGCGACCACCACGGCCAGCACCACCACGTCGGGGACGGTGCTCGCCGCGTCGAGGGTCCGACCCTCCAGCTCGACGGCAGCGGAGGCGCCCAGACCGCCGCCGAGGCTCGCCGTGCCGTGCGTGATGAGTAGCAGCACCCCGAGCGCCACCGTGACCGCTCCACCGATGAGCGCTGAGAGCGTGCTCCGCCAGCGCCCGAGCCGGATCTCGCGGGGCCGCACCAGGACCCGAACCGCCGGAAGGCGCGCCCAGAGCAGGCTCAGCACGAGCAGCGGGAACGCCATTCCGGCCGCGAAGACCAGCAGTGCGACTCCGCCCGCCAGCGCGTTGCCGCTCACCGCGGAGAACGTCAGTACCGTGCCGAGCACCGGGCCGGCGCACACCCCCGCGAGCCCGTAGACGGTGCCGAGCGTGTAGACGCTCGCCACCGATGTTCCGCCCGCGACGTGATGCGAGAGGAAGGGCAGCGGGAGGCCGCTGAGCATCAGCAGGCCGAGAGCAATGACCACGAGCGCCGCGATAGTGACCACGACCTCCCGGTGCTCTGCGACGAACGCCCCGACCGTCCCCGCGAGCACGCCGAGCGGTACGAGCGTGGTGATCAGCCCGAGGTAGAACACCGCGGTCCTTCCCAGTACCGTCGAGGGAGCCGCGAAGGCGTAGGAGAAGAACGCCGGCAGCACCATCACCGAGCACGGGCTGAGCAGGGTGAGCAGCCCGCCGGCGAAGGCGCCGAGGAGTCCGAGGCCCACCGGTCAGGCGCCGGCGAGAGCGGCGTCGAGGAAGGTGCGGAAGCGCTCGATCGGCTGCGCGCCCGAGACGGCGGTGCCGGAGGCAGCAAAGAAGGGGACGCTGGTCGCGCCGAGTCGCTGTGCGTCCACCGTGTCCTGCTTCACCGCGGCGAGGAGCGCGGGGTCGTCGAGGTCGGCCTCGAACCGGGCGAGATCGGGGACCTGCGCGTCGCGCGCGAAGTCGAGCAGTTTCTCGCGCGGCAGGTCCGGGTGGCCCGACTCCGGCGCAGCGCGGAACACAGTGTCGAGGTAGGCGGCGAACAGGCCCTGCCGTCCCGCGGCACGCGCGGCGACCGAGGCTTGGTCGGACTGCTCGCCGAAGAACGCGACGTCGCGGAACTCGATCCGGACCTTGCCGGTGTCGACGTACTCGTGCACCAGCGTCGGCAGCGTCTCGCGGCCGAACTGCGCGCAGAAGGGGCAGCGCAGGTCGGTCCACTCGGTGAGGACGACGGGAGCGTCGAGGGCGCCGATCGCAGCCGGATCCGCGGCGTCGCGTCGCTCGATGCTCGGCCGCTGCGCGGCGGCTGCGGCGGGGGAGGGGGCGGCAAGCGGACTCGACGCGGAGCCCGCCTGACCGAGCGCGACGACTCCGAGGAAGAGGGCCACGGCGATGACGGCGACGAGGAGGATACGGGTGCGACGCAGCCTGGCCTCAAGGGCGATGACGGAGGGGTGAGGTCTGCTCATCGCACCAGGCTAGCCAGCGACCTCCCCACGCGCCTCCCGGCCGTCGATCCACGCCACCCCCGAGGATCGTCAGCGGCGACGCAGCCCCAGAGCAGCGCGCGCATCGGCGGGCTCGACGCCGGCGGGGCAAACGATGTCCGAGACGTCAAAGGGGGTGACCCGCGAGAACGGGATCATCTCGATCCCCTCGACGTGGCGCAGCAGCACGAGCCCACCCTCGCCCTCTCGCAGGCTCCGGCGCACTTGACGTAGGAAAATGCCGGCCATGTCGAGCTCGACCACGAAGGACCGGCCGCTGACGTCGATCCGGCAGCCGATGACGGGCCGGGAGTCGCCGGACGCGGAGTCGGGCTCGCGGCGCGGCTCGATCGGCTGCTCCTTGCGAGGCGGCCGCACCGGCGTGAGGGTGGGCAGACCCGTCGCTCGCGCGGTGCTCGTCATGGTCGTCTCCGTCCGTCGACGTCCCCCGATGATTCCGGGGACGTCTTCTTGACCGTACTTCGCACCCCCGGCAGAGGGGACGAGGTTGACGACCGTGCGACCGCGAGGCAACGGAACTCAGGAGCCCTGGCGCTGCTCCTCGGGCTCCGGCAGGACGGAGAGCTCGCCGTGCATGCTGGCGAGGCCGAGCATCTGCTCTATCCACGCGCGGTTGAGCTTGGGCTGGTGCGCCTCGGCGAAGCGGAAGTGCAGCGGCACCGACGGGTGCAGCCAGACCGAGCTGCGGCCGTGGCCGGTCGAGGCGTCCTCCAGCCACGAGAGCGAGAACGCTTCGTTGCGGCGCAGCTTTGACAGGACGGCGACCTTCAGGTGCGCGAGGACGCGCTCCTCGAATTCGATCTCGAGGTTCTGCGGTCCGTAGATGAGCGTGGCCACGGGCCCCCTTCGTTCATCGGGCCGCCCCTGGCGACCGGCTCCTCGGCGACGGTATCCGCTCGACTCCCCGCTGGGCGGAATCGGGCGGGAGACACGCCGCACCCCCATTGACCCTCCTGCGGAGGGGAGACCTCCCATTCGAGGGCACTGCGCGCCACTTTAGCCGAGGTGCATCGGCCGCGTCGATGCTCCGTTCCGGATTGTCGGTTCGCGGAAGCGCCTCGGGCACCCCGGATCGGGGCGATTCCGCGAGCCGGACGCCGTTCTGCGAGCCGACGCCGCGGTGAGCCCTCGGCGCCTCGCCGGGCCGGCCCCGTCACTCCGGATGCCCGTCACCGCCCGGTCGGTGCGTCCCACCCCTCCTGCGGCGTTGCGCAGGTGCCGCGGAACACGTACTGCGACGCCAGCTTCCGCTGGTGCGAGGACCAGTCGATCGCCGGCCGCCGCTGCTCCGGAGGCAGGTAGCCCAGCCGGTACACCGCCATCAGCTCCAGCTCGTCAGGTACGGCGAGCAGCGACTCGATCCGCGCCCACGCCCCCGGCACCTCCATCGGGAACGAGACGAACTGGATCCCCATCCCCAGCTCGACCGTGCTCAGCCAGACGTTCTCCAGCGCGGCGCCCATGCTGAACACCGAGTAGAAGGAGGAGAGCTCGCCCGGCCGGTACTCGGAGCGGTCGAGCATCACCCCGAGCAGCAGCGGCGAACCCGCGACGAGCCGGCGGTTCTCCTCGCCGAGGGTCTGTGGGACGCGGAGGGAGTTCATCAGGAACTGGCCGCGCTTGGTGAAGACCTGCTTGGTGAAGGGGCGCAGCGGCGCGGGCAGTTTGTCGAACAGCATTCCGTCGCGCCGCTGCTCCATCTCTTCGCTGCTGAAGCGGAAGTAGGGCTTGTAGCGCTCGAAGAACGTGCCGTTGGACATCGCGGTGGTCATGCTCTCGCCGCTGATCGCCGCGATCCGGTCGATGGTCTCGCGCTCCTCGACGAGCACGAACCGCCACGGCTGGCTGTTCAGCTGCGAGGGGGCCCGTCCGGCCACCTCCATCAGGAGCCGCTGGTGCTCCTCGGAGACGGGATCGGGTAGGAACGCGCCATTGGTGGTCTTCCGGCGCCGGACGACATCGAGGAACTCCATGCCTCGATCCTGCCCCGATCCGCCGAGTGCGAGGGAGCGGCAGCCATCGCGCGGCACCCTCATCCCCTGATTGCGAGGTTGCTCCTTCACAAATATGGGCGTAGACCGGAAAAGGCGAGGAGGCGCTGCTGGCGCTTCGACGGTGGCCATCGCGTCCGCGCTCGTCCCGGGCGCAGGCGGTAGCATCGAGGGTCCTGTGCAGGCTCGAAGAAAGTGGTGGAACGGTGAAGACGAGGGTCATCTTCTACCTTCTCGGCGGTGTGTTCGTGCTCGGCGCGGGCATCAACTCGGTCGCGACTACCGGCTTCTCGGTGCCGAACCTGCTCACGATGCTCTGCGGCGCCCTCATCCTCGCGATCGCCGGCTGGCAGGCGCTGCGCTCCTGGCGCGCCGATCGCGAATCTCCGCGCTAGGGGCGGCGGAGTCCGACACAACGTCGGCTGTGAGTGGGTGTCATCCACGATGGTGGATGAGGAGGCGTCTCAGCCGACGTTGTGCTGCGACCGGTCGGTCGGCGCCCCGCCGAGTCCGTCAGCGCCGGGCCGTTGCACCGCTCCCGAGCCGCCCCAACACACCGCATCGCCGCGCGCGAGCCCGCCGCCGCACCCGCAGCAGCGCGGCGACGATAAACGGAGCCGCGGCCAGCGCGATCACCGGGTGCCGGCGTCCGTGCGTCCCCGCGAAGGGGATCACCGCCAGCGGTACGGCCGCCGGCGCCAGTGCGGCCGCGGCAGCTGGATCCGATCTGTGCAGCGTCGCCCAGGCGAAGGCCGTCAGCGTTGACGTGCAGAGGTAGAGCGCGTGGTGAATCCAGTGCCAACGACCCGTGCGGAGCGCTCCAGCGGCGACCGCGGTGCCGAGGGCGCAGTTGGCGCAGTAACTCACGGCCGCCGCGCGCAGCCAGCGGGGACCCACTGCGCTCACACTCCAGCCCGCGCAAGCAGCAATCGGTGGGGAGCCGCGCGCTCGACCCGCCACCCTTCGGGCGCGACTGCCCGCAGTTCAGCGGCGGTGAAGCTGCGGCGCACCGAGAGTGAGCCGTCGTAGTGGAGGAAGGAGCCCGCCGCGATCGGCCGCGTCGCCAGCAGGTAGGCCGTGTAGGCCAGCCGCGAGCGTTCGATGTCGTTGTGCAGAGCCCGCGGAGCCAGCCGCTCGCTGTCGGCGAGGAGCGCGGCGAGCGCCTCCCGGGAGAGGTGGTGGAGCACCTGGTTGGAGGTCACCAGGTCGAAGTGCTCGCCCTCGGCGACCAGGTCGGCGCTACTCGCACGGCGGAACTCAACGCCGGGCGGGGCGGGGGTCGAGGTGGCGAAGGCGCAGGCGCGCTCGTCCGGATCGACGGCGGTGATCGTCAGGCGCAGGTCGTCGTCGCGGGCCCACGCCGCCAGGGAGCGGGCGACGTCGCCGCCTCCGGAGCCGATGTCGAGCAGGCGGAACGGCGCATCGTGGCGCAGCAGCGGGCGCACCCGCGAGCGGTAGAGGTTCCGCCAGCCCGAGACAAGCCGGTTCACTGTGCCGAAGCGGGCGTAGGTCGCGTCGAGGAGGGCCCGGTCGCAGTTCGGGTCGTCCATCAGCTCCTGCTCCCAGACCTCGCGCTGGCGCAGGCTTGGTGCGAGAGGCGCGCGCGGAGTCACTCCCCACCCCGCTTGGTCAGCAGCGCGAGCTCGACGGTGAGGCCGGGGCCGAACGCCATCGCGCCGATCCGCTCGCCGTCGACAGCCTCGCCGTGCAGCAGGCGCCGCAGGATGAAGAGGACCGTCGCGCTCGACATGTTGCCGTTGGTGCGCAGCACCTCCCGCGACGGCGCCAGCTGCTCGTCGCTCAGCGCGAGTGAGGACTGCACCTTGTCGAGGATGCTGCGCCCGCCGGGGTGGATGGCCCAGCGCTGCACGCCGCTGCGCTCGACCCCGGCGTCCGCGAGCAGCGGGGCGACAGCCGCCTCGATGTTCGCGCCGATGATCGAGGGCACGTACGTGCTCAGCCGCATCGTGAAGCCGTGGTCACCGATCGTCCACGCCATCTCGGTCTCGCCCTCGTCGGTGAGCGTCGTGGCGAGCGCGTCGAGCTCGAGCACCGCGGTACCCGGTGCGGCCTCGCGGGCGGTGACGACGGCCGCTGCTGCACCGTCGGCGAAGACGGAGGTCGCGACGATCTGCTCCGGGTCGTTCGAGCTGGTGAGGTGGATGCTGCACAGCTCCACCGCGACGACGAGGACCACCGCCTCCGGATCGGCCTCGCAGAACTGACGAGCGGCGCGGAGTCCGGGAAAGGCGCCGTAGCAGCCCATGAAGCCGAGGTGGAAGCGCTGTGTCGACGCAGCGAGGTCTAGGCGGCGCACGAGCTGGTAGTCCGGCCCGGGAGCGTAGAAGCCGGTGCACGAGACGGTGACCACATGCGTGACGTCCTCGGCGCTCATTGATGCGGCGTCGAGGGCGCGGCGGGCCGCCTCCGTGAAGAGATCGGGGGCGCGCTCGGTGTAGACGGCGTTGCGCGCTGCCGTCCCTGGGTTGAGCACCCGGTTCGACGCGGTGTCGTAGAAGACGCTCTCGCCCTCCCGTGGGACCCGGTCGAGTTCGTCGACCACCGTGCTGCGGGTGTCGATCCCGGACGCGCCGAAGGCCGCGCCGATCAGGCGGGACCCGAGGCGGGTCATTGCGGGTTGGGACGCGAAGAGATCGCGGGCCTCCGGCTGGTGCAGGACCGTGCCCGGCACCGCCGTCTCGATGCTGCGTATATGGACGCTCACCTGCAAAAACCTATCGCGGAATCCTGCGGGCGAGTGCTGCCCTGCCGGAGGGGGGTCAGAGGATCGGCTTACCGCCGGTGACGGCGATCGTCGACCCGCTGATGTAGCTCGCCTCGTCGGAGGCGAGGAGGACGTACGCGGGAGCGACCTCGGCCGGCTGGCCGGGGCGGCCTAGCGGGACCTGCTCGCCGAACTCGGCGACCGCCTCCTGCGGCATCGTCGAGGGGATGAGCGGCGTCCAGATCGGTCCCGGTGCGACGGAATTGGCGCGGATGCCCTTCTCTCCGAGTGCCTGCGCGAACGAGGCGGTGAGGCTGAGGATGGCCGATTTCGTGGCGGCGTACGGCAGCAGCTGGTATGACGGCTGGTCGGACTGCACCGAGCTCGTCGCAATGATCGAGGCGCCCTCCTTCAGGTGCGGGAGCGCCGACTTCACGAGGTGGAAGTAGGCACTGATGTTGGTCGCGAGCGTGCGGTCCCACTCCTCGTCCGGGATGTCGGTGACGCCCTCGCGGCTCATCTGGAAGGCGGCGTTGCTGACGAGCACCTCGAGGTGGCCGAAGCGCTCGACGGTCTCGGCGACGACGGAGCGGCAGTGCGCCGGGTCCTGCAGGTCGCCGGGGAGCAGCAGCGCCTCGCGGCCCGCCTCCCGGACCCAGGTCGCGGTGTCCTCGGCGTCGTCGTGCTCGTCGAGGTACGAGATCGCGATGTCGGCGCCCTCGCGCGCGAACGCGATCGCGACGGCTTTGCCGATGCCGCTGTCGGCGCCCGTGACGAGGGCGACCTTCCCGCGGAGACGACCGTTGCCGGTGTAACTCGTCTCGCCGTGGTCGGCCTTCGGCGTCAGCTCGGCCTCGGTGCCGGGCGGTGTCTGCTCGGGGGACTCCGGAGTCATGACTCTCCCTCTCTTGTTGTCGGTCAGCCCATGCAAGCGGGTGGGCGGGAGAGGGCGCAGGGGGTTGACGGCTTGGGTGCGCTGTCGGGTCGTCAAGCCCGCGACAGCGACGGATGCCCGGGTCTTGACTGATCGAGTCGCCCCACTCCGGTGCGCTCGGCCAGGAGGTTCGACATGAGCACGACAGACAGGGATCCGGCTGACGGTGGTCTGCCGCGGCGAGCAGAGGGCGCGGCGGCGGGCGGCGCGGTGCGCATCGACTCGGCCGGGGGGGGGGGGGGTGCGGGAGCGGACCGCGCCGCTTCTGCGGACCGCGCCGCTTCTGCGGACCGCGCCGCTTCTGCGGACCGCGCCGGATCCGACTCCGCCCACTCGTCGCCCGAGCACTGCGCGCCCGTCGCCCCTGACTCGGCCGAGGCGACGCAGGCCCGCGCCGCCACCCAGAAGGACATCCACCAGCGCGAGCGCGACCGCTGTGGCGGCTTCACGATCGGCTGCGCCTTCTTCGGCTGGCTCGCAGCCACCGGGCTCGCGGTCCTCCTGACCGCGCTCGTCACCGCAATCGGCGCTGCTGGTGATCCTCCTCGTCGCGTACTACTGCGGCGGCTACGTGGCCGGTCGGATCCCCCTCCTCTCCGCGAGATGCCACTTGTGCGCGCCCCGCCCGGCGTGTCGCCCTCACAAGTGGCATCTCGCGGAGGGGGGATAGCGTCCTTCGGTGACGGGCGGACGAGGGGCGCGGCTTGCGGCGGCGCGGCTGCTCGAGGATCCGGACCCGACGATCCGCGAAGAACGACGGACCCGGCCGCCGAGCCGTTCGTCCGCGTTCGGTGCGCGTGCGGCACGATGGAGCGATGAGCAGCACCGACCGGCCCGTCGTCGTCCTCGCCGGAGCGAGCGGGTTCCTCGGGACCGACCTCGCTCACCGCTTCACGGCCGACGGTTGGACGGCGCGGCGGATCGGCCGCTCCGGGCCCGATGCGCGCTGGGGCGACACCGCCGGCATCACCCGCGTTCTCGACGGCGCTCGGCTCCTGGTCAACCTCGCCGGCAAAAGCGTCGACTGCCGTTACACCGCCGCGAACCGCGCCGAGATCCTCCGCTCTCGGGTAGCGACCACCGCCGAGCTGCACCGCGCGGTCGCCGCCGCGCCGACGCCTCCGCCAGTCTGGATGAACGCGAGCACCGCCACGATCTACCGGCACGAGGAGGAGCGGGCGAACACCGAGGGCGAGGGCGTGCTCGGCGAGGGCTTCTCGGTCGACGTCGCACGGGCCTGGGAGTCGGAGTTCTTCGCGGGCGAGACGTCCGGCGTCCGGCGCCTCGCACTGCGGATGACCATCGTGCTCGGCGACGGACCGGCGACGGCGATCCTGCTGCGGCTGGCGCGGCTCGGGCTCGGCGGTCCACAGTTCGACGGGCCGTGGCCCTCGACGCGCTCCCGGCGTGAGGCCGGCGTGCACCACGAGTACCGGCGCACCCTCGGCCGTCAGCACTTCAGCTGGATCCACGTCGAGGACGTGTACCGCGCGGTCCGCTTCCTCGAGACCTCCGATCTGGAGGGGCCGGTGAATCTCGCAGCCCCGAACCCGAGCGACAACATCGAACTCTCGCGACTGCTCCGGTCGGCCGTCGGCCGCCGGATCGGCATGCCCGCGCCCCGCTTCGTCCTCGAGCCCGCGACTTTCCTCCTCCGCACTGAGCCTGAGCTGCTGCTGAAGAGCCGCTGGGTCGTCCCCGCCCGCCTCGAGGAGGCCGGCTTCAGGTTCGCCCATCCCCGGCTCGCCGAGGCCCTCCGCACCCTGGTCTAAAGGTCATAACGAAGGCGCTATGCGAGTCGCTACTGCGCGACCCTCAGAGCGATGTCGCGTCGGTAGATCCCGCCGTCGAGGTGGATCAAATCGAGTGCGCGGTAGGCCCGCTCCCGTGCCTGCGCGAAGTCCGCACCGCGAGCCACCACGTTCAGCACTCGGCCGCCGGTCGCGACGAAGCGGCCGTCGACCAGTTGGGTCGCGGCGTGGGCGATGGTGACGCCGGGGACCTCCGCGGCCGCGTCCAGCCCGGTGATCGTGCGTCCGGTGACGGCGTTCTCGGGGTAGCCCTCGCTCGCGAGGACGACGGTGACGGCTACCTCGTCGGTGAACGCGGGCCAGGGGACCGACGCGAGGGCGCCGGTGGCCGCCGCGTGCAGCAATGCCGACAGCGGCGAGGCGAGGCGAGGAAGGACGACCTGGGTCTCTGGGTCGCCGAATCGGGCGTTGAACTCGATCACGCGCAGGCCCGCGTCAGTGACGATGAGACCGCAGTAGAGGAGTCCGACGAAGGGGGTGCGCTCGCGCTGGAGCTGGCGGATGGTCGGGATGGCGACCGTGTCGATCACCTCATCGACGAAGGCTCGCTCGCTCTCCCAGCGGTCGGCGAGCCAGGGCAGCGGCGAGTAGGCGCCCATGCCGCCGGTGTTCGGGCCTTCGTCGCCGTCGCCGAGGCGCTTGAAGTCCTGGGCGGGCGAAAGAGGGACAACGTCGTGCCCGTCGGAGAGGAGGAAGAGCGAGACCTCCTGGCCGGCGAGGAACTCCTCGATCAGGACGTCGCCGGACTGCAACCAGAACTCGGCGTGCGCGATCGCGGCGCTGCGCGACTGCGTTACGAGGACACCCTTGCCCGCGGCGAGACCGTCGGCCTTCACGACCGAGGGGAGTCCGTACTCGTCGATCACGCGGACCGCATCGACCAGGGTCGAGACGCGGGTGGCGCGGCCGGTGGGGACGCGGGCCATGTCCATCACACGCTTGGCGAAGGTCTTCGAGCCTTCAAGGGCGGCGGCGGCCCGGTCGGGTCCGAAGGTCGGGATGTGGCGCTGGCGGAGGGCGTCGGCGACTCCCGCGACCAGCGGTGCCTCCGGGCCGATCACGACGAGTTCGACGCCCTGTTCGACGGCGAAGTCGGTGACGAGGCGGGGGCTGTTCGTGTCGAAGTGAATGACCTCGACGTCCCGCGCGATGCCCGCATTACCGGGCGCGGCGATGATCTCGTGGCTCTCCTCCTCCGCGAGGAGGGCTGTGATGATGGCGTGCTCGCGGGCACCGGAACCGAGGACGAGGATCTTCACCCTGACAGAATAGAGCGCCCCGCCCGCCCCCGGTCCCCCCGTCGTCCCCCTCCGCGAGATGCCACTTGTGATGACGACACGCCGAGGAGCGGCGTCACAAGTGGCATCTCGCGGCGAGAGGCGAGCGGCGAGCGGCGAGAGGGAGGGGAGGATGGGGGGCATGGCCAAGGGCAGGATCGACGAGGCGAGCGGGCAATCCGCGGTGCGGGCGGCGCTCGCCGTCGGGGCGGATCGGGACACGACGGCGACCGCGGTGCGCTTCCTCCTGCAGATCATCGAGACGAACGTCCCCGGGCGCAGCGTCGAGGTGCGGGTGCCGCCGTTCGGCGCCGCGCAGTGCGTCGAGGGCCCCGGCCACACCCGCGGCACTCCGCCGAACGTGATCGAGATGGATGCGGCGACGTGGCTGCCGCTCGCGACCGGCTCCCTCCCGTGGAGCGAGGGCCTGGCGAGCGGGCGGATCCACGCGTCCGGTGTGCGCGCGGACCTGACGCCGTTCCTCCCGATCCTGTGGGTGGGCGACACAGCGGCGAGTTAACTTCTCGTAAACGCATCGGCGATCCCTCTCCAGAGGATTTGACCTGGGGTCCGGCGTCGGGTTGTCTGGGAATACCCCCCTCACACGGTACGAATCCGCTCCGGATCCACCGCTCGATGCTTGGAGTCCTCTTCACGATGCGCAGTACTTCCCCCGGCCGACGCGGCCTCGTCCGACTCCTCTCCGCGACCGCCGTCGGCGCCGTCGCCGGAGCGACCCTGCTCGGCGCCACGCCCGCCGCTGCCGCCGAGGGCGATGTCGCCATCGACATCCTCTCGATCAACGACTTCCACGGACGGCTCGCCGCCGACCGCTCCGTCGCCGGAGCCGCGGTCCTCGGCGGCGCCATCGACTCGTACCGCGCCGCCAACCCGAACACGCTGTTCGTCTCGGCCGGTGACAACATCGGAGCGTCGACCTTCCTCTCGAACGTTCAGGGCGACATCCCCACGCTCGATTCGCTCAACGCGATGGGCCTGGACGTCAGCACGCTCGGTAACCACGAGTTCGACAAGGGCCGCGACGACGTCGACGGTCGCATCGTGGACGCCTCGGCGTTCCCCTACGTGAACGCAAACCTGTACGACACGGCGACCGGCAAGCGCGCCTACTCCCCTTATGTGATCACCGAGCAGGACGGCGTCTCCGTCGCCTTCATCGGCGCGATCACCGAGGACCTGGGCGACCTGGTCAGCCCCTCCGAGATCTCGACGCTCTCGGTCGAGCCGATCGCCGAGAACGTCAACGAGGTCGCCGCGCAGCTCCAGGACGGCGACGCCGCGAACGACGAGGCCGACGTGGTCGTCCTGCTCCTGCACGAGGGAGCCGATGCCGATGCTGCTGGCCTGAACACGCCGCAGGCGGACCCGACATTCGGCGCGATCGTCACCGCTGTGGCTCCGAACGTCGACGCGATCGTGTCGGGCCACAGCCACCAGGAGTACAACGCGGCCATCGACGCCGGCCGGGCCTTCCCGACGGTCGTCTCGCAGACCGGCAGCTATGCCGAGAACATCGGCCATATGTCCCTCACCGTCGACCCCGCGACCAAGCAGCTCACCTCGCTCACCAGCGAGGTCGTGCCGCTCACCAAGGTCGTCGACGACCCCAACTCCGATGACCCGGCCAAGACGATCATCGTCGGCGCCTTCACGGCAGACCCCGCGATCGACGCCATCGTCGCGGACGCCCAGGCTGTCGCCGTTCGCGAGGGCAGCGTGAAGGTCGGCACCATCACCGAGGATATCTCGCGCGCCTACCGCCCGGACGGGACGACGACCAACCGCGGTTCGGAGTCGACCCTCGGCAACCTGGTCTCGGACGCGCAGCTCTGGGCGACCCGCGAGCTCGGCACGCAGATCGCCTTCTCGAACGCGGGCGGCCTGCGGGACGACCTCTCCTACACGGCGACCCCTAACCAGCCCGGCGACGCGGACGGCGTGGTCACCTACGCCGAGGCCTCCGACGCGCAGCCCTTCGCCAACACCCTGGTGACGCTCCAGCTGACCGGCGCCCAGATCTCCGAGCTCCTCGAAGAGCAGTGGGTCGGCAGCTCCAGCCACCCTCAGCTGAATCTCTCGACCTCGAAGGACCTCACCTACGTCTTCGACGCCGCAGCCCCCGAGGGCTCGCGCATCTCGCAGGTGTTCTTCCAGAACGAGCCGATCGACCCGGCCGCGACCTTCACTGTCGTGACCAGCAGCTTCCTCGCGAGCGGCGGCGACGGCTTCAGCACCTTCACCAAGGGTGCCGGCATGGCCGACTCCGGCCGGATCGACCTGGACGCCTTCGTCGGCTACATCCAGGACCTCGGCGCCGTCAGCCCCGACCCCGTGCAGCGCACGATCGGCCTGACCGACAACGTCCCGGACTCTGGCGAGTACGCAGTCGGGAACACCATGACCGTCGACCTCTCCTCGCTCCTGTTCAGCACCGGAGCCGCGGCCGACGCGACGGTGACCGCGAGCATCGACGGCACTGTCGTCGGCACCGCGACGATCGACCCGACCCGGGCCGTCACCGACGACTCGACCGGTCGCGCCTCGTTCTCGGTCCCGATCGACGAGAGCCTGGCGGGTGGTGCGCATACCGCGACCTTCGCGCTTGACAGCACGGGAACCGAGATCACCCTCGGCTTCGCCGTCGCGGCCGGAGCCGGAGCGGGCATGGCTCCCGGACCGATCACGGAGCCGGCGCCCGCGCCGACCACCACGCCCGGCACGGGCCCCGCGCTAGTTTCTGCTCCTGTCGCCGGCTCGCACCACCTCGCCGAGACCGGAGTGGACGCGACTCCTGCGTTCGTCGCTGGGATCACTGCGCTGCTGCTCGGACTGGGCATGACGCTCGCGCGCCTGCGCCGGCGCACCGCCTCGAAGAAGTAGCCGCACTGCGCGGACGACGGGCCCTCGACTCTGGTCGGGGGCCCGTCGCTGTGTGCGGGAGCGCGGCACAGGTGCGCCTCCTACGCGAGAACGCCGCCTCCCTCAGGGGAGACGGCGTTCGAACGCGATGGGGTGCTCTCGCGGTGAGGTGCTCTCGCGCAGCGGCGGGGTTCAGTGCTGCGCGGGGACCTGGCGGTAGCCATCACGGCTGGCGACGAGCACCGACGACACCGCGCCCCATGCGGCGAGACCACTGAGGACGACGAGGATTGCGATGCTCATGAATGTTCTGCCTTTCGTTGCGGCGGCGTCTGGTCGATCCGCCCGGATGCTCTGTACAGCGTCAACTCTCCGCTGCTGTGTTCCTTAGGACAATCGAAGAGATCTTGCCCTGATCTGTAGTTTTTCTACCGTGTAACGTCTCTGCATGGATGTGCGACGGCTGGAACTGCTCCGCGAGCTCTCGATGCGCCGCTCGATCGCAGCGGTGGCGGCGGCGACACACCGCACACCCTCCGCGGTCTCTCAGCAGCTCAAAGTGCTCGAGCGCGAGGCCGGCGTGCCGCTGATCGAGCGCGCGGGCCGGGGTGTAGTGCTCACGGCGGCCGGACGTGAGCTCGCCCGCAGCGCCACCGAGATCGCGATCGCGCTCGAGCGGGCCGACGCTGTCTGGCGGACCTTCACGAACAACCCGATCGGCGAGGTGACGATCGCGACCTTCCCGACCGCCGGGCAGATGCTCCTTCCGAACGCGCTGGTCGCGCTGCGTAGCGTCGAGGGGCTGGTCGTGCAGTGCGAGGACGCGGACCCCGGCACCGACGAATTCGCCGACCTGACCGCCGACTTCGACATCGTGCTCGCGCACTCGCCGACCGGACGCAGCGCTTGGGCCGGACGCGGTCTGGCGATGGCCGAGCTGATGATCGAGCCGCTCGACATCGGGCTCCCCGCGGGCCACCGCCTCGCCGATCGCGCGACGGTCACGGCGGCCGATCTCGTCGGCGAAACCTGGATCGGTGTCCCCGACGGGTTCCCGTTCGAGCGGGTGATGCAGGACATCGAGGCCGCATCGGGTGAGGCGGTGCGAGTGGAGCAGCGCTTCGCGTCTACCCGCGTGACGGAGGCGTTCGTCGCGGCGGGCCTGGGCATCGCGGTGCTCCCGCGTTATACCGCGGGCGGCACCGGGATAGTCGTGAAACCGCTCCGGGGAATGAACTCGGTACGGCACATCGTGGCGCTGATGCGGCCGGATCGGGCGGAACGGCTCTCGGTCCGCACCGTCGTCCGCGAGCTGCGCGCGCAGGCCGGGCGCCTCGTCCACGCGCTCTGAGCGATCACGGTGCCGTGCGCTCGCTCGCGCGGGAGAGAATGGAGCCATGAGCGATCCCGTCGGCCCCGAGGTCACCCGCGAAGAGGTCGACGTCCGCCGCTCCCCGCGCGTCTGGCGGATCCTGGCCCTCGGCGTCGGGCTCGGAGCGATCGCGGCGTTCGTGCTGACCTTCGCGCTGCCCGAGACGAGCGGCTTCTCGCGCGGGCAGGTCTTTGGCTTTAGTCTGCTGCTCTTCGTGACGCTATTCGGCGCTCTCGCGGGGCTCGTCGTGGTCCTGCTCGACCGAGTCGTCGGCCGGAGGATCGTCCGCAGGACCGCCGAGCGGATCGTCGAGCGCAAGGAGCATGAGCCGGCTCGGCCCGCTGTCGAGGCGGCCGCCGACGATGAGGCGACAGGCACGGACCGGGTCTAGTCGGCGTCCGCCCGTCCGCTTCGCCTTCTGCGACGTCGAGATGCGCTTGGCGACGAAGGTGAGCAGGAACGGCAGGATTCGGTAGATCACGGGTACTCCTCGAGACGGTGCACCGCGGGGTCGGCGCCTGCCTCGATCGTGGTGAGCGAGCCTTGGCTGCAGCACCCGTTGTCCGCAATCGCCGCTGTACTGGGCATTCCGTTCACCCTGTTGTCCGTTGTTCAGCACAGTGTTACGGTGCTGGTAGGCGGTCCTCGTCGGCTGCCGTCACCGACGAAGGAGTCACTGTGAGCAACGACGCCCACTCCCGCGCCATGCGGGACCCCGGGTACGCGGCCGACCTGCGCCGCGCGACCCTCGCCTCGAGCGTGGGCAGTGCCCTCGAGTACTACGACTTCGCGCTCTACGGGCTCGCCTCGGCGCTGATCTTCGCGCAGCTCTTCTTCGCCGGCCTCGACCCCGCCGTGGGGCTCGTCGCGAGTTTCGCGGTCTACGGCGTCGGGTTCCTCGCCCGCCCGCTCGGTGGCCTCTTCTTCGGCACGGTCGGCGACCGGCTCGGCCGCAAGTGGGTGCTCCTGATCACCATCGCGCTGATGGGCGGAGCGAGCACGCTGATCGGAGCCCTCCCCACCTACGACCAGGTCGGGATCTGGGCGCCGATCCTCCTCGTGGTCCTCCGGCTCCTCCAGGGATTCGGCGCCGGTGCCGAGCAGGCGGGCGCCTCAGTGCTGATGGCCGAGTACGCGCCGGTCCGCCGCCGCGGCTTCTACGCCGCGCTGCCGTTCGTCGGGATCCAGGCGGGCACGTTGCTGGCGGCGATCGTCTTCACCTACCTGGGCACGCTGCCCGAGAACGTCCTGCTCTCGGGCGTGTGGCGGATCCCGTTCCTCGCCTCGATCCTCCTCATCGGCGTTGCGGTCTTCATCCGCCTGCGCCTGCGTGAGAGTCCCACCTTCGTCGAGCTCGAGGCGCAGGAGCAGGTGGCCGGCAATCCGCTGCGCGAGGTGATCGGGCGCTCTTTTCCCGACGTGCTCCGCGGGATCGGACTGCGGATGGCCGAGAACGGCGGCTCGTATCTCTTCAATACCCTCGCCGTGAGCTTCGCGGTCGGCACGATCGGAGTCGATCCGTCGATCGGTCCGCTCGCGGTCGCGGTCGCGTCGGTGGTCGGGATCGTCTCGGTGCCGCTCGCCGGGCACCTCTCCGACCGCTTCGGCCGCCTTCCGGTCTACCGCTTCGGGGCGGCGGTGCTCCTGCTGCTCGCCTTCCCCGGATGGTGGGCGCTCTCGCTGGGCAACGCGGCCGTCGTGATCGTGGTCATCGCCGTAGCGATCGGCGTGGGCGTCAACAGCATGCTAGGCGCCCAGTGCGCGCTGTTGCCGGAGATGTTCGGCAACCGGCACCGCTACATCGGCGTCGCGACGGCGCGGGAGTTCTCGGCCGTGCTCGCGGGCGGCATCGCGCCCACCCTCGGCGCGTTCCTCATCGCTACGAGCGGAGGATCGTGGCTCCCGATCGCGATCTACGTCGCCGTGCTGGCGGTGATCACCCTCGCGACCACCGTCGTCACTCCTGAGACCCGGGGCCGTGATCTGACGCTCCTCGAGGATGCGTCGCGCGACACCGAGGAGCAGGTGCTCACCCGGCCGACCCCGATCGTGTCCCGCCGCGAGTTCGCTGCCCGCGCGCGGCGGTGACGGCCGGACGCCTCAGCTCAGCTGCGTGCGCTCGACCCAGTCCAAATACTCCGGCGTGACGGTGCCGGTGACGTACTCGCCGGTGAAGCAGCTGGTTTCGAGGTCGGTGACGTCTGAGCCCTCGAGGATCGCGGCCTTCATATCGGCCACCTCCTGGTAGATCAGGTGGTCGGCGCCGATCGCCTCGGAGATTTCGGGGATGCGGCGGTTGTGGGCCACAAGCTCCTGGCGCGAGGGCATGTTGATCCCGTAGACGTGCGGGTAGCGCACGGGGGGAGCAGCGGAGGCGAAGGTGACCGTGTTCGCGCCGGCCGCGCGCGCCATCTCGACGATCTCCTTCGAGGTGGTGCCGCGCACGATCGAGTCATCGACGATCAGGACATTCTTGCCCGTGAACTCGCTCGACATCGCGTTGAGCTTCTGCCGCACCGACTTCTTGCGGACTGCCTGACCCGGCATGATGAACGTCCGGCCGACGTAGCGATTTTTGTAGAAGCCTTCGCGGTACTCGATCCCTAGCTTCTTCGCCACTTGCATCGCGGCGGGGCGGGAGGAGTCGGGGATCGGCATGACGACGTCGATCGCTCCGCTCGGGGTGTACTGGGCGACGGTGCCAGCGAGGCGGTCGCCCAGGCGCAGCCGCGCCTCGTAGACCGAGATCCCGGACATCACGGAGTCGGGGCGGGCGAGGTAGACGTACTCGAACGAGCACGGAATGAGACGAGGGTCCTTCGCGCACTGACGGCTGGCCATCTGCCCGTCGGCCGTGATGAACACGGCCTCGCCCGGAGCGACATCGCGCACGATCTCGAAGCCCTGCGCCTCAAGCACGAGCGACTCGGAGGCGAGGACCCAGTCATCCGGAGCGCCCGTGTTGCTGCGGCGGCCGACGATGAGCGGACGGATCCCGAACGGGTCACGGAAGGCGAGCAGCCCGACGCCGGCGATCAGCGCGATGGTCGCGTAGGAGCCCTCGACGCGCTCGTGCACCCGGGCGACCGCGTCGAACATCTCGTCCGCGTCGAGGTCGCGTCCCGACATCGAGGCCTGCAGCTCGTTGGCGAGCACGTTCACCAGCAGCTCCGTGTCGGAGGTGGTGTTGAGGTGGCGGCGGTCGACGCGGAAGAGCTCCTCGGTGAGTTCGCGCGTGTTCGTGAGGTTGCCGTTGTGGACGAGGATGATGCCGTACGGCGCGTTCACGTAGAACGGCTGCGCCTCCTCTTCGCGCTCGGCATTGCCCTTCGTCGCGTAACGGACGTGGCCGAGGCCCATCGTCCCGAGCAGCGAGCGCATGTCGCGAGTGCGAAACGCCTCACGGACCTGCCCGGCCGCCTTCTTGATGTGCAGGGTGCTGCCGTCGGCGGTCGCGATCCCGGTCGAGTCCTGGCCGCGGTGCTGCAGGAGGGAGAGGCTGTCGTAGATGGACTGGTTGACCGGTCCGGAGGACACGATCCCAACGATTCCGCACATGCCGGAGGGGCTCCCAAGGGGATAGCAGGGGGGGTTGACGGTCCATCCTGGCACGCGGGGCACACATCCCCTAATGGGTCGCCGTGGGCGGATCCGGTGCTGAGCGGGGCTGCGGCGGGGTGCGGACCGGCGGATCGGCCGGGTAGTCGAGGCATGGCCCGAGCTCGAGCGACCAGGCGATTTCGCGGGCGAGCTGCCCCGACTCGGCGAAGAGCCGCACCTGGTGCGTGTCGGCGAGAGCCGCCACGAGTTCGTCGCGTTCCGTTGGCGCGAATCCGAGCGACTGCCAGAACGGGCCGGAGCGGCGGGAGAACAGCCAGGCGCGGCGGGCTCCGCTTCGGGCGGCGTCGGCGAGCGCGTGCCGGGCGAGGCGGCTCCCCGCCCCGTTGCCTCGACGGTCGACGGCCACGGCAACGCTCCGGATCAACGCGTGGCGGCCGTCGGCGCTCGACTCCCAGCCGGTGCTGCCGACGGTGCGGCCGCTTGCATCGCGCTCGAGCCACACGCGCACCGAGGAGGAGTCGAGCCCGGCCAGGGTGAGATCGGCGTCGGCGAGGAAGGCGCGCACCTCATCGACGTCCGTCGGTCCCACGCGCTGCAGCTGCATCCCTCCGATCTTGCCGCAGGCGGTGACGGATCGCCCCGAGGTGGCGCGTGACGACCGGTGCCGCAGCGGAGCGCCGGCAGAGGAGGCGAGTGTGCGCCGTGGCGGGCGAGTGCAGTCGGTAGGGTCGTCGCGTGAGTGATGAGACGAGCAGCTACGCCCGCGCCGGAGTCGACACGGCGGCGGGGGATCTCGCCGTCGAGCTGATGAGGTCGGCGGTCTCGGCCACGCACGACAACCGGGTCCTCGGCGGGGTCGGCGGATTCGCGGGCCTGTACGACGTCTCCTTCCTCCGTGACTTCCGTGCGCCGCTCCTGGCGACCTCGACCGACGGCGTCGGCACCAAGGTCGCGCTGGCGCAGGCGATCGACAAGCACGACACCATCGGGCAGGACCTGGTGGGCATGGTCGTCGACGACATCGTCGTGGTCGGTGCGCGCCCCTTCTTCATGACTGACTACATCGCCTGCGGCAAGGTCGCACCGGCCCGAATCGCGGACATCGTCGCGGGAATCGCTCGCGCCTGCTCCGAGACGGGCACTGCACTCGTCGGCGGCGAGACGGCCGAGCACCCGGGCCTGCTCGGGCCCGACGACTACGACGTGGCGGGGGCGGCCGTGGGCGCGATCGAGGCGGATCAGGTGCGCGGCGCCGACCGCGTGCGCGACGGCGACGTCGTGGTGGCGATGGCCTCCTCCGGACTGCACTCGAACGGCTACTCGCTCGTGCGCCACATCCTCGCCGAGCGCGGCATCGGCTTCACCGACCGCTCGGCGGAACTGGGCGGTGTGGTCGGCGAGGTGCTGCTCGAGCCGACCCGGCTCTACACCCGCCCCCTGCTCGACCTCCTCGACGACGCCGAACTCGGCCCGGCGGTCCACGCGATCAGCCACGTCACCGGAGGCGGGATCGCCGCGAACCTCGCCCGCGTCCTGCCGCGCGGCTCCTGGGCCGAGGTCGAGCGCGCGAGCTGGAGCCCGTCCGAGGTGTTCCGGGCGCTCGCCGGGATGTCGGGCGCGACGCTCGAGAGCACCGAAGGCACCTGGAATCTGGGCATCGGGATGGTCGCGGTGGTCGCGGCGGACGCTGCCGAGGGAGTGGTCGCGCGCCTCGGGTGCTCGGGCGTGCCGTCCTGGATAGCCGGCCGTGTCTCGACGGCGGTGCGCGGACTCGACGGTTTCGAGCAGGGGGCGAAGGGCGTCGACGGCGGTGCCGTGCGTCTGATCGGGTCGTACGCCGGCTGATCGCCGGAGCCCGGGGTTCGCGGAACCGCGTCCGGCTCGCAGGATCCGGCCCCTCTGGCACGCCGGACGCGATCCGGCGAGCCGGAGGTGCGGAGGATCAGCGCGGATCGGCGCGCTCAGCGGTGCAGGGTCTCGCGCGGGAGCTCGCCGAAACGGACCGCGTAGTGCTGAGCGAAGCGCCGGCCGCTGATGAATCCCCAGCGGGCTGCTACCTCGCCGACCACGAGTTCGCCCGCCGACGAGCCGGTGCTCGTCGCGCCCGAGGTCGAGGGAGGCGCGCCCCGCGGTCAACCAGAGAGCCACGTAGACGTCGCCCGGGGCGACTGTGCCGCGCACCCGGCCCAGGAAAGACGCGGAGTGCAGGCTGACCGGCCCGGGCCCGGTCGTCGTGTAGCGGAAAGCGAACGGCACGACCGTCCGCTCGGCCCGGAATCCGGAGCCGTTGTACGAGCCGGCGTAGAACTCTCGCGCTTCCTCGAGGTCGCTCCCACGACGCTCCGACTGCCACACGGGCAGCCGTACGGGCGGGGAAGTACTCCTCCGGTCAGTCTTTCAGTGACCACCGACGTTCGGCACGGAGCGCAAGAAAGCGAGAGAACGGGTTCAGCGCAGTGAGCCGCGCTCCAGGTGGAACAGAGCGAGCGCGGCCACTGCGGCGGTCTCGATGATCGCTCCGGAGCGGACCATCGCCGCGACCTCCGAGTCTGCGAACCACTGCTGCCGCATGTCCTGCTCGGTCTGCTCACGCTCGTGCTCGCCGTGCTCGAACTCCTCTGCGAGGAACACATCGACGGACTGCGCGACGAATCCGTACGCTTCCGAGAGCCGACCGAGGTGCGTGAGGCGACCGGCTCGGAGGCCCGTCTCCTCGCGCAGCTCGGCGCGGGCCAGGGCCTCGGCGCCGCCGCCGACCGACCCGTGCGGCCAGCCTCCGGCCGGGAACTCCCACGCGCGGCGGCCGACCGGGTACCGGTACTGCTCGACCAACCAGAAGCCCTCGCGCTCGCGAGGAAGCACGAGGGCGTAGTCGTCGCGCTCGACGACCGAGTAGACGCCGCGGACACCGCCCGGCCAGAGCACATCGTCCTCGCGGACGCGGAGCCACTGGGTCTCGTAGGCGATCCGGGTGGAGAGCTGCCGGACCTCGCCGTCGGACGGCTCCGCCTCACCCGCAACGGCGCCGGCCCGAGGGCGCGGCCCCTGTTCACGCGAGGAGTTAGGCACGCTTCTGGTGCGGCTCCTCGACGAGATCCGTGTCGTCGCCGTCGTCCTCGGCGTCGATCCACTTGGAGTAGTCCGGCTCATCCGGGTGGCTGAGTTCGCGCTCGAGCGCGCTGTAATCGACCGCCGGGCTGAACGACTTCAGCTCACGGGCGATCTTGGTGTTCTTCGCCTTTTGACGGCCTCGCCCCACGGGTGACCCCCTCACGATGACAGGCCAGACGGGCAGTGAGCCGGCTGGGGAAAATAGCAGACAGGAAAAGTTGAAATCTACGCGGTAGTTTAGCAGACAGGGAACACACCACCCCGGGCGTCAATTCGCCGGACGGCCCCCATCCTCTACCGGGTCAGGAGCACCGTGGACAGTGTCGCCCCACCGCGCCTCGTCGTGGTGATCGGCGCGGGTCAGGCGGGCCTGTCGGTGGCGTACTACCTGCGCCGGCTGGGCCTCGTTCCCGGCCGCGACCTGGTGCTCCTGGATCGCGGGCCCGAGCCGGGAGGTGCCTGGCAATTCCGCTGGGAGGCGCTGCGGCTCGGCTCTGCACACCGCGTGCACGACCTCCCCGGCATGGAGCAGATGGGGCTGTCGTTCCAGACGGCCGACCGCCGACGCCCGGCGCGCGACGTGGTCCGCGAGTACTACCGACGCTATGAGCAGGAGCTCGGGCTCGACGTGCGCCGCCCCGAAGCCGTGCGGCGCGTCACCAGCGCGACACCACGCGACACGGGGTCGTCGCTCCTCATCGACACCGACCGCACGATCGAGCGCGCGCACCTGCTCGTCAACGCCACCGGCACCTGGGGTTCGCCCTTCATCCCGCACTACCCCGGACGTGAGCGCTTCCGCGGCGTGCAGATCGACCCGACCGAGTACGTCCGCGCGGAGGACTTCGCCGGGCAGCAGGTGCTTGTGGTCGGTGGCGGCACCTCGGCGATCGGGTTCCTGCTCGAGCTGGAGCGGGTGGCACGCTCGCTGACCTGGGCGACGCGGCGGCCGGTCGTCTACCGCGACGGCGAACAGCTCGCGATGGAATCGGCGGTGGATGCGGTGGCCGAGCAGGACCGCGCCGCGCGTGCAGGCCTGCCCCTCCCGAGCATTGTCGGCGGTACCGGGGTGCAGCGCACCCGACGGGTGGTCGCGGGCCTCGAGCGCGGGATTCTGCGCGAGCGCGGGATGTTCTCGGCGATCGAGGAGGACGGCGTCCGGTGGCCGGACGGCTCCTTCACGCGCGCTGACGCAATTATTTGGGCGACCGGCTTCCGGCCCGAGCTGCGTCACCTCGCTCCGCTCGGGCTGCGGGAGCGCGAGGGCGGTATCGCGGTCGCCGACGGCGCCTCGGTGACCGACCCGCGCATCTTCTTCGCCGGCTACGGGCCGACGGCCTCGACCATCGGAGCGACCCGCTCGGGCCGGCGCATCGCGCGCGCGGTCGTGGCGCGCTTGCCCTGAGCCCCCGCTCGTTCGCAACCGAGGTCAGAAGCGCCGGAACGCTGCCAACCGGCGTCGCGAGCGTTCCTGACCTCGGTTGCGAACGCCGGGCCACGACTACTTCGCGAGAAACTCCAGGACCACGCGGTTCCACTCCTCGGGGTGGCTCACCGTCACTCCGTGCGGCGCGCCGCTCACCACATGCAGCTCGGATCCACGGATCGCCGCGTGCGTGCGCGCGCCGGAGCCCTCGAACGGGACAGTGCCGTCACCGTCGCCGTGGATGATGAGCGCCGGGACCGACACATTCGGTAGGTCCTCGCGGAAGTCGGTGGTCGCGAAGGCCGTCATGCAGGCGAGGGCCGCGTGCTTGGAGGACTGCTTCGCGAGTGCGAGCGCCTCCTGGCGCTGCTCCTGCGTCACCTTCAGCACGCCATCGACCGAGAAGAAGTCGGTGGTGAACTGGTCGTAGAAATCGTCCTCGTTCGCCGTCAGGCCCGCGGTCATCTGCGCGGCCTGCGCCTTCTCGAGCGGGCCGTCCGGGTTGTCGTCGGTCTTCATCAGGTACGGCGGGACGGCCGAGGCGAAGACCACGCTGTGCAGGCGCTCGGCGCCGTAGGTGGTGAAATAGCGGGCGACCTCGCCGCCGCCCATCGAGAAGCCGACCAGGGTGACGTTCTGCAGGTCGAGTTCGGTGAGCAGGGTGTGCAGGTCCTCGGTGAGCGTGTCGTAGGTGTAGCCGGTGAGCGGCTTGTCGCTGCGGCCGAAGCCGCGACGGTCGTAGGTGACGACGCGGTAGCCGGCCTCGACGAACGCGGGTACCTGCTCCTTCCACGACTCGCCCGACAGGGGCCAGCCGTGGATGAGGACGACGGGGCGACCCGATCCGCCGGTGTCATCGACGTGCAGGTCGGTGTCCTTGACGAGTCCGTGATGGGCGGTGACGTCGGTCAAGGCCAGTGCTCCTTCCGGCGCCGTCGGTCGGCGTCATCCGATGTTCGAGGACGCCCGCCGCGGTGGATGGTCGCGCCGGGGAGGGTTGACAGCTCCGCTCAGACCACGAGCACCGAGACCGCGAGCACCGAGACCGCGAGCACCGAGGCCGCGAGCATCAGACCACGAGCACCGAGGCCGCGAGCCCTTCCAGCGCAGTCTGTAACCCGTCGTCGATGGGGAGGCCGGCGTCGAGCAGGGCGTTCGCTACTGCCAGCAGCACGGGTACGGCGGGGGAGGAGGAGACGCTGAGCCCGTGGGGGCGGCCGACGACGCCCGCGGGCCGCACCATCAGGACGAGCCGCGAGCTGGGCGCACTCGTGCTGATCGTCCCCGACGATCCCGCTGGCAGGGCTGCGACACTCCCGTGCCGGACGATCGCCTGCTCCTGGCCGCACGTCACGGAGAACACCCCCTCGAGCGGGAGCAGGAGCACGAGCGACGACGGATCGGGGCCGGCCGTCGGTCGGAAACGGATCGACCCCGGCGTGTGCCAGAGCCGCCGGAGGAGCACTCCGTCGGCGGAGGTCTCGTGCCCGACGAGAGTGAAGGCCGGATCAGCGTCGGCCTGGCTACCCCGTTCCTTGAGCCAGTGCTGAGCGGAGGCGCCGTGGAGCGGCATGGATCGGGTCAGCGGATCGGTCACTGCGGCGGCTCCCAGGGTATGGCGGTGGAGCGGGTTCCGCCGCGACGTGAGGAAGCATCATCCTAGGAAGTCGGAAGTGTCGGAGTCGTGAGATGGCGCGTCCTCGCGCGCAGATGCCGCCCCGGCCGCGCTGAGCGCGGCGCCGAGGCGGCATCCGAGTGGGCGTGCGGCTACTGGAATCCGCCGCCGCGGTCCTCCGGGTCCTCGATCGGATCGGAGTCAGAAGCGTCGATCGTGTATGTCACATGGACCGCCTCGCCGACCTCCTTCGCCGTGAAGGCGGTGTACACGAGGTGCGTCTCCTGGCCGTCGACGGCGGCGTAGACGTCGACCTCCTTCTCGTAGCTCCCCTCGGTGCTGACGCGGCTATCGGTCTGGCCGTCGAACGGCCCGCCCTGGAAGAAGGCGAGGTAGCTCTCGCCCTCAGCGAGTGCACGGATGTCGTTGCTCATGCCCCAGGTCTACCATCCGGCGAGCTGTGACCGCGCGGCCTTGCCTTCGATGGGCGGAGCAGGGCAGTGCGGGGCGGCCGCACGACGGGAGCAGCCGCAGCGCCCCCGCGGAACGCCGAGAAGTAGGATGGCCGGGATGACGATCGGACGCCGCCTCTTCCTCTCGGGAACCGTCACCGGGGTCGGGCTCCTGGCCCTCGTGGGGTGCACGCCGTCCCGTCCGAGGCCGACCCGCTCCGTCACTAAGGCGCCCGTACCCACGACCAGCACGACCGCCGTCCCGGCACCGGCCGCCTTCGTGCGTTCGGCCTGGGGGAGCGACCCGTACGCGCTCGGCTCCGTCTCCTACCTGCCTGTCAGTGCGAGGCCGCAGGACCGCTCCGACCTCGCGGGCTCCGTCCTCGACCGGCTGTTCCTCGCCGGCGAAGCCACCGACACCCAGACGCCGGGCACACTCCAGGGCGCCTGGAACTCCGGTGTCCGCGCGGCCGCCGAGATCAGCACCGTCGCCGAGGAGGGTGAGCGCATCGCGATCGTCGGGGCGGGACTAGCCGGGGCTGTCGCCACGCGACGCCTGGTCGACTCGGGCTTCGACGTGACCGTGGTGGAGGCGCGTGACCGCACCGGCGGGCGCATCGCGACCTTGACTCCCGACGGCTGGCCGATCGCCGTCGAGGCCGGTGCGTGGGCCCTCACCGGCGCGGGCGCCGCCCTGCGCGAGAGCGTCGCGGACGCCGGGATCGCCGCGACGGCGGTCGATCTGACCGGCATCCGCTCGACCGGCATCGACGGCTCGCCCCTGGACACTGGCACGACCGGCGCGGACGCGCTGAGCCGTGCACTCGAGTGGGGAGCTGAGCAGCCGGAGGACCTCTCCCTCGCCGAGTCGTTCGCCAGCTCCGGAGCAGCCGACCCCGCCGAGGCCGAGCCGGGCTCCGGCGACGGCGACCCTGCCCGCGTGGCGGCTCGCCTCGCCGACACGACCGCGCTGCGCACCGGTGCGGCTCCCGAGGAGCTCTCGTCCTGGTACGGGCTGGATGACGCATCCAGCGCATCCGCCGCTCCCGTTCGCGCAACGCGCGGCCGTCGCCGCCCTCGGCTCGGGAATCGTCGAGACGCTCTGGCTGCGCTTCGAGACCGCGTTCTGGGACGCGGCGGTGCGCTGGTCGCTCGTCGGCTCCGAGGCGGGGATCACCGAATGGCTGAACCTTCAGCCTTCGACTGGCGAGGCGGTACCCGTCGGCCTGGTCGGAGCGGATCAGGCTCGGTCGCTCCAGGAGCTCAGCGACGACGAGCTGGTTACCCTCGCGCGGACGGCGCTCGAGCCGTTCGCCGTCGTTCCCGGCTGAGGTATTCCCGGCCGGCGTGCTCCTTGCCCGCACGGTCTCAGTCTGCGTGCCCCCGGAGCCTCGCGAACGCTCCCCACCACACCGACCCGGGCGCGGCGCCGAGCGGGCGCACCCGGCTGAGGGCGAGGACGACCCCGGCGATGCCCGAGATCAGGCCCAGCACGACGACGTCGTAGAGCACGAAGATCACGGGCCCGTCGACCTGCGCGGGGTCGAGGAAGAAGTAGGGGTACCAGCCGACCAGCGCGCCGCGGGCCAGTGTGAGCACGCCCCAGACGATCGGGAATCCGAGGACGGTCAGTGCTCCCCGCCACGCGACCGGGCGGCGGACGGGGTCGAGGATCCAGTCGAGGATCGCGAGCGTCGGGATCACGAAGTGCAGCAGGGCGCTCGACCAGGGCACATCGACGCGGACGCCGCGGTTGTTCGCCTCGACCGCGATCAGGCCGAAGACGATCCCCGACACGACCATGTAGGTGAGCACGAGGGCCCGCAGTGTGCTGAGCCAGCTCGGTTCCCGCTCGCGCGAGAAGGCAGCCAGGCCGGACAGGGTCAGCACGACGACTGCGGCCATGTTGGACTGCGTCGTGAAGTAGGCGAAGAAGTTGTCGATCTGGAACGCGCGGAAACCCAGCGTGTAGAGGAAGTCACCGACGAGGGCGCTCGCGCCCAGCGCGGCGAGGGCCAGACGGAGGATCGCGAACGCCTTCCGCACTTCCGCTCCGATCCGCCGCAGCCGAGCCCGGACCATCGTGCAATTCTACGGTTGTCGTTCTTCGGGCTCCTCGATCGTGCCGCTCCGACTGGCGGGGGAGGCGGGCTCGTCGGCACCGGTGCGGAGTGGGACGAGAGCGGAGAAGGCCTGCTTCGCGAACGGAGGCCCTCGCGGCCCGGCCTCGAACCGTCGTCGCGGACGATAGTCCCGCGCCGAGCACCCGCGAGACGAGCGGGCCGAGGGAGAGAACCGTGAACTGTTCTGGCGATACGTTCCACCATTACGGGCCCTTCACGTCCAGGTGATCAGTATCGCCCTAACCGGGCTTTCCTCGCCGTGGGATGGACCTAACGCGGTAGATTGTCGCGGACGTGGAGTGCTTCTGTCCTGTCAGGAGAGAAGCACTCATCTGAATGGCCGCTCAGGTGAAAGTCCTCGGCTTTCGCCGGGGTGTGCAGATAGCTGCACGACAAGCTTTGTCGGCCTTCCCGGGAGTGCGGATGTGCCGGACGAAGCAGGCCGGCGTCGAAAGCGTCTGGAGGGGCGTCCGAGCAAGCGGATGTCTCGCAGCGGGGATCCGCTCGCTCGGGTATTCGACTGCCGGAGTCGTCATCGGAGCCGCCAGCGATGTGATGGGGGACGGTTTCACCCACCGAGGCGGTCGCTTCGTCTCGGCGATCCGGTGCTGGAGCTCGGGCCCTTTCCCGGCTACGGGTGGGCGCAGTACGAGAGCGGCGCGCTCGGGCTGATCGGCCTCGGGGATCGGCGCGGTGGTCGGCGGTCGCGGTCGCTGCGGTGTGGTGGTCGACCGGCCGCGGCACCGTCGGCTGAGGTAGGCGCGGTCCCCTGAAGGGATCACAGGCATCCGCCGCGAGGAGGATGCGCCGGTGCATAGCCCACCGATAGCGTCGGACATGGCCCGTTGGGGCGGGCCGCCTTCGGGGGAAGGCAGAAAGGGGAAATCGGGGGCCCGCGGCTGACGCCGTGGGCCCTCTACCCGTTTCCTGGGGGTGTGGCCTTAGCGCCGCTTCGAGCGCGGACGGTTCGGCATGGCCGGACGCTGCGGGATGCGCGGGGCTCCCTCGCCGGCGGCGCCCTGCGGAAGCGATGACGCGGGCGGGATCGGTCGACGGGTCACCGGACGCACCGGCTCGCCTCGGCGCGTCTGCCCGGGGATCGGCCGGGACCGGCGCCCGTAGATCAGCTCCGAGGAGTCCAGCAGCCACGGGACCAGCGCCACCGTCACTCCGTGCACCAGCAACAGCTTCTGGCGGATCCGCCGCGACTTGTGGTTGTGCAGGAAAGCCTCCCACCAGTGCCCGACGATGTATTGCGGCATATAGACCGTGGTGATCTCGGAGCCGTGCTCGAGTCGATGCGCCTTGATGTACTTGATCAGCGGGTAGGAGATGTCGCGATAGGGCGAGGCCACGCAGCGCAGCGGCACCTGGATGTCCATCCGAGCCCAGTCAGCCTTAAGCTGCGCGGTGTGCGCGTCGTCAATGGAGGAGTGCACCGCCTCCAGCGTCTCGTGCCGCGCCGCGATGGCGTAGTCGAGCGCTTTCAGGGTGGGCTTGTTCATCCGGCCCACGAGGACGATCGCATGGTCGCCGTTCGCGCCGAAGGTCGTGGTCGGGTCGACCTCGATCTCCTTCTCGACGTCTCGGTAATAGCGGTAGACGCCGGCCATCAGGAATCCGAGGATCGGCATCACCAGGTAGACGAGCCAGGCCCCGTGGGTGAACTTCGTGATCGTGACGACCACGAGCACCGCGAAGGTCAGAGTCGCGCCGAACAGGTTGATGCCCAGGCTCATGTAGACGGTGCGCGAGCCCTCGCCGTTGCGGATCATCCGCACCCAGTGCTTGACCATGCCCGACTGCCCGAGCGTGAACGACACGAAGACGCCGATGATGTAGAGCTGCACGAGGCTCGTGAGCGAGGCCTGGTAGACGAGCAGGATGATCGCCGCCACGAGCGCCAGGATGATCACGCCGTTGGAGTAGATCAGCCGGTCGCCGCGCGTATTCAGCGACTTGGGCGCATAGCCGTCGCGGGCCAGCACCGAGCCCAGCAGCGGGAAGCCGTTGAAGGCGGTGTTCGCGGCCAGGAGCAGGACGGCGGCGGTCGCCGCCTGGATGATGAAGAACAGGATCGTGTTGTTGCCGAAAGTGGCTGCGGCGACCTGCGCGATCACCGAGCGTTGCGGAGTGGTGGCGCAGTCGGCGAAGCCGACGAGGTGGCAGGCGTTCTCGGCGTAGTGCACGTTGGAGAGCAGTGCGAGCGCGGTCAGCCCGACGAAGAGCACGATCGCGATCGTCCCCATCGCGACGAGCGTGCGCTGCGCGTTCTTGACCTTCGGGACCCGGAAAGCGGGCACCCCGTTCGAGATCGCCTCGACACCGGTGAGCGCCGCGCAACCGCTGGCGAAGGAGCGCAGCAGCAGGAGCACCACGGCCGCCTGCGTGAGCTGCTCGCCCTGCACGGTGAAGCCCGCCGACTCCGCCACCGGGGCGTCGCCGAAGACGGTGCGGACCAGGCCGACCACAACCATCACGAAGACGCTCGCGACGAACAGGTAGGTCGGGATCGCGAAAGCGCGGCTCGACTCCGAGACGCCGCGGAGGTTCACGGCCGCGAGAAGCACCACGAAGAGAATCGCCAGCTCGACCCGCAACGGCGCCAGCTCGGGGATCGCCGAGATGATGTTGTCGACTCCGGAGGCGACCGACACGGCCACGGTGAGCACGTAGTCCACGAGCAGTGCCGACGCGACCGTGAGGCCCGCCGTCTCGCCCAGATTGGTGCGGGCGACCTCGTAGTCGCCGCCTCCGGACGGGTAGGCCCGGATCAACTGGCGGTAGCTCAGCACCACCACGACCAGCAGCACGACCACGCAGGCGGCGACCCAGGGGGCGAAGGTGAGGAAGGAAAGCCCGCCGAGCAGCAGGATCATCAGCAGCTCCTGCGGCGCGTAGGCCACGGAGGAGAGCGGGTCGCTGGCGAAGATGGGGAGCGCGAGCCGCTTCTGCAGCAGCTGTCCCTCGAGCTTGTCGCTCGGGAGCGGCTCGCCGATGAAGAAGTGCTTCGCGGTGCGGAGCTCGGTCGCATCGGTCGGTGATCCGTCCGCGGCGGACGGGGGACCCTCGTGTGTCACGAGCGACGACACTACTCCGTTGCACCGAGGCAGTCACGACGGCCGGGAGCGGACCGAGCGGAGGCTGATCTCGCGCTGTGACCGGGAGTTTCCCGGTGCGGAGATGTGCGGCGGGTGAGGCGCTCGCCGCGGCCGCCCCAAGCGGGGGTCAGTGCGCGTCTCGGGTCGCCGCTCCGATCACACGGGTGAGGCTGTCGCGCAGCGCGGTGAGCTCGGCGAGCGGGACGCCGAGGCGCTCGACGATCTGCGGGGGGACCTGCAGTGCCCGCTCGCGCAGCGCTCGTCCGGAGGGGGTCAGCGCGACGTCGAGGCGGCGCTCGTCGTCGCTGCTACGAGCACGCGTGAGGTGGCCGCTCGCCTCCAGGCGCTTCACGAGCGGGCTGAGGGTGGCCGGTTCGAGGCGCAGGGTGGAGCCGAGGTCGGCGAGCGAGCGCGGGCTGCGCTCCCAGAGCGCGAGCATCACGAGGTACTGCGGATGCGTGAGCCCGAGCGGTTCGAGCACGGGCCGGTAGAGGCCAATGACGGTGCGCGCCGCGACGGCGAGGGAGAAGCAGACCTGGTTTTCGAGGGCGAGCGGGTCGGGTTCCACAACGACATCCTCTCATCGTGCACTGATGGTTAGTACACTAAGGAATATGACGCGGAAGAAGACCGGCTCCCTCTATCAGCGCTTCAACGCGCGGCTGTTCCCCTGGCTCGGCCCGCCGCCGCTGGGCCCGTACGACCAGCCCGAGCAGGAGGCGCCGGCCGGTCAGGCGTGCCCGATCTGCGGACGAGCGATGTCCGAGCATGTGATCGACCGTTCAGGACCCCGGACCCAGCTGTACTGCCCGAGCGACGCCTCCTGAGCCGCACGTCCCCGTTCGGGGGTCAGGGGCTTCGGGGCGTGGGGGCGGATGATGAGCGCATGTCCCGCCTGAGCCCTACCTCCAGCCGCGTCGTCCAGTACAGCCGCTTCGGCGACGCGGACGTCCTCGAGATCGCCGAGGTCGACCGGCCCCGTCCTGGACCGGGCGAGGTGCTGGTCGAGGTGCTCGCCGCCGGGGTGAATCACATGGAGGCGTTTATCCGACAGGGACTCTTCGACTCCGACCACTCGGCCGCCTTCCCGATGCGCCAGGGCACCGACTTCTCGGGCGTCATCGTTGCCCTGGGCGAGGGCGTCACCGATATCAAGCTCCGCAGCGACGTGGTCGGCCACGCGCTCGTCGGCTCGCATGCCACCCACGTCGTGGTGCCGCGCCGGAACCTCGTCGCCAAGCCCGCCTCCGTGAGCTGGGAGGTCGGCGGCGCGCTGTTCCTGGCCGGAGTGACGGCCTGGCGCGCGCTCGAGGCCACGCAGGTCGGACCCGACGACACGGTTGTCGTCTCCGCCGCGGCCGGAGGAGTGGGCAGCCTTGAAATCCAGCTCGCGAAGCTGCGCGGCGCGAGCGTGATCGGCACCTGCGGCGAGCGCAACTTCGACTACCTCCGCCAGATCGGCGTGAAGCCGGTGGTCTACGGCGACGGAATCGCCGAGCGCATCCGTGCCGCGGCGCGCGACGGAGTCACGGTGTTCCTCGACAACTTCGGCGGGGAGAACGACGCCCTCGCCGACGAGCTCGGCATCGCGGCGGGTCGCTTCCACTCCAGCGACGACCGCAAGGAGATCGAGCTGCGCGCCGTCTGGCCCGACGCCGAGACGGCCCAGCGCGACACCGAGATCCTGAGCGAGCTGGTCGGCCTGGTCGCCGAGCAGAAGCTGCGGGTGCTCGTCTCGGGCTTCTACCCCTTCGATCAGGTGCAGGACGCCTTCGACGATCTCGAGAAGCGGCACTCGCGGGGCAAGATCGTGCTCGGGATGAACCCGGTGGATCCGGGGCACATCACTAAGGCGCGCGACATTCACGAGGCCGGGCGGTAGCAGCCGTCCGTCGCGGGCGCTCGCCGCGGAGGCTCGCCGCGCACGCTCGCCGGACGGCCACAAGAGGGCCGTGGCGCGCGGGCGCCCGAAGGAGTGCCGCGATGGAGGAACCGGTCGTCGCGATCGTGTGGATCGTCTCGTTCGTGGTGGTGACTGTCCTGGTCACCGGACTCTCGGGCCGGGTCGGATGGTCCGCTCCCGTCGCGCTGGTGGCTGTGGGCGCCCTCGCGTCGTTCGTGCCGGGCATCCCCGCGGTGGTGGTCGAGCCCGACGTGGTGCTGTTCGGGATTCTGCCGCCGCTGCTCTACGCGGCGGCGCTGCGCACCTCCGTCCTCGATGTGCGGGCTCGCGGTGATAGCATCCTGCTGCTCTCGGTCGGGCTCGTCGTTTTCACAGTCGCGGTCGTCGGCGCGGTGGCTTGGATGGTCGTTCCGGCGATCACGGTCGCCGCGGCGCTCGCCTTCGGCGCGATCGTGGCGCCCACGGACGCGGTGGCGGTCACGGCGATCGCAGGTCGGCTCCGACTGCCCAGGCGCATGCTGACGGTGCTCGAGGGCGAGAGCCTGCTCAATGATGCGACCGCGCTGGTAGCGCTGAACGCCTCCCTCCTGGCGATCGTGAGCACGGTGACCCCCGGCCGGATCGCCGCCGACTTCGTGCTGGCCGTGGTGGTAGGGGCCGGAGTGGGCATCGGCGTCGCCGTGCTGCTCGGCTTCGTCCGCAGGCAGGTGCAGTCGTCGGTGCTCGACACGAGCCTCTCGCTGGTGACGCCGTACGTGGCGTTCATCCCGGCACAGCTGCTGCACGGATCGGGAGTACTCGCGGTCGTGGTCGCGGGGCTCTACCTCGGCTTCCGCGCGCCCGTCATCCAGTCGGCGCAGGCGCGCATCGCGGAGTCGCTGAACTGGCGGACGATCCAATTCCTCCTCGAGAACGCGGTGTTCCTCTTCATCGGGCTCAGCCTCTCGTCGGTGGTGCGGGCGACCGCCGACTCCGGGGTCGGGGTCTGGCAGACGGTCGGCATCGGCGCGGCGGTGCTCGCGGCGCTGATCGGCAGCCGCGTGGCCTGGATGTGTATGACGACGCTGCTCTTCCGCCACGGCCCGAGCCGATTGCGGCAGCGCGGGTGGACCTGGCCGACCGCAATCGGGGTCTCCTTCGCGGGCATCCGCGGTGTGGTGACGCTCGCGGCCGCGTTCCTTCTGCCGGAGGAGACGCCGCAGCGCGCGTTTCTGCAGTTCCTCGCCTTCGTCGTGGTGGCGGGGACCCTGGTCGAGGGTCTCGCGCTCCCGCGCCTCATTCGGGCGCTGAAGTTGCCGGCTCCGAACGAGATGCAGGAGCATGTGGAGAAGCAGATGCTCCTTGCCGAGGCGCAGGCGGCTGGTCTCTCACGGCTCGACGAGGAACCGCAGGACGGGGTCGAGGATCGGGTGCTCGACCGGCTGCGACGCAATGCAACGTTCCTCGCCGACGCGCTGCAGAACCCGCCGGAGGGTGAGGGCGCGGAGCCGCTGCCGCAGGCCTACAACCGGCTTCGGCGCGTGATGATCGCGGCCGAGCGGGAGGCGGTGCTGCGTGCCCGCGCGCAGGGGCGGTATCAGGAGCCGGCGGTGGTGAGTGCGCTGGCGTTCCTCGACGTGGAGGAGGAGGCGCTGGCGGTAGGGCGGCAGTAGGCGGGGACCCTGGGATTCCCCGCCTACTGCGCCGTCAGCCCAGGGTGGAGCGGACGGCGGCGCGGGCCTGCTCGAGCGCGGCGCGCAGGGCGTCGACGCTCGCGGTCGTCACAGAGCCCGTGGCGGAGGCGGTGCGCAGCTGCGCGCGCAGTTCGTCACGGAACTCGGTGAGCAGCACTTCGGCGTCGCGCAGGGCGAGGCGCGAGGCGGTGCGCGCGTCGGGTGCGGTGTGCTCGGAGCCGGCTGGGTGGGAGCCGGTTGGGTGGGAGTCGGTCGGGTGGGAGTCGGCTGGGCCGGTCGGCGGGTCCTGTGGGCGCTGTTTCTCGGCGGAGTGCTCCGGACGGCGACCGGGCTCTCGCGCGTCGCGGGCGGCGCTGGCCAGGTCGGCGCGGAGACTCTTCATCGCCTCCGCGACGCCGAGGCGCACCTCGTCGGCCAAGCGACGGACGGAGTCGGTGAGCTCCTCCTCGATGTCGCCCAGATCGGTCGCCCGGGCGGTGAGCTCGGCGCGGCCGGCGTCGGTGATGGAGTAGACGGTCTTGCGGCCGTCCGCCTCCTTCGTGACGAGTCCCTCCTCCTCGAGCTTCGCTAGGCGCGGATAGACGGTGCCGGCGCTGGGGGCGTAGGTGCCGCCGAAGCGCTCGCTGAGTGCCTGGATCAGCTCGTAGCCGTGGCGCGGCGATTCGGCGAGGAGGTTGAGCAGGTAGAGGCGCAGGCGGCCGTGTGCGAAGACGGGGCTCACAGCGAGCCTCCATCCATCGGGCGCTGACCGTCGTCGGGACCGGACTCGGGAGAGCCCCAGCCCTCGCCGACCGTGGCCGAGGCGGTGGTCTTCGATCGGCGGACGACGCTCACGTCCCCCGAGACCGAGTTGGCGGTGACGTCGACCCACGCCGAGTCCAGGGAGCCGGTGGTCGAGGTGTAGCCCCGGCCGAAGGTGCCCTTGACGACGGAGCCGTCGAGCTGAAGTGCGCCCGAGACCGTGTTGATGCGGTAGCGGGCGCCGAGGCCCTCGTCAATGCGGACGGTGAGATCGCCGCTGACGGTGTTGGCCCGGATCTGGTCGGGCGTGCCCTCGGCGTCGACGAAGACACTGCCCGAGAGTCCGTCGACGGTGAAGCGGGTGAGTTCGCCGGTGGCAGTGACGTCGCCGGAGACGGTGCGGGCGCTGACCCGGCCGGTGTGGCTGCGGACCGAGAGCTCGCCATAAACGGTGTTCACCTCGATGTCGCCGTGCAAGCCGTCCACGACGATGTCGCCGCCGACCGTCGAGATGCGGGCGTCGCTGTGCAGGCCGAAGACCAGGCCGTCGGCCGAGACGGTGTCGAAGGTCACGTCAATTCCGCGGGGGACGAGGAGGCTGAGGTCGGCGCGGTCACCCCGCCGGCCGAGGCCCTTCACGACGTCCACGATCGTGTCCCAGCGCAGCTGGACGTGATCGATGTCGAGGCGGTCGCCGTCCATCGAGACCTTGAGCGGGCGGCCGTCGACGCTGTGGACTTCTACGCGCGCCGTCGGCTCGTCGTGGGCGATGACGTCGACCTGGCCACCCACCAGGGCGACCTTGAGCGAGCGGACGACGTCGAGGTCGATGACCTTCGTCTCGCCCGCTTGCACGAGCCATTTCTCGAGGGACATAGCTCCTCCTCCTGCATCTCTGGTGCCTTGCGGAAACGCGATACATCGCGAGTTGATGGTGTCACGATATATCTCGATCGAAATGCGTCGCAACGGGCCTCGGACGGTTCTCAGGCTGCGGTGTCGGGTGCCCTCGTGCGTCGGCAAGGGGCTGAGTGGTCGGGTCTGGCCGTGATAGACCGAGGGCATGGACCCCATCGCGGCGCTGGAGGAGATCGCGACGCTGCTGGAGCGGGAGCGGGCCTCGCGCTATCGGGCGAAGGCGTTCCGGCGCGCGGCCGCGGTACTGGAAGGCATGACGCCCGAGGAGCGGAACGACCTCGCTCGGGTGCGGAGGGCGTCCGGGATCGGAGACACGACCTTCACCGTGATCGAGCAGACACGGGCGGGCCGTGTGCCCGAGTACCTCGCCGAGCTGCGCGGCTCCGAGCCGCCGCCCACCAGTGCGTTGCGGGGGCGGCTTCGCGGAGACCTGCACAGTCACAGCGAATGGTCCGACGGAGCGACAGCCATCAGTGCGATGGCGGACGCGGCTCGCGCCCTCGGCCACGACTACTTGGCGCTCACCGACCACTCCCCTCGGCTCCGGGTCGCGCACTGTCTCAGTGTGCAGCGGCTGGAGGAGCAGCTCCGGCACCTCGCGACGCTCGACACGGCGCCGCTGCGGCTGCTCAGCGGAATCGAGGTGGACGTGGTGGAGGACGGGGCGCTCGATCAGAGCGACGACCTGTTGCGCCGGCTCGACGTGGTCGTTGCGAGCGCGCACTCGAAGCTGCGGCTGCCCTCCCGCGAGATGACCGCACGGCTGGTGGCGGCAGCCTCGGACCCCCGGACGGACATTCTCGGCCATGTCACCGGGCGACTGGTGGCGGGCGAGCGCGGCACCCGCCCGCCCTCGACTTTCGATGCCCGTGCCGTGTTCCGGGCCTGCGCCGATCACGGGACCGCTGTCGAGATCAACGCTCGACCCGAGCGCGAGGACCCGCCGGACGAGCTGATCGCGCTCGCCCTCGAAGCGGGCTGCCTGTTTTCGATCGACAGCGACGCGCATGCGCCGGGCCAGCTGCGCCTGCTCGACTACGGAGCCGAGCGGGCGGAGCGCTTGGGGGTGCCCCAGGAGCGGATCGTGACCACCTGGCCGCTGGAGCGGCTCCTGGAGTGGACCCGCGGCTGACGCTCCTCGGGCACGGCGCAAACGAACTGCGAGCATCATCCCCTTGACGGGAGGCAGTACCGCGGGAGGAGTTCGGACGCAAGAGGCGAAATCCCAGCTGCTCAAGCGGCATGCTCGGTAACGGTCCGCTTCTCTTGGGCTGCTCGGGCGGTCTGGAGTGGTGTTCCGCCCCACCCTCCGCAGCACTCTCCGCTCCGACAGACCAGGTGAAGCATGGCCACGCAGACCGTTCTCGACGCCGTGCGCGCCGCTCCCACTCTGCTCGAAGCGATCCGGTCGGCCGACGAATTGACGGTTGCCGCAGTGAGCGACGGCGGCGGTCGCGCCGTGCGCCTGCTCACCCGCGCCGCCCTGGATCCCTCCGATCAGCTCACCGCGATAGCTGCCGTGCACTCGCTCGCTCAGGTCTTTGACGAGGAGGCTGACCTTGCGCTGCTGATGCTGCTCGAGGACGAGCGGCTGTACCTCCGCGAGCACGCGGCCTGGGCGTTCGGCGGGCGGCTTCCCCGACCTGCCGCGCTCGGTCCACTGCTGCGCCTGGTGCGCGACGGCGGTTTCTCGGGGATGCTCGCGCAGCGCACGGTCGTGCTCTGGGCCTCCTCGACCCCTGACCTCGTCGCGGTGTCGCTCGAGGGAGCGCTGCTCGGCGAGCGCGAGACGCCCGCCCGGGCGCGGTTCGTCGAGACGCTCGGGTTGGTCCCGGGGGCGATCGCGGAGCGCACCCTTCTGCAGGTGGCCGCTGATCATGACGAGGGACCGCAGACGCGCGCCGCTGCGACGGAGGCGCTCGGCGAGCGCGGATCCGACGACGCTGAGCTTCTGCTCACGCGTCTGGCCGAGCAAGACGGGTCGATCGGGCCGATCGCTCGACTCGCACTGACCGACCTCGCTGCCGCTCCCGCCTCTACGGCCGGGCCGACGGTCGCCCAGCTCTTCGTCCACGCTGACATCGACGGGACCCTGACCCGGGTGGGTGCCGGCGACAACGGCGGCATTGCGACACTGCTCGTGAGGCTGGGCGACGCGCTCGTCGAGCAGGAGGGAATCGACCGGGTGCTCACGCTCTCGCGCGGGACCCCGGCCGAGGCGGAGCGCGCACTCGAGGAGCTGCCTGAGGCCGGTCACGGGTTCGCCCCGGTGCCCTTCGTCGGGTCGCCTGTCGCGATGCCCCAGACGTGGGACCGTCGCGTCGCGGCGGAGCGCGGCATCCGGCGGATCCTGCGCGCGGCCGGCCGGGTCGACGTGCTGCACCTGCGGATGGCGGATGTGGGGTCTCTCGCGGCGGCCGCGGTCGCGCGGGAGCTCGAGATTCCGGTCGTGTTCACTCTCGCTCCGGACCCGCACGCTCTGATGGCGGGCTTGGATGCCTCCGGCGCACTCACCCGCGCAGACTTCGGCGAGCGTGACGTCGCCGAGCACTTCTGGTTCCGCGTGCGTCTCGTGCAGCGCTTGGCCGCAGACGCCGCGCACACGGTGCTCTTCCCGCGCGACGAGCTGGCCGCGACCATCCGAGAGCTGATCGGCGTCGACATCACCGCGCATCCGGAGCGGCACACGATCGTCCCCGAGGGGATCGACGTTGGCCTCGTCGAGCGCGGCGAGGCGGCAGCGCGCGCTTCCGCCGCAGGCGAGACGGTCGCTCTGGACGAGGGCGGTGATCTGGCCTCGCTCGACCAGCTGTTGGCGGAGCTTCCCGAGCACCGGCACGGACTCCCGCTGCTGCTCAGCGTCGGGCGCTTGCACCGGGTGAAGGGGATGGCGGCGCTCGCCGAGGCGTGGGCGGCCGACCCGTCGCTCCGCGACCGCGCCAACCTGCTCCTGGTGGGCGGAGACCTGGCCGGCCCGAGTTCCGACGAGCGCGAGCAGATCGACCGCATCGACGCCGTCGCGTCCGACGGCCTGCTCCTGGCCGGTCACCGGCCAAACGGGACGATCGCACGGTGGCTCGGCGCGATCCGACACGGCCGCCCGGGACTCTCGGCCGCGGGCGGAGCGTACATCTGTGCGAGCGTCAAGGAGGAGTTCGGCATCGCCCTCCTCGAGGCGCTCTCGGCGGGCCTGGTCGTCGTTGCTCCGGCGACCGGCGGACCGGTCACCTACGTCGACGAGGGGGAGACCGGCTTCCTGGTCGACACCGCAGACCCCGAGGCGCTCGCCGCAGGAGCGACGGCCGCACTCGATCTCGCGGGCGGACCGCTCGGCGAACACGCGGCGGCTCGCGGGCGCGCGATGGTCGCCGAACGCTACACGGTGCAGGCGATGGCGCACGCCCTCGCCGGCGTTTACGCGCATGCGACCGCGGACCAGGAGCGTCCCCTCCGCTCGACTCTCATCCTGGGGGCCTCGTGACCCTGCTGATCGTCAGTCCGGACTACGCCTCGCACCTGCTGCCGTTGGCGACCCTGGGCACGGCGTGGCTGGAGGCGGGTGAGCGCGTCGTCGTCGCGACCGGGGACGCGACACGCTCGATCGTCGACGGCTTCGGCTTCGAGCACATCGCACTCCGGCTGGGGCGTGGCTCGAACCCGGGCACGATCCGCGCGGAGGAGCAGGCGCCCGACGAGGGCGTGTCCCTCCGTGGCTTCTTCGATGCCACGCGGCGCGGCATGGTCTCGATCCTCTCCTATCAAGCGCGGGAGCGGCTCACCGACCTTCTCTGGGATCCGGCCGGAGTCGCTGCGCGGCTGCGGGCGATCCTCGACGAGATACAGCCCGACGCGATCGTGGTCGACCACCTCGCCTTCACGGCGCGGGTGGCGTTGCGGGCGTTGCGGGTGCCGTACGGCGATGTCGTGCTCGGCCATCCGAGCGCGCTCACCGTGCCCGGTGAGGTCTATGGGTTCCCGCCGGCCTGGCCGGACGCGTTCGCTCCGGAGCCTGACGATCTGGACGGGCTGCGGTTGCTCTGCGAGCAGGTGCGCGACTCCTTCACTGCCGAATGGAATGCCGCTCTGACCGCTCTCGACCCCGGAGCCGCACTCAGCACCGACGCCTTCGCCGAAAGCGGCGATGTGCTGCTGCTGAACTACCCGGGGGAGCTGCACGAACCGGCACGTACCGCTCAGCTTCCGCCGCACGCATTCCTCGGCTCGGCCGTCCGTGAGGAACCCCGCGACGCGGAGGTCGAGCAGTGGCTCGCCGTGTCGGCGGACCGGCTTATCTACGTGAGCTTCGGCAGCTTCCTCTCGGTGCGCGACGACGTCCTGGCCCGGGTCGTCGAGGCCCTGGCGGGCATCGAGGTCGAGGGCAGACCCGTGCGCGTCGCGCTCGCCTCGGGTGCGACGGATTTCTCGGCCCTCGGGCCGGTGCCCGAGGGCTGGCTCGTGCGCGACTTCCTCCCGCAGGTCTCTCTGCTGCGCCGGGCCGACCTCGCGATCAGCCACGGCGGCAACAACAGTGTCACCGAGGCCATGACCGCCGGCGTGCCGCTCGTGGTGCTGCCGTTCTCGACCGACCAGTTCGCGGGAGCCGCCGCACTGGAGGACGCCGGGTTCGCCGCCGTACTCGACCCGAACGCGGCGACTGTGGCGGAGCTCGCTGCCGCCGCTCGGCGGATGCTTGCACTCGACGCGGTCGTCCGCGCTCGACTGGGAAAGATCGCCGACGGCCTCACACGAGAGACCGGGCCGCACCGAGCTTTCTCCGCCCTGACCGGAGCGATGGTGCAGCGCTAGCCTGGGCCGATGGTCGAGCCGACGCCGAAGGGTGCGCCGCTGCGCGCAGAGCAGGCCGTCGAGCGGGCCGGCTGGGTGCTGGACGCTTTCGGCCCGTTCGGGTGTTTCGAGGGGGTTGTCCCGCCGCTGTTCGAGGCAGCGGCTCGGATCCTGCATCCCTCCGGCCGGGACCCGAGTGTGCGCTGGCACGAGGTTGCGGCACGCGAGGGGACCGTCCTGCATCCGCTGGCACAGTGGGACGCGCTCGTCGGCGGGCACCCGGACGGGTACTCGGCGCCCCGGCTCGGGCTTCTTCCGCTCGACGAGCTCGCGGTCGTCGCCGAGGTCCTCGCCGCGCACACGTCGACTCCGGGGGACTGCCTCGCCGACTTCTCGGCGGGTTTCAGGACGCTGACCGGCGGGTCGCCGGCCGTACTCTCCCGCTCGGACGGATTGGACCGGTTGCCCGAGAGGATGAGCGACACCCGCCCGACCGGCTGGGAACCCCCCGAGATCGCCGCCTCGGGGACGGTGGAGCTGCGCGGATGCGACGGGCCTCTTCTGTCGCTGGACGTCCGGGCTCTCGAGGACATTGGCTGGGCACGCGCCTCGGGTTTCGCGGAAGCCTCGGGGCTCTCCACCCAGACTCCGCTCGCCCTCTGGCCGGAGGACCGGGCATGGTACCTCGTGAGCGAGGTTGACGTCGATGTGACGCTGGTCGGCGGCTCGCGGGCCCTCGTCGACGACCTGCTGCTCCTCTCCCGCGCGGGGAGGATCGAGGTGCTCTTTCTGCCGGACGAGGTGGATCTGACGAGCAGGGGCGACCGCGTCAATCCGAGGCTGCGGGGACGGGGTGAGTGACGACGACGAGCGCTGGCTGGTGGTAAAGGGCCGACGGTGGCGGCGAACCGACCCCTCGCTTCCGGAGGACGTGGTCGCCGGGCTGACCTCGCATCTCGGACGGGGCCGCTCAGCGGTGCGCTCGGCGAGAATGCACGACGATGCGGAAGCGGAGTCGCTGGCGCGAAGGCGGGTGGGGCTCGCGAAGCACGGGCTCGGTGAGCGCGGGCCGGTCTGGTGGGACGAGCCCAAGGCCGATCGGCTGGACCGCGCGCGGGAGGCGCTGAGGGCGCTCGAGGAGTTCGACGCTCCGGGGGACTGACGTGACTGCTGCATGTCACGAGCGTGCTCGCTCTGCGGGTGCTGGTGGGCGGGCCCGGGCTGATCGGGGGAGAGATCGGGGATCCGGCGGCTGTGGAGGAGTGGTGGCTTGGGCGCGGCTGGTGCGATTCGCAGGGGATTCCGACGGCGCCGGCTGTTTCATGCGGCTTCGAGGGGCTCGAGCGCCGGAAGACCTGCAGATCGTACGTGTCCCTGCAGATCGTACGTGTTGCTGCGGATCGCGTGCGATGTGCAGGGGGTTGCGTGCGTGAGGAAGCAGGAAAGCGGATGGATCGACGACGGCGCGTGGATCCCCTGCGAATCGGACGACGCCCTGCGAATCGGACGACGCCCTGCGAATCGGACGACGCCCTGCGAATCGGACGACGCCCTGCGAATCGGACGACGCCCTGCGAATCGGACGGTCCCCTGCGAATCGCACCCTCCCCCGGCCACGTCGCGCCTCCCGTCGCCCCCACCCTCTCCCGCACCTCCGCCCCACGCCGTGGGCGGAGACTTCACCGGGCCTCGTGCTCCTGCGGGAAGGGTGAAGCCCCCTCGAGCAGCGACCCTGCCAGTGAGAGCGCCCCTCGGACGCCGGACTCGTCGCCGAGTGCCGGGCGCAGGATGCGGATCCGCCCGCCGGCCGTCCCCGTCGCTCCGGGCGCGCCCATCAGCCGCTCGACCTCGGCTTCGATCGCGGGCACGAGCCCCGGCGTCTTCGACACGCCGCCGCCCACCACCGCACGCCGCACTCCGGCGACGTAGGCGAGCGTCGTCACGAGCTGCGCGAGGTAGTAGGAGCTGAAGCGGAGGTTCGCGGCGGCCTGCTCTGCGCGGAGGCGGGAGCCGTCCATGCCCCAGCGGGCCGAGATCGCGGGACCGGCGACCAGGCCTTCGAGGCAGTCCCCGTGGAACGGGCAGGTGCCCGCGAAGCCGTCTTCGGGGTGTCGCCGAGGCAGCAGATGCGCGACCTCGGGCCAACCGCTGCCGGCGAGGAGCCGCCCGCCCGCGATGACGCCTCCGCCGACTCCGGTGCCGACTGTGAGGTAGACGAAATCGCCGACTCCGGCGCCCCAGCGCGCCTCCCCCAGCGCGGCTCCGTTGACGTCGGTCACGAGCGCGAGGCGGGCGCCCGGTGCTGCCGCGCCGATCGGGCCGAGCACGTCCGTGCCCTCCCAGCCGAGCTTCGGGGTGGAAGTGAGGTGACCGTAGGTCGGGGAGCCGGGGTCGATGTCGAGCGGACCGAAGGAGGCGACGCCGATCGCGGCGACGGTGCCCGCGACTCCGTGACCGCCGACGAAGCCGGCCAGGTCGGCGAGGGTTTCGTCGGGCCCGCGAGTGGGCAGGGTCGTCGTCGCGAGGATCCGCTCGGGAGCGGCGGCCGCTGCGACCGCCGCCACGACCTTGGTCCCTCCTGTCTCGATGCCGACGAGGAGGGGACGGTCGGCGGTGTCGCTCATGGATCTCCGGGCTCGTGCGGGACGGCGGGCCTCAGCAGGCGGTCAGCGATCGGACCTGCGCCGACAGCGTCAGGGGGCTACCGAGCAGGAGGACCTGATCGAGGTTGTGGCTCTGCATCTTCACACGGGTGGTGCGCGGGAGGCAGGTCGGCTCGCTGAGGTAGAGCGGTGCGCCCAGTCGCGCGGCGACCGGGCCGACGGCGAGGGCGTCGGCGAAGCCGGCGGAGATTCGTGAAGGTCTGTGAGCGGCGATCGGCCGCGACGACGCTCGACCAGGGGCCGCTGCCGGAGGCGTCCGTGCCGGTGCTGGCGCAAGCGGCAGGAGAATCCGCGTAGCTGGTGTATTCCCCGCAGGACCGCTCGCTTTGTGAGGAGGCCCAGATGCAGAACTCCTAGCGGTGGAACGGTTCGAGTTCCATGTGTAAGAGGTGTCGGCCTGTGACATGGTGCCGTCGAAGTTCCGGTGATCGTTCCCGTCATCCGACGAGGAGGGGTCGTTGAGCGTGAAGTGAGAGCTCTCGAAGGTGCAGAGCTTGGCGTCACAGGAAGGCCGACTCCAGCGAGCGGAGACGAGAGACGTTGCTGTGCCGACCACGATGGTGAGATCGCCGGGGCTAGGACATCCCAGAAGTGGGTGCGGTTTCGGCTGGGCTGCTCTGAGATGAGGACGGTGCGAGCCGCATGCCGTCGCGGCCTCCTGTGAAGGGCGCGCTGACATTCGTCACGCTCGAGACCTCGAAGAAGTATGGATCGTACGAACGACCCAGGTCGCGGGTGATGCTGGTCTTTGCCGTGACCTCTACGAGGCTCACGGTATCCGCTCCCCGTGCCCTCGTCGTCGCATAGATATCCAGCTTCGTCGCGGGGAGAAGGCCCGCGATCGTCGGGCTGCGAGGATCGCGCCATCGGCCGGTGGACGCACATAGTCCCCCTTTTTGGCGTAACAGTCGCCCGCTGCCGCAGGGTTGTCGTCGGGGGAACCTCACACCGTTGAGGGAGCCCCGTCCGGCTGGTTCCCTCGACGGCCCGGGGTTCCCTCGGTCGGCCGGACGCTGTAGATGTGCGTGGGGAGGGGTGGGTACGCGGTATTTATGCGTGTTACTGCGGAGAAGGAGGGATTGTGGCGTGTCACACTTGCTGGGAGCGTGCTCGCACCCCGTCGGGGCACGGAGCCACTGGACCCGGTCCGCTCATCCGCATCCTTTCGCAGGAGGACTCGAATGACCGATACTGCCGTACTCCCCGAGGCACCCGCCCGAACGCCCGTCGCGAAGACGATCCTGATGTGCAGCCCCGAGCACTTCACCGTCGTCTACCGCATCAATCCGTGGATGGACCCGCAGGTCCCCACCGACACCTCCCTCGCCGTCCGGCAGTGGCAGACCCTCTACGACACCTACGCCGACCTCGGCTTCACGATCGAGCTGATCGAGCCCGAGGCGGGCCTGCCGGACATGGTCTATGCGGCCAACGGCGGATTCGTGATCGACGGGATCGCCTACGGTGCCTCCTTCGCTTTCCCGGAGCGCCAGCCCGAGGGCCCGGCCTACATGGACTGGTTCCGCTCGGCCGGCTTCGACGTCCGCGTTCCGGAGGAGGTCAACGAGGGCGAGGGCGACTTCCTCCTCGTCGGGGAGCGGATCCTCGCGGGCACCGGCTTTCGCTCCGCCTCCGACTCACATGCCGAGGTCGCCCGCGTCTTCGGTCGCGAGGTCGTCACGCTGGAGCTGGTGAATCCGTCTTTCTACCACCTCGACACCGCGATCGCCGTGCTCGACGACGCGACCATCGCGTACCTCCCGAGCGCGTTCAGCGAGGAGGGCAACCGCACCCTCCGCGAGCTCTACCCTGACGCGATCCTCGTCTCGGAGGAGGACGCATCCGTGCTCGGCCTCAACGCTTTCTCCGACGGCCTCACTGTGGTCATTGCGTCGCGCGCGACGGGCTTCGAGCGACAACTGCGCGAGCGAGGCTACAACCCGATCGGCGTCGACCTGTCCGAGCTGCTGCTCGGCGGCGGCGGCGTCAAGTGCTGCACGCTCGAACTGCGCCGCTGATCCCTTGACTTCCGCTGTGCAGCGCTGACTTGCTGCCCAGCACCGACCCACCCTCCAGTCTCCACGCGTTGTCGCGTTCCGCGTCGAGTGCGACAACTTCTGGAGAGTCGACCGTCCCCCGGGAGGAACGACATGAGCATGACCGATACCGCCGCCGCCCTCATCGCCGTGGAGGAGGAGCACGCCGCGCACAACTACCACCCGCTGCCCGTCGTCGCGGCCACCGGCGAGGGCTCCTGGATCACCGACGTCGAGGGTCGCCGCTACCTCGACTGCCTCGCCGCCTACTCCGCCGTGAACTTCGGTCACTCGCACCCGGTGCTGCTGGAGGCGGCCCGCGAGCAGCTCGGCCGCGTCACCCTGACCAGCCGCGCGTTCCACAACGACCGCCTCGGCCCGTTCGTCACGGCGCTCGCCGCGCTCGCCGGCAAGGACATGGTCCTGCCGATGAACACGGGCGCGGAGGCGGTGGAATCAGGCATCAAGGTGGCCCGGGCCTGGGGCTACCGGGTCAAGGGCGTCGCGCCGGGGCGGGCGAACATCGTCGTCGCGGCAGGCAACTTCCACGGCCGTACCACCACGATCATCTCGTTCAGCGACGACGCGGAGGCGCGCGACGGCTTCGCTCCGTTCACGCCCGGGTTCCGCACAGTCCCGTTCGGGAACGCCTCAGCCCTCGAGGCCGCGATCGATGAGGACACCGTGGCCGTGCTGCTCGAGCCGATCCAGGGCGAGGCGGGCATCGTCGTGCCGCCCGCGGGCTACCTGCCGGCCGTGCGCGAGATCACCGCGCGTCGGAATGTCCTTTTCATCGCGGACGAGATTCAGTCCGGCCTCGGCCGCACCGGCGCGACCTTCGCCTGCGACCTGGACAGAGTCGTCCCGGACGTCTACCTGCTCGGCAAGGCTCTCGGCGGGGGCATCGTCCCGGTGTCCGCCGTGGTCGCGAACTCCGACGTACTCGGCGTCCTGCAGCCAGGCCAGCACGGCTCGACCTTCGGCGGCAACCCGCTCGCCGCCGCCGTCGGCCTCGCGGTCGTCGAGATGCTCGCGACCGGCGACTACCAGGCCCTTGCCCGCGAGCGCGGCACCCAGCTCCATGCGCGCCTCCAGGCGCTCATCGGCCGGGGAGTGGTCGCCGTCCGGGGCGCCGGACTCTGGGCCGGCATCGACATCGACCCGGAGCTCGCCTCGGGCCGTGCCGTCTGTGAGGCACTGATGGCGCGGGGCGTGCTGGCCAAGGACACTCACGGATCGACGATCCGCCTGGCGCCGCCGCTGGTGGTCACCGCCGCCGAGATCGACTTCGCCGTCGACGAGTTAGAAGCCGTACTCGCGTCGCTGCGCTGAGGGGGTGCCCTGCCCTCTCCCTCCGCGAGATGCCACATATGACCGCCTTCCCCGGCGTGTCGCGCGCACAAGTGGCATCTCGCGGGGAGGGGGCGTCAGGCGAGGGTGGCCAGGGGGAGGGGGAGTGCGTTGCCCCAGGAGCCGGTGAGGTGCCGCTCGCCCTCGAGGAACGGGGGTGCGAGGACTCGGGCGAGGACGAGGGTCAGGCCATCCGCGGAGGTAGTGGTCGTCCGGGCGTCGCTCTGCGCGCGGAGCGACGCGGGCGGCTCAACCGGGCCGCCCCCGACTCCGCTGCCCTGCACCGTGGCGGTCGGCGGGCAGATGATGCGATGTCCGTCCTCCTCGACGTACTGCTCGACCTCCCGGGCGCCGGTGCGGATCGCCGTCGCGAAGGCGGCGACCGCGACCGGATCGCCCAGTCCGTCGTAGACCCAGCGGCGACCCAGGACGGTGTGCTCGACCGTCGCGATGAGATGCTCCTCCCCGCCGGGAAGGGGGACGCCGCGGTAGGTCAGCGGCACCTGCAGCGGCGGCTGCCCTGGCGCCTGAACGATCAGCGTCTCGACGCCGACGTCGCCCTCCGGATCATCGAACCGGTAGGCGCCGAGCTGACTGAAGCCGCCGACCTCGCACCACGGCTGCGTCGGCGCCCACGCCTCCACGATCTCGAGTTTGCCGGGGGTGATCGTCGCTCGATGCAGCAGGGCCATGTCCCAAGGCTAGAGGCGAGTGCCCGTTCGGTGTTGATACGACGGATGGTGTTCACAACTCAGGACGACGTCGATCCGAGCGCCGTCGATCCGCGGATCCGCCTCAGAGTTCGTGCGTTCATCCTGAGTTGTGAACATCAGCGCGCGGCGCCGGCGGTCACGGACTCGGGGAGTGTGCTCATCGGGAGCGTGTACTCGCCTGTGAGCGCCGAGATCCCAACCGTGGTGGGGGCGACGGCGGCGAAGTTCGAGTTGAGCAGCGCCCTCAGCGTGGTGTGCAGGGAGCGGGCGTCGACCGAGCCGGCGTCGTTTGAGAGAGCGATGGCACCGTGCTCGCGCAGCCAGTCGAGCAGGTCGGTCCCCGCGAGGACGCTGCCGAACTGCTTCGTCACGCTCTTCCAGGTGTCGGAGCGGCGGCGCTCGATCTCTGCGTGCAGTGCGAAGGACGGGCCGGTCGGGTCGAAGATCGGGGCTCCTTTGCCCGCGCTGTGCGCAACGACGGCGATCGGAAGGCCCGCGGCGGCGGCGGAGTCGATGGCGGCGGCGATCCGGGGTAGCGACTGCGCGTGCGGCGGGTACTGGATTTCGAGCGGACCGCTGAAGTACTCCTGCTGCACATCGACGAGGATCAATGCGCGGCGCGGTGTGGTCATGGTGGTGCTCCTCTCGGTGAGGGGACGCGTCCGATCCTTCCGCCCGGCCCTGGGGGCGGCGGTCAGGAGGCGCCACCGGCGTCCCTTTCGCGCCCGATCGGTCGTGAATCCTCCTCCACAGGCGAATACCCGTGAGGAAAGCGTGAGGATCCGCCCGGTCCTGGCGTCAGCGCTCCTCCCGGCGAGTAGAAACGTGCAGTGACCTCTTCCGTAGTCCGTGGCGACCCCGACGCCCTTGAACCCTCCCGTCTCTCCTCCGCGCGCGCGGGCGGAGTGAAGGCGTGGCTGCTCGAGGGCCTCCGCGACGACTCCGGAGCCCACCCCGGCCCGCACGCGGCGACAGCCAAGACGCACTCGTGGTGGCGCGTGATGTGCCTCACCGGCGTCGACTACTTCTCCACTCTCGGCTACCAGCCGGCGATCGCAGCGCTCGCCGCTGGCCTGGTCTCGCCGCTCGCGACGATCGTCCTGGTGGTGCTGACGCTCCTGGGCGCGCTTCCCGTGTACCGCCGTGTCGCCCGCGAGAGTTTCCGCGGCGAAGGGTCCATCGCGATGCTGGAGCGCCTGCTGCCCTGGTGGGGTGGCAAGCTCTTCGTGCTCGTGCTACTGGGCTTCGCAGCCACCGACTTCATGATCACGATCACCCTCTCGGCGGCTGACGCGACGGCGCACGCGGTCGAGAACCCGTTCGCGCCGGCGTGGTTCCACGGGGCGGAGGTGCCGCTCACGCTGGGCCTGATCGCTCTGCTGGGGATCGTGTTCCTCCGCGGTTTCCGTGAGGCGATCTCGATCGCGGTCGTGCTCGTGGCCGTCTTCCTGCTGCTCAACGCGATCGTGATCGCCGTGGCGATCGGGCATGTGGCCGAGAACCCCGTCGTCATCGGCGAGTGGTGGTTGGCGCTCACGACGCAGCACGGGAATCCGCTGATCATGGTCGGCATCGCGCTGATCGTGTTCCCCAAGCTCGCGCTCGGACTCTCCGGCTTCGAAACCGGAGTCGCAGTGATGCCGCAGATCCGCGGCAACTCGGGCGATACCGAGGGCTCTCCGGTCGGCCGCATCCGCGGGGCAAAGCGGCTGCTGATCACCGCCGCCGTCACCATGTCGGCGTTCCTCATAACCTCGAGTTTCGTGACCACGCTGCTCATCCCGCAGGCGCAGTTCCAGCCGGGAGGAGAGGCCAACGGTCGCGCGTTGGCGTACCTCGCGCACGAATACCTGGGCGAGGGCTTCGGCACCGTCTACGACATCGCAACGATCTGCATTCTCTGGTTCGCGGGCGCCTCCGCTCTGGCTGGCCTGCTCAACATCGTGCCGCGCTACCTGCCCCGCTACGGGATGGCGCCGCAGTGGGCCGGAGCCGTTCGTCCGCTCGTGCTCGTCTTCACGGTCGTCGCCTTCGTCATCACGATCCTCTTCCGCGCCGACGTCGACGCCCAGGGCGGGGCCTATGCGACCGGCGTGCTCGTGCTGATCACCTCCGCGTCCGTCGCCGTGTTCCTCTCGGCCAAGCGCAAGAAGCAGCGCAAGCGCGCGGTGGGCTTCGCGGTGATCGCTATCGTCTTCGTCTACACGACGGTGGTCAACGTGGTCGAGCGGCCCGACGGCGTCCGGATCGCCGCGGTCTTCATCGTCGGCATCCTGGCGGTCTCGCTCGTCTCGCGCGTCCACCGCTCGTTCCAGCTGCGCGCGACCTCCGTCACCTTCGACGCCACCGCCATCGACTTCCTCAGCACGGACGCCGACGACTACGGCGTGATCCGCATCCTCGCGAACGAACCCGATGACGGATCCGAGGCGGAGTACCGCGACAAGCTGGCGGAGGAGCAGCGCGACAGCAACCTGCCGATGCGCGGCCCGGTGCTGTTCTTGGAGGTGCACACGACGGACTCCTCCGACTTCGAGGAGGACCTGATCGTGCAGGGGCGCGTCTGCCACGGCTTCCGCGTGCTCACGGTAACCAGTGGCAACATCCCGAACACCATCGCCACCGTGCTACTCGAGATCCGCGACCTCACCGGCGTCATCCCCGATGTCTACTTCGAGTGGACCGAGGGCGGCCCCCTCTCGAACATGTTCCGCTTTCTCATCACGGGCACCGGCGAGGTCGCCCCCGTCACCCGCGAGGTCCTGCGCCGCGCGGAGGCGCGCCGCGACCGCCGCCCGGGCGTGCATGTGGGCTGATGCCGAGACGTCCGCGGCGAGATGCCACTTATAAGGGCGACACGCCGCACGCGGGCGTCGTAAGTGGCATCTCGCGGCGGTGCAGAGGCCGAGGCCGACGACGATCGACCAGTGGCTCCGGGCAGGGCCGCGCGGCCTGGTAGATCTCGACATGGCGAGCGCGCCTTCCTGTCGCTCCCGCGTCGTTGCGGAGGAACGCTGCACGAGCGCGGTGAGACGACCCTAGGCCCCCGGGCGGCCCATATCGCCGGGCTCTTCACCCTTGTCGCCGCCGACCGGGCGGGTGTATCTCGCCGCCCGCGTACGCAACCGAGGTGGAAAGTGCCGGGAACTGCCCCGAGGCCCGGGTCCGTCGCTCCCAACCTCGGTTCCTGACGGCGTAGGCCGTCGCCGCCTAGCGTGGAGCCATGATCGACGCGACGCCCGCGGGCACCCCCACCTACGTCCTCAGCGAGGGGCCCGTCTGGGATCCGGAGACCGGCCGCCTCACCTGGGTCGACATCGAGGCGGGTGCCGTCCTCTCGGCGCCCCTCGCAGCGGAGGGGATCGGCGCGATCTCGCGCACCGACGTCGGCGAGCAGGTCGGCTGCGCGCTGCCGCTGGGCGACGGACGGACGCTCATCGCGCTGACCCGGCGTCTCGCGATCCTCGAGGTCGACGGCTCGCTCACTCGCGGCTCCGAGCTGCTGCCCGAGGGGCACCGCTTCAACGACGGCACGATCGACCCGCAGGGGCGCCTCCTCGTCGGCTCGCTGACCCTCGGCGAGTCGGCCGGCGACGACGTCCTGCTGCGGATCGAGTACGACGGATCGGTGACGGTGCTCGACGACGACCTGCGGCTCTCGAACGGCCTCGGCTTCTCACCCGACGGCTCGGTGCTGTACTCGGCCGACACCGAGTCGGGCATGATCCACCGCCGCTCCTACGCGGGCGGCGAGCACGGCGCTCGCGAGCCGTTCGTCGCACTGGATGAGGGCGTGTTCGCCGACGGGCTGACCGTCGACGCGGAGGGCCGCGTCTGGGTGGCGGTCTGGGGCGGGAGCGGCGTGCGCGTGTTCGATGCCGACGGCCGCGCGGTCGAGGGCGAGGGCATCAGGATTGACGCGCCGCACTCCTCCAGCATCGCCTTCGCGGGCGAGGACCTGGACGTGGCGGTCGTCACCTCCGCGTCGCGCGACCTCTCGGCGGACGAGCGGACGCGTCATCCGTTCGCCGGCGGGCTCTGGGTCGCGCGGCCCGGCGCCCGCGGGCGCGTCGCTACGCGCTGGGTGGAGGGGCCACTGCCCTAGGCGCACTGCCCAGGGACGCGGCTCCTCCACCCGGAGCCAGAGCGGCTCAGGCTGAGTAGCCGTTCACGTAGTGAACGCCGTCCGAGCCGGTGCGGTTCGTGCTGAAGTAGAGCTTCCCGCTCTCGGCGTTCACGCCGACGCCCTCGATCTCGAACTTCGCGTCGTTCGCGCTCGTGATGTCGATCTTGACGTCGGCGCTGGACGACCTGGCGCCCGTCGTCGCGGGCGTGATGCCGTCGTACAGGAGGATCCTGCTGCGGTTGCCGCTGGTGACGGGCCGGTAGAAGCGCTGGTGCGCGGCGTCATAGTGGATCCCCTGCGAGTCCCAGCCGCTCGGCTTGTTGTTCATCGTGAACGCGGTCGTCAGTGGGACGTCGTTCGCGCTGCCTCCTGGAGCGGTCGCGTCGAGACTCCCGCGGTAGACCTGGTCTCCGGAGCTGAAGAAGAAGTCGATGCTGGTGCCGCTCTGCGAGATCTTACTGAGTCCGCTGATCTTCTTCGGCGTCGTCCCGGACAGGAGCGTGTAGGTGTGATCCCACTCGTAGCTGGTGCCGGTGTATTTGAGCCGCACCAGCTGCTTGGTACTGTCCGCACCGCTGCCGCTGTCGAACATCGTCACGACGAACATGTACTTCTGGCCGCCGATGCTGGCGATCTCCATGTCGTTGGCGTGTCCGAGCCAGGTGTTGACGTTCGAATCGCTTGTCGCGTTGTGCATGAGGACCCGGTCACCGGAGCTGCGGTCGACCCGGTAAATCACGGACTTCCCGTGCTCGGAGTCGGTCTTGATCGTGTAAAGGTAGTTGGTGGTCACCGCGAACCCCTGCGCCGCGGTGCACGCATCGGAGCCGCAGTCGTAGTCCGGTATCTCCGCCTTCGTCGTGTAGTCGGTGTAGGTCGTCGCTGCCTGCGCCACCGGACTGAACGCGATCGTCGCCCCCGCGACGAGCGCCATGAGTGTGCGTCGTCTCTTCATCTCTTCTTTCCCCGTTCTCTCGGATCGAGGTGGTGTCCCTCGATCTCCCTGGCACGGTAGTCCCCTCGACATGCTCCGTTGACCGTCCGGCGCGACGCGCTCGCGTCCGGTGGGGCTCGTGGATCCGACGGCCGGAGCGACCCCCGGCGCCGCTCGGGCCTCAAACGGCGGGCGCGGTCGGCTCGCTCGGCTTCGACGCAGGCTGCGGCACCAGGGTCAGCCTCGAGATGCGGTAGCGGTCCGTCTCGGCCACCCGGAGCAGGTGGTCGCCGACGACGACTGAATCGCCCACCACGGCGACGCGGCCGATCCGGTCGAGGACGAATCCGCCGACCGTCTCGTAGGGGCCCTCCGGCAGCTCGATGCCCAGCTGCTCGGCGAGGTCCTCGAGGATCATGCCGCCGTCGACGTCGTGCAGTTGCTCGGCTGCCTTCGCGTCGACCGCCTGGCGGGCGCCGTCGTACTCGTCGTAGATCTCGCCGACGAGTTCCTCGAGCAGGTCCTCGAGCGTGATGATGCCGTCCGTTCCGCCGTACTCGTCGATCACGACGGCGATCTGGTGGCCGTTCTGGCGCATGGTGCGCAGGGCCGAGAGCACCTTCGTGGTGCCGGGGACCGCGAGGATCGGGCGGGTGATCTCGGCGACGCTGCTCGCGGTGCCGGCGCGGCCCGCCTCCGGGAACGCCGACATCAGGTCGCGCACATGCACGAAGCCGAGCACGTCGTCGAAGTCGTCGCCGACGACGGGATAGCGCGAGTGTGGCTGGTCGAGGACCGCCGTGTAGCCGTCGGCCACGCTGAGGGCGCCGCGGAGGACGTCGACGTCCGGGCGGGGGCGCATCACTTCGGCGACCCGGCGGTCGTCGGCACGGAAGATGTCGGTCAGGAGGCGGCGGTTGTCCTCGTGGATCTCGGTGGTGCTCGAGATCAGGTCGCGCACCTCATCGGCCGAGACGCTTTCGCCCTTCTCGCTCGGGTCCGCACCGAGCAGCCGGACGACGGCGTCGGTGGAGACGGACAGCAGCCAGATCACGGGGCGCATCAGGCGGGCGAGGGTGTTCAGCGGAGGGGCGAGAGCGCGGGTGAACGCGACCGACTTCTGCATCGCGAGGCGCTTGGGGACCAGCTCGCCCAGCACCAGCGACAGGTAGGCGATGACGAGGGTCATCAGGATGAGCGCGACGGTGGACGCGGCGCCGGCGGAGAGGCCGAGTGATTCCAGCGGCGGCACGAGGTCGGGCGCGATGGTCGAGGCGCCGTACGCCGAGGAGAAGAAGCCGGCGAGTGTGACGCCGATCTGCACGGCCGAGAGGAAGGTGTTGGGGTTGCGGACGAGCTCGGCGATCCTCCGGCCGCGCTCGCTGCCGGCCTCGATCGCGCGGACCTGGCTCTCGCGGAGACTGACGATGGCCATCTCGGTGCCCGCGAAGACGCCTCCGAGCAGGACGAACAGCACGACGAGGCCGATGTTGAGGAGGGTGTCGAGATCCACGCCGACCAGAGTAGGGACGTGAGCCATGAGAACGCCTCGTGGACTCTCAGGGTTCGGGCGACACACGGGGCCGGGGGACGCCGCGGGCCGCGATCTAGGGTGAGGAGATGCATCCGCTCGACGCCCAGGATCCGCTCGCTCACTGCCCGGAGCTATTCGTCCGCACCCCCGAGGTCCGCTCCTACCTCGACGGCAACTCCCTCGGCCGGCCACTGCGCGCGAGCGTCGCCCGGCTCGCCCGGTTCGCCCAGGAGGAGTGGGGTGGCCGCCTCATCCGCGGCTGGGGGGAGGGCTGGCTCGAGATGCCGCTCAAGGTCGGCGACGCGCTGGGCTCGGCGGCGCTCGGAGCCGCCGCCGGGCAGACGATCGTCGCCGACTCCACGACGGTGCTGCTCTACAAGCTCGCCCGAGCGGCGATCGCCCGCCAGGCGGAGCGGGGACGCGACGAGATCGTCGTCGATATGGACAACTTCCCCACCGACCGCTACGTGCTCGAGGGCATCGCGGCCGAGACCGGCAGCACGTTGCGCTGGATCACCTCCGACCCCGAGAGCGGCGTCGGCCCGGACGACCTCGCTCCCGTGCTCGGCGAGTGCACCGCGCTCGTGCTGCTCAGCCACGTCGCCTACCGCTCGGGCTTCCTCGCCGACGCTGCCGCGATCACTGCGCAGGTCCGCGAGGCCGGCGCGCTCGTGCTCTGGGACGCCTCCCACTCCGTCGGCTCGGTGCCGCTGGAACTCGACGTGTGGGGCGCGGATCTCGCGGTCGGCTGCTCCTACAAGTACCTCAACGGAGGGCCGGGGGCGCCGGCCTGGGCGTACGTCGCCTCCCGGCACCAGGGCTCGCTCGCGCAGCCGGTACAGGGCTGGATGGGCGTCGCCGACATGTTCGAGATGGGTCCGAGCTACCATCCGGCCGAGGGGATCCGGCGATTCCTCAGCGGGACGCCGCCGATCACGGGGATGCTGGCGATGCAGGACATGATCGCGCTGATCGCGTCGGTGGGCATGCCCGCGGTCCGTGCGAAGTCGGAGGCGCTGACGGCGTACGCGCTCGAGCTGGCCGACGCGTGGTTGGTGCCGCGCGGGGTGCGCGTGGCGACTCCGCGCGACCCGGCCCGGCGCGGCTCGCACATGACGATCGTGCACGAGTCGTTCGCCGCCCTGGTGCCGCGCCTGCATTCGCAGGGAGTCGTGCCGGACTTCCGCGACGGCATCCGGATCGGCCTCTCGCCGCTCTCGACCACCTTCGCCGAGCTGGAGCTGGGAGTGGCAGCTGTGCGCGACTCGCTGGGCTGATGGCCCAGGGAACCCCGAGCCGTCGAGGGAGCCTCGGACGGCGGGTTCCCTCGACGGTCCGGGGTTCCCTGGGCGCGGAGGGGTCACCGCGCCGTGCGTGTGCGGCGGGTGTTCTCGCGCTGGAGGGCCTCGATGAGTTCGGCTTTGGACATGCGGGAGCGGCCGGGGATGTTCAGGCGCTTGGCGAGGGCAAGCAGGTGTGCCTTGGTGGCGTTCGCGTCGACTCCGCCCGCCGTCTCGCCTCCGGGGGAGTGGCCGTGGCCCTCGGCGCCGGAGTCGGAGGGGCCGCTGTCGGCCTTGCGCTCCCAGTGGTCGCCGACCTTCTCGTACTCGTGCTTGAGCGCGGCGAAGGCCGTGCGGTGCGCTCGCTCCCCCTCTCCGTAGCTCTCGACGGCCGAGTCGTGCGCGGCCGACCACAGCCTCTGCGCGTGCTTGTCCGAGCGCTCGATGGTCGACGGAACCTGTTCCTCGCGGGGCATAGCCGCCTCCCTCTCGTCGCTCCCGACGCTACGACGCACTGGTCACCCCAACCACCCCGTTGACGTCCGCCGCGAGATGCCACTTACGCGCGCGTTCTGCGGCGTGTCGCGCGCATAAGTGGCATCTCGCGGGAGGGGGGAGGGGGGAGAGGCGGGAGGGGGAGGGGTCAGCCGAGGAGGCGGGTGTGGAGGAAGTCGCTGGCGAAGCGGCCGGACGGGTCCCACTCGGAGCGGAGGGCGCGCCACTCGTCGAGGTGCGGGTAGAGCGGCGCGATCTCGTCGGCTCCGGCGAGAAAGTGCTTGCCCCAGTGCGGGCGGGCGCCCAACGGCAGGAGCGCGCCCTCGACGGCGGGGAGGACGGCGTCGACGCCGGCGCGGTCTTTCTTGAAGGTGAAGTGCACGCCGACGCTGTCGCGGCCCTCGGCCGGGGAGAGCCACTGGTCGTCAGCCGCCATCGTGCGCAGCTCCGTGATCAGCAGGACGTCGTCGATCCGCTCGCCGATTGCGCGCAGCGCCACGATCGCCTCGCGGACGTTCGTGCGCGGCACCATGTACTCGCTCTGGATCTCGTCGCCCGCGCTCGGCTCACGGTCGAGGCGGAAGTGCGGCAGACGCTCCGACCACGGGCCGACCGATCCGCCGAACGGGTTGAGATTGGAGTCGACGCCCTCGGAGACGGCGAACAGGCTCGCCGAGGCGGCGACGGCACCCAGGTGCGTCGCGTCGACGTCGGCGACGGATCCTGCGGCCACCTTCGTCTTGAGCCACAGCTGCTCGACGGTTGGCGACGACCAGTGCGTCATGAGGCTGACGCTGTAGGCCGAGGAGGTGATCGCGTCGAAGTCGTCGAGCACGCGCTCCCAGGGCAGATCGACGAAGGCGTCCTGGCGAACGTTGAAGGTCGGCTGGATGTCGAGGGTCACGCGGGTGACGATGCCGAAGGAGCCGAGGCCGACGACGACGCCCTCGAAGCCGGGCTCCCCGCGGCGAATCGTGCGCAGCGAGCCGTCGGCGGTGACGAGTTCGAGAGCCGAAACGGCGGAGGAGAGATTCGCGTTGCGGTCGCCCGAGCCGTGCGTGCCGGTCGCGATGGCGCCGGCAACCGAGATGTGCGGGAGCGAGCCCATGTTGTGCAGGGCGTAACCGTTGCTGTGTAGGTGTGCGGCGAGGACGCCGTAGCGGGTGGCGCCGTCAACGGTGACGGTGCTCGCCTTGGCGTGGATCACGGGATCGGCGGCGAGGCGGCCGAGGTGCAGCAGGGCGCCGGGGGTGTCGGGCAGGGAGTTGAAGGAGTGACGGCTGCCGAGGGCGCGAACGCGCTCGTTCTCGCGGACGAGGCGCTGCACCTCCTCGACCGACTCCGGCTCGATGATGGCGGCGGCGCGGTACTCGTAGGTGCCCGCCCAGTTGCTCCGTGAGGTCATGGATCCATTCTGCCGGGTGGTCGCCCTTTTTGTTGTTGAGTGCAACGAATTGAGTGTCATGCCGGTGAGGACCCGCTGGAGGATGCGCTGTGGAGCGTGCGCGGGCTCGTTCGGCGCGTCGGGCTTCGCCGCCCGCAGCGACCACGCCCCGCCCTCCGTCTGCGCGCTCCTCCGGCGGGGCGGGATATTGGGGGCGAGAAGGTGGCGAGCAGCAGACCGCTCCCGACGCTCGAGAGCGTGATTCAGCCATTCAGCCGGGCGATTCAGGCGTTCAGCCAGGCGATTCAGGCCGAAGGTGTTCGTTACCGAGGTTCAGAGGGCCGGAACGGACCCTGGAGGAATATCAGGAGCGCTCGATCTCGGTTACTGACGGTCACCGACCGCGCTTCGACCGCCGCGGCCGTTGTCGAGTCACTTGCTCGGTCGCTCCGCCGTCTCACTCCGCTGCGCGCGGGAGCGTCACCCGGAAGCGCGCGCCCACCGGTCCGGCCTGCGCCACGAGGTCACCGCCGAACGCCCGAGCCAGCCCGCGGGCGATCGGCAGGCCGAGGCCCGAGCCGCCGTCCGCGCGGTTGCGGGCGTCGTCCAGGCGGACGAGACGGTCGAAGACGCGCTCGCGGTCGGCTTCGGCAATGCCGGGGCCGTCGTCGTCGACGGTGATCGAGACAGAGTCGGGGTCGGCCTCGACGGACACGTCGATCTGGGAGCGGGCGAAGCGAGCGCCGTTCTCGAGGAGATTCCCGAGCACCTGGCCTAGCCGGTCGGCGTCGGCGCTGACCAGCGGCAGTTCTGCCGACCGGTGCAGCCGGATCGCGAGTCCCGGGCAGCGCAGCTCCTGGCGTTCGACCGCGGCCTCGGCGACGCCGGCGGGGTCCAGCGGCCGCGCCTTGACGGTCAGGCCCTCGTCGAGCCGCGCCATCAGCAGCATGTCCTGGATCAGGCGGCCGGCGCGCAGCGACTCCCGGACGACGTGCACCGACAGGCGCTCGCGCTCCTGCTCGCCGCCGTCGGCCCGCACCAGCGCGTCGGCCGCGGCCTGGATGCCGGCGACCGGCGTCCGCAGCTCGTGCGCGGCGTCCGAGACGAAGGCGCGCATCCGCTGCTCGGCCGCAAGGGCGGTCGCTTCGGCGGCGAGCGCGGTGCGCTCGGCCTGCTCCAGATCGTCGAGCATCTCGTCGAACGCGGTTGCGGTGCGGCCCAGCTCGGTGCGCGGGCGGGAGGGGCGGAGGCGTCGGCCGCGGTCGCCGTGCGCGATGTCGCGGGCCACGTCGGTCATCCGCTCGAGAGGCCGGAGGGTCGCGCGGACGACGACGATCAGCGCGAGCGCGGCGAGGAGCAGGAACACGGCCGACGCGGCGAGCAGGATCCCGTTCAGCTGCGCGAGGGTGCTGCCCACCGAGCCGGCCTCGCTGGTGAGCTCGAGGCGGGTCCCGTCGCTGAGGGTCGACTCGAGGGTGATCAGCTCGGCGTCGGCGCTGACGCTACTGGAGACGACGGTGACGGCGGCTCGCGGGGTGACGGCGTCGGAGGGGGAGCTCGGGCCGGGCGGCGAGGGCGGCTCGCCGAGCGGGTCAACGGCGCCGGGGCCCAGGCGCAGCTCCTCCGGGCTGGGGCCGGCGACCACGTCCTCGCCCTCGGGGCTCGTGATCCGCACCGAGACACCCTGAGCCGAGAGCCGGGAGGCGAGAGTGTCGTCGGGGATCGAGCCGACCAGCGCGGCCGCGGTGGAGGCGCGGTCCTGCAGCCGCTCCTCGATCTGGTCGCGCAGGCGCTCGCCGAGCACCGCCTGCACCGTCGCTGAGAGCGCGAGCAGCAGCACGGCCAGCAGAGCGAGCACGGCCAGCACGGTGCGCAGGCGGAGGGAGCCCGTGCGCAGGGCGCCGGGCTGGGCGCGGCTCACGCTTCCACCCGGTAGCCGAGGCCGCGGACGGTGTGCACGAGTCGGCCGCCGTGCGCCTCCATCTTCTTGCGCAGGGAGCTGAGGTGTACCTCGACGAGGTTCGGGTCGACGTGGTCGTAGCCCCAGACCTGCGTGAGGATCTGCGTCTTGGTCAGAGTGCGGCCGCGGTTGCCGGCGAGGAAGGCGAGCAGGCGGAACTCGGTGGCGGTGAGGTCGAGGGCGACGTCGCCTCGGCGCGCGCGACCCGACTCCGGATCCACGACGAGATCGCCGATCTCGATGACGGAGGGGATGCGGCCTCGGCGACGGAGCACGGCGCTCACACGTTTGACGAGCTCGGCGAGCACGAACGGCTTCACCACGTAGTCGTCCGCGCCCTCGTCGAAGCCGCGCAGGCGGTCCTCGACGGCGTCACGGGCAGTGAGCATGATCACAGCCGCGTCGCTGCTGCGCCGAATCCGCTGGGCAAGAACGATGCCGCTCGGGCCGGGGAGCATCCAGTCGAGGATCACCAGGTCGGGAGCGAAGGTGTTCAGCTCGCGGGCGAGGTCCTCCCCGGAGACGAGTCCGCGGACGGTGAAGCGCTCGCTCCGCAGCGCGGCTTCGACGGAGGAGCGGATGGCGTCGTCGTCCTCGATGAGGAGCACGCGGGCGGAGGAGGGCATGCGCTCGAACCTAGGGGCAGCGGATCGGGGCGCACCAGGCGTGTGCTGTGGAGGGTCTGTTCTTCAGTGCTGCTTCAGATTCGCCTTCGAATCTGACAAGGAACCGGTCGCAACCGATCCCGAACGGAGTCGGCACCGGGCCGGAACGAGGAGACACCCATGACCGAGTCGATCACCCCCACCGAGAAGGGCTCGAGCTTCGGGCCGCGGCGTCCCAGGAAGCGCCCACTGAGCATCGGCCTCATCGCCGTCGGCGCCCTCGGACTCGTCGCGTTCGGCTCGACCGCGGCTTTCGCCGCCGCGCCGTCGAGCACGCCGACCGCCGATGCTGCTGCGCTGCACTCGACCGGCGCCCCTGCTGAGGGCACGGCGCCCACCCTGCCCGGCCCTGGCCTGCCCGAGCCTGGCCTGCCTGGCCCTGGCCTGCCCGGCCCTGGCTTGCCGGAGCCTGGCCAGTGCGGCCCTGCCGGACCCGGTGCCGCCGCTCTGCCTGCGCCGCCCGTCGACGGCTCGGCCCCGACGCCTCCGGTTGACGCGCCTGCGCCTCCGGCCGACGCGCCCGCGCCTCCGGCGCCTCCGGTTGACGCGCCCGCGCCTCCGGCGCCTCCGGTTGACGCGCCCGCGCCTCCGGCGCCTCCGGCTGACGCGCCCGCGCCTCCGGCGCCTCCGGCTGACGCGCCCGCGCCTCCGGCGCCTCCGGCTGACGCGCCCGCGCCTCCCGCGCCTCCGGCTGACGCCGCCGCTCCGACACCGCCCACCGATGCTCCGGCTCCCCCGATCGACGGCACCCTGCCCACGCCGCCCACCGCTGTCGACGGCACGGCGCCGATGCCACCCGCCCCGGGCGAGTGCGGTCCGGCCGGACCCCCCGCTCCGCCGGCTCCGGCTGACGGCTCCGCGCCCTCCGCGCCCTCGGCTCCCTCCGAGAGCACCACACCCGACACTGAGGATGCCCCCACCGGCAGCTGACCCCGTCGTGGGAACCCCGACGGCCCGGCGGACCAGGTCCCCGGGCTGTCGGCGGCCGTCAGCGCGAGAGGCCCGCCGCCGCTGAGCCCCAGGAGGCGAGGGCCGCGCGCACGCGCTCGTCGCGCGCCAGCGTCAGCGCCTCGGCGTAGCCCTCTTCCAGGACCTCGTCGATCCGCACCCGCGCTCCCGTCTCGGAGGAGCGGACGGCCGCCTCCACCATCGCGAGGCTCCGCACATTCGCGTGCACCTCGCCCGAGGGCACCGCCCCCGAGCCCAGCACTCGCACGAACTCGGCGAGCGAGCCGGCGATCTCCTCGGGCACGGGCACGAGCGACGCGACCTGCACCGCCTCCGACTCGCGCGACTGCCATGTCGGAGCACCGTCGCCGTCCCAGTGCGCCGTGCCGCCGGCGCCGTTCACCCGCCAGTCGCCGTTCCACGACGTCTCGAGGCCGTCGGCGCACCAGCTGCCGGTGTAGCTCAAGCGCACCCCGCCGGCGAACTCGAACACCGCGCTCGCCGCGGCTCCGTCGGCATACCAGCTCCAGAGAGGGTTGTACTCCTCGCAGTAGACCGCGACCGGGTCGCTGTCGAGCAGGTAGCGCGCCGCGTCGAAGGCGTGGATCGCCATGTCGACGAGCAGCACATGGTCCATCTCGTCGCGGAAACCGCCGAAGCGGGGCGCTTTCGCGAAGTGCACGGAGGCACTGCCCAGCTGCCCGAGCCCGGCGATCTGCTCGCGGAAGGCGGCAATCGAGGCGAAGTACCGGCGCGACTGGCTGGTCATCAGCAGCCGCCCCGAGGCCTCGGCGGTCGCCGCGAGCACCAGCGCTTCGGCGATGGTCGGCGCGATCGGCTTCTCGGAGAGCACGGGGAGTCCGGCGAACAGCGCCTCCGAGCTCACCGGCAGGTGCGCGCGCGGCACGGTCACGTTGACCACGGCGTCGGCGCCGGAGCGCGCGGCGACTTCGGCGACGGAGGTGCCGACCGCGACCGGGCCGACCCCCTCCTCCTCCGCCGCGGCCCCAGCGAGGTCGACGTCCAGGTCGACCAGGCCGACCAGCTCGGCGTCGGGGGAGTCGCGGACGGTGCGGATCCAGGCGCGGCCCATCGCACCGGCGCCGACCTGGACGAGGCGGAGGGTCATCGAACCAGCGCCCCCTCGTAGTCCTGGCCGTTGGAGAAGTCCTCGGTCTCGTACCGCTGCAACACCGGGAGGCGGCGCTCGGGGCGCGAGGAGCGCACCCACTCGACGCCGTTCGCGATCACGCGGCGCACCTGGGCCTGGTGGTAGACGGGGTAGTCCTGGTCGCCGGGGGAGAAGAAGAAGATGCGCCCGCGGCCGCGCTTCCAGGTCATCCCGGAGCGGAAGACCTCGCCGCCCGTGAAGGTCGAGAGGAACACCAGCTCGTCGGGCGCCGGCACGTCGAAGAACTCGCCATACATCTCCTGCTGCGGGATCACGAACGGATGCGGGATCCCCTGCGCGATGGGGTGCGTGGGGTCGACGGTCCAGACCAGCTCGCGGTCCTGCTCCGAGCGCCAGCGCAGCGTGCAGGTGGTACCCATCAGCGTGCCGAAGATCTTCGACCAGTGTCCGGAGTGCAGGACCACGAGACCCATGCCCGAGAGAACGTGGCGCCGCACGCGGGCGACGATCTCGTCCGAGACGTCGCCGTGCGCCAGGTGGCCCCACCAGACGAGGACGTCGGTGGCGGCGAGGACGTCCTCGGTGAGTCCGTGCTCGGGCTCGTCGAGTGTGGTGGTCGAGACGGATGCGCGCTCGCCGAGGTTCTCGCGGATGCCCTCGGCGATGGTGCTGTGCATTCCGTCGGGATAGATCGCGCGGACCTTCTCCTCGATCTGCTCGTGGCGGTTCTCGCCCCAGACGAGGACGCTGACGGGGGAGGAGGGTGTGGTCACGGTGCTCCTTCTTCGACGGTGGGTTAACCGCTTTACCGGCTGCGTCTCCTAGGATGCGGGAGGCGTTCGCCCCGCGTCAACCACGGCCGGGCCGCGCGAGCGGAGGAGGCGCGGTGGCCACGATGAGGGACGTCGCGCGCCTGGCAGGCGTCTCGATCGCGACGGTCTCGTTCGTCGTGAACGACACCAAGCCTGTCTCGCCCGAGACCCGCGAGCGGGTGCAGGCGGCCATGCGCGAGCTCGGCTTCCGTCCGCACGCCCTGGCCCGCGCCCTCGCACGCCGCCGCTCCGGGATCGTCGCGGTGGTCTATCCGCTGGTGTCGAGCCGCCCGCTCACCACCGCCACCTCGTTCCTGCTCGGGGCCGCCGAGGCTGCGGCGGAGCAGGACCACTCGATCGTCCTCTGGCCGACGGTCGGCGGATCCGAGCGCCTGGCCGACCTGCGCGCCGACGGGCTGATCGACGGCGTGGTGTTGATGCAGGTCACCAGCGAGGACGAGCGAGTCCCGGTCCTGCGCGACTCCGGGACGCCCTTCGCCCTGATCGGGCGCACCCGCGATCCGTCGGCCCTCGACTGGGTCGACATCGACTTCGAGGGGATGGTCGCGGAGGCGCTCGGCCGGCTCGCCGGTCTGGGGCACGCGCGGGTGGCGCTGGTGCTCGGTCCGGACCGCGACGTGACCGGCTTCGGGCCGTATGTGCGGACGCAGGAGGCGTTCTCGCTGGCCTGCGCGGCGCGCGGACTCGAGGGCGTGCTGCTGCGCTGCGAGGAGTCGCCTGCCGGCGGCCGCGCGCTGGCCCGTTCGTTCGATCCTGCCGCCGCGACCGCCGCCGTGATCGTGAACGGAGGCGCCGCTGTCGGCTTCGCGCACGAGCTGCGACACCGTGGACTGCGCGTCCCCGTGGACCTCTCGATCGTGCTGCTCGCATCGGACCCCGACGTCGCCGACCTCGCCGACCCGGCCCTCGATCTGCTCGTCGCGCCCGGCCGCGAGCTTGGCCGCCGCGGGGTGGAGGCGCTGCTCGCCCGCCTGGCGGACCCCGACGCGCCGCTCCTCCAGGAGCGCATCGGCGGCCCCTGGCGCGCGGGCGGCTCGCTCGCGCCTCCGGCTGCACTGACGTAAGGCCCTGCTCCGGCGTGGCGGATACCTCGAGAAAGAAGATGTCGATCATGCGGCAGCGGCCGCGGGCTCTGGTGGCATCCCGATGCCCTCGGCATCGAGACCGCGGACGGTTTCGACGGGGCGATGGTCGTCCCGCGCGCCGCTTGCACTACGCCGCTCGGCAGGGGCCTCGATCGTCTGGCGAACTCGCGAGAGATGTCCTTCATCCAAACCTTCGCCATCAATGCCCGACATCACCGTCCTCGTGTCAGCACCTGATGAGAATCACCGCTGCGCGAGAACATGTTTTGCGTTGAGCTTCATTTTCACTCATCAGATCGATGCGAGCGCGGGAATTTGGCTGCTTTTCGCCGCACGCGTGGTTGCCTCGGCCATTGTTGTACTTGCCGCACTGCTCACGCGTCAAGCGTCCCCTCTTCGAGGTCGAACTCTGCTTCTCGCGGTTGGTATCGGGTTGCTTGACGTCATCGCTAATGTGACGATGGTCTGGGCTTGTGTAGAATTTAGGTTGAGTGCCACACATGCCTGGGTCAGAGGAATCTTCGTTGAGCGTGCAACGGTACTTTGCATAGGCCTCCTCTTCATTCCAGTCGCCATCGAGTTTTTCGAGACACTAAGTCCTAATTGGTCTGCGCCAACGGCGTCCTACTTTGCGCCTTTGCGACGATAGTAACTCCCGGGTTCCTGATGCCGTGCTGACGGCAGACTAGGCTGTCGCGCAGGATCAAGAAGGGAACGTTTCATGGCTCAGATTAGTGTTACGCCGGAAGAACTGAAGCAGCAGGCTCAGGTTTACACTCGCTCGAAGGAAGAGATCGAGCAGGCTATTCAGAAGGTGAGCCAGATGAACTCGACTATTGCTGAGCAGTGGAGGGGTCAGGCGTTCCAGGCGTATCTCGTGCAGTACAACCAGCTGTCGGAGAGCGTGAAGAAGTTCGAGGATCTGCTGGTGAACATCAACGAGCAGTTGAACAAGTACGCGGACACCATTGCTGAGCGTGACGCGCAGGATGCGCAGAGCTTCGGCTTCTAGCAGCTTCCCGGGAGCAGAAGACTCGGCACGGCGATCTCGCCTTGTTCGAGGGTTGTGTCCAGGTGCGCTTACTGTCGCGGTGACGATAAGCGCACCGGCCTTCGCATTCGTCACCGATGACGACGGTGAGGGGCGGCTGGACCTTGACACGAATGTTCTCGTTGACGAGTCGGTGGGCGCCGATTCTACGGGAAACTTCGCGATTCGTCGCGACCTGTTCCCCGTGAATGTCTCTGCGAGGGCGCAGGAGAAGCAAAAGGCGACGGCTGACCGGCTGACGGTCGCCAACACCCTGGCGCTACTCGCCGCGGGACGCGTTCAAGGCGACGCACGAGGAGAGCGAAGCGTCTCCCGTGACGTTTACCACCGCGGGCTGCGGTGGCGGCGCCGACGGTGCTAGTGGCGGTGGGGGTGCGGGCGAGGACAAAGCGGGCGGCCGAGGGCGCGGGAGCGCCGCTCGAGAGAGCGAAGACCGCCACAGACCCATTCAGTGAGCTACGACGCAAAGGAAGACGACCATGACCGACCTTCAGACTGACTCTGGGTCCTTGGGGAGCCGCACGTTCTTGCCGTTGGGAAGTGTGGTGATTCTGAACGGTTCGGTGAAGAAGTTACTGATCGTCAGTCGAGGGTCGGTTGTGAAGGATCAGTTCTTCGACTATGGCGCGTTCCTGTTTCCGGAGGGCATGATTGACGCGAATATCGTCTATTTCAGTGGCGACGACGCTGTGAAGGTGGTGTATGAGGGCTATCGCGACGTTGATGACGAACTCGTGCGCGAGATCCTGAACAACGCTTACCTCCGGTTCCAGCAGGAACATCGTCCGCCGGCGGCTGCTCCTGCGACTGTTCCTGCGTTGGTCGCGCCCGCGCGGGTCGCGGCCGATGACCTCTTCGCTGGTGTTCGCGACCTCGGAGTCGACGATGAATGAGGAACAGGCGTTGGCTCAGGTGCAGGAACTCGACGACATTATCGCGCAGCTGGACACGGTGCGTGGTGAGGCGGAGGAGTTCCGGGTCGATGACTATAAGGATGCGGGCGGGGCGCTGTGGGCGGGGCAGAGTCGCACCAGTTTCACGGATGCTCTTGACGCGGCTAGGTCGGATCACGCGCGAATCAGCGACCAGATCGGACAGGCCATCAGTGACTGCAAGAGCAAGCAGCGCGCGCTCGCGTTCTCGATCAACCCGCTCGAGCATCCGATCCTTTCCGCGCAGGCTGTCGCGATAGCCCTGACCTGAACGAGACGTAAGAGGGGGTAAGAGATCATGGGTGCAGATACGCGAGGCGTTCGTGACGGTTTCCATGAGGAGACCCGGTCGGTGTCTACTCTGACGTCCTGTGTGGCGGAGGCGGGCGGTGGAGGGGATTGGGGTGGTGACTTGAATGTTCCGGGGGTCACGGTTGTGTCCGAGATCTCTGCGGGCCTGTCCGCCCTGGTCGCGTCGTATGGTGCGGCGGCGGGAAAGGACACGGTCGAGTTCGACCAGCTCGGAGTGAGTATTGAAGTGCAGGATGCGCAGGTGTGTGAGGTGTCGCAGTGAGCAGCGTGGTGGAGTTTTCTGCGGATTCGTGGCAGGCGTCGTCTCCGGGGTTGCAGAAGAGTCTCGCGGAGCGGGGGGAGGCGCTTGATGCGCTCTTGCAGGGGCTCGTGAATCTGGCCGAATCGGGGACTATTAGTGGTCAGGGTGCGGATGCGATGCGCGCGTATATTCGGGAAGTGCATGTCCCGATCGTGCAGTCGCTGCTGGTGTGCCTATCCACGTTCCAGACCGCGATTGGCGTGTATTGGAGCGGGTATTCCCAGGTGGACGCGGACGGGAATTTCCGGCTCGTGAACGATGAGTACGACGCGCACCTCACCCAGCTTGATACCGGTATCGGGCGGTTGCGGGGGTTCGCGGCCGACTTGCGGTCGATTGCTGCTAGCGCGTCGCATCTGGTGTCGCTGGACGGCGCTGGCGCTGGCGCGGCCGATGCCGCTGCTGAGGGTTTCGAGCGGATGCGGTCGATCGCGAAAACTCAGCAGGAGACGTGGGCCGCGTATGAAGCCACCGATCCGGGGTTCACTCAGGTGAAGAACCTGGTGGCGGAGGTGAACCGGGTGGTCGCGAACCTGGGGAGTCTCACGGTCGGGCAGGGACGCTCGTATCTGCCGGGGAGCTTCACTCTGACGTTGCGGACGTTGGGGGAGCTGACCGGCGGGATGCTGGAGTATTGCCAGCAGAACCGGGAGGTCGCCTCCGACGGGTGGCAGGCCGTGTTCTCCGGGTACGTCGATGACGTTGAGGCGGACGCGGAACGCCAGCGCAAGGAAGACGCCGTGTCGGGTCTGCTGTGGGATGGGTTGCAGATCGTCGCGGGCGCGGTCGTTGTCGCGGTGGGTGTGGTGGGGACGCCGTTCAGCGCGGGCGTGAGTCTCGCGTTGGCTGGGCTGGGCGGGTCGCTGATCGCCGGGGGTGTGAACAGTGCGATTGATCACGCCACCATCGCGTCCACGGGCGAGGGCTTGAACCTGGTCGGGATGGCCAGCCAGGGCATCGGCCAGTGGTATGACGTCACCCTCGCGCAACCCGCGATCGCGTCCGGCGATCAAGACTTGCAGTTTCTCGCCGGTGCCGGGTCTGGGTTGGGAGACCAGGTCAGCGGAGCGCTGCAGCTGAACATGCACGACACGGTGACCGGTGTGTTCACCCTCGCGACCAACGGCGACGCGTTCTCCCAGTTGTGGAACCAGCTGACCACTATCGCCGGGAAAGCCGCCTCAGGAGACGCGTTCGTCCTCGGCCAGATCGCCGGGAACCTTCTCCCACTCGGCGCGCTGACGAAGGCCACCACACTCGACAACCTGCTCACCAAAGCCGACGACCTCGGAGGCCTCATCACGAAGTCCGACGACCTCGGGCGTCTGACCACAAAGGCCGACGACCTCGGTTTCGGGAACCCCGTCACGATCGCCACCGCGAGTGATGCCACCAGCGCACTGGACTGGCTGAAGAACCATCTCGGCGCGGGAGGGGTGACAGTCAGCGACGAATTCACGCCCACAATACGACCATTAGACCCGATTGACGGGTCGACCGTGAAGTCGTATTCTGTCGACCAGCCGGGCGGTAATGACGTTCCGGGTCCCGTGAAGCAGTATCGGACTGGTTGGTTGCCGAAGCGTGGTGAACCGAACTCTTTCGGGTACGATTCTGACGGGGTTCGTCTTCCCTACGCGAATAGTCGCCCTGATTACGTGCCCGGACAAGTCGAAGAGGTGTGGAATGCTACCCGGGATAAACAATTGGCCGACATTGAGGCCGGCCGTCTGGGGTCTCCGCCGAGTCTTCCGGGTCCGGATCAGCTCTGGGTCAAGAACAAGTCAGGCGACTGGAAACTCATCGAGTGGCGACCCGGAGAACCCCGCGCTGGCCTCTGGGACATGGGACACATCCCCCGGGCTGAATATTCCAAACTTCGAAACCAGTACCTCAGCCACAAGATTACGAAGGAAGAATTCTTGGACGAATATCATAACGCGGAAAAGTATCAAGTTGAAGATCCGGGCAGAAACCGGTCGCATATCGACGAACAATTAAATTAGATAGGATGATTAGATGGCTTCGCTGCTGCACACTACTAAATATGGAACATATGAAGAGTTTTGTGCCGTCTACGACCCCGCTACCATACCGTTCGACGCAACTGCTGACGTAGATGAGCTCCTCGGCGACGCGATGCTGAATAAGGATCCTCGGGCGCGGTTGGCGATCGCGAATCGTCTGCTCGATGATGGCGCGGATCCGAGTCTGGTGAGCACGAGCGGTGATCGTATCAATGTGTTGCATGCGTTGTGGGGTCGCGCGCGGGATCGTGACCCTGAAGCGGAAGCGGCGCTGATCGCACGGTTGTTGGACGGCGGGGCGGACATCAACCTGCGCTCACCCAGGTTCGGCCTTCCACTGACGATGCTTGTCACGGATATTTCGGCCAGCCGCGAATATTTGCGGGCCGCGTTTGCTGCGGTCACGGCGCACTCTCGACCCGACTTGACAGCGCATGTCGATCGGCGTCGTCAGGCCAGCGTGGGGCAGTATCTTGCGGAGAACATGTTTGGTTTCATGCGTGATGAGGTTCGTGCGTATGCTGCGGCGTCCGGGCAAGATATCGACGTGATCTCATGAGACGGGAGCAGGGTATGGAGATTATTCCTCAGGCGGGGGCATGTCTGATGACGGTGAACGCGTGGGAGGGTCGCGCTCCGGTGCGGTGGATGCTGCGGGAGAGGTCGAACGCACCGGTCGACAATGGCTGGCGGATTATGAGCGCGGCGGACAGCAGCGAGTACCTCGCCGACTCGGACAACTGGCGCATCACCGATTTCAACGATGCGTGCGAGATCGAGCCCGCGCTGATCGGTATCTACGATCTCCCGGTGGGAAGCGATCTGCAGATCGTCATCGACGAGCACGGCACACGCATCGTCGACACGCCGACCGGTCGAGAACTGACACCCGAGAGGATGTACGTCCCGCCAGGACACCGACGCTGACCTTCGTCTGTCTCCCACTCGCTCGGCCGACACCGCCCTTCGTCCGGTCGAGTAATGCTGCGGACAGAGTCGATCGGATGCGTCTGCGGCACGCATGAGCCGGCGGGCCCCGGGTACGATCCAAGTGTACACGGGAGGTTAGCGATGATATGGCAAGAGGCACTTCTGGTTTTGGCTCGGGACAGAATCAGTCGAGGTCGCTCAAACCCGGAACCTGCTCGAAATGTCGGAGAGTTCGTGAGATTTGCGGCGTCTGTCTGCGGTCTTTTCATTCCGGCTGACTTCGCCGAAGTCTGGAAGATTCAAAACGGGTTGGAGCACGACGGTAACGTCTTTTATCAGGTCGACGCGGAGTTGAGTGACCACATAAACCCATTGGAGGTCTCTACGAACAATGCGATCATCGCCAGCAACATAATCTGGCATGAGGTCGAAGAGCAGCGCCGCTACACCTTTCTCGGGGACGGGAATATCGACTGGTTCGTCTACGAGATCGAGCGCGAGAAGTACCTAATACTCGACAAGCCCTCTGCCGAAGAGATGGAGATGTTCGACACTTTCGATGAGTTCTTCTCTGCGATCTTGACGCGCTGGGTCGACCAACGCTAAAGCCTCGTGGTTTCGCTGGCTGGTTCGACAAGCGCATTGGGGTAGGGTCGCGTCGACGGGGTGGGAGGCTCTCTTCGCGGGGTATGTCGATGATGTGAACGCAGAGGCGGAGCGGAAGCGGACCGAAGACGCTCTGTGGGGTACAAGGCGCCGGCAAGCAGTGTTATTTCCCAGGTGGCCTGGAACGGCTCGTCGAGCTTGGATATCTTGAGGAGATCAAGTGACAATTGAGGACTTTGTTCAGCGGATGAGTGTGCTCGGCTTTAGCCGCGAAGCTGCACTTGCCACGGTCTGGATTGCTTCCAATCCACGAGACCTCACGGGGCGTGAGTTCAACATCGTTCCTGGCGATGACGATCAATATGAGATCCTCAAGCCCAGCGATAGAGCTGGCTACTTCCCCGCAATGACGGATGACGGTGGCGACTTCAAGGGAACCTTGGACGAAGCGTTTGAGTACATTCTGGAGGTCAGCAAGCGGAGGAAGCTTCGGCTAGAGGCGTAGCCGATCGTGAGACATGACCGACCAATGTCGAGATTGCGTCGGCCGGGCTCGTGTTGGTGTGCGAGGGGCCTGGCCGGTCGATCTCGACTTTCACCCAGATGTTCGGGAAGGCCTTGATCCTCCCGAGTGCCCTTGTTTCCGGTTGCTCACAGCAACTTGATGTCGAATCCTTGCGAGCGTTGTCTGGAGCACGAACACCCGCGGCTCCGGGAACCGCCTCGTGATGCAGTCGGACGGCAACGCCGTCATCTACGGTCCCGATGGCTCCGTGAAGTGGCTCACGGGCACCCGTGGCAGCGATCTCCGCCTCGGCCTGGCGAACAACGGCGAGCTCGTCGTCGTGGACTCGGTCTCCGTCCTCTGGACGAGCCAGGTCGCGCTCCCCTCCAGCAGCCTCTCCGCGCCGAACGGCCTCGACGCGGAGAGCCTGCTCCGCTCGGTGAACGGCGCCTACCGTGCCCAGATGCAGGGCGAAGGCAACGTCGTCGTCTCTGGCGGCTCGGGGCCGGTCTGGTCGACGGGGATCTCCGCGCGGGGCAGCTCGTTTAACGCCTATGACGAGGGTCTCCTCGCCGTCGTTACCGACGGCGGCTCCGGAGCCTGGACCGCGTCGGCCTCGCCCTCGTCGGTCGGACCGTATCGCCTGGTGATGCAGGACGATGGCAACCTCGTGCAGTACGACGGGTAGAACCGAGCCAGCTGGTCGATCCGCTGATCGCGCTGTTCCGGCTGGGTTACGGGACGATGAGCTACGGGACGATCGAGTCGATGTACCCGCCGTCGACACGCACGGCGGCGCCCGTGGTCGCCGAGGCGAGCGGCGAGGCGAGGTACGCGACCATGTGCGCGATCTCCTCCGGCTCGATCAGGCGCTTGAGGAGTGACTGCGGCCGGTGCAGGCGCATGAACTCGCGCTGAGCCTCCTCCCACGGCAGCTCGCGGTCGACCAGCTCGTAGACGAAGTCCTCCACACCGCCGGTATGCGTCGGGCCGGCGAGCACACTGTTCACCGTCACACCGGAGCCGGCCGCCGCCTTGGCGAAGCCGCGTGAGACGCCGAGCAGCGCCGTCTTCGACACTCCGTAGTGGATCATCTCGGCGGGCGTGACGACGGCCGAGTCACTGCCGATGTAGAGCACGCGGCCCCAGCCGCGCTCGGTCATCCCCGGCAGGTAGGCGCGGGTGAGGCGGACGCCGGTGAGTACGTTGACCTCGAAGTAGCGGCGCCACTCGTCGTCGTCGATCGAGAGCGGATCGGCGGACCCGAAGATCCCGAGGTTGTTGACGAGCACGTCCACGTCGGGGGCGGAGCGGAGGAGGGCGGCCGTGCCCCTATCGGTCGACACGTCGGCCGCGACTCCGCGCACCCGCGCCTCCGGGACCGCTGCCGTGACGGCCTCGATCGCCCGGCGGATCGACCGCTCCGACCGGGCATTGACGATCACCTCTGCCCCCGCCTCGGCGAGCGTCGTCGCGATCGCCAGCCCGATGCCCTGCCCCGACCCCGTGACGAGGGCCGTCCGCCCCGTGAGATCCAACCCGATCATGCTGCTCCGCTCCGCACCGCCGCCCGCCGGCCGCGCTCGGGACCGAGCATGCCACTGAGCCCCGACATCCGCCGCCCCTCGCCGCCGTGCCGCCGCCCTGGCTCCGCCGCTCACCCCGAGTGGTGGCGCCCGATCGGCAGCACCAGCGGCGTCCGCGAGACCGGGTCCTCGATCACGCGCGACTCCATCCCGAAGACCGCGCGTACCGTGTCCGGCGTCACCACCTCACTGGGCCTACCCGAGGCGTAGAGCGCACCGTCGCGCACGGCGACGAGGTGGTCGGCGTAGCGGGCGGCGAGGTTGAGGTCGTGCAGCACGATCACGATCGTCGTGCCGCGCGAGCGGTTGAGGTCGGTGAGCAGGTCGAGCACCTCGACCTGGTGCGAGACGTCGAGGTACGTCGTCGGCTCGTCCAGGAGGAGCACGTCGGTCCGCTGAGCGAGGGCCATCGCGATCCACACCCGCTGCCTCTGCCCGCCCGACAGCTCGTCGACGGGGCGGTCGGCGAGCTCGAGCGTGCCCGTGTCGCGCAGTGCCTCCTCGACGATCGCGTCGTCGTCCGATCCGGAGCCGCGGCCGAACAGCCCGCGATGCGGGTAGCGGCCGCGAGCCACCAGGTCAGAGACGGCGATTCCCTCCGGAGCGATCGGCGTCTGCGGCAGCAACCCCACCTGCTGGGCGACCAGCCGAGTCGGGAGCCGGTGGATCGCGCGGCCGTCGAGCAGGACGCTCCCGGAACGCGGAGTGATCAGCCGGGCCATCGCGCGCAGGAGCGTCGACTTGCCGCAGGCATTCGCGCCGACGATCACCGTGATCGCGCCGGGCGGCACGGTGAGCGAGAGCCCGTCGATCACCACGCGCTCGTCGTAGGCGAGGGTGACCGCGTCGGCGGCCAGGGTGTGCCGGGCATGGGTCACAGGGAGCCTCCTGAGCGGTTGCGGCGGGCGAGGAGCCAGAGCAGGAAGGGTGCGCCGAGCGCGCCGGTGACGACGCCGACCGGGAAGCGCGCGCCCGAGAACAGCGCACCGACGACGTACTGGGCGAGCAGGTCGGCGGCGAGCACCACGACGGCGCCGACCAGGGCGGAGGGAATCAGGAGTGTGCGCGCGCTCGGCAGGATCCGCCGCGCGATCGGCCCGGAGACGAACGCGACGAACGCGATCGGGCCGGTGGCGGCGGTCGCGGTGGCCACGAGCCCCACGCCCACCGCGAGCAGAGCCAGCCGGCTACGCCGCACGTCGAGCCCCAGCGCGATCGCCGACTCGTCGCCGAGCTGCAACACTCCGAGCCGCCCCGAGAGTAGCAGCGCCATCGGCACCAGCACGAGCATCGCGAGCGCGAGCGGTGGGACGGACGGCCATGCCGCGGAGTTCAGGCTGCCGGTCAACCAGCGCAGCGACTCTTGGACGTCCTCGACGTCGGCGCGGGTCTGCACGTAGGCGATAACGCTCTGGAACATCGCCGCAACGCCGATGCCGATCAGGATCAGGCGCGCCCCGATCACGCCGCCGCCCTCGGCCAGCCCCGCGATGAGCAGCGCCGTCGCGAGCCCGGCCGCGACCGCGAGCACCGAGACCGCGCCTCCGGAGAGCCCGAAGAATGCGATCGCGACGACGGCCGCGGCGCTCGCGCCCGAGGTGATGCCGATGATGTCGGGGCTGGCGAGGGCGTTTCGCAGCATCGTCTGGAAGATCACGCCGCCCATCCCGAAGCCGACGCCCACGAGCACCGCGATGATCGTGCGCGGCAGCCGCAGCGTGCCGACGGTGAAGGAGGCGCCCGGCACCGTCTCCCCGAGGATCACGCGGACGACCTGCGGCACCGAGTAGAGGGTGCTGCCGACCGTGAGCGAGACGACGACGAGCGCCAGCGCGAGCACGAGGAGGACCACGCAGCCGAGCACCGTGCGGCGGCGGCGCAGGGCGCGACCGGCCGTGATGCCGACCGTGCACTTCGCTTCCGTAGCGTTCACGGCACCCACAGCGCTCGCACCGTCGAGCGACGCACGATCGCGATCAGCACCGGGGCGCCGATCAGCGCGGTGACGATGCCGACCTCGACGTCGCTCGGCCGGGCGATCACACGCCCGACCACGTCGGCGACGAGCAGCAACAGGGCGCCGAGCACAGCGGAGGAGGGGAGCAGCCAGGCATGGGCCGGCCCCGTCACTCGGCGCGCGAGGTGCGGGACGACCAGCCCGACGAAGCCGATCGGGCCGGCGATCGCGGTCGCCGCTCCGCAGAGCAGCACGGCGGCCAGCCCCGCGACCAGGCGGATGCGCCCGACGCGCCGGCCGAGGCCGGTCGCCAGATCGTCTCCGAGCGCCAGGGCGTCCAGGCCCCGCGCGCTCGCCACCGCCAGCACGGCACCGACCGCGAGGAACGGCAGGACCTGCAGGATGCTCGCGGTCTCGGCGCCGCCAACTCCGCCGACCTGCCAGAAGCGGAAGCGGTTCAGCGTCGTCTCCTGGGTGAGGAGGACGGCGCTGATCAGCGAGGTGAGGGCAGCGGCGGTCGCGGCTCCGGCGAGGGCGAGCTTGAGCGCAGTGGCGCCCTCGCGGCCGAGCGAGGCGACCGCGTAGACGAACGTTCCGGCGGCCGCCGCCCCGAGGAACGCGAGCCAGATGAACTGCGGCAGGCTCGTCGCGCCGACCCCGGCGATCCCGAGCACGACCGCGAGCGAGGCGCCGGAGTTGAGGCCGAGGATGCCCGGATCGGCGAGCGGGTTGCGGGTCAGCCCCTGCATCACGGCGCCCGCGAGCCCGAGCGCTGCGCCGACCAGGATCGCGAGGATCGTCCGCGGCACCCGCCCCTGCACCGCCGCGTCGACGATCGACGCCGGGTCGGGCGAGGTCAGCGCCGGCCAGACTTCGGCCAGCGGGATCTCGCGCGAGCCGTACACGAGCGAGAGGACCGACGCGAGGGCGAGGGCGATCAGCGCGAGCGCGATCAGCACCGCACGGGAGGGTGCGGTGCGGGTCACGACACCTTGTCGGCGGCTGCGGCGAGGCCGGCGGTGTACTCCTCCAGCACCCACGGGATGCTGAGCAGGTTGGGCGAGGAGGTGGCCATCGCGGCGGAGGAGCCGTCCTTCAGTACGTAGACGGAGCCGCGAGCGACGGCGGGAATCTTGGAGAGTAGCGGGTCGGCCTGCAGGGCGGCGAGGGTGGTGTCGTCGCCGTAGACGACGAGCACGTCCGCGTCGAGCTGGTCGGCGTTCTCGGAGCTGATGGTGCCGCTGAATGCCTCGGAGTTGCCGGAGAGCTTGGTGATGCTGGGGGCGACGTCGAGCCCCAGGTCTTCGACGAACTTCACCCGTGCGTCGTTGGGCGTGTAGTAGGTGAAGGTGCTCGCGTCGGTCGGGTCGTACCAGCCGTAGAGGAACGTGGTGCCCGCGAGCTGCGGGTGGGACGCGGTGGTCTGCGTGATCGCGCTCTCCACCTCGTTGACCTTCGCGACGGCCTCGTTCTTGAGTCCGAGCGCGGTGCCGTCGAGCGTCGCGGAGTCCTGCCAGGTGGTGCCCCAGGCCAGGCCCGGGTAGGCGATGGTGGGAGCGATCTGGCTGAGGGTGTCGTAGTCCTGCCGCGTGATGCCGGAGTAGGCCGAGAGGATCACGGTCGGGCGAAGGTCCGAGATCGACTCGAAGGGCACGCCGTCGGTCTCGTCGAACAGGGTCGGAGTCGCGGCGCCGGACGCATCGAGTGCCTGCTTCGTCCACGCGAGCAGGCCGTCACCGTCCTCATCGCCGTAGGAGGCGCGCGTGAAGCCAACCGGGGTCACCCCCAGCGCGAGCGCCACGTCCTGGTTCGTCCAGCTCGTCGCGACGACGCGATCGGCCGACTCGACGGTGGTGCTGCCGAAGGCGTGGTCGACGGTGACGGGGAGGCCCTCGCCGCTGACCGCGGCGGTGCTCTCGGCTGTGCCTGTGGAGCCGGCGTCGGCTCCTCCCGAGCATGCGGTGAGCAGGAGCGCGGCGAGCCCGAGCGAGGCGACGGCGGTGCGGCGGAGGGCGGTGCGGCGGAGGGGGGTGCGGGTGGCGGGCACGGCGATCCTTCGAAGGGTGACAGGGTTGCGAAGGTTACCCTAACCTAACTGCCTGGTTGAGGCCAGTGCCCGAGCGGTTCGGGTCACCCGACGAAGGCCGGCTGGCCTCTCAGCGGTGGTGCTCGGCGACCAGGCGGCGCAGGTGCTCGCGGGGCGCATCGACGATCCGGAGCGGGTCGTCGAGCACGAGGGTCGTGCGCCCGGGCCTGTACTCGGGCCAGCCCGGGTCGCCTGTGGCGGCGAACTCGGCCCACCGCGTCGAGATCTCCTCGCTCAGGTGGTGCGGAGTCGGCCCGATCATCGCGCGAGCGGCGTCGAGGCTGCGGAAGAGGAACGGCAGTTCGAGGGAGTGGGTGGCGCCGCGGGAGTCGTTGACGCGCCATGCGAACAGGGCGGCGTGCGTCGATCCGGTCGCCGCGGCCCGCGCGTCGAGTAGGCGCTGGCTCGGCTGCCGGTAGATCTCATCGCTGAGGCAGGCCTCGAGAGCCTCGGCATCGGAGGGGGCGCGGCCCAGTTCCGCCGCCAGCGCCTCGCGGTAGGCGGTCGCGTCCCCGCCCGGCAGCAGTTCGGCGAGGTGTCGGTCCAGCTGCGCGCGCAGCTCCGGGGAGTTCGGGGCACGCAGGTCGACGGCGCCGGAGCCGTCGTTCACGTTCGTCGTGATGATCAGGTCCACTCCGCTCGAGGCCCCCGCAGCGACGGCAGAAACCGGGTCGCGAGTCAGCAGGTGACCGTCGAGATTCGCCCGGAACACGGCCACCGTGTTCGGACCCGCCGCCGAGCGCCGGGCGAGCAGGCGGTCCTGAGCCTCGATCAGTCGCGGGCAGGGCAGGTCGAGGAGCTGCTCCGGCACCGCGGCGAGCAGGCTCAGCAGGTCGGCGGTCACCTCCTCGCCGTACTCTCGCGACCCGATCCGCTCGGGGCTCGCGCTCTGGAGCACCGCCCGCCTGAACAGGCCCGCGCTGCGGGGTGCCGCGAGCAGCATCGCGACCGACGTCGCGCCCGCGGACTGGCCCGCCAGCGTCACCCGGTCGGCGTCTCCTCCGAATGCCGCGATCTCGGCGCGGATCCACGCGAGAGCGGCGATCGTGTCGTGCAGGCCGAGGTTCGCGCAGCTGCGGAACTCGTCGCCGAGGAGGTGGTCGAGGGTGAGGAAGCCGAGCGCTCCGAGCCGGTAGTTGACCGCCACGACGACGCTGCCGGTGCGGGCGGCGAGGCGCGCCCCGTCGCAGAAGGGCTCGGCGTTGGACCCGGCGACGTGCAGCCCGCCGTGGATCCAGACGAACACCGGGCGATCCGCCGCGGTCTCGGGCGTCCACACGTTCACGGTGAGGCAGCCGTGCTCGCTCCCGCCCGCGGTCTGCGGGGCGGCCGGACCCGGGTCCCTCGCCTCCCGCCGTCCGCTCCACTGCTGTACCGGCGGTGCCGGGCGGAACCGCGGAGCCTTGCCGGCGTACGGCACGCCGAGGAAGGCACGCGCGACCCCGTCCGGCGTTTCGATCCTCCGCCCGCGCAGCCGCCCGGCCGAGACGACGGCCTCAACCATCGCGAGGGTCGTTCGAGAGCTTGACCATGCCGTCACCTCCCGTTCCGCTGGTCAGCGTAGGGGACGGCGCTGGCGCTGACCGATCCTGGCGCCGATCAATCCCGGCGCTGACCGATCCGGGCGCGATCAATCCCGGGCGCCGATCAATCCCGGGCGAGGGCGGAGCGAGAACCAGAGCGCACGAAGCCTGGCCCCTCGGCGCGCGCGGCGGAAGGGCTTGCCGGGATCCGTGGCGGGGGATTGGCTGGATACACGAGAGAGAGGTGTCACCCATGACGCAGACCTTCCCCGCTTGGTTACGGGATCAGCAGAAGAGGGACGACGAGGTCGGCCTTTTCGCGCAGGCCTTCGGCTCCCGCGACGACCTGCCCGAGCACGGTGGCCGCGCGATCTACGACGGCTACTTCGCCAGCGAGCCCGAGTCGGCGCAGGCCGACCTCGACCGGGCCTGGATGGAGTTCGAGGCGCACCCCGAGCCGTCCGCCACATCCGACGAGCCGGAGGGACTCCGATGAGCGACCAGACCCCGAGCCCGGTCGAGGATCCGCAGGACCAGGCCGACAAGCCCTCGCAGGCCGAGGGCGAGGACGAGCGCGACACCCCGCACGAGGTCCTTCCCGCCGAGGGCAAGCCGTCGAAGGCCGAGGGCTGAACTCCTGGGCTAGCTCAGGACTGCGCGGCTTAGTGCTGCACGACCGTCAGTAGCTCCCGCGCCTCGGCGCTGTCCGGGTAGTGAAGGAGGACGCGCTCCAGATCACGGCGTGCCGGCGCGCGGCGCCCGTCCGAGAGGAGGGTGCTCGCCCGCTCGAGCAACGCCTCCGCGCGGAGTTCGACGGGCCGGGCGCTGGTGACGGTCGGGCGCACAACGCGATCGAAAGCGTCGAGAGCGCCCGTGATCAGCCCGAGTTCCCGCAGCGCGACGCCACGGCGGATAAGGACGGCGGCGGAGGCCGCGTCGACGTTCTCGATCGGGGCGGAGAAAGCAGCGACATCGTTCCAGCGGCGGCGGGCGAAGTAGAGCGCGGCGAGCGTGGACGCCGCGAGGGTCGATGGCTCCAGCGTCTCGACGGACGCCGCCGCAGCAGCGTGATCCGTCGAGGCGACCAGCTCGGCGTAGAGCAGGCGCAGCGCGGAGGAATCGAGCGGTACTTCTACGTCGAGGCCGCCGCTGATGGGCAGGCGGACGGTCAGCGCGATCCCGTAGCGGCGCAGGAATGAGTCGGCGGAGGGGTCGTAGCGCAGTCGGACGAGCCAGCACGCGAGACGCACCGCGCGGTCGTCAGTGGGGGAGTGCAGGGCGTCGCGGACGAGTTCGACGACCGCCGCAATGCGGGAGCCCTCTGGCGAGCCGGCCGTCGCCTCGTGCAACTCGGGGGCCGGTGCCCCCGACCGCACGAGCCGCAGCAGCGGCGCCTCCCACGCCGGAGCGAGCGCGGAAGGTCGGACGAGGCCCGGGCCGCCGGGCATACTCAGCCAGCCGGACAGCCGCGAGCTGCGGCCACCGCGGAACAGGGGATCGCCGACAGGCCGGAGGCGGGGTCGCGTGAGAGTGCGGAGCTCCCCGCTCCGTCGGAAGCCGACTACCACGCCCTATCCCCTCCCGCACGCGACGGCGGCGGACGACCGTCGGACGCTTGAGTCTACGCTCCGCCGCGCCCGAGGCCCCCGGAAATGGGAGCGCGCTGCTGGAAAGGTGAGCGCAGTGCTGGAAAGGTGAGCCCAGACCTGAGAGGGGAGCGCAGCGCTGGTAGCGATTACCCGCCACTCGAGCCGGCCGCGCGCAACGGCATCACCTCGGGCTTCTCGGCGGTGCTCGCGATCGTCACGACCGCCTTCTCCTCATTCGAGCGCAGCACGGCGTCCATGATCTCGAGCACATGCAGGGCCACTCGGCCGGAGGAGCGGTGCGGCCGGTCCTCGACGATCGCCTCCGCGAGGTCGGCGAGCCCCACTCCGCGCCCGGTGCCGATCACGCCTGCGGAGTCGGGCACGACCCGCCAGTCCTCGTCGCGGACCGCGACCTCGACCGGGTCCGAGAACATGTTCGGGTCCGGAACCGAGATGGTGCCCTCCGTGCCGTAGACCTCGAACTTCGGCGCGCGACTCCGCCAGACCTCGAAACTCACGGTGACGGTCGTGGCGACTCCGCTCGCGTGTTCCAGCAGCGCGGTGATGTGCGTGTCGATCGTGACCTCGATCGGCGTGCCCGCCTTCGGTCCGGTCGTGATCGTGCGCGGGCGGTCGGAGCGGGTCGCCAGACCCGTGACGCGGACGACCGGCCCGAAGAAGTGCACGAGCGCCGTCAGGTAGTAGGGTCCCATGTCCAGCAGTGGCCCGCCGCCCGGCTGGTAGTAGAACTCGGGCGCCGGGTGCCAGCGCTCATGTCCCGGCGCGGCCCAGTGCACCTGCGCGGCGATCGGCGTGCCGATCACTCCGGAGTCGAGCGTGCGGCGCGCGGTCTGCACGCCCGTCCCGAGCACCGTGTCCGGGGCGCTCGCGAAGCGCAGGCCCAGCTCGTCGGCGAGGTCGAGCATCGGTGCGGCCTCAGCGGGGTTCAGTCCGAGTGGCTTCTCGGCGAAGACGTGCTTACCTGCCGTCAGGGCCCGGGTGCCGATCTCGACGTGCGCCGCCGGGATCGTGAGGTTGAGCACCGCGTCGATGTCCGGATCCTCGATCAGCGCGTCGACGGTGAGGGCCCGGATGCCCTGCTCGTCGGCGACCTGCTGGGCACGCTCCTGATTCAGGTCGGCGACCGCGACCAGGCGCAGGCCCGGGAAGGTCGGGAGGTTCGCGAGGTACTGCTCGCTGATCTTCCCGACGCCGATGATGCCGACTCTCAGCGGGACGCCCACAGCATCCCCCGCTCGATGATCGTGCGGACGTTCTCGTCCTGGAGGATCTCGACGCGGTGGCCTGGCGTCGAGACGAAGATCCGGCCCTCGCCCCAGAGGCGGGTCCAGATCGCGGGGGAGGTGATCGGGCGCTTCCACGGGTCCCAGGGGCGGACCGCCTGGGTGGTCGTGGCGAGGACGTCGTTGTAGTCGTCGTGCAGCACCCAGTACTGCTCGGTGACGAGTTCGAAGTCCGAGATGCCCTGGGTGATCGGGTGGTCGGCGGCGAGGGCCGTCATCTCGATCGTGTGCGGCACGTCGTTGTCTGACTGCTCGCCGATGCGCTCATCGGGGTGCTTGCCGGGGTGCGAGGCGAACTGGCCGCCGATCAGCTGGAGGTAGTCGGAGTTGTCGCGGTAGGAGTCGGTGATCCCGCCGTGCCAGCCGGCGAGGCCCGTCCCGCGCTCGACCGCCGCGCGCAGTCCCAGAAACTCCTCCCACCGGATGGTGGTCATGGTGGTCGACTGCACGATCAGGTCGACTGTCCGCAGGTACTCCTCGTCGGCGTACACGGCGGTTGACTCCTCGACGCGCACGTCATAGCCGTGCTCGCGCAGGAACGGCAGGAACAGCTCGGTCGCCTCGACCGGTTGGTGGCCGTCCCAGCCCCCTCGGACGACGAGAGCCGTCGTGCCGGGGGCGGTCGGAGGAATGTCGGTCATCGTCGTCCTCAGGTGCAGGCGGATCACTCCGCGGTTCGTCATCGAGCAAGACTTGCGCAACTTCTGCGCGGCGGTCCCGGCGTCCGACCATAATGCACCGCGTTTCTCCGATGCAGCAACCCGTTCCCCTGCCGGTGTAGTTGCGAAAGTCTGGATCCGCTACGGTAGGCGCATGCCCGACCTCGACGACGTCTCCGGAGCAACCCCCCGACCCACGATGGCTGACATCGCGGGACGCGCGGGGACCAGCGTCCCCACTGTCTCCAAGGTGCTCAACGGCGGCACCGACGTCTCGGAGGCGACGCGGCTGCGGGTGATGGAGGCCGCGCACGAGCTCGGCTACCGGCGCCGACCGAGGCTGCGACCCCCGGTCGAGGACCCGCACGCTGCCCAGATCGTGGACGTCGTCGTCGGCCATATCGGCGGCACCTGGATCGGCCCGGTCCTCGAGGGCATCGAGGCCGAGGCCTCGGCCGCCGGGGTCGACCTGGTGCTCACCCGCGCCCGCGACGACGGGGCCTGGATCAGCCGCCTCCTCCGCCGCCCCTCGCTCGGCGCCATCGTGGTGCTGGTCAACGTCTCGGCGGCGCAGCTGCATGTTCTCACCACCGCAGAGCTACCCGTCGTCGTCGTCGACCCCAGCACCCGGCCCCCGGCCGACGTGGCGAGTGTCGGTGCGACGAACTGGGACGGGGGGCGCATGGCCGCCGAGCATCTGCTCGCCGCGGGCCACACCCGCTTCGGCGTCCTTGGCGGTACGCGCACCCAGCTCTACAGCAGCGCCCGGATCGACGGATTCACGACCGCGCTGCGGGCGGTCGGCGTCGGCGAACCGCGCGTCGCCTACTGCGACTGGGACCGCGAGCTGGCCCGCGAGGCCGCCGGCGCAATGCTCGCCGAGCCGGATGCGCCCACCGCCTTCTTCGCCTGCTCCGACGTGATGGCGCTCGGCGTCTTCGAGGCCGCCGACGATGCGGGCCTGCGCATCCCGCGTGACCTCAGCGTCATCGGCTTCGACGATGTCGAGGAGTCGGCCTGGGCGACCCCGCCGATGACCACCATCCAGCAGCCCATCGGCGAGATGGGCGCCCTCGCCTTTCGGATGCTGCACCAAGCGCACCGGTCCGCGACTCCGCTCGCCTCGGCGACCCGCATGGAGCTGGAGACGCGGCTGATCCGCCGCTCCTCCGTGGCCGCGGTTTAGGCCAAACGCACACCAGCGGTCAGCGCCAGATCGGGCTGCCGAATGCTCGAGCACACCGTGACCTCCTGGTGGCGTTCGATCGGACGATCCCGGGACGCTGATCCGGCTTCCGGACCCCGCCTCGCGGCAGTGCTCCTCGCGTCAGCCGCGCGGACCGCGGGCCAGCAGGGCGTGCAGGAGCGGCAGCACCGAGGCGATCATCAGCACCGTCCCGAGTCCGCCATCGTCCGGGCGTACGACGGCCCCCGCGATGAGCAGAGCCGCGAACAGCACCGCCGAGATCACCCGGCGGACTGTGCGCTCGAGTCGGCCCAGCCGGCGCTCGATTGCGGGGACGGTGACCGAGAGCTCGCCGTCGTCAAGGGTAGTGACGAGCTCGTCGAGGCGGCGTGGCAGGCGCCAGAGCAGACCGAGCGTGTCGACGGCCTGCGTGCCGATGTCCTGCACCACGGAGCCGCGCTCCTCCCGGATCAGCTGCTGCGCGTAGGGCTCGACCGAGTCCCACAGGTTGAAGGCCGGGTCAAGCGCGCTGCACACGCCGGAGGTCAGCGACATCGCGCGGATCACGAGCAGGAAGTTCTCGGGCAGCTGGAACGGGAGCGCGCGCACCACGTCGCCGAACTGCACGGCGAAGTCGCGGAACTCGCGCGGATCCACCTCCCGCAGCTCGGCGAAGCCCATCCCGCCGAACCGGGCGAACAGCTGCGTCAACGCCCGCTCCAGCTCGCGGGAGTCGGCGGAGGGGAGGAGGACGCCGACCGTGCGGGCCGCGTCGACGAGTCCCTTGCCGTCGCGAGAGGCGGCGGCGATCAGCATCCGGCGCAAGCCCGCGCGGGTGCTCGGCGGCACCTCGCCCATCATCCCGAAGTCGATGAAGGTGAGCCGCCAGGGCAGCTCGGCGCCGGGGGTCGGCGTGACGAAGACGTTGCCGGGATGTGGGTCGGCGTGGAAGTAGCCGGTGGTGAAGAGCTGGTCGAACATCACGGCGGCGAAGACCGGAGCGACCTCCCGCGGCTCGATCCCGGCGGCCAGCAGTGCGGCGTGGTCGGTGATCTTGATCGCGGTGACGTCCTCGAGGGTGAGGACCCTGCGCGTCGTGCGTTCCCACACCACATCGGGCACGGCCACTCGGGCGTCACCCGCGAAGTCGGCGGCGAAGCGGACGGAGTTGGCCGCCTCCTGCAGATAATCAATCTCTTCGAGGCTGGTCACCGCGAACTCCTCGACCAGTGCCGGGGAGTCGACGCGGTCCGAGACCAGGCGCACATGGCTGAGCCAGCCGCCGACCCGACGCAGCGCCGCGAGGTCGACCTCGACGATCTGGTCGATTCCGGGCCGCTGCACCTTCATGATCGCGGCGGAATGGCCGGTGTCGGCGGCATCGGCGGGGGAGAGTCGGGCGCGGTGGGCCTGCCCGAGCGAAGCGGCGGCGACCGGCGACTCCTCGACTCCGGCGTACGCGCGCTCGAGCACCAGCCCCAACTCGGCCTCGGCCAACGCCCGGATCCGTGGGAACGCAACGGGCGGGACCTCGTCCTGCAACCCCTCCAGCTCGCGGGTGATCTCGGGCGGTAGGACGTCCAGGCGCGATGACATGAACTGGCCGACCTTGATCATCAGGCCGCCCAGGTCGACGGCGAGCACATGGAAGCTGCGTGCGAAGCGCCGCATCCGGCCCGGTCGGGTGCGCAGCGCCACCCGTGCGAGCCCGACCCGCGGCAGGAGCAGGTCGAAGAACCAGGTGACCGCGAGGTGCCACGCGGCGAAGCGGAGGATGCGGCGGTAGCGCCGCCGGTCCTCCCGCTCTCGGCGGCCCGGGGCGGCGGGACCCGGGCTGACCGAGGCCACCCGGGTCAGTCCTGCGCGAGGATCGCGTACAGGCGGCGGCGCACGTCCTCGAGTTCGGCGACGGCCTTGCGGATCTGCTCGGGGGTGCCCGAGCGTCCTACCTGCGCCGCGGCCTGGGCGAGCTCGAGGCCCGCCTTGGGCAGGGCGCCGAAGTCGACGTGGTCGGAGTCGCTCCACGGCGCCGAGGTGCCGTGCTCGGTGACCGAGGCGCGGCCGACGTCGGTCAGCGTGTAGGTCTTGCGGCCGTTCTGCTCGTCGGCTGTGATGAGGCCCTCGTCCGCCAGCAGCTGGAGGGTCGGGTAGACGGAGCCGGGGCTCGGCTTCCAGTCGCCGCCGCTGCGCTCCTCGATCTCGCGGATGATCTGGTAGCCGTGCATCGGCTGCTCGGCGAGGAGTGCGAGCACCGCGGTGCGCACATCCCCCCGGCCGACGCGGGAGCCGACGCGCTTCTCCATCCGGGAGCGGGCCTGCTCCATCGCGCGCCAGATGCTCTCGATGGGTGTGCCGGTGCCGAACGCGCCGGTTGATGACGATCCGTTCATGATGACCTCCTGTTTCTCCGGACGATACTCAACGATATGTGCGGCGACTGTGAACGACTGTCTCTCCGGAGGGCACGACGCAACGTCAGCTGAGAGACCTCCTCATCCACCATCGTGGATGAGACCGCCTCTCAGCTGACGTTGTGCGGTGACCGCGGCGAGAGCTGGGCGAGCAGCCGCTCGCACGCCTGCTCGCAGTCGTCGGCGCAGGCCGTGCAGGTCAGCGCACAGGTGCCGCAGGCGTCGATGCACTCGGCGAGCACGTCCGGATCGACGCCGCGCAGTTCCTCGGGGTGGCTCCTGATCATCTCGTTCGTGCTGCTCACCGCATGTCTTCTCGTCGTGACCCGGCGGGTCGATGGTCGCGGACGACGCTACGGACCCCCGATGCCCTCGGGGCAGGGCCTGGCCGGGCGTCGGTGCCGGTGCTAGCTCGGATCGACCAGCCGTGGAGGGCCCCGGACGCGACCTGCGTCGGCTGACATCCTGTCCGTAACCGAGGGCGAGAGCCCCGAATCCCGCCCATCAGCGCCTGCTCGCGCTGCTCAGCCTCGGTTCGGAACAGCCTCCCGCCGAGAAGCGGGGCGGTCAGCCCGAGTGCCCGCTCGAGCTCGGCGTGCAGCTCGCGGCGTGCCACCACGGCCCGCTCCGGCCCGGCCAGCGCTCACTCCTGCCGGGGTGCCGACGCTCACGCCGATTCCCGCTGCACCAGCGTCGTCGCGAGGATCGGCTGCCGGTCGACGGGGCGGCCCTGCACCACGGCGACGACCGTCTCGGCGGCGACGCGGCCCATGTCCTCCAGCGGTTGGCGGATGGTCGTCAGGGTCGGATCCGAGGTGGTCGCGATCACCACGTCGTCGAAGCCGATCACCGAGACGTCGGCGGGGACGCGGCGGCCGGACGCCTGCAGCACCCGGATCGCCCCGTTGGCCATCAGGTCCGAGGAGGCGAAGACGCCGTCGAGGTCGGGGTGGCGCTGGAGCAGGCGCGCCATAGCGGCGGATCCGCTCTCGAGGGTGAACTCGCCGTGCACGATCGGGCTGTGGTCGAGGCCGAGTTCGGTCAGCTCGTCGCGCCAGCCGCGGATGCGGTCGCGGGCGGGCTCCATGTCGTGCGGGCCGGCGATGATGCCCAGGCGTCGGCGCCCGGAGCCGGCGAGCGCGCGGGCGGCGAGGCGGCCACCTCCGTAGTTGTCGGAGTCGATGACGATCGCGTCTTCCGCCAGTGCGACACGCGGGCGGCCGACCCAGGCGATCGGCACGGGGGAGTCGGCGAGGGCCTGGGCGAGGTGGGTGATCTCGTGCTGCAGGATGATGATCGCGCCGTCTACGGCTCGCGAGCGGAGGAAGCGGGGGATGCGATCGCCGTCGTCGTGGTCGGCGGGCAGTAGTACGGGCTGGACTTCGCCGGCGTACAGGCCCTTCGCTGCGCCCTTGAGCACCGAGGTGAAGAAGGTGCCGGTGAGGCTGTCGAGTTCGTTGAAGGCGACGATCAGGGCAATCGCCCCGGCGCGACCCCCGCGGAGCATCCGGGCGGCGCTGTTCGCCTCGTAGCCCAGGGACTTCGCGGCGCGCTCGACCGCGGCGGTCATCCGGACATCGACATTGCTGCCGCCCGCGAGCACCCGGGCGGCGGTGGCGCGCGAGACGCCTGCGGCCTGTGCGACGTCCACCAGCGTGGGTCGAGTCATGCTGCTTCCTTCTGACGGGGAGTCCGACTCCTGCGCCACCTCGCGGTGCTCGGGTGGGAGGGCGTGGATCTCCAGAGTCGCAGGCGGCGCCGGGCCGCTGTCCGGAACTATTCGATTTGCGAAAGTTCCCTTGAATACTAGGCGGAGATCGTTATCTCGCGGAGGGCGGTCCTCGCTTGCGTCGCGCTCGCGGGCGGGTTAGGTTGGCCGCCAAGAGATCGTTCTCTCAGGCCCGCCCTCACCCCCTGCGAATCCCCAATGAAGAGGAATTGTCGTGAAAAGAAGCTTGACGGCCGTGGCCGCAGCAGCAGCAGTAGTCGCGCTCACCCTGACCGGGTGCTCGTCCGGAGGGGGAGGCGGCGCCTCCGACGATCCGAACGCCGAGGCCACCTTCTGGTCCTTCACCGGCATTAATGCCAAGGACAGTGTCGATGAATACCTCGCGAAGATGCCCGAGGCGAAGATCAAGCTCTCCGAAGTCGGCAGCACGACCGAGACCGCGACTGCCCTCACCGCCGCGCTCGCCGGCGGCAAGGTGCCCGACCTGGTCATGATCCAGAACGACGATCTGCCCCAGTTCGTCGCCAACAGCTCGAACTTCCTCGACCTGCGCACCCTGGGCGGGGACGATGTCGCCTCGACGTATCTGCCGTGGGCCGCCTCCGCCGCGACCGCTGACGACGGCTCCGTCGTCGGCGTCCCGACCGACGTCGGCGGGCTGGGCTTCGCTTACCGCGCCGACCTCTTCGAGCAAGCCGGACTGCCGACCGACCCGGCCGAGGTCGCCGAGCTCTGGAAGGACTGGCCGTCCTTCATCGAGACCGGCAAGAAGTACACCGAGGCGACCGGCAAGCCGTTCGTCGACAACATCGAGACCAGCGTCTTCTTCTCCACCGTCAACCAGGTCTCGGAGAAGTACTACTCGCCCGACGGCGAGCTCGTCTACGACACCAACCCGCAGGTGAAGGACGCATTCCAGATCGCCGTGGACACCAAGGACGCCGGCATCAGCGCCGGGATCGCCGCCTGGTCCTCTGGCTGGGCGCCGGGCCGAGCGAACGGCGCCTTCGCCGTGACGATCGCCCCCTCGTGGATCCTCGCCGGCATCAAGACCGACGCCCCCGACACCGCCGGGAACTGGCGGGTCACCAGCGTCCCCGGCATCGGCGGCAACTGGGGCGGCAGCGTCATCGCCATTCCGGCCCGCGCCGAGCACCCCGAGGCCGCCTGGCAGTACATCGAGACGATGATGTCGGCCGAGGGCCAGACCGACCACTTCAAGGCTTCGGGCACGCTGCCCGCCGCCACCGAGGCGGTCGCGAGCGAAGAGGTCCAGTCCTACACCGATCCGTTCTTCGGCGACTCGAAGATCGGCGAGGTCATGGCGACCTCCGTCGAGCAGTTCCCGTCCTTCTACAACGGACCCGAGACGACTCCGATCAACGGCGCACTGCTCAACACCCTCGTCGAGCTGGAGGCCGGCAATGTCACCTCCGACAAGGCGTGGTCGACCGCCCTCGAGACGGCCCAGCAGGCCATCGGCGGCTGATCGCCCCACCCATTCGAGCGGCCCGGCGCCCTGGGCGCCGGGCCCCTCCCCCTTTTCTCGACGGAGGTACTCCCGTGTCAACGGTGACAGCAGCACCACCCAGCAAGCAGCGCAAGCAGCCCAGCGTGCCGGTCCAGAAAGCCGCGCGGATCCGCAACTCCCTCTCGGAGCGGATCGCCCCCTACGCCTACGTCGCGCCCTTCTTCATCATCTTCATCGTCTTTGGGCTGTTCCCGCTCCTGTTCACCTTCTACGTCTCGCTGTTCGACTGGAACCCGATCGGCGAGCAGACCTTCATCGGAATCGCGAATTTCCAGCAACTCTTCGCCGACTCGCGATTCTGGAACGCACTGGTCAACACCTTCGGCATCTTTATCATCTCGACCGTGCCGCAGCTCCTGTTCGCCCTGTTCCTCGCGCACCTGCTGAACCACGCGCGCCTGCGCTGGGCGAACTTCTTCCGCATGGCTCTGCTGGTGCCGTACATCACGTCCGTCGCCGCGACCGCGATCGTGTTCGCTCAGATCTTCGATAAGAACTTCGGCCTGATCAACTGGTTCCTCGGCATCTTCGGACTGCCGTCGATCAACTTCCTCGCCACCAACTACGGCTCCTGGATCGTCATCTCGACGATGGTCTTCTGGCGCTGGTTCGGCTACAACACCCTGCTCTACCTGGCGGGCCTACAGTCGCTGCCCCGCGAGATGTTCGAGGCCGCCTCGGTCGATGGCGCGTCCAGTTGGCAGCAGTTTCGCCACCTGACGATCCCGGCGCTGCGCCCGATCATCGTCTTCACTGTGATCATGTCGACCATCGGCGGTCTGCAGATCTTCACGGAGGCGCTCCTGGTGGCTCCCGAATCGGGCCTCACCTGCGGCGCCGGCCGGCAGTGCCAGACGTTGGCTCTCTTCCTCTACGAGCAGGGCTTCGGTCAGTTCAAGTTCGGTTACGGATCCGCTATCGGCGTCGTGCTGTTTGTGATCGTGGTCCTTGTCTCCCTCCTCAACTTCTACCTCTCCACCCGCACCAGGAAGGCGGCCGTCTGATGTCCGACGTGATCGATCAGGCTCTCCCGCAGGCCCGCGCGGTGGCGACCGGGGACACCGCGAAGACGTTGCCCAAGCGGCGCGGCAAGGGCGGCGGAGTCGGCTGGCCGACGTACGTGTTCCTCGCGATCGCGGTCGTCGTCTCGGTCTTCCCGCTCTACTACATGTTCGTCGTGGCGTCGGTCGGAGCGACCGCCGTCACGTCGATCCCGCCGCGCCTGTATCCGGGTACGAATTTCATGGCAATCGCCGAGAAGGTGTTCGACACCGTCCCGTTCATCGCCTCGATGCTGAATAGTCTTATCGTGTCGCTGAGCATCGCTTTCCTCTCTGCGATCCTCTGCGCAATGGCCGGCTTCGCCTTCGCGAAGCTGCACTTCCCGGGCCGGAACCTGCTGTTCCTGATCGTGCTGCTGACGATGACGGTGCCGGCGCAATTGAGCATCATCCCGCAGTACCTGATCGTCTCGGCGCTCGACTGGGTCGACACCCTTCAGGCGATCATCGTGCCGGGTCTGGCCAGTGCCTTCGGCATTTTCTGGATGCGGCAGCACATGTCCACGACGGTCAGCGACGAGCTGATTCAGGCCGCCCGCATCGACGGCGCCAACTCGTGGCAGCTGTTCTGGCGCATCGCCTTTCCGGTGGTCCGCCCCGCGGCATTTGTGCTCGGACTGATCACGTTCACCGCGGTCTGGAACGACTTCATGTGGCCGTTCATCGTCCTGAAGTCGCCGGAGCTGTTCACGGTGCAGATCGCGCTAAAGCAGCTGCAGGCCAACCGCTCGATCGACGTCGCCCTGGCGATGGGTGGATCGTTCATGGCCACTCTCCCGCTGCTGATCGCTTTCTTCTTCGTCGGCCGCCGAATGGTGTCCGGGATCATGGACGGGGCGTTCAAGGGCTGACGCAGAGCGCCGAACCCGACCGGCGCAAGGGGGCCGTGCGGGCGCCGCGGCCGGCTTAGCGTGGCACGGTACGACCAAACGAAGTGATGAGGAGAGACATGCCCGCCCTGACCGACACCTTCACGCTGTCCAACGGAGTCGCCATCCCGAAGATCGGGTTCGGCACCTGGCAGATCCCCGACGGCCCCGAGGCGTACGACGCGACGACCGCGGCGCTCCAGGCCGGCTACCGCCACATCGACACCGCGCGCGCCTACGGCAACGAGGCGAGCGTCGCCCGCGCCCTGCGCGACAGCGGTGTCCCGCGGGAGGAGGTATTCGTCACGACGAAGCTCCCGGCCGAGGTGAAGGATGACGAGGGCGCGAAGGCGAGCTTCGAGACCACGATGGCGGCGCTCGAACTCGACCACGTCGACCTCTACCTCATCCACGCGCCGTGGCCGTGGCAGGACAGGGGCTCCGACCATCGCGAGGGCACCATCGCGGCGTGGAAGGCGATGGAGGAGATCCTCGAGGCCGGCCGCTCCCGCGCCATCGGCGTCTCGAACTTCGAGGTCGCCGATCTGGAGTCGTTGATCGCGGCGACCGACGTGGTGCCGCACGCGAACCAGATCCGCTGGTTCGTCGGCAACACCCAGGACGAGACGACCGCCTACTGCAGGGAGCACGGCATCCTCGTGGAGGGCTACTCGCCGCTCGCGACGGGCGGCCTGCTCGACAACTCCGACATCCGCGGGATCGCCGAGAAGTACGGCAAGTCGGTGGCGCAGCTCTGCATCCGCTATCTGCTCGAGAAGGACGTGCTGCCGCTGCCGAAGTCGACCACGCCCTCGCGGATCGTCGAGAACGCCGACGTCGACTTCTCGATCTCGGCCGAGGACCTAGCGCACCTGGACTCGCTCGTCGACACGGAGTCCTGACCCGCGAGCTCTCGGCCCCCGTGCTCTCGGCCCCGAACCTCCAGAAGTCGCGGTAGTCGCGTTCGACTACCGCGACTTCTGCGTTCTCGCGCCCTGACGGACGTCCGCACTTCGGCCGTCCGATGAGTGGCGCATTCCGGCACGGATCGCGCCGCCTCCACCAGGCAGTCGCCTAGTCGTCCGAGCGAATCTCACGATCCCCTCTTGCTGATCCCGTGCTCGTGCAGCCCGGGCGCGTCGCATCGCCGCGACGTGTGCTCCGCTCTCGAGTTCCGCCCGGGGTTCTCGACGCTCGGCAAGCGCGACATCCGCTCGGAACGGACGAGCCCGGCCACTGGTGAGCGGCGGGTGCTGGCGCGGGAGTGGAAGCGGGAGCAGGAGTCCCGGAACCTGTTCGAGCAGGTCGGTGCGGCGTTGTTCGGCGAGGAGGATCCGCCGGTGGGGCCTGCGGCCGATCCGGTGTCGATCCCGATCGAGCAGGGGGCGGTGGGGGCGCGTCAGACTCCGGCGCCGGGTGGCGGCGGGATGGGTGGGGGGACGTCGTCTGCGCGGCCGGAGGATCTGCGGGTGTTCGCGGATGCGTCGTCGGCGGCGAACGACGAGCTGCGGGAGCGTCCGGGACAGCTGCGGGGACTGCTGACGGATTTCGCGGACCAGTGCCGGTGGGGGTCGCTGGACGCGGACAGTGCGCTGGCCCTCGCGCTGGGGTCGGCGGGGGTGGCGCTGTCGCGGGAGGACATCACGATCACTGCTGCGCAGGCGTATGGGGCGCCGCCCACGTCCGGGTACGCGGATGATCCGGTGAACACGGGCACGGGGAACTTCCTCGAGACGGAGGTGGATCTGGGGTTCCCCGGCGGCGCGGGCTCGCTGCGGTGGGAGCGGACCTACAACTCCCTCGATGAGCGTGCGGGGGCGTTCGGTGCGGGCTGGTCTTCGGTGGCGCAGGTGCGGTTACGGGTCGAGGACGACGGCGCGACCTTCGTGCTCCCGGATGGGCGGGAGGTGGTGTTCCCTCGCCAGGGCGAGGGCTGGGACCGCGCCGTGGGCGAGAGCCGGTGGCTGACCCGCGAGAGCGGTCCGGAGGGCGACAAGCTGGTGGTGTCGGGGAACGACGGCTCCCGGTGGCTGTTCACGGCGGGTGGGCAGTGGCTGTCGGCGAGCAGCGGCCCGGGGACGCGGGTGGACGTCGAGTACGACGGTGACGGCGCGCTGACGCGGTTGGTGCACGAGCGGGGCCGGTGGGTGGCTCTGGAGTGGTCGGGCGGGCGGATCGTCGTCGCGCACGCCTCCGACGGCCGCCGGGTGGAGTACGAGTACGACGCTGAACGCCTGGTCGCGGCAGCCACCCCGGGCGGGACGCGCCGGTACGGGTGGAACGCGGACGGACTGCTGGAGTCGGTGACGGACGCGGGCGGAGTCGTCGAGGTCCGCAACCGCTACGACGCGAAGCGGCGGGTGCTGGCGCAGACGTCGCCGTTCGGGCGCACCACCCGGTACGCGTATCTGCCCGGCCGGGCGACGGTCGTCTCGGACGCGGACGGATCCCGGTCGAACACCTGGATTTCGGATGCCCGGGGCCGCCTGGTGGGGATCCTCGATCCGGCGGGGCGGCGGCAGTCGATGAGCTACGACGCCGCCGGGAACCTGCTCTCCGCGACCGGCCGCGACGGAACGGTCACCGCCCACGCCTACGACGCGCGCGGCCGGCTGGTGCGCACGAAGACTCCCTCCGGCGCGGACATCACCCGCGGTTACGACGAGTTCGACCGGGTGATGACCCTCATCGCCGAGCAGGGCGGGGTCACCAGCTACGAGTACGCGACCGACGTGGACCGCTCCCCGAGCGTCGTGATCGACCCGGAGGGCGGACGCACCCAGCTGACCTGGGACGACGGCCTGCTGGTCGAGGTCACCGACCCGGAGGGGGTGAGCGTCCGTCTCGGCTACGACCCGTTCGGGGATCTGATCAGCACGACCGACGCGGACGGGAACACCGCGCGGCTGCTGCGCGACCAGGCGGGCCGGGTGGTCGCCGCGGTGTCCCCCTCCGGAGCGCGCACCGAGTACCGCTACACCCCGGCGGGCCTGCTCGCCTCCCGCCGCGACCCGCTGGGCGCGACCTGGCGCTACGAATACGAGGCAGGCGGACGCCTGGGCGCGATCGTCGATCCGCTCGGCGCGCGCACCGTGATGGAGCACGGCGAACACGGCGCCGTCGTCCGCACCATCGACCCCCTCGGCCGCGCGATCGCCCGGGAGTTCGACGACCTCGGGAACGTCTCGGCCGCGCTGCTGCCCGACGGCAACTCCTGGCGGTTCGCGTACGATGCGCTCTCCCGCCTGACCGAGACCACCGACCCCGCCGGCCACCTCTGGCGCCGCGAGTACGACGCGGACGGCGCGCTCAGCGCCCTGATCGACCCGACCGGCTCCCGCGCCACGGTGTTCACCGACCCGCACACCACCGCCGTCTCCGACGGAGCCGCCTCCTCGCGCACCCGCTTCGACCCCCTCGGCCGGCCCATCGCGACCGAGGCGCAGGACGGATCCACGGCCCTCACCGTCTACGACCGGTGCGGACGCCCCGTGGAACTCGTCGACGAGGAAGGCGGCCTCACCCGCCTGATCCGCGACGCCGCGGGCCGCGTGATCGAGCAAGTCGCTCCTTCCGGCGCGAGCACCCGGTTCGAGTACGACCGGTGCGGGCGCCTCGCGGCCGTCACCGACCCCGCCGGCGCCTCGACCACGCTCG